>NZ_JIBU02000122.1:171-320 GCF_000633595.2 Clostridium drakei | reverse complement strand
AATTCGCGAATTTTAACGCGAATTTTAACAAAATATTAACGTTTACAATTTTATGGTGCACTCTCAGTACAATCTGCTCTGATGCCGCATAGTTAAGCCAGCCCCGACACCCGCCAACACCCGCTGACGCGCCCTGACGGGCTTGTCTG
>NZ_JIBU02000122.1:0-151 GCF_000633595.2 Clostridium drakei | reverse complement strand
CCCCCATTTTGGATGGTCTGCTCAAATAACGATTTGTATTTATTGTCTACATGAACACGTATAGCTTTATCACAAACTGTATATTTTAAACTGTTAGCGACGTCCCTGTTGGTCGCGCTCTAGCACGTACCGCAGGTTGAACGTATGAATT
>NZ_JIBU02000121.1:226-453 GCF_000633595.2 Clostridium drakei | reverse complement strand
CACGTACGGATTGTTCAGTAACTTGACTCATGATTTCTTACCTCTTCTTGTTTTACCCTCCTCTTCCTCCTCTCTTCCTCCCCTCTCTTTTCCCCTTTCCCCCCTCTCCTCTCTCCCCTTCCCCCCCTTTTCCTCCTCTCTCCCCCCTTCCTTTCCTCCCTTTCCCCTCCTCTTCCTCCCCTTCTCCTCCTCCCCCTCTTCCTTTTTTTCCCTCCTCTTTCTTTTCT
>NZ_JIBU02000121.1:0-196 GCF_000633595.2 Clostridium drakei | reverse complement strand
GAGAAGAAGAAGAAAGAGAAGAAAGGGGGAAAGGAGGAGGAAGGGAAGAGAGAAAAAGAGGAAGGGGGGAGAAGAAAAGAAGGGGGAGAGAAGAGAGAAGAAAGGGGAGAAGAGGGGGAGGAAAAGGGGGAGAAGAAAAAAAGTCGGATACAGTAACTTTTCCCAGCCTCAATCTCATCTCTCTTTTTGCGTTATG
>NZ_JIBU02000120.1 GCF_000633595.2 Clostridium drakei | reverse complement strand
CACCTGAGCGTCAGTCTTCGTCCAGGGGGCCGCCTTCGCCACCGGTATTCCTCCAGATCTCTACGCATTTCACCGCTACACCTGGAATTCTACCCCCCTCTACGAGACTCAAGCTTGCCAGTATCAGATGCAGTTCCCAGGTTGAGCCCGGGGATTTCACATCTGACTTAACAAACCGCCTGCGTGCGCTTTACGCCCAGTAATTCCGATTAACGCTTGCACCCTCCGTATTACCGCGGCTGCTGGCACGGAGTTAGCCGGTGCTTCTTCTGCGGGTAACGTCAATGAGCAAAGGTATTAACTTTACTCCCTTCCTCCCCGCTGAAAGTACTTTACAACCCGAAGGCCTTCTTCATACACGCGGCATGGCTGCATCAGGCTTGCGCCCATTGTGCAATATTCCCCACTGCTGCCTCCCGTAGGAGTCTGGACCGTGTCTCAGT
>NZ_JIBU02000119.1 GCF_000633595.2 Clostridium drakei | reverse complement strand
ATTCTACAGTCAAGGTGAACGTGCTGAAGGATATAATCAAGAATTTGGATTTGTAGGGGGCTATCTTCTTAGTCCCCTGTTTCGCTGTTGCTGTTCCTCTTCCCTCACACCATTGGCAATGTTTCTTAATTCCCTTTCCGCTTGGTCCCATCTGCTGCCATATTGATACTGACATATCACTCCGCCCAAATTGAAGGCTGCATTTCTTAGGCTCTTGGCTGCATCTTCATTGCCTTGCATGACGAAAGACAACAACCTCCTATCGTCTGCGTCAAAGCGGCCGCAGATATGGAAAACGAAACTGCGGATTATTGCAAGGCATCTTTCGATGATTGGAATTTCTTGAAAATCTTTGATTACTTCCTGAAGCTCTTCGTTCCGCTCCACAACTTTGTTGTGCTTGACGACTAACTCGTTATACTTGGAAACG
>NZ_JIBU02000118.1 GCF_000633595.2 Clostridium drakei | reverse complement strand
GGCCAGTACACCCCCAGCGAGCATCACCGCAATTGCATTCACCGACTGGAATAGTGCTGTACGTACTTCAATATTGTGACCTGCTCCCCGTTGATTAGTACACCCCGATGTTAGTAATGTCTTCATAAGCCACATGAGGACATCCCCATGAAGAAGCGTTTTTCCGACGAACAGATCATCAGTATTCTCCGCGAAGCCGAAGCTGGGGTACCCGCCCGTGAACTCTGCCGCAAGCATGCCATTTCCGATGCCACGTTTTACACCTGGCGTAAGAAGTATGGCGGTATGGAGGTGCCTGAAGTTAAGCGCCTGAAGTCGCTTGAGGAAGAGAACACCAGACTCAAGAAGCTGCTTGCCGAAGCCATGCTGGATAAAGAGGCGCTTCAGGTGGCTCTTGGGCGAAAGTACTGACGACAGACCAGAAGCGGGAAGCCGTGATGTTGATGTGTGATGCGACCGGTCTGTCGCAACGTCGTGCCTGCAGGCTTACAGGTTTATCCCTGTCGACCTGCCGCTATGAGGCTCACCGTCCGGCTGCTGATGCGCATTTATCAGGGCGCATCACTGAGCTGGCACTGGAGCGCAGGCGTTTTGGCTACCGTCGTATTTGGCAGTTGCTGCGCCGTGAAGGGCTTCATGTTAATCATAAGCGCGTGTACCGGCTTTATCACCTCAGTGGCCTGGGCGTAAAACGCAGAAGACGTCGTAAAGGGCTGGCAACAGAACGTCTGCCGCTGCTCCGTCCGGCGGCGCCCAATCTGACCTGGTCGATGGATTTCGTCATGGACGCACTTTCCACCGGTCGCAGGATCAAGTGTCTTACCTGCGTCGATGATTTCACAAAGGAATGCCTGACGGTCACTGTTGCCTTTGGGATTTCAGGCGTTCAGGTCACGCGTATTCTGGACAGCATTGCACTGTTTCGAGGCTATCCGGCGACGATAAGAACTGACCAGGGGCCGGAGTTCACTTGCCGTGCACTGGATCAATGGGCCTTTGAGCATGGTGTTGAGTTGCGCTTAATCCAGCCGGGCAAGCCAACGCAGAACGGATTTATTGAGAGCTTTAACGGACGATTTCGCGATGAATGTTTGAATGAGCACTGGTTCAGCGATATCGTTCATGCCAGGAAAATTATTAATGACTGGCGGCAGGATTATAACGAATGCCGCCCGCACTCCACGCTGAATTATCAGACACCGTCTGAATTTGCAGCGGGCTGGAGAAAGGGTCATTCTGAGAATGAAGATTCCGACGTTACTAACTGAGTGTTGTATCTAATCGTGGGGGCAGGTCATTACCTCTGAAGTTAAGGCGCGGGCGTTACGACTTGGCGTTGAGTTGATAGACCGGGATGAGTTGCAAAATCTGTG
>NZ_JIBU02000117.1 GCF_000633595.2 Clostridium drakei | reverse complement strand
CTTGAGCGCCAGTAGGACCGGTAACACCGTCAGCTCCAGTAGCACCAGTTACCCCTTGGACTCCAGTGACACCTTGAAGTCCAGTAGCTCCGGTAGCACCATCAGCCCCAGTAGGCCCAGTGACACCTTGAAGTCCGGTAGCTCCGGTAATGCCTTGAGCGCCAGTAGGCCCGGTAACACCGTCAGCTCCAGTAGCACCAGTTACCCCTTGGAGTCCGGTAGCTCCAGTGACACCTTGAAGTCCAGTAGCTCCGGTAATGCCTTGAGGGCCAGTAGGTCCAGTAACACCATCAGCCCCAGTAGGCCCAGTGACACCTTGTACTCCAGTAGGACCAGTAGCACCTTGAAGTCCAGTAGCTCCAGTAGGACCGGTAATACCTTGAAGTCCGGTAGCCCCAGTA
>NZ_JIBU02000116.1 GCF_000633595.2 Clostridium drakei | reverse complement strand
ACCTGCGGCTGGATCACCTCCTTTCTAAGGAGTCGACGAAGTAGGTAATTCTACTTTGAAAGCTTATTTAATAGCTCTGTTTAATTTTGAGGGATTGAAGATCTTATTCGATCTTTAATATCTGGTGTAAACAGCGTAAGCTGTTTAAATTGAACTGGATCAAATGAGTCTAAGATACATCACCTCAAACTAAGGGCTTATAGCTCAGCTGGTTAGAGCGCACGCCTGATAAGCGTGAGGTCGATGGTTCGAGTCCATTTAAGCCCACCAAATTGTCCTTTGAAAATTGCATAGTGAATATAACTTTTAAATAAAAGTAAAGCTAAAGGTAAAACTACTTATTATATAAGTANNTTATTATATAAGTAAAAAAACTTTTGTAGATTTTAACTAAGAAGATTGTTGAAAAATAATTTTCAAATGAATGGTCAAGCTACAAAGGGCGCATGGTGAATGCCTTGGCACCAGAAGCCGAAGAAG
>NZ_JIBU02000115.1 GCF_000633595.2 Clostridium drakei | reverse complement strand
GATTACAATTTGTCCGCCTACTTTGACTCTCTCCAGTATCAAAGTTTTTAGTCTAGCTCTCGCTGAGTATATAGCTGCAGAAAGCCCTGCAGGACCGGAACCGATTATAATAACATCATAAATATTATTCATATTGCACCTTCTTTGCACAAATTTTAGGTTGTTTTTTTATATATCATATCTTAATTAGAAAACACTTCAAAGAATAAATATACTACTTATTAGTCCTGGTTTATTCTTTCCAGCACCATAGCTTATTTTTAGATCTTTACTTTAAAAACAGTTTGTTCTTCAATATCAGTTGCAAGAGCGTCTAAAGCTACA
>NZ_JIBU02000114.1 GCF_000633595.2 Clostridium drakei | reverse complement strand
GCCTAACGGCTAAAAAGTTAGGCGAATCAACGCTTGCGGAATTCCGCAAGCGACTATATACTGGGTAAAAGTAAGGAGAGATACTTATATGAAAAATATTAATGGATCAATACATTTAAAAAAACTTTTATTACTGATATTTGTTGGGATAGTGTTGGCTATAGTGTTATCTATATTTGTATTAGAAATAGATGAAGTTAGTAATAAGGTTGGAAAGTCAATGCCTAAATTTCTTATTAAATCCAGTGATGTGGTGTTTAATAAGGAAAATGTAAAAATAAATGTGTATATAACAAAAGAAAATAAAGCACAGGAAATTCCTTTGGAGGAATATGTAAAAGGCGTTGTGGCATCTGAAGTACCAGCAGAATTTTCTTTAGAAGCTTTAAAGGCACAGGCGGTAGCAGCAAGAACTTTTGCGTTAGCCCATATGGAATCTTTTGGAGGTCATAAGTATAAAAGTAATACTGGAGCTGATGTATCTGACACAACGCAGTGTCAAGTCTTTATGAATAAAGAAGATAGATTTAAAACTTGGGAGGTTAATAAAAGAGAGGAATATTGGAGCAAAATAACTAAAGCAGTTGAAGAAACTTCGGGAGAATATTTGACGTATGATAATAAATTAGTAATGGAACCATATTATTTTTCTGTAAGTAGTGGTAAAACTGAAGATTGTTTAGACGTGTTTTCAAATAATATTCCTTATCTAAAAAGTGTAAATAGTTCTGGAGAAGAAAGTGCATATAAACGAGAAAGTTCAGTTAAAGTATCATATAGTGAATTCATTAATAAAATAAATTCTAAATATACCAATTGTGGTTTGTCGATGTCCAATATAAAAAATCAAATTCAAATAAAATCCAAAACTAAGGGTGGTTCAATAAAGGAGATAGTAATAGGACAAGTTACTTTATCTGGTACTGAATTTAGAAGCATTATGGGGTTAAATTCTGCTAATTTTATTATTAAATTTAATGATAATAATATAGAGATAGATTGTAATGGTTATGGTCATGGTGTTGGAATGAGCCAGTGGGGAGCAAATGCTATGGCTAAGTCTGGAAGTAGCTATAAAGAAATATTAAAACATTATTATACTGGAGTTGAAATCAGTAAAATTTCACGTTAAAGAGGCATTGCCTCTTTTTTTATTTAGTAGGAATTTAAAACTTTTTTGCTCAAAAAAACATGCCGTTAGGCAT
>NZ_JIBU02000113.1 GCF_000633595.2 Clostridium drakei | reverse complement strand
GGATAGAGCAACGGCCTTCTAAGCCGTGTGCCAGGGGTTCGAATCCCTTAAGACGCACCATAATTTGTGCCATTAGCTCAGTTGGTAGAGCACCTGACTCTTAATCAGGGTGCCCAGGGTTCGAATCCCTGATGGCGCACCATAAACATCGGGGTGTGGCGCAGATGGGAGCGCGCGTGGTTTGGGACCATGAGGTCGCAGGTTCAATCCCTGTCACCCCGACCATTTAAAAAAAAGACATAGTGCGGGTGTAACTCAATGGTAGAGTGCTAGCCTTCCAAGCTAGTTACGAGGGTTCGATTCCCTTCACCCGCTCCATATATATGCGTTTTTAGCTCAGTTGGATAGAGCAACGGCCTTCTAAGCCGTGTGCCAGGGGTTCGAATCCCTTAAGACGCACCACATATTTGTGCCATTAGCTCAGTTGGTAGAGCACCTGACTCTTAATCAGGGTGCCCAGGGTTCGAGTCCCTGATGGCGCACCATTTTTTTATGGTGGACGTAGTTCAGTTGGTAGAGCGCCAGATTGTGGTTCTGGTTGTCGAGGGTTCGAGTCCCTTCGTCCACCCCATTTTATTATTATGGTTTACTAGCTCAGTTGGTAGAGCACATGACTTTTAATCATGTTGTCCGGGGTTCGATTCCCCGGTAAGCCACCAGTAAGTATATTTTGTACTTACAAGTTATAATTTAAAAATACATGCAGGTGTGGCGGAATTGGCAGACGCACTAGACTTAGGATCTAGCGCCAACGGCGTGGGGGTTCGACTCCCTTCACCTGCACCAGTATTTAAATAGGTTATGCGGGAGTGGCTCAGTGGTAGAGCGTCACCTTGCCAAGGTGAACGTCGCGAGTTCGAA
>NZ_JIBU02000112.1 GCF_000633595.2 Clostridium drakei | reverse complement strand
TTTATTTTTTAAAATACTGTATACATTTAAATTATTAAGTCCTGAAAATATACTCTCTTTTGCTACCCTAAGTATTCCTGTAAGAATTGCCTTTTCTAAATATATATTATCCTTTAAGCCTCCACTTAAAAAATTTCTCATGAAACTTATAATGTCTTCATAGTAATCACCAGTATATCCACCTTGTATTGGTACATCATATTCATCTATAATTATCACAGCTTTTTTATTATAGTACTTAGATAAATACATACTTAAACTTAATAAGCTTTTATGATAATATATATCATCTGCTTTTAAATTCATAATATCCTTATATGTTTCTTTTTCTTCATAATCCATTATATTGCTTTCAAGAAGATATTTATGCCTTTTAAATTCATTTCCTATTACAAATTTCATCCCACTTTTACA
>NZ_JIBU02000111.1 GCF_000633595.2 Clostridium drakei | reverse complement strand
AAAGAGAGTATATTTTCAGGACTTAATAATTTAAATGTATACAGTATTTTAAAAAATAAATATAGCAGTTACTTTGGATTTTCAGAAGTTGAAATAGAAGAAATTTTTAAATATTATGAAGTTGAATTCAAATTAGATGAAGTTAAAAGTTGGTATAATGGATATGTATTTGGAGAAAACGTAATATATAACCCTTGGTGTATACTAAATTATGTTAATAATTATGAAGAAGGGCTTCAGCCATATTGGATAAACACTAGCAGTAATGATTTAGTGAAAAGCCTTATAACAAAAGGTGGACATCAGTTAAAAAGTGAATTAGAAGACTTGATTCAAGATAAAAGTATAACAAAAGAAATAAATGAAAATATTGAAATGAAGGAAATAGACAAGAGTACAGAAAATGTATGGAGTTTTTTACTTCTTAG
>NZ_JIBU02000110.1 GCF_000633595.2 Clostridium drakei | reverse complement strand
CGCATCTCAGCGACTTTTATATCTTACCATGTCTGCTTAACCTTGTCAAGAACTTTTTTTAAATTCTTTTTTGTTAAGCTTGCTGCATCACACAGCTTTAACATAATACCATGTTACCCAAGATTTTGTCAATACCTTTCAAATATCTTTTTCATAAAAAAACAAAATATTTTTTAGAAAATTAAACTTCAATCTATTCATCTAAACTTAATTTTCTTAGGTATTACTATTATCTCAAGCGACATGCATTATTGTATCACAAATTTACTGTTAATTATACTCTAAATTACTCGTTAATTGTAATTACGTTATATTTTATATGTTTTTTTAAGTTTTACTCAATTTTAATTATGTTGACACACCTGGAACTGTAGTTTTACCTTTATCTTTTTTCACCCATTGCACATACAAAACTTTAATATAATATAACAAGCACATTACAAAACAAAAGCTTCACAATATTTTTATATTAATTTAAACTTTTACATATACAAAAGTTGAGTAATTTACAAATTAAGTGATTGCTAGACTTAGTTAGAGTTTACTTGTAATGAATATTTCTTATATTTTCACCTTGTTCAATGAAAGTTGATACTTATATATTTATATCAAAAAACATAAAAAAAGAAGCAACATTTATTGCTTCTTTTATGGTGGAGATAAAGAGACTCGAACTCTTGACCCTCTGCGTGCAAGGCAGATGCTCTCCCAACTGAGCTATACCCCCATATGGTGGACCTTCAGGGACTCGAACCCCGGACCTACCGGTTATGAGCCGGTTGCTCTAACCAACTGAGCTAAAGATCCTTAACCTGGCAACGACCTACTCTTCCACAGAGCCTCCCCTGCAGTACCATCGGCACTATAA
>NZ_JIBU02000109.1 GCF_000633595.2 Clostridium drakei | reverse complement strand
TAACCCTTCAGCTATATGATTTTCTATTAGCTTCTCTATTTCAGGCAAGTCTATTCCTTCTTTTAACTCGTCAGCTTTAATCTTTAAAACAGCATGAGACTTAAACTTTTCTCTAACAGACTCTGTGAAATTCTTCTCTAACAAAACAAGATCAAATACATCACTTATCTTCATCAAACCATAGAACTCATCTTGAGGCATGATTTCACCAAACTTACCAAATCTGGACAAACCTTCAACCTTTTCATCATACCATGGTCTTTTTCTTTCACTTAATTCTTCTGGAGTCATGTTTCCTATATAAGTTTGATTTGGTGCATAACTAACAACATCTTCAAAAGATCTTAAGTGATTTTGTATCTCTTTTAAATATTCTGATTCTGGATTTGTTTCTCTTTCTAGGGTTTGAGTAGTACCATTGTGCAATATCATGTCTGGTGTGTTTACTAACACATAAGCTGCTTTTTTTATTACTGGAAAACTCATTTTTAAAACCTCCATTCATTATGTTCACTTATTGTATATTCAAAAACAGCATGCATTTCTGCATGCTATTTTTAGCTTGCTAAAGCTACTGATAACTATTTATTATATTTTGAATATTCATCTCTAATTGGTTTTACTTCACTGATAATTTCATCAACATCAAGAACCATTTCCATCATTCCACACTGCTCATCATAAATAGCTGCATCAAATTCAGCTTTAACTTCTGGTTCTACTGCGTGATATACTCCAAGACCTAATGCAATTCCAGCAAGTGGTCCTGCGAAAGTTGGATCTCCAGCGGCTACAGTTTCTGCTGATAGTCCTGAAGCCTCTGCTTCAGCTCCTCCTATTATTACAATCACGTTTTCAGCACCATACTTTTCAGTTAAATCTTTTACTCTTTGTTGGATCTCCAGATCCATAGCACCTGCGGCTGTTCAAACAAAGCATTCTGTGGAAGCAAATACAACTTCTGCTTTCGCACTTTTAGCACATTCTTCGATAGCTGGACCTGGAATTCCATCCCTGTCACCTATTGCAATTATCTTTTTTCCTTCTAATAAACTCATAATTTTTTCCTCCTTTTAGTCGGAAACACTGGGTAATTAACCCTATTCGCTTCCGCTCATGAATTACCCGCCAATGCCCATTTAGGGCATTAGCCTCCTTTTAGTCGGAAACACTGATTAATTTTACCCATTTGCTCCCGCTCATAAATTACCTGTTAAATTTAATTAAGCACCAATATTTTTAATAATCATTGCTTCAATGTTTGCTTTTGTAGCATCATCCTTTATGACTTCTTCAATTTTTTCTCCATCTTTATAAAGTATAATTGTAGGAAGTCCTAGCACTCTTTGTGAAATAGCTAATCTTCTAGCCTTTGTAGTGTTTAATTTACAAAATTTAACTTTTCCTTCAAATTTAACTGATAATTCCTCTATATCTGGCAACAAAGCCTGACAAGGTACACAACCATCTCCATAATAATCAACAAGTGTATAACCTTCAGATTCTAAAACCTCACCTTTAAATGTCTCTTTATCTAAAATTATCATATTAACTCCTCCTACTATTCTTCAAAATTATTTTCTATATATTTCTCTGCTTGTACAGCAGCTATAGCACCATCAGCAGCAGCTGTAACTACCTGTCTCAATGGTTTTTCCCTAATATCTCCTGCTGCAAATACACCATCAATATTAGTTTCCATCTTATCATTAGTTACAATATATCCTGCTTCACTAGTATCAACT
>NZ_JIBU02000108.1 GCF_000633595.2 Clostridium drakei | reverse complement strand
TGTAAAAGTGGGATGAAATTTGTAATAGGAAATGAATTTAAAAGGCATAAATATCTTCTTAAAAGCAATATAATGGATGATGAAGAAAAAGAAACATATAAGGATATTATGAATTTAAAAGCAGATGATATATATTATCATAAAAGCTTACTAAGTTTAAGCATGTATTTATCTAAGCATTATAATGAAAAAACCGTAATAATTATAGATGAATATGATGTACCAATACAAGGTGGATATACTGGTAATTATTACGAAGATATTATAAATTTTATGAGAAATTTTTTAAGTGGAGGCTTGAAGGATAATATATATTTAGAAAAGGCAATTCTTACAGGAATACTTAGGGTAGCGAAAGAGAGTATATTTTCAGGACTTAATAATTTAAATGTATACAGTATTTTAAAAAATAAA
>NZ_JIBU02000107.1 GCF_000633595.2 Clostridium drakei | reverse complement strand
GGAGGAATAAAAATGTCAAAAGCAAAATATGAAAGAAACAAACCACATGTAAACATAGGAACAATAGGACACGTAGATCACGGTAAGACAACATTAACAGCAGCAATAACAATGGTGTTAGCAAAAGAAGGAAAAGCAGAAGCATTTAAGTATGACGAAATAGATAAAGCACCAGAAGAAAAAGAAAGAGGAATCACAATCAACACAGCACATGTAGAATATGAAACAGAAAACAGACATTATGCGCACGTAGATTGTCCAGGACATGCTGACTATGTAAAGAACATGATAACAGGAGCAGCACAAATGGATGGAGCAATCTTAGTAGTAAGTGCAGCAGATGGTCCAATGCCACAAACAAGAGAACATATACTACTAGCATCAAGAGTAGGAGTAAGTTACATAGTAGTATTCTTAAATAAAGCAGATCAAGTAGATGATCCAGAATTATTAGAATTAGTAGAGATGGAAGTAAGAGAATTATTAAGTGAGTATGACTTCCCAGGAGATGACATTCCAATAATAGTAGGAAGTGCATTAAAAGTAATAGAAAATCCAGATGATGCAGAAGCAACAAAATGCATACATGAATTAATGGATGCAGTAGATAGCTATATACCAACACCAGAAAGAGCAACAGATAAAGCATTCTTAATGCCAGTAGAAGATGTATTCACAATCACAGGAAGAGGAACAGTTGCAACAGGAAGAGTTGAAAGTGGAATACTAAAAGTTGGAGACGAAGTAGAAATCGTAGGATTAAAAGAAGAAAAAGGCAAGACAACAGTAACAGGAGTAGAAATGTTCAGAAAGCTTCTTGATCAAGCAATGGCAGGAGATAACATAGGAGCATTACTAAGAGGAATACAAAGAGATGACATCGAAAGAGGTCAAGTATTAGCAAAACCAGGTTCAGTACACCCACACAAGAAATTTGTAGGTCAAGTGTATGTATTAAAGAAAGAAGAAGGCGGAAGACATACACCATTCTTCAATGGATATAGACCACAGTTTTATTTCAGAACAACAGACGTTACAGGATCAATCGCATTACCAGAAGGAGTAGAAATGGTTATGCCAGGAGATCATATAGATATGAATGTTGAATTAATAACACCAGTAGCAATGGATGAAGGATTAAGATTTGCAATAAGAGAAGGCGGAAGAACAGTAGGTTCAGGTGTTGTTACTAAAATTGTTGAGTAATTTTTGATTTT
>NZ_JIBU02000106.1 GCF_000633595.2 Clostridium drakei | reverse complement strand
CTGCGGACAGATGGTTGAAGATGTAAGACTAGCATCTAATGGAAGAAAACCTGTAGATTTTTATGGAAGATCAGGAGGGATGGTTCCAGATCCTACAGATATTCTTGAAAAAGTAAAATCTATAGTAGGGGGTGCAAAATAATGGAAGTAGTATATGAAAATCCAAAGGCATTGTTGGATGTGCCTACTCATTATTGTCCAGGATGTACACATGGTATAATACACAAATTAGTTGCAGAAGTAATAGATGAACTTGGCATATTAGATAAAACAATAGGGGTAGCTCCAGTAGGATGTTCAGTTTTAGCGTATAACTATTTTGCATGTGACATGTTTGAAGCAGCACATGGAAGAGCACCAGCCTGTGCAACAGGAATAAAGAGAACAAAT
>NZ_JIBU02000105.1 GCF_000633595.2 Clostridium drakei | reverse complement strand
AAATCTACAGGTTTTCTTCCATTAGATGCTAGTCTTACATCTTCAACCATCTGTCCGCAGCTCATTTCTACTGATAAATAGCCGCATTTAGTATTATCTACTGTCTTTTCAAATGCTTCAAATGGGAAAGGCCATAAAGTTATTGGTCTTATTAAGCCTACCTTTATTCCTTCCTTTGCAGCCATCTTTATAACATTTTTGCATATTCTTGAGGTTGTTCCATATGCAACTATTATTAAATCAGTTTCTCCTTCACAATTAAACATTTCATATCTAACTTCATTTTCTTCTATTGTTTTATATTTAGCTTGAAGCTTTTCATTGTGTTTTTCCAATGTTTCAGGCTCTAAAAATAATGAATTTATTATATTATGCTCTTTTCTTCCATTAAGTCCATTTGCTGCCCAGGCCTTTTCTGGAAGCTTCTTTGCCGGTCTTTCCTTGAATTCTACTGGTTCCATCATTTGTCCAAGCATTCCATCTCCCATTACCATACAAGGTGTTCTGTACATATCTGCTGTATCAAAAGCATCTTGAATTAA
>NZ_JIBU02000104.1 GCF_000633595.2 Clostridium drakei | reverse complement strand
GCAATATCAAGTGCAGCAATGCTAATAACAATACCAGCAGCAAGTTTAACAAGTAATGCAAATTTAACAGTAACAGCAAATACGAATGCAAAATTTGCAGTAGTAGCACCAACACCAGTACCATCAGCAACAGTAGGAAATATAACAGTAGATGGTACACAAAACAGTGCAATTACATCAAGAGATGTATTAATAACATTGACAAACGACACCCTTGCAAGCAATATAACTGCAGGTGATAATTTGGCAAGTTGGATAATAAACTTACCATCAGGATTAACAGCAACAGCAAAATCAAATGCAGCATCAGGAGCAACAGCAGTAACACTAACAATAGCAGGAACACCGACAGCAATATCAAGTGCAGCAATGCTAATAACAATACCAGCAGCAAGTTTAACAAGTAATGCAGATTTAACAGTAACAGCAAATACGAATGCAAAATTTGCAGTAGTAGCACCAACACCA
>NZ_JIBU02000103.1 GCF_000633595.2 Clostridium drakei | reverse complement strand
AGTTGATACTAGTGAAGCAGGATATATTGTAACTAATGATAAGATGGAAACTAATATTGAAGGTGTATTTGCAGCAGGAGATATTAGAGAAAAGCCATTAAGACAGGTAGTTACAGCTGCTGCTGATGGTGCTATAGCTGCTGTTCAAGCAGAGA
The DNA here is from genome assembly GCF_000633595.2 of Clostridium drakei. Lineage (GTDB taxonomy): Bacteria > Bacillota > Clostridia > Clostridiales > Clostridiaceae > Clostridium_AM > Clostridium_AM drakei. The sequence goes on along the minus strand of NZ_JIBU02000103.1, from coordinate 1,454 downwards.
AGTATATAGAAAAAAATTTTGAAGAATAGAGGAGGAAGTTAATATGATAATTTTAGATAAAGAGACATTTAAAGGTGAAGTTTTAGAATCTACAGGTTATACACTTGTTGATTATTATGGAGATGGCTGCGTACCTTGTCAGGCTTTGTTGCCAGATATAGAAGAATTATCAGTTAAATTTGAAGGAAAAGTTAAATTCTGCAAGTTGAATACTACAAAGGCTAGAAGATTAGCTATTTCACAAAGAGTACTTGGACTTCCTACAATTATACTTTATAAGGATGGAGAAAAAATTGAAGAAGTTATAAAGGATGATGCTACAAAAGAAAATATTGAAGCAATGATAGTTAAACATATTGGCGCTTAATTAAGTATATTATACAAGGAGGAAGAATAATGAGTTTATTAGAAGGAAAAAAAATAATTGCAATAGGTGACAGGGATGGAATTCCAGGTCCAGCTATAGAAGAATGTGCTAAAAGTGCGAAAGCAGAAGTAGTATTTGCTTCTACAGAATGCTTTGTTTGAACAGCCGCAGGTGCTATGGATCTGGAGATCCAACAAAGAGTAATTGATTTAACTTCAAAATATGGTGCTGAAAATGTGATTGTGTTAATAGGAGGAGCTGAAGCAGAGGCTTCAGGTCTGTCAGCAGAGACTGTAGCTGCAGGAGATCCAACTTTCGCAGGACCACTTGCAGGAATTGCATTAGGTCTTGGAGTGTATCATGTAGTAGAACCAGAAGTTAAAGATGAATTTGATGCAGCTATTTATGATGAGCAGTGTGGAATGATGGAAATGGTTCTTGATGTTGATGAAATTATTAGTGAAGTAAAACCAATTAGAGATGAATATTCAAAGTACAATAAATAGTTATAGGCAACTTTAACGGTCTAAAAATGGCATGCAGAAATGCATGCTGTTTTTGAATATATAGTAACTAAACATAATGGATGGAGGTTTTAAAAATGAGTTTTCCAGTAATAAAAAAAGCGGCTTATGTATTAGTAAATACACCAGATATGATATTTCACAATGGTACTACTCAAACCCTAGAAAGAGAAACAAATCCAGAATCGGAATATTTAAAGGAGATACCAAATCACTTAAGATCTTTTGAAGATGTTGTTAGTTATGCACCAAATCAAACTTATATTGGAAACATGACTCCGGAAGAATTAAGTGAAAGAAAAAGACCATGGTATGATGAAAAGGTTGAAGGTTTGTCCAGATTTGGTAAGTTTGGTGAAATCATGCCTCAAGATGAGTTCTATGGTTTGATGAAGATAAGTGACGTATTTGATCTCGTTTTGTTAGAGAAGAATTTCACAGAGTCTGTTAGAGAAAAGTTTAAGTCTCATGCTGTTTTAAAGATTAAAGCTGACGAGTTAAAGGAAGGAATAGACTTGCCTGAAATAGAGAAGCTAATAGAAAATCATATAGCTGAAGGGTTA
>NZ_JIBU02000102.1 GCF_000633595.2 Clostridium drakei | reverse complement strand
GAAGGAATAGACTTGCCTGAAATAGAGAAGCTAATAGAAAATCATATAGCTGAAGGGTTATATGATAATGGCAAGCTTGTTGGTTGTGTAAAAAGAGCACATGAATTTGATAAAAATTTAACTTCACATATAATTGTTGAAAATTTAGCTGTTAAGGCTTCAGGAGTTCTTGCATTAATGCATCTAGTAAAGAATTCAGGAGTAGATGTTAATGAGGTAGAATATCTAATTGAATGTTCAGAAGAAGCTATAGGTGATATGAATCAGAGAGGCGGCGGAAACATAGCTAAGGCTTGTGGCGAAATTGCAGGAATTAAAGGTGCTACAGGCTCAGATATGAGAGGCTTTTGTGCTGGCCCTTCACACTCAATAGTTGCAGCAGCAGCATTGGTTAAAGCTGGAATTTATAAAAATGTAATAGTTTTTGCTGGTGGAGCTACTGCTAAGCTTGGAATGAATGGTAAAGATCATGTTAAAAAGGGATTACCTGTTTTAGAAGATTGCTTAGGAGGATTTGCAATACTAATATCTGAAAATGATGGTGTAAGTCCAATATTAAGGACAGATGTAATAGGAAGACACAGCATTGGACATGGTGCTGCACCACAAGCAGTTTTGGAAGCATTGGTTTCAGATCCATTAAGTAAGAATGGACTAAAAATTACCGATGTAGATAAATTTGCTCCAGAAATGCAAACTCCAGATTTAACAGAACCAGCAGGAGCAGGAGATGTTCCAACTCAAAACTATAAGATGATAGGAGCGCTTGCTGTAAAGAGCGGACAATTAGAGAGAAAAGAGTTAGCAAATTTTGTTGTAAAGCATGGATACCCTGGATATGCACCAACACAAGGCCATATACCATCAGGAGTGCCTATAATTGGTCATGGCATTGAGCATATAATGGCAGGAAAATTAAATAACTTTATGTTAATAGGAAAAGGAAGCTTGTTCTTAGGAAGAATGACTAACTTGTT
>NZ_JIBU02000101.1 GCF_000633595.2 Clostridium drakei | reverse complement strand
GTAAGGGAGAAATGAAGAAATGGCATTTAATTTAAGAAACAGAAACTTTTTAACATTGATGGATTTCACACCAAAAGAAATTCAATATATGATCGATTTAGCAAAAGATTTAAAAAGAGCTAAGTACACAGGAACAGAAGAGCAAACATTAAAAGGAAAAAATATAGTTTTACTATTTGAAAAAGATTCTACTAGAACAAGATGTTCATTTGAAGTAGGAGCATTAGATCAAGGAGCTCATGTTACATATTTAGGACCAACAGGAAGTCAAATGGGTAAAAAAGAATCTATAGCAGATACAGCAAGAGTACTTGGAAGAATGTATGATGGTATTGAATATAGAGGATTTGATCAATCAGTAGTAGATACATTAGCAAAATATGCTGGAGTACCAGTATGGAATGGTTTAACAACACAAGACCATCCAACACAAATATTAGCAGACTTCTTAACAATAGAAGAACATATAGACAAGCCATTAAATAAAATAGTATTTGCATATGCAGGAGACGGAAGAAATAACATGGCAAATGCATTAATGATAGGCGCAGCAAAAATGGGAATGGATTTCAGAATAGTAGCACCAAAAGATTTATTTCCAGAAGAAGACCTAGTTAAGAAATGCAGAGAAGTTGCAAAAGAAACTGGAGCAAAAATAACTCTTACAGATAACGTAGCAGAAGGAGTTAAGAATGCAGATGTTCTTTATACTGATGTTTGGGTATCAATGGGAGAAGCAGCAGAAGTATGGGAAAAGAGAATAAATGTATTAAAACCATATCAAGTAAATATGGAAATGGTTAAATTAACAGGAAATGATAAAGTAATATTTGAACATTGTCTTCCAGCATTCCATGATTTAAATACTAAAGTTGGAAGAGAAGTTTATGAAAAATTCGGATTAAAAGAATTAGAAGTTTCAGATGAAGTATTTGAAGG
>NZ_JIBU02000100.1 GCF_000633595.2 Clostridium drakei | reverse complement strand
GTAGCCCCAGTAATGCCTTGAAGTCCAGTAGCTCCAGTAGGACCGGTAATACCTTGAAGTCCGGTAGCCCCAGTAATGCCTTGAATACCGGTGGCGCCAGTAGAGCCAGTGACGCCTTGAATACCAGTAGCGCCAGTAGAACCAGTAACGCCCTGAATGCCAGTAGCACCAGTGACACCTTGAATGCCGGTAGCACCAGTAGGACCAGTGATACCTTGAATGCCGGTAGCGCCAGTAGGACCAGTGACACCTTGGATACCAGTAGCGCCAGTAGGACCAGTGACACCTTGAATGCCGGTGGCGCCAGTAGAACCAGTGACGCCTTGAATACCAGTAGCGCCAGTAGGACCAGTAACACCTTGAATGCCGGTGGCGCCAGTAGAACCAGTAACACCTTGAATACCGGTAGCTCCAGTAGAGCCAGTAACGCCTTGAATGCCAGTAGGACCAGTAACGCCTTGAATACCCGTAGCGCCAGTACTACCTGTTACACCTCGAATACCAGTAGCCCCAGTAGGGCCAGTAACGCCAGTAGCTCCGGGAGGACCTCCTGCTGGACCAGTAGCTCCTTGAATACCTTGAGGACCAGTAACACCTTGAGTACCTTGAGGCCCTTGTATACCTTGACTTCCAGCTATGCCTTGAGACCCTTGAGGTCCTGTTGGACCTGTTGTCCCTTGAATACCTTGCAATCCTTGGGCTCCCTGAGAACCTTTAGCACCTGTAGGACCTGTAGGACCTATAGCGCCTGTAGGACCTGTAAGACCTATGGGACCTGTAGGACCTGCCGGACCTCCCGCTGGTCCTGTTGATCCAGTTGGTCCAGTTGGACCTGCTGCTGGACCTGTAGGACCTGTGGGACCAGGAATCCCGCTTACATCTAGAACAGTTAAATTTGCTTTTATAGATACAGCGGAAGCATAAGATACTACTCCTAAATTAGAATTATTTAATGTCACTATTACAGGAGCAGTTACTACTTCTATCAGTGCATCTCCATATATTTCTCCTGTCTTCAAAGGAGAATTACCAATTATGGCAGCTCCGTTTGAAGGCTTGATGACGAAATTAGCCTGATTTGCTCCTACTACACTTTGAGTGGCAACCCACCAAGTAAAATAATATTTACCAGGCTGCAATATTGTAAATTCACCTGTGGACGTATTATAAGTTATATTACTGCTAAGATTAATTAAAATATTATCAAATATAACTGGGCTATTAGGTGATAAACTACCATTTGTTGTTTTTTGTACTTGAATTCCTATATTACTCAAATGAATACCCCCCCTTTTAGTCTAAAAAATTAAATTATTTACTATAACATTTAGCTAAGCCACATAAAAGGTAACATGGTTTTCCATTTTATAACATTTTTTGTATTCTACATTAATAATATATGATCAATATAAATGAATCGTGTAAGCTAAGAATAAATTAGCTAATGACTGTATACACATGAATTGTTAAATTTTAATTATTACTGAGATTTTTATATTGAATATTTAAGAATTCTTTTAGTTATGCAGTTGTCCAGCCATTGGATCGATAGTTTATGTTATTGTCAATTATATTTTCCATTATAACTAAAGGAATATTATTGTTTGTATTGTATTATAGAACTAATCAACTACTATATTGATCATTAATAAAATTATTTAAATTAGCATCAGTCGTATTATTTTTAAATATTGAACTAAAGTTAAAATGCTGACGCATTAACATAAAAAATATGTTAATGCGTCATAACAGTTAATATAAATTAATTTAATTTCATAATGGTTAACTGTGAACCAACTCCAGGAGCTAATTTCATAGTGAGAGGTGTTGCCGAATTATTCCTTAAAGTAATTGCATCACCAGCAGCAAGGGTGAGAATCGCACTACCTGATATTTCCCCAGTAGCAACAAGAGCAATAATAGGAGTGGAGGCATCTACAGTGCCATTTACAGCAATTGCTAATGATGATCCTACACCATCTGTTATACTAATGTTATAGTTTATTTGATATATGCCTGCATTGGTTACAGTGATAGTCGTAGTTCCAGGAGTATGAGATACATTAGTTAAATATCCGTTATTGGAGAATGGAACATCTGCTCCTCCTACAACTGTAGCATCAGCAAGTGTCGCAAGTTCATACACATAGCCATATGCAGATAGTCCAGCACCAGTAGGACCAGTAACGCCTTGAATGCCGGTAGCGCCAGTAGGACCAGTAACACCTTGAATGCCGGTGGCGCCAGTAGAACCAGTAACACCTTGAATACCGGTAGCTCCAGTAGGGCCAGTAACGCCTTGAATGCCGGTAGCGCCAGTAGGACCAGTAACGCCTTGAATGCCGGTA
>NZ_JIBU02000099.1 GCF_000633595.2 Clostridium drakei | reverse complement strand
TTGAGCAAAGCTCCAAAAGTTATCCACATTTTTCAACTTTCAATTCTGCAATCATCTAATGTTCAATTTAATGTTTATTTTAATATATTATAATAAAATTTTTTTGTAAAGGTCTACTGATAGTATTCATTTATAATTATAAACATTATGTCCATTAAATGCCATAACAATAATATAAAAATCTATGTTAAAATAAAACTTAGAACAGTATGAGGGGTGAGGGTAAATGTTTTTTAGAAAAAAACTTTTAGTAGTTTTAGCATGTTTTTTATTTGCATTTTTTGGTATTTCTATGAAAGTATCAGCTAATGCTTCAACTCAAAGACTTGGTGGTGCAGACAGGTATGAAACATCAGTAAAGGTTTCTCAAAATAATTGGGACAAATCAGATTATATTGTACTAACTTCAGGTGAAGACTTTCCAGATGCTTTAAGTGCAGCACCACTATCAAAAAAATACAATGCACCTATTTTATTGACAGAAAAAAATAGTATAAGTAATAATGTATTACAGGAAATAAAAAGACTAAATGCAAAAAATGCATTTATAATAGGGGGAACTGGAGTAATATCTGAAAATATTAATAAACAATTAGACAATCTCAATATAAGTTCTACTAGATTATACGGTCAAGATAGATATGAAACTAGTGTAAAAATAGCAGAACTTATAGGAATAAATAATGGTATTTTTATTGCTTCTGGTGAAAATTTTCCTGATGGAATATCAGCAGCTCCTATTGCAGCTGCAAAACAAATGCCTATACTTCTTACCACTAAGGATATATTGCCTGATAGCGTTAAAAACTTTATTGAAAAAAGCAACATAAATATGTCTTATATTATTGGCGGTGAGGGAGCTGTTAATAGTACTAGTATTAATTTTAAGAATAGTAAAAGATTAAGCGGAATTGACCGATACGCTACTAACTTAGCAGTTATTAATGAATTTTCAGATACCATAGCTTTTGATAATGTATACATAGCTAATGGAGAAAATTTTGCAGATGCACTATCAGGTTCTGCTGCCGCTGCAAAAAAATCGTCACCAGTTGTTTTAGTAAACAATTCATATAACACTAAAAATTCTATAATAAAAACTAAATTAAGTAGTATATCCACTATAAATATATTAGGTGGTACTGGTGTAATTTCAGATTCATTAGTAAATAGAATAATAACTGGAAGTGGATCAATAAAAATAGCTTTAGATCCAGGCCATGGAGGCTATGATTCTGGTGCAGTTGGTCCTACAGGAGTGCTTGAAAAAAATGTTAACTTAGCTATAACACTAAAAATCGGAAAAATTCTTCAAGACAATGGTATAGATGTTATATACACTAGAACCAGTGATAACGTATCCTGGCCTTCAGATGTAGGACAAGATCTCCAAGCACGATGTGATATAGCAAATAATTCTAATGTCCAATATTTTGTATGTATCCATTCTAATAGTGCTGATGCTTCAAGTGCCAATGGAACAGAAACATATTATCTATCAGGTAGTCCTGAAGGTCAAAAATTAGCACAATCAATACAACAAGAATTATCTAATGCTATAGGTTTACAAGATAGAGGAATAAAAACAGCAGGTTATTATGTTTTGAAAAATACTAATGCTCCAGCAGTATTAACAGAAATTGCATTTATAAGCAATCCTACTGAAGAAAAGCTCTTAAATGATGACAGTTTTCAAAATAAAGCAGCACAAGCTGTAGCAACAGGAATACTAAAAGTAGTAAATCAATAAATGTAAGTTTATAATAAAAGCACATTGCGACGTAAAAGTGCAGTGGAAGTTTGAATTTTAACTTTTATTCCGTGATATATGGTAAGTGGTTCATCACTGCTAAATGTTTTAATTATTCTAAAGCTTGAAGATTTGGAAAACCTAAGAACTTTGTCAAACTCGGTTCCCTCA
>NZ_JIBU02000098.1 GCF_000633595.2 Clostridium drakei | reverse complement strand
AGAAGTTTATGAAAAATTCGGATTAAAAGAATTAGAAGTTTCAGATGAAGTATTTGAAGGCAAACATTCAGTAGTATTCGATGAAGCTGAAAATAGAATGCACACTATAAAAGCTGTTATGGTTGCAACACTAGGAAAATAATATAAATTTTAAACTATGTTATCAGTTAAAGCTGGTAACATAGTTTAATAATAAAAAAGGGGAGTTTAAATTTGGAAAAGGAAAACAAACTAGGATTATTTTCACTTATTGCTTTAGTAATTGGTTCAATGATCGGTGGAGGAGCTTTTAGTTTACCAGCTGATATGTCAAAAGGAGCTAGTGCTGGAGCTATTATTATAGGTTGGATTATTACTGGAGTTGGAATGATAGCACTTGCACTTGTATACCAAAACCTTGCTAATAGAAAACCTGATTTAAATGGCGGAGTTTATAGTTATGCTAAAGCTGGATTTGGAGAATACATGGGATTTAACTCTGCATGGGGCTATTGGCTAAGTGCTTTGATTGGAAATGTATCTTATTTAGTAATGTTATTTGGAGCCATAGGATATTTTATACCTGCTTTTGGAAAAGGAAATAATATACTTTCTGTAGTTTGTGCATCAATTCTTGTATGGTCTGTTCAAGGATTAATATCAAAGGGTATACAGGGAGCAGCACTTATAAACATAGTAACTACTATAGGTAAATTAGTGCCTATATTCTTATTCTTAATTGTAATTATTATATCTTTTAAAGTTAATATATTTACTCTAGATTTTTGGGGAAAGGCAAATCCAAGTTTAGGTAGTGTTATGCAGCAAGTAAAAAGTACAATGCTTGTAACTACATGGGTATTTATTGGTATAGAAGGAGCTGTTGTTCTTTCAGGAAGAGCTAAAAATAGAAGTGATGTAGGAAAAGCTACAGTAATGGGATTGGTTGGAACTCTTGTGATATATGTTTTGATTTCAGTATTATCATTAGGTGTAATGAATCAAGCATCACTATCTAAGTTGGACACTCCATCAATGGCATATGTACTTGAAGCTATTGTTGGGAAATGGGGAGCAGCCATAATAAATCTAGGATTAGTAATATCATTACTTGGAGCTATATTAGGATGGTCTCTTCTAGCAGCAGAAATTCCATTTGTAGCTGCTAAAGATGGTGTTTTTCCAAAGATATTTTCTAAACAAAATAAAAATGCTGCACCAATGAATTCTTTAACTCTTACTAATATAGTAGTTCAAGTTGCATTGATACTTACTTTATTCTCTAATGGTACATATCAAATGTTATATTCTATTGCAAGTGCAGCTATATTAATTCCATATTTGTTTAGTGGATTGTATGGATGGAAATTATCAGCTTCAGGTGAAACTTATAATGAAAATTCAAATGGAAGAACTAGAGATATTATAATAGCTGTAATATCAAGTATTTATGCTACTTGGCTTGTATATGCTGCGGGAAAGCAAAGTATAATGATTATAATAGTATATGCAGTAGGAATACCATTCTTTATTAAGGCTAAGAAGGAAGAAGGAAAAGATCCATTCTTATCATATGAAAAAATATTAGCAGCAGTAATTTTTGTTGCAGGTATTATTGCTTTGTACATGGTGATAACAGGAAAATTAGGCTAAATAGTAAGTAATTTAATTTTTAAAAATGGACTGTGCAAAGTTTAATATATGGGTTAATAATCCATGATTAAACTTTGCACAGTTTTTGGTTTTATGATAATATGAACATACATATATATATTCATAATAATGTATATATATTGCTATTTTAATTAAACTATTTTACAAAATATTTATACTTATAAAGTTGGAGGACAAGGATTAATGAAAGATAGAGAGTCTAATGTAATTAATGAACTTACTAAATTAGGATTGAATAAATATGAAGCTAAAGTTTATGTAACATTGCTAGAAACTCCTGAAATTACTGCTTATGAAATAGGAAAAAGATCAGGAGTTCCACAATCTAAAATATATGATACAGTTAATAAACTAGCTAGTAAATGTATGTTGATATTAAGCGGGTCTGATCCAGTAAAATATGTTCCTATTCCATTGGAAGAATTTCTAAATAGATATAAAAAGGAAACTGAACACTCTATTAAGTATTTAAAAGAAAACATGAGTAATATAAATAATAATAAATATCTTGATTATATGTGGCATCTTCAAGGAGAAAATCAATGTAATGATAAGATAAGATATATGATTGGAAACGCTAAAAAAAGCATTTACTTAGATATTTGGGCAAATAATTATAAACTATTGTATGATGATTTGGTAAAAGCCAATGATAGGGGAGTAAAGATAGTTTGTGTCGTATACGGAACTATAGAAAAAGAAATAGGAAAAGTATACTATCATGAAATGTATGGTATGGAAGAAGATGCTGATGCTAATGGAAGATGGTTATGTTTAGTAACAGATGATTCTGAAAGCTTATTTTCAATATTTAAAGATGAAGAGAGTAGTGCTGTATGGACACAAAATAAATCATTTATGCTTTCTACTGAGTGTTTTATAACTCACGATATATTTATATCAGAGATATATTTGAAGTATAAGGATTCATTAGATGAGGAATTTGGATTTAACTTAGAAAAAATCAGGAAAAAATTGCCTATAGGATAGAGTTGATTTGAAATAAATTAATTTAGATAAGGTTATAAAATAGTCTGTGTAAAATCCAGTGTGAATATAAAAAAGGAGATACACAGACTATTATATTATTAAATAAAGTTTATATATTTACTTTCAATTTTTTTCAAAATACCTTCTTTAGATAGATCTTTTAATCCTTCATTAAATATTTGTGTTAAATTTTCGGTATTTTTCTTTTTTGAGAATCCTAGTCTTGCATCAAAGTTTTCATGAGCTTCCAAAATATATTTAGAAATATTAACTTCATCTTGGATTTTATTTAAGTTTATATAATACTTTCCTATGTACTCGTTTAATAATATAACATCAATTTGATTTTTTGAAAGTTTATAAAATAAAGTATCAAGTTTATAGTTCTTATCCTTAATAATATCTTTATCATTTAAGAAATTACATGGATAAGTATACATACTAATAATACCTACTGTACATTTCTTTATATCATCATAACAATTAAATGTTTTTGGATTATCATTATTTGTAATAAATATAAATCTATTTTCATCCCTATATGGATTTGTAAAGTTTATGAATTTACTTCGTTCCTCAGTATAAGACAAAGTTGAAATTATATGAGCTGAGCCATCCTTTACTAGTTCAAGAGATAAGTCAAATGGTGCAAAAAATAGTTTAAAATTGATAGCATTTCTAGTACAAATTTCTCTTATTATATCAATATCTATACCTTGATTATCAATATCTTTATTCTCAATAACAAATGGAGGATACTCTTCAGTTACTGCTATTATTGTATTCTCATCTTCTTCTAAAAGATTAAACAAATTTTTACTTAAATATTTAAACTCACTAGTACTACTAACTAATTTCTCAACACATTTATTTTCATTTCTTAGAGAATCATCTATTTGTTTAATTGTACTCATATCGTTTCCAATGGATTTTAAAACTAGAGATGCTGTAGAATTTACGTTTGAACATGTATTATTTGACTGAACATTTTTATTTGTTAATGTTTCAACATTAGATAATGTATTTGTAACCATTTGAACTATTTGATCTATTGAATTTACTGTTTGCTGTAGCATTGAAGATTGAGAGTCTAATATACTTATTGTCTTTGTAACATCGGTTTGAGTTGTTATAGCACTTTTGTTAATATTATTTAAGACTCTAAATATATCATTAGTAGCTTCATTAGTTTCATTAGAAAGTTTTTTTATTTCATCAGCTACAACTGAAAAACCTTTTCCATATTCTCCTGCTCTGGAGGCTTCGATAGATGCATTAAGTGCTAACATATTTATTTGTTTAGAAATTATATTTATATTATTTATAGTACCTTGAACTTCTATAGTATAGTTGACTAAATCATCTATTGATTTTTTAGATAATTTCATATTTTCTTTAACAACTTTATATTCATCTATACTATGTATAATCTGTTGTTGTTTTTCTCTGACACTATCATTTACTATTCCAAATGTACCTTTAATTTCTTCAGATATTTTTAAATTATTACTTAATTTATCATGCATGTCCTCAAGTTGAGTTTTAGTTTTTTCTAAATTAGTAATGTGCAACTCAGAGTTATCTGTTAATGAAGTACTTTGTTTGCTTATATCTTTCATACTTAATAACAGGTATTCACTATACTGTATTATATCATTTATAAATTTAAGAAATAATATAATACAATCATCGATTTTTTTAGTGTTTAAACTTTTTTCTTCGAAATTTAAATTTTCAGATTTGTTTTTTTTAGAAAATTCATAAATTTTGCATGCAAATATTAAATTGCTTATTACTAATATCAAGATAAATGCAAATGTTATTTTAATCATAGTTGTGTTACCTCCACCTAAAAAAGTAATAAATATTTTAAAATCACCTTTTAATAACCACCAAGGTGGTTCTTAAATAATTATATAGAGATAGATGTTTTTTGTCAAATCATTAACCATATCAAACTATATAATTTATATTATATAAAAAAATTTTGTATATTTATAGAAAAATACTTTTAGTAATAAGACTATTGATATATTAATTTTGGTAATAATAATACTTATTGAAAGTTATAATGTATCAATAAAGTGAATATTTATTCTATTTATATAAATATATTAAAAAATAAATAATTGACAAAGTTGAGCTACCTAGATATAATCAAAATATAGTATGAACCACCTAGGTGGTTAATAAAAGTATAGCGTAAGGGAGAAATGAAGAAATGGCATTTAATTTAAGAAACAGAAACTTTTTAACATTGAT
>NZ_JIBU02000097.1 GCF_000633595.2 Clostridium drakei | reverse complement strand
TGGAGGGAGCTTTGAATATATGGTGTATAAAAGCTTTTGAGAGAATTTAGGAGGTCTTATATCTAAAATTTAAAAAATCTCGTAATTTGAATCAGGACGATTCAAGCCGCGAAAGTCCCAGGACGGGACATTTGAGCGGGTAGAGATTTTTAAAATTTTAGACATTAGAGCTCCTTAATAAACGGTTGGCTTTTATACACCATATATTCAATGCGGACTCCACCTAAAAAGTTGTGTCGCAATGTGCTAAAAATGTTTAGCAATAAAATCTGGTAAATCTTTTTCAGAAAAACTTCCATATTGAATATTTTGTCCATCTTGACTATAGAATCCTATAATATATTTTGTTGATTTATTTCGCCACTCATCTTTATAAATTCTAATACAAGTTTCTATTTGATTCTTATCAGTTATTTTTAGATTCTTTGTACTATTCTCATCAATTTTAACTTTACCATTCTTTGATTTTTGTAACCAATCCTCCATATTATCAACTTTTTCTACTAAAGCATAAGATATATCCTTAGACGTAATCCTTGACCCTTCTAAATACCCTTTTTGTTTTAACCACTGATCAAATAATATATAAGACTTTTTCCATGGAAGATGTAGATTACTTTCTTTATTATTTCTTTCATCAATTAACTGGGGATACTTTTTAAAATTGTTATCATCCATCATAAACTCTATGTTTGCCCATGGTCTTATTTGTTCACTATTGGATTCATATGTTTCATTATCAATATCCTTTTTTAAAACATCTATGGCTTCTTTAATATCATTTGGATTAATTATTACTGTTTGTCCTTTAATGTTTGCAAAAGGATGAATTATAATTTTTTCTATTTCTGAACTATTTACTTGTAAAATGTCATAATTCATTTTTTTGTATTCTTTAGCTTCATAGATAGGTTTTAAATACTTAGTATAATTTTCAAGTGAAACATCATATCCCCTTTGAATTTTACTTCCATTCTTTAAATTATATATGAAAATGATTCTTCTACTTTGTCCACCATTGTTCTTATCATTATTTTTTGATTTTTCTTCTATAAGTTGTTTATGAAAGTTATAAATATTTTCAATATCTTTTTTATAAAAATAAACATCTCTATTATTTTTATAAAAATTCAAATGATCAAAGCTTTCACTAAAATATACACTATCGACACTATTTAATGATGGCATCTTCTTTTCATACCCTAATATATCAAAATTTACTCCCATTATCACTAAAATAATTATAACAGCATAAATTAAATAACCTTTTACATTTTTAAATACCTTTATAGATTTTTTTATAATCATCTCTGCAGCAAAATATCCTATAAGAGAAGTAATTAAAAAGCCAATTAAAAGCCAGTGTACACTTTTTTGTGTCACCCTAAAATATATTCCTCCTACCAACATAGCACAAAATGTCACACCATACTTAAACACATATTCTAGTCCTCTAAAAACAATACTTTTAGATGCTGATTCTAATTTTCTTTTATTATATATAAACATTCCAAATAAATATAAAACAATACATATAACAACATATACTATTATTTCATTCATACTGATTTTATTAATAAAATCAGTATTATACCTAACACTCATTTTCCAAATCCTTGTTACAGGTGAGAATTTTTCTATATTATTATCATTACATACAAAGCCATATACAAATCCATCAAAATTTTCTGATAATAAAATTGCTATTGCCACTGGAAAAACTAACAAAATATAAGTTAACATTCCCTGCATAATTGAGCTTCCCACTACCATTCCAACTGATATACACATAAAGAAAAACAAAAGACATACTACAATAGTAGTTCCAATCCACTGAAATACATCGTAAGGACTATAATATTTGCCCAAATGCATAACTATATCTAGAAATACACATATAAAGCCATTTATAATTACCGGAAAAACTAATAACAAAGCCCCTACAACTGCATGACTTCTATACAGTACACTTCTTTTAATAGGAAAGCTGTGAATCATATCTGATGAATTTTTAACTTGAATATACCTAAAAAGTAATATAGCAGCAAAAACAGGTGCTATGAGAATAAAAAGGATTTGCAAAGAACCCTCGGTAAAATAGAACATTCTTTTAATTATGTTATAATCATAAGCGTACTTTTTACTGCTGTTTATCATTATTACTTTTAATGGCACTATTAGAAATAAGAACAATGTATATGCAACACTTATCCATCCAAATCTTTTCAAATCATCTAAAATTATTCCTCTATTAAAAAATGATGTTTTTGATTTCATATCCTATATCCCCCATTTCATAAATAAAAATTTCCTCTAAAGTCAAAGGCAAAATGTCTAAAATTACAGGATCATATTTATTTATCTGATCTACAATTTCTTCTTTTTTTCCTCTAACAATAAACAGTTTTACGCTACCTCTTTCTTCTTCATATAGGATATTAACATCTTTTAAAATTTCTTCCTGTACACTTTCCTTAAATGCCACCTGAATTTTGTGAATATCTAATTTTAAATCATCTAAATCCTTTTGTAAAATCAAAGAACCTTTATGCATTATGCCTATATAATCACATAAATCTTCAAGTTCTCTTAAATTGTGAGAAGAAATTAAAACTGTCATCTGTTTTTCTGCCACATCTTGAACAATTAAATTTTTTACTTTTTGTCTCATAACTGGGTCTAATCCATCTAAAGGTTCATCCAATATTAGCATGTCAGGTTTTACAGACAAAGCAAGCCAAAATGCCACTTGTCTTTGCATTCCTTTTGAAAGATTATTTACCTTTTTGTTTTCATCTATGTTAAAAGCGTCTTTCAACTTTAAATACCTTTCTTCATCCCAAGTTTCATATATCCTTTTATAAAATTTAGCCATATCTTTTACACTGTACTGCGAAAAAAAATACAACATATCAGGAATAAATATAACTCTAGACTTTATATCTACATTTTCAAATACACTTTCTCCATCTATAAGTACTTCTCCACTATCCTGCTTATAGATTCCAACTAAAGTTTTTAAAAGAGTAGTTTTACCCGCTCCATTAGAACCTACTAACCCATAAATAGATCCCTTATTCACATTTATATTTACATTTTTCAATGCTTCCAAGGCTTCAAACGATTTACTTACACCTTTTCCTTGAATCATTTATTATCTCCTCCCTTAATATTTTCATCTATTTCTGAAATTATCTTATAAATATCATCTTTTTTCATACCTAAATACATAGCCTCAGATAAAATTTTAATCAATTCCTCTTTTAATATGCTTATTTTTTCACTGTTTTCATTGTTTTCTATAGAAGCCACAAAATTTCCCTTTCCAGGTATGGAATAGATATATCCTTGCCTTTCAAGCTCCCTATATGCTTTTTGAATAGTATTAGGATTTATAGTAATTTCACTTGCAAGTGATCTCACTGAAGGAAGCTTCTCATCCTTTTTTAAAACTTCACTAATAATAAGTTTTTTAAACTTTTCTACTAATTGTTCATAAATAGGCACTCTACTTCTTAAATCTAATTCAAACATTTATGCCCTCCTTCCGTATTAACTGTACTACTATTATCAGTACAGTTTTATTATAAACTAGTTATTTATGGTTGTAAATACAAACTTATTAGATTACAAAAGTTTGAAACTAATTTTAAAAAGGAGAAGCCTCTTAAACAATTATTGAAATATAAAAAAGCAAAATTAATCTATATTTTTTAATATGGAGTAATTTTGCTTTTTTACATGTAAAAATATCTTATTCTTTTATCAGCATATCTAATTTAGTATCTATTTTTGACAACTCGTAAATTACTGAATCTTTTAAATCATCAATAACATGCGTTAAATCAATTGTTCGTTCAATTTCCCTATGCTCAAAAATATCTATACACTGTTCAATGGTATCTGCCTGTTCATTATAAATATATTGCACAAAACAATTTAGTGCATGTTGATTAAAAATGTATTTTGGTATTAAAAATTTACAATATTTATCTATAACTTTCTTTTTGAGATCATCTAAATAGTTATTCTTTGATTCAATAATGCTCATCTTGTTGTCACTATTATTAGATCTATTTTGGGCATGATTTTCTTGAAATTTCATTAAATAGTAGGATTGTATTTTTATCAAACTTTCTTCTTTTATAAATTGATCTGGTATTTTATAAATAAGCTTTTCTAATCTCTCTTTAAGTTCCTCTTTTAATTTATTTGCTTCTTCTACAAAATTCACCTGCTTTTGTCTATAGGCTGAACAACTTTCATAAGGAACACTTGGTCTAAATGTAACATTCATACTTATTTCATCATTACAATCTTCTACCAAATCTGAGAGTTGTGATCTATAATAACTCTGAACTTTTTCTTGTAATGATTTACTAAGTTCACCTACCACAAAGTAATTGAAATTAAAAGATTTATATTCTTGTCTTTCTATAATATTAATAAAGTCTATAATTTCAAAATTATATTTACCCATTAAATCTTGAATATACTCCATAATACTATTACTGTTATCAAATAATTCAGGCTCACTTTGTGCCGTACACCAGATACCATTATGATTTTCATAGTTATACATAGTATACGAAAAGCTATTATCTAAATTGCAATACGCAGCAATACATAACCTTTTAAAATCATCAGTTTTTATAAAATTTAAAGCATCATTGTACTTTGTAGAATAGTTTTGTTCTTTATATTTCGATTTTTTCAATTCATCACTTAAAAGCGCTTGTGATTCGTTAATATTAGTAGCTATATCCCTTAATTCAAATAATTCTTTCAACAACAATAGTCTACTAGTATTTATTTGTACAGTAGTATCCATAACATTATCCCCCTAGTATGATGTAGTTGCAACATTTAATAGAATCCATCTTTGTTTTCTAAGGAATATTATCAACTCAATTTCAAAAATTATTAATTATTTAAATTTTATCACTAGTGTTTAATTTTTAGAAAATATTTCAATTGACATCTTTATTATAATCGTTT
>NZ_JIBU02000096.1:250-397 GCF_000633595.2 Clostridium drakei | reverse complement strand
AATACAAGGTCTGCAAGGAGATCAAGGAGACCCAGGCGAACAAGGTGAAAGAGGCGAAAGGGGCGAAAGAGGAAAGAGGGGCAGAAGAGGAGAAGAAGGAGATCCAGGTGAAATGGGACCTCAAGGACCAGAAGGAATACAAGGTCC
>NZ_JIBU02000096.1:0-121 GCF_000633595.2 Clostridium drakei | reverse complement strand
AGGAGATCCAGGTGAAATGGGACCTCAAGGACCAGAAGGAATACAAGGTCCACAAGGAGAACAAGGAGATCCAGGCGAACAAGGTGAAAGAGGCAGAAGAGGAAAGAGAGGACATCGTGGT
>NZ_JIBU02000095.1:11945-12920 GCF_000633595.2 Clostridium drakei | reverse complement strand
ACTATTACATTAGGATCTGCATCTGCTGCTGCAGGATCAAATCCTGCATGGATTGTCTTGAACACTCCACCTTCTAATCTGTCTAACTTTGACACATCATATCTTCCCCATCTTGTTGCTGAAGCAGATTGAATTCTATCAGGATTATCTACAGGAACTATACCTCCAGTTGTTACACAAGCTATAATTGCTTTACTTAAATCTTTAACAGCTGGTGCTATTGGAACTCTATCCATTTTAGGAATAGGTAGTTCTGTTTCAAACTTTTCACCATTTAGTTTCTTTATCATCATTTCTACTACTCTATCAGCAGCTGGTTTAGCTGATTCAAGCCAAACTTGATGTCTTTTGCCTCTTCCATAGTAGCCTTCTTCCTCTGCAGAAAGCAGTTTTTCGCCACTAAGTATTTTATTTCCAAAGTTAGCCATTGCCTTTACATCTTTTCTCATTCTTCCAGCATTATTTCCACCTATAAAGATATAAACATCTTTTTTGAACATCTCAACACCAGGATTTTCAATATGCATAGATGATATTACTGGTACATTAAATTTTTCTTTTACTGCTTTACATATAACTCCGCAAGCATTTCCATATCTACCTGCTTGAAATGCAGGTCCTGCAAAGAATATATCAAATTCTTTTCCCTCTAAAAATCCTAGTATTTTTTCTACTGCTTCTTTTTCATTAGATCCCATAAAGTTATCTCCACATATTATTGTGTGAGTTACTTCTGCATCCTTAAGCTGCTTATTTAATTCTAAAGCAGGTCCAACTAATCCCTCTTTTATTTCTGGTTGAAAATCTGCCTTATCTTCTCCACCTATTTGTCCAAAGAATTGATTTAAATATAAAATTGCTTTTTTCATTTAAGCTGCACCCCCTTAAAACTCTTTCATTGTTTTTGGTGACCAACCAACAGCCTGATCTCCACAGAACATTGCATTGTTTTCCATAATAATTGAACCATCTTCT
>NZ_JIBU02000095.1:0-11791 GCF_000633595.2 Clostridium drakei | reverse complement strand
ATCCAAAGAAACTAACGGTTGAGATTCACCATCTCTTCCTGTACATTCATTAGTAATACCACAAGTTTTAACTCCAGCATCTTCTAAAGCCACTATGCAAGCTATAAAGTCAGCATCTGGATTTCCATATCCTTCTTCTGCAACGATAGCTCCATCTGCTCCTAAGGATTTAGCCATTTGAGCTACGAATAAAGCTGAACGCTTCTTTTGCTCTAGTGCTACATTAAGGTTTGACATTATAACTCCTAAGAAGTTAAGTGTTTTACCATGTTCAGCATAAAGTTTTTTAATAGTTGGGTTATTTTGAAAATCATAGGTTGACCACTTTGATGAGCAAGGCATAAAGCTTCCTGAAATCACAGCTCCATCCAATACTTCATTTGGATGCATAAAGGTTGGAACCATATGATTTGCATCCCATCCATAAACCAGATCATTATACCCCATTTCTTCCATTTGTGATTGAGGCTGCATTACAAACACAACAGATGGTAAATCTTGAACTTCTTTAGATCTTTTTGTAATTGGATCTAATTCAAAAGTATCTATTTCTTCTGGCTCTAAATCTTTAACACAATTTGCAATAAATTCAGCTAATTTGTGTCCAGCCCATCTTAACGCTTTGTTCTTCTTCTGCTGTTCATGTTTTTCAAAATCTTCGTCTGTATCACCTACAAGTACTATGTTCTTTAGCTGTGAATAATAAGTGTATTTTGCACCTTCACCGCTCATATCTATTAATCCATCCTGAAATCCACCCCAGTGCTTTCCAACAACTAAAATACTACAATCTTTAAGTGCATGAGTTCTTCCCTCACCTACTGGCATTACTTCTCCTGTAACACCTGGAAATAAAGTGTTACCGTTTACTTTCACCCTTGGCTCAATGGCTTCTTTTACTGGTACCAAACGAATCTTATCACCTGGCTTAACAATTGCCAAATCTGCCTCTGTTATATGTTCATCTTCTAAAACAAAATCTAAAGCCTCTTTTTTATTTATTGTTAAAATTCCATCTTTATAAGATGTCTTTTCACCAAAAACGATATCCTTAACATAAAAGTTACCAATTTCTAACTTCAATATTTATACCCCCTTTTATAAATTAATTATTATTCCACATCATTTCTCAATTTACATAATTTGATAGCGCTATTTGTCTTAATATTAACACAATCACAATTATTTTTCAATCATGATTATATTATAATCATGATTGAAAAATGTGATAGTTCTTATTTGTTATTTTTATAGTTCTTTTTATTAAAGAGAGTTATATTGACAATAATTGTCATTTATTGTGTTCTCTAGTATTTTATGTTATAATAAATAACTGTAAAATCATGAAGTAAAATAATCACAATGAAATTTTGATTTCATTACTTAAGTAAAAACTAACATTTTGAACATTGGAGATAAATAATGATTAAGAAAACAATTAAGAAACATAGAAATATGAGTTATTTTATTGATGCGGCTTCTAAAATTATGGATGAAGAAGGAATGCAAGCTATAACAATAAGGAAAGTAGCTGATATAGCAGGCTATAATAGTGCGACGTTATATAATTACTTTGAAAATTTAGATGAACTTATTCTTTATGCTTCTATAAGGCATTTAAAGGAGTATACTTTTAGCCTTTCTCAATATCTTAACGCTCTTCATAATAACATTGATAAGTACTATGAAATTTGGAAATATTTTTGTAAATACTCTTTTTCAAGTCCTAAGATATATAATATTATTTTTTTTGGGAAGCATAGCGGTTCTATCTCAAATATTATTGAAGAATACTACTCAATTTTTCCTGAAGAATTGGGAGACCATTCTGAGGAATTGCTTTCTATGCTTTTAAAGAGCAATTTATATGAGAGAAACCTAATTTTATTAAAAACATTAGCAGCTGATGGATATTTAAAAGAAGAATACCTAAATGATATTAATGAAATGACCATACTGTTATATCATGGAATGCTTACTAAAATATTAAATAGTGGAGAAACCTTAAATGTTGAAGAGTGCTCGGAAACAATGTTAAGGTATATTAAACAAATAACTGCTTCTTTCAAAAATTAATCTAAGGATCTACCTCACACTAGAGTTTTATAGGTACGTTAGTATCATTTGTTTTTTACATAAAATAAGCGTGGCTTTTGGGCCTCGCTTTTATTTAATGGCGGGAATATGTGAGAATCGAACCCACCCGTCTTTTAATCTAATATCATAAAAGCCCCCACTATTATATCAAAATCCTTATCAAAAATAGTCCTTACATCTAAAACAACTTCATTATCTGAAATTCTAACTATTATAGGAGTCTTATTTTCTCTTAATTTTTTTCTAATTCTTGTAGAGAAAATTTATTGCTCTTTACCTTTATAATATATGTTTCGATCTTCTCCATAGGCATTGAACCTCCACCTACCATGGAAGTTTCTCTCAATGTTTCAATAACAATTATTCTCATCGTACAATTTAGTTCATTGTTTACTATATGTTCTTTCAAAAGTTCATCTATCTTAGGAAGATTATGTAATAACTGATTTTTTCCACTTTTCCCACCTCTTAGATTTATTCTACTATTATATAACCTTCTTCTTGCTTAGTTATTACCTCACCAATAATCGCTGACGGTAATTCCAATTCTGAAAGTTCCTCCATTATCTTAATACTTTCTGTTTTTGAACAGGTTATTAAAAGACCTCCTGATGTTTGTGGATCAAATAATATATCCTTCATCCATTCTGGTGTATTTTTAAACTCAAATTTATCTTGTATATATTTTCTGTTATTATATGCTCCTGCTGGTACAAGTCCCATTTCCGCATACTCTTTTGCATCTTTTATATAAGGTATTTTATCCTTATATAATTTAAAAGTGACGTCTGAAGCTTCAGCCATTTCATACCCATGTCCCATAAGTCCAAAACCAGTTACATCCGTACAAGCTGAAACATTGTAATTTTCAATTATTTCTCCTGCATATTTATTTAATGTAGCCATAACCTTTACAGCTTCATCGTAAGCTTTCTTAGATGCCATTCCACCTTTTATAGCAGTATTTATTATTCCCGTTCCTAAGGGCTTTGTTATAATGACATCCTCTTCAACCTTTGAACCAAAATTTTTAAGAATTTTATCTGGATGGGCTATTCCCATTACAGACAATCCATACTTTGGCTCATCATCTTCTACAGTATGACCTCCTATAACAACTGCTCCTGCTTCAATTACCTTATCTGCTCCTCCTCTTAATATTTCTCCTAAAACATCTATAGATAAACAACTTGGAAAACACACTATATTTAATGCTACTGTTGGTATTCCACCCATTGCATATACATCGCTTATAGAATTCGCCGCAGCAATTTGCCCAAAGGTATAAGGATCATCAACTACTGAAGTAAAAAAATCCAGTGTTTGTATAACCGCCATTTCATCATTTAACTTATAGACAGCATCATCATCAGAGGTTTCTATTCCTACTATTAAATTTTTATCTTCTATTTTAGGCAACTTTCCTAATATTTTTGACAGGGTCTCCGGCCCTATTTTCGCTGCTCATCCTGAAGTTTTACTTAGCTCTGTAAGTCTTTTTTGAACCATGTTAACACCTCACATCAAAATTTCTCACCACATATTCAAACTATTTTTCTTTTTAAACACAGCTCAATATTTTTAATGTATGCAAAGTTATTATATATGAGCGGCAACATTATGCACCTACATATAATACCAATATTTATTAGAATTTATACTGACTCTTACATAGAGTAAAAAAAGCATTTGCAGTAGGAGTAAGGGTTCTCTTAGAGCTAATAACTAAATAAATATACCTTTTAAGAGAAATACTTTTTATATAACTTTCTTTTATAAATCCTAAGGATATATAATTTTTAAATGTATTTTTTGAAACTACGGATATTCCAAGACCATTTTTTACAAACTGGTAAAGAGTGTCTACATTATTTATTTCAAAATGTACATCTATATTTGAAAGATCTATCCCTTGTTTGTTTAGAATGTCTTCAAAGGTTTTACGAGTTGCAGATCCTCGTTCTCTTAATATTAATTTATATTTCAATAAAAATTCTATATCTATGATGTCAGGAAAATTAAAATCTAATGGAGATATTATAACCAGATCATCTTCTATGATATTATAGGTTTTAATCCTTTCATCATTAATAAGGTTACCTACAAAACCCATTTCACAATTAAATTTTATAACATCTTCAATTATTTTATCAGAACTTTTTTCTGAAATATGAAATGAAACATCAGGATATTGCTGATGAAAATCTTTTATTAAAGAAGGCAATATAATATTACAAGAGGTAGTACTTGCTGATAACCTAAGCTTTCCACTAATTCTTTTATTAAAGTCTACAAGATTACACATAGCTTTATCACGGATATTTAAAATATCTATAGCATATTTTAGAAATGATTCCCCAGCAGATGTTAGAAATACTTCTTTAGACGTTCGATTAAATACTTGTACATTTAATTCTTTTTCTAGGCTAGATATTTGAGAACTTATAGATGGTTGTGATAAAAAAACTGAGTCTGCAGCCTTAGAAAAGCTTTTAAACTTTGCTACATTAATAAATGCTTCTATTTGATTAAACTCCATCAAAATGCCCTCCCAGTTACAAAATTATTCATTAATTTTTGTCATTTGATCAACATTAGCTCTTTTAGCCATAGAAAAGGCGTTCTTATTTATGAATTCTTTATAAACTACAAATCCTAGAAAGACAATACCTGAATATCCTGATATAGGATATAGGATATTTATCAATCGATCAAATGGTAGCAATGTTCCGATGAACATGCCGATAGCAGTTAAAACTATTCCAATAATATAAAACTTTTTAGTTTTATCAGCAGCAAAGTTTCTAGTAACAACCAAAAGAATAGAAGAAACTGATGCATAAATACCTAGTACTATTATTACTGCAAAAATCAATCCTAAGACAGGAGCTATGTGCTTAGCTATTGCTAATGTAGGCACTTGCTGACCTTTAATAATATCTAAATAAACAGTTTCAGTTATAGTAAGCAAGATAATTGCAAGAGTATAAAAAACAGTTCCAATCATACATGAAATTCTTGCTTCCTTTACACTTTTTGCAGATTGTCCATTAATAACAAAGAATGCTACACCAAACATAAGACCAAGTAATGAATATAGTATTGCTGCCCATAACCAGTTATTAGAAGCTGTCTTAAATCCTGATGTTACTATAAGATCACCATTAGCCGTCAACAAATTCGGTTGTCCAGCAAGAGTAACCAAAGCAGCTATACCCATTATTATCATAAATAATATCTCAACAGGTCCGATAATACCTATTATTTCAATAAGCTTTTCAACTCCTAATAATGCTGTAACCAATGCAACAAGTGCTACTGCATAAGTACCTATGTATTGTGAAGTTCCATAATACTGATGAATTGTTGCACCTGCTCCTGCCAACATTACTATATATATACCATACGATAATACAACACTATACCATGTATAAAATTTACCTATATATTTTCCACAATAATATTCAAAAACATCATATGGGTTATTAAATTGCTCTCTTTGTCCTATTCCATATAAGATGTAAGTAAAGAACATCATTAAAACCATATAAACCAATGCTGCAATAATCCCTTTGACCGGACCACTTGTTGAAAAGAATTGTAAAACTTCCTGTCCTGTTGAAAACCCTGATCCAATCATGTACGCACAAAATGCTCCTGCAAGAATTGCTACTTTTTTAATACTAATTGATTGTTTTTCCACACTTATCCCCCCTTGCATAATTTGTTAGTTCAAGGTTTTTTACACTATTTTTTATAATTAGGTTGTTGAATAAACAATAATTGAAAATTTCATTATGAATTTAGATATAAATTGCTTCATCAACAGCTGCAGCATCAGTACTATCATTCTCTACTATTGATATTGCCTCTCAATAAAGCATGTTGTAATCTATTTGCAACACAAATACATCTTCATTTACTCTTATAGGGCGTTTATTTGCCTCTTTAAGCAATTTTATGGTTTTATTCATAACTTCATCTGATGTATAATCTGACCTAACTACTTCAACAAGTGGGATTAAATATGGCGGATCTCAGAAGTGGGTGTCAACTAATCTTGATTTTAACCTGGATTTTTCAGATATCTCAGTAATACTCACTATTGATGTATTTGTTGCCAATATAGCATCTTCTCTGCAAAGTTTTTCTAAATTCATAAATAAATTTTGCTTTAATTCCACATCATCAGGCCATTAGCTTCAGCTGTCATTAAAGCTGCAGTAATAACATTTTTTTAAGCGCTTTGAAATTACCATATTGGCCTTTTAAAGCTTCAATACCCCAGCCAAGAGCAGCAATTGGAAGAATAATTGAACCAGCTGCTATCATCAAGCCAATAACATAAGCTGAATTAGCAACAGCACCCCCTTAATAGCAGCTAACATAAGCATACGACCTGAAGTAGTATTAATCCATCCAAAGCAATAAAACATAGTAACTGCTACTCCTTTATCCAAGTCGTACAAGAGATTAAAGCATATTACTTAAATATTCATCAATAGCCTTAGCAGCCTTCTTACCTGCTCCCATTGCAAGAATAACTGTAGCAGCTCCTGTTACTGCATCTCCTCCAGCATATACTAACTGCCTTGATGTAAGACCAGTTTCTTCTTCTGCTGCTATACATTTATGCTTATTTATTTCTAAGCCTTTAGTAGTTGAAGATATCAATGGATTTGGTGAAGTTCCTAGTGACATTATTACAGTATCCACATCCATTATGAATTCTGAACCTTTTATCTCAGCAGGTCTTCTTCTTCCTGATGCATCTGGTTCTCCAAGCTCCATTCTTACACATTTCATGCCCTTAACCCATCCATTTTCATCTCCTATGATTTCTGTAGGGTTAGTAAGTATGTCTAATATTACACCTTCTTCTTTTGCATGATGTACTTCTTCTACTCTTGCTGGAAGTTCTTCTTCTGATCTTCTGTATACTATATGAACCTCTGCTCCAAGTCTTAATGCTGTTCTTGCTGAATCCATAGCAACGTTTCCACCACCTACAACAGCTACCTTTTCACCTACTTTTATAGGTGTATCATACTCTTCTTTGAAAGCTTTCATTAGGTTATTTCTTGTTAAGAATTCATTTGCTGAAAATACTCCATTTAAGTTTTCTCCTGGTATTCCCATAAACTTAGGAAGTCCTGCTCCAGAGCCTATAAATATAGCATCAAAGCCTTCCTCCTTTAGGAGCGCATCTATAGTAACAGTTCTACCAACTATAACGTTAGTTTCTATTTTAACTCCTAGCTTTTTAACATTTTCAACTTCATGCTTAACAACTGTTTCTTTTGGAAGTCTGAATTCAGGAATTCCATAAACCAAAACTCCACCTGCTTCATGCAGTGCTTCGAATATCGTTACCTCATAACCGAGCTTTGCAAGGTCTCCAGCACAAGTAAGTCCTGCAGGACCACTTCCTATTACAGCTACCTTTTTACCGTTCTTAAGCTTTGTTTCTGATAAATCTATATTATTTTCTCTTGACCAGTCCGCTACAAATCTTTCAAGCTTTCCTATAGCTACTGCTTCTCCTTTTATTCCAAGTACACACTTTCCTTCGCATTGACTTTCTTGTGGACATACTCTTCCACAAACTGCTGGAAGTGCACTAGATTTAGCTATAATTTTAGCTGCTTCTTCAAAGTTTCCTTCTTTAACCTGCTGAATAAACTCTGGTATTCTTATAGTTACAGGACAATCTCCTACACATTTAGGGTTTTTACAGTTTAAACATCTTGAAGCTTCCTGCATTGCTTCTTCTTTACTATAACCTAAGCAAACCTCTTGAAAATTAGTTGCCCTTACCTTTGAATCCTGCTCTTTTATTGAAGTTCTCTTCATTCTATCCATTATTTATCCTCCTTTGCATTCCTTTTGCGCACATAATGATTATTAGTCATTATGTCCTCCACATCCACAGCCTTTTCCATGATGAGTATCTCCTTCTATTTCTCTTAGAAGTTTTCTTCCCTCTTCAGTTTTATACATAGTCTGTCTTCTCATAGCCTCATCAAAGTTTACAAGGTGTCCATCAAATTCTGGTCCATCAACACAGGCAAATTTCACTTCATCTCCTACAGTTACTCTGCAGGCACCGCACATTCCTGTTCCATCTACCATTATTGGATTTAAGCTTACTATAGTTTTAATACCATATTCTTTTGTAAGCTTAGTTACAAATTTCATCATAATCATTGGTCCTATTGCTACCACATGATTATATGTTTTTCCTTCTTTATCTATAAGTTCTTTTAAAAGGTTTGTAACAAGTCCCTTATATCCATAGCTTCCATCATCTGTAGCAATATATAAGTTCTTGCATACTGCCTTCATTTCTTCTTCAAGTATGAGGTGTTCTTTTGATTTTGCTCCAACTATAACATCTACATTAACTCCATTTTCATGCAGCCATTTAACCTGTGGATATACCGGTGCTGTACCTACTCCGCCAGCTATAAATATTATGTCCTTTTTCTTAAACTCTTCTAGTTCCTCATGAACAAGATCTGATGGCTGACCGAGTGGGCCAACAAAGTCTGAAAAAGTCTGACCTTCTTCATATTCTGCCATCTTCTTAGTTGATTCTCCAAGTGTTTGAAATACTATAGTTACTGTTCCTTTTTTAGCATCATAGTCACAAATAGTAAGGGGTATTCTCTCCCCTTTTTCATCCATTTTTACTATAACAAATTGTCCTGGATAACAAGACTTAGCCACTCTTGGAGCTTCTATATCCATTAGATAGATATTTGGTGCTAACATTTTCTTTTCAATAATTTTAAACATACCTATTCCTCCGATTATATTTCTTGAATTATTAGTATTCCCAAAACTTAGCATGCATTTTAAAAGCTCATCGAATCCTAGCTTTCATTTAATTTACCATATGCAATAAATTTAAAAATAAATAGTTGAGAACTAACAGCGATTAATAAGCTAAATATTTTTCAAGTCAAACCGTTTTTCACTGTAAATTCTCAACTAAAAATCTTGCAAGTATTACTTAATCTCATAATTGCTTAGTGATCATTTCATCATTAAACAATTATCAATAGATTATGTAAAACTTTATATCTAGAGGTTATTTTCTTTAATATCAATAATCCACTCTTTTCTAAGTTCCCATAAACCTGCTTGTAGATTTTCTTTCTTCATGTTTCCAGACTTTATTAACTGATGATATTTAAATAAATTATCCCAACTTTTTTTTACTTCTACTTTCAAGTTTGGGTAAAAAGGTTTGGTGATTACATCTGAATCAATTAAAATATTAAACTTTTTCAACATATCTTTGTGTATTCTTTCATCTTTTTCATCAGCAGCTAAATATTTTAGATTTAAAATCTTATTCCAATCTTCAGCTCTAAAAAAAACACATTCTTCTACAGGCACTTCCAAAGAAATCAGGTAATTGCCTGGATACCATCCAGCATAATCTATTTTATTATGTGTCCAAAATGGATACTCAGCATGTTCAGGCTTTTTCACAATATTTTGTGCTTTATCTATATACCAATTATATGCCTCTAAAAATATACTGGAAACCTCTTGATACTTTTTTACAATGTATTCTCTTTTTACATGGCATACCTTCTGTTCAAGTAAAGTTTTAATAACTATAGGACTTTGGGAAGTATACAATATTATCTTATCACTCTTTGCACCCATTCTTTTTTCACCTCCCAAATTGTACCCTGCTTAAAACTTGACAATGAATAAGAATTATCAAATAGCCTGTTCCAGCTTTTTATTATTTCACTTTTAAGCTGAGGATAAAAACTGCTCATATATGCATTTGAGTGATTTGATATTCCATAGTTTTTAAGTTTTTTATCATATTCATTTTCATCCTTCTTATTTAGAGGAACATACCATAAATTAACTATCCTACCCCATTTTTCTGAATCCGTTACAATAACCAAATTCTTATCCACTAAAAGCTCTAATATAACCGTATCAGGCGTCTGTTGAAGCATAAAATCAGAAGTTACCGAAACCCATATAGGATATTTTACATCCTGAGGTTTATCAACTATTTCACTTGCTTTCCTAGTGTACCAGGAATATACCTCAAGATAATATTTTGCACAATCTTCCATTTTACGTTCTATATATTCTCTTTTTGCAATATATCTTCCTTCATCTTCTAAAACGTCAAGAATGCTTGCATCTTGTCTGGTCCATATTTTTATTTTTTCTCCCATAAAATCACCTTACTATAAAAAGCCTTAAATTAGGACTATTTAAATCCATTCTTTATAAGTACATTAACAGCATTTTCGCTTTCATCTTCACTTACCAAAACTATTGGACCAGTGCATCCCATTCCGCTCTCAGAATATATTCCTTCCTTCCAAAGTGATCTACAAGCATCTTCAAGCTCAAGAATATCAATTCCAGGTATTCCGTATGTTACTACTTTTTTAGGTGGCATCTTAACTTCTTCTGCTGCAGCTGCTGGTTTATCTTTTTCAAGTATTTTTCCTATTATTTCTTTTAAACCTGCTGCATTAGCATTTTTATACTCAATATCAGCAAGCTGCAGTAAATTATTTTTTGCAGAAAGTGCACAATATTTTAATGCCTCACAAATTAATGGAGCTCCCGATGCTCTTGATACTATATTAATTATCTTGTCATAGCCTTCTCCTACTCCTGGACCATATCCAAATCCAGTAGTTTCATAATTTCCACCTGTTGTAAACGCTGCAAATATCTTTATAAGCAAATTACCTGTTAATGAATCACAAACCATAACGTCAGGTGTTCCTGCAAGAAGATCATTTCCTCTCATAACTGAACCTCCATCAGCTCTTAGGGATTCACTAAAAGTAAATTTATATCCTCTGCTTTGCAATTCTTTAAGTGCTCTTTCAACACCTCTAGCTCCATCTACATTTAATATTCCAACCTTAGGATCCTCAATACCGCAAGCTTTTGCAACAGATATTCCATTTATAGTGTTTTTAATCATTCCTTCAACTCTATGAGTGGCTGTTGTTCCCGTAGTTGTGGCAATTATCATTTCTTTTCCTAAACCTGGTGCAATAACTTTTCCAACTGTTGATACTCCTATAGGAAAATCAAAATGCTGAGTGACGCATCCATCTATTACTTTATTATCTAATAATTCTACCATTTTTTTATGACCTTCTTCAGCATCACTAACTTCAATGACCTCAAAGTCACCTTCAACTTTAGGTCCAATTAAAACTATATCAAAATCACCATATTTGTTCTTAGCAAGTGCTGCAGCTTTCATCATCTCATCCACACCATGTTCTGAACCAAAAGTGGTTAATCCAATTTTAACTCTTTTTCCGAAGCTTCCACTTATAATTCCATAAGCTATTTCATCAAATACTTCTGCAATTACTTTTTTAGTTTGCTCCACGTTGCTCCCTCCTTTTTTATTAGCATCTATTTCAATAATTAATTATATCTATTATTAATCAAGAACGTTCTTTCATCTACATAAACTATTCTTTATTCTTCCATCATTTTAGATGCAAATTTTTTTAGTTCTTCAGCTATCATACTCTTAATTTCTTCTTTTGAAACTGAAGCTTCATCACTTTCTAATGCGCCAGTATTCTTCTCAACCAATATTGAAATTCCATCGAACAAGTTAGTCATTCTTCCTAAGAACAAGCTTCCTTTTCCTATTAACATAAAGTTATTT
>NZ_JIBU02000094.1 GCF_000633595.2 Clostridium drakei | reverse complement strand
TAACAGAAGCAGAAGCACAAGAGATAATAGATCAGCTTGTTATAAAATTAAGGATGGTGAGACATTTAAGAACACCAGAGTATAATGATTTATTTGCAGGAGATCCTAACTGGGTAACAGAATCCATAGGTGGAATTGGAATAAATGGTAAAACATTAGTCACAAAAACAGCTTATAGATTTTTACACACATTAACTAATTTAGGACCAGCCCCAGAACCAAATATGACAGTTTTATGGTCAGAAAAGCTTCCACAGAACTTCAAAAATTATTGTTCTGAAATGTCCATAAAAACAGACTCTTTGCAGTATGAAAATGATGATATAATGAGACCAATATATGGAGATGACTATGGTATAGCTTGCTGTGTATCTGCTATGGAAATAGGAAAGAGAATGCAGTTCTTTGGAGCAAGAGCAAATCTTGCAAAATCATTACTCTATGCAATAAATGGAGGATATGATGAAAAGAAAAAGGCTAGAGATGGAAGCTTAATTAAAGTTGTACCAGATATAGAAAAGATGGAAGATGAAGTTCTTGACTTCAATAAAGTAATTAAGAGTTATAACAAAGTTATGGAATATGTGGCTGAATTATATGTAGATACAATGAACACAATTCACTACATGCACGATAAATATGCTTATGAAGCAGGACAGATGGCTCTTCATGATACAGCTGTTAAAAGATTTATGGCTTTTGGAATAGCAGGCTTATCAGTAGCAGCAGATTCATTAAGTGCTATAAAATATGCAAAGGTTAAACCAATAAGAAATGAAGAAGGAATAGCTGTGGACTTTGAAATAGAAGGAAACTTTCCTAAATACGGAAATGATGATGATAGAGTTGATGATTTAGCAGTACACGTAGTTAAGAAATTTTCAAATGATCTTAAAAAGCATAAAACTTATAGAGATGCAGAACATTCATTATCAGTGTTAACAATAACATCAAATGTGGTATATGGAAAGAAAACAGGAACAACACCAGATGGAAGAAAAGCAGGAGAGCCGTTAGCTCCAGGAGCAAATCCAATGCATGGAAGAGATGAAAATGGAGCGTTAGCATCACTTAACTCAGTGGCGAAAATACCATATAGAAATTACTGTCAGGATGGAGTATCCAATACTTTCTCCATAATACCAGATGCACTTGGAAAAGATGAAGAAAGCAGAATAGTAAATCTTGCAAACATGATGGATGGATATTTCTCACAAGGAGCATTTCATTTGAATGTAAATGTGTTAAATAGAGAAACCTTGGTAGATGCTATGGAAAATCCAGAAAAGTATCCGACACTTACAATAA
>NZ_JIBU02000093.1 GCF_000633595.2 Clostridium drakei | reverse complement strand
TGAGAGATCTATAGCTTCTTTAAAATGCAATCCATGCATTGAACACCCAAGAACAGTAAATACGACTACTATGCGTTCTGATCTATATTTAACTGCTATTTCTAAACTTATAAATGTCATACTGGCTTACGCCATAAATAATACAGAATATATTAGAAGTATAAATAAACTTCTTAAAATAGCTGCGTAATTAACATATCCACAATTAAATATCAGCTTAAATGCTACGCATGCCTTTTTATCAAAAGGCTTTTTGCTGTATTATCTTTTTCCCCATTTTTGAGCAAAGCTCCAAAAGTTATCCACATTTTTCAACTTTCAATTCTGCAATCATCTA
>NZ_JIBU02000092.1 GCF_000633595.2 Clostridium drakei | reverse complement strand
GTATTCCGGCTGATATATGCTGTGAAGGAAAACTCACTTCATTAAGAAGTTCTAATGCTTAAGATATTGAAAAATTTCTACCTCCTCAAATGCGACGTCCTGTCGCTTTCGGAGCTTTTGCCGTCCTGGCAAAAATTACGAAATTTTTCAATATCTTAAGCAAAGAACTTCTAAAATTCGTTTGCATCTTCCTTCACAGCATATATCAGTCTCCATACAGTTGAAAGTTACTTTTCAGTGCATTGCGTATACATATAATATATTATTACATAACTCTCAATAGAAAGCTCAGATTTCATAATACTTATTATCCAATTTATGCATATTTTAGCTGTTTTAATAATATTCTATGACGGAGCCTGAAAAAATAATAAATTTGTTGATTATTACATTTATGAGATACTTGCATGTTTTTTTATGTTATATTTTTCAACAACTTAAATAATAAATTTCTTTTAAAGTATTTCTATATATGTAGAAAGCAAGTTGCTTTTAAATGAAATATATTAGTCTAGCAGCAAGCTACGCCTTAATTTTTAAGCATTATAAGTTGCGATTATAAATATAAATTTGACTTACTAAAACTACTTATAACAATGTAATTATATGCATACACTTGAAGTTACTAGTTTGGATTTTAACTTTTATGTAGTGATATATGGTAAGTGTTTCATCACATAAGCTAAATTGTTTTAATATTATTCTTAGCTTGAAGATTTGGAAAGCCTTAGAACTTTAGTCCTGTTTGAGGGAACCGAGTTTGACAAAGTTCTTAGGTTTTCCAAATCTTCAAGCTTTAGAATAATTAAAACATTTAGCCGTGATGAAACACTTATCATATATCACGGAGTAAAAGTTAAAATTCAAACTTCTACTGCACCTTTATGTCGCATTATGCTTAAAATCTGAAATTTGATTGTCTAAGTATACATATTAATTATCCACAGTATCTAATTATAAGTCAATCTATTTATACTCCCCTATCTAATATTCTTACAAAGTTATCCTTTAAGTTTCCAATAACTCCTGGCTTTTTTACATCTCGATCACTATAAATTTTAACTTTCCCTACTAATTTACCTTCTACATATACTTCGCAATGTCCTACTATTTCATTAGATTTATATTCTTTTTTTGCTTTATCTATAACTACTTTTTTGCTTACCTTAGCATCTTTTCCCCTTTCTACAACCACACTAAAATCATCTTGTGCTTTTGCTATAAAGAATCTATCTCCTTTTTTATTTAAATTTACTTTTTCAACATCTTTTCCTTTTTCCATAAGTTTTTTATTTTCATATTTTGAAAATCCATAGTTCATAAGCATACTTGCATCTTTGTTTCTTACTTTATATGTAGGAGACCCCATTATTACAGCTAACATTCTCACTCCATCTCTTGTAGCCGTTGCAGATATGCAATATTTAGCTTCATCCGTAAATCCTGTTTTTAAACCATCACAGCCTTTAAAAAATCTCACAAGCTTATTATGATTTACTAAACCTATAGGACTTTTTCTTCCCTCAGATATAGTTTCCATATATGTACCTGTATACTTTAATATATCTGGATGTTTTAACAACTCTCTCGACATAATAGCTATATCATAAGCTGTAGTAACATGTCCTGGTGAACTCAATCCTGTACAATTGTTAAAATTAGTATCTTTCATTCCAAGCTTATGAGCTCTTTCATTCATAAGTTTAACAAAACCTTCCTCACTACCACCTAAATATTCTGCCATAGCAACAGCTGCATCATTACCAGAAGCTATACCTATTCCTTTTATTAATTCTTCTACAGTTCTTACTTCCCCTGTATCAAGAAGCATAGAACTTCCACCCATCTTTTTTGCATTTTCGCTTATAGTAACCTTATCAGATAATTTTATTTTACCTGAATCCACATTCTCCATCGTTAAGAGCATAGTCATAATCTTTGTAACTGAAGCTGGTGCTAATTTTTCATGACAATTTTTCTCATAAATTATTTTGTCACTTAAAGGCTCAATAAGTAATGCCGATTTAGCATCTACTTTCATCAAATTATCTTCACCCTTAGTATTTGCTTTTGGTTCAGCTTTAACTGCTTTTGTAAAAATACCTAAAACTAAAGATAAAATTAGTATTATACTTAATAAAGTTTTCTTTTTCATTTTTTATTTCCTCCTTTCTTCAAAATGTATTTTTTCCCGAAACTAATAATATTATGAGGAAATAAAAAATATTGCTTGACAAATTTAAAACTTGTTTAAAATATTGTATGTTTTATTTAAAAAATTAACAAATTCAGAAAATTTAACTCTAGCTATGATACCCTCTATGCTCTAGGATGTGATTTTTTATATACTTCTGCAATTTTATTCTTTCTAGAAATAGAAGAATATATTTGAGTTGCTGATAAATCTTTATGCCCAAGCAATTCCTGCACAGACTTTATGTCAGCTCCATTTTGAAGTAAATGAACTGCAAAGGAATGTCTTAGAGTAAAGGCATTTATATGTTTATCTATTCCTGCAATCTTTGCATAATATTTTACTATCTTCCAAAATCCCTGCCTTGTCATTTGAATTCCTCTCAAATTTATGAAAAGAAGATCCAAATTATATATATTAATTTCTTGCCTTATTTTCAAATATTCTTCTAAGCATTTTATAGCTATAGAACCTATAGGTATAATTCTTTCTTGATTTTTCGAACCTTTACATTTTATATAAGCAAGCTTTAAATTTATATCATATATAGTAACATTCAAAATTTCTGTAACTTTCATACCAGTAGCATAAAGCATTTCTAGCATAGCTTTATCTCTTATGCCTTTATTTGTACTTAAATCTGGTGCCGAAAGAAGCATGTCTACTTCCTCTACAGTTAAAATTTTAGGAATATTATGCTTAACTTTTGGTATTTCATAATTAACCATAGGATTCTCATTTATAAATCCTTTAACTGTAAGATACTTATAAAAATTTCTAAGAGAAACTATGTTTCGTATAATAGAAGAAGTCGCTCTTCCTTCTTTTTGCAGTTGTTGAACATATGCCATTACAGAAACTACTTCTATTCCTAGTATATTTTCATCTTTCTCCTTTATAAAATTATAAAACTTACTTACATCTCTTACATAAGCATCCATAGTATTTTTGCTTACATTTTTTTTTTCTAAATTTTCAATGTATTTTAATAAAACTTTATCCATATTTTTCCCCACCTTTTAGAACAGTTTACCAAAGCCCTAAAAATTTATTGAAAACAATAATATAATTATGGAGGATATCAATATTTCTATGAACTAAATTATTTACTAATATACTATTATCATAAACATTAGGCTTATTTATAAAATTATAAAAAACATAATCTAATAATTTGGGTAAAAACAATCCTAAAACTATTAATATAAAGAAGCATTTTAGTACAGTTATTGCAAAATCATATGTCTTCTCATCTATGTTCATATTATAATGCTCCCAACACTTGCTATAATAAGTTTAACTATATTAGGCGTTGCATATGTTTCCATAAGAAAACCTACAAACATAACTGCAGCTACTAGCAAAAATGATAATGAATATGATGTAACCATAACCCAAATATTAGATGTCCATTGTCTATTAGATTTATCTTTTAATATTGCCATAGAAAAATCCATAGCAATTACTGAAGCTAATATAAAGCATGGAATATATATTATATTTTGTGGTAATACTCCAAGAAGTGAAAACATCATCCCTTTCATTCCCATTCCATTTACCATAAAACTTATAGTAAACCCAATAGTAAACCCCTTCATAATGTCTATAATTAAAATGATAGGAATTCCTATCATAGTAAGACCAAGAAACCACATTGCCAGTAAGATAGGAACATTACTTTTTAATGTTTCTGAGAATATAGATTTATAACTTATATTTCCTGAATTAATGGCTGCATTAAAATTTTTAATGTAGCTTAGAAGATCTGTTTTATCAAAACTTCCCATGTACCTTACACTGTACATTCCTAGTACTATACCTGTACATATACATAGAAGACTTATAATATACAGCCAAAAATTACTTTGTACATGCTTATTTAAAAGTCCTAATACTTTGTTTTCTGACATAACTTCATCCCCCTTTTGTTAATCACCTTTTTAAATATCTATGAAAAACAAAAGAGTTATATGCATACATTACTCCATCATAAAAGCACTTATAGTTTTAGCATCTATTATTTCACCTTTTTTGATCATTTCTTTTATAATATCTATTTTTAATTCCTTTACATTTATAAATTCATCTTCATCCTGTAAACCTGTACTTCCTTTATATAAATCCTCTGCCTTATATAAATATATATATTCATCACAAAATCCAGGACTTGTAACTATTTTCCCTAAATAACCAAATTTATTTGCCTTATACCCTGTTTCTTCTTCAAGCTCCCTTATGCCACAAATTTTTGGTTCTTCACCTTTTTCAATTTTCCCTGCTGGAAGCTCTAATAAGTTTCTTTCTAAAGGTTTTCTAAACTGCTCTACTAAAAGTATGGTTTCTTTGTCCTTATATGCAAGTATAGCCACTCCACCAGGATGGTTTACTATTTCTCTTTTTCCCTCTTTTCCATTAGGAAGTTCAACGGTTTTCAAATTAACTTCAATAATTTTACCTTTATATATATTTTCATTGAGTAAAGTTTTTTCTTCAAACTGCACCTTATATTACCTCCAAGTTTCATAAATAATACATGTAAATTTTTATTTAATTAAATTAATTTTATACTTTACATATATACTTGTCAATTATAGGAATATCATTAAACTTTTTTATTTGTAAATAATGCACTACCCTCTAGACAATATTAAAACATTATTATCTAGAGGGTAGTGCTAATTTATTTTTCATTTTCATATTTGACTTTCAATCTTCTTCACAAGCCTTTTGTAATTTCTTATAATTTCCTTTACTTCTTCTTCTTTGTCCTGATCATCTGCTAATTTATCCCTTAGATCATTAATTCTACTCATTAATAAATCTTTTATGTTTTTAATTTCTTCAATATCTAGATCAAGTTTCATACTATCACCTTCCTTTTGTTAAAATATTATGTCCCTATTTTCTTTTTTAGAATATCTATATTTTTAATTTTATAATATCTTTTACACAACTATTACAAAATTTTTATTATTTCCTTAAACTAATAATTAATTATAATTACAATTTACTTTTTATATCTATATGTTACACTTATTTAGCAATTTATTCAATAAGAAAAATAGAAATGATAGTAAAAACAATAACTTCAAAATAATTTTATTAATAAAATAAGTATTTGCTATATTTAAATCTAAACATAACAAATACTCATTTTTAGAAATTTTTTATTTATATTATATTTATAAAAGGCTATGAACTTACAACTATTGTTCTACTATTGTTCCACTATTTCCAACTAGTGCATCTTTTGCTCTATTTAAAGATGCAATTAAAGTTTTTCTTCCTTTTTTAGATGCTGCAAACTTAATTGCTGCTTTTACTTTAGGAAGCATACTTCCTGGAGCAAATTGTCCTTCATTTATATACTTTTCAGCATCTTTTATACTCATAACTGGAAGATTCTTCTGATTTGATTTACCAAAGTTTATAGCTACTCTATCTACTGCTGTTAAAATTAATAACATGTCAGCATTTAAATCTTCAGCAAGCTTCTCAGAAGCAAAATCTTTATCGATAACTGCTGCTACCCCATGAAGAAAACCTTTTTCGTCTTCTACTACAGGAATACCACCACCTCCGACAGTTATAACTACTTGTCCTTCATTTACTAATGTTTTTACAGTATTGAGTTCAACTATTTTTTCAGGTTGAGGAGATGCAACAACTCTTCTATATCCTCTACCTGCATCTTCTACCATTATGTAGCCTTTTTCTTTTTCTAAATCTTTAGCTTCCTCTTCACTATAAAAAGGTCCAATCGGTTTAGTTGGTTTTTCGAAACCTTTATCATTTTTATCAACAACAACTTGTGTGATTATTGAAGATACTGGCTTATCTATATTTCTTCTCTTTAATTCATCTTTTAAAGCTTGTTGAATATGATATCCAATCATTCCTTGGCTCATAGCACCACAAACATCAAAAGGCATAGCTGGTGTTACTTTACTAGCATATTCATTTTGGATAACAAGTCTACCAACTTGAGGACCATTACCATGCGCTATAATTAGTTCATGACCTTTTTCAATCATGTCTGCCAAATATTTAACTGTCTCATTAACAACTTCTAACTGTGATTCTGCAGTTGCTGGTTTTCCTTCAGCTTGCAACGCATTTCCGCCTAAAGCTACTACAATTCTCATTATTATTACCTCCAAATATAAAATAACTCTACTATTTTCCTAGTGTTGCAACCATAACAGCTTTTATAGTGTGCATTCTATTTTCAGCTTCATCGAATACTACTGAATGTTTACCTTCAAATACTTCATCTGAAACTTCTAATTCTTTTAATCCGAATTTTTCATAAACTTCT
>NZ_JIBU02000091.1 GCF_000633595.2 Clostridium drakei | reverse complement strand
TATAGTGCCGATGGTACTGCAGGGGAGGCTCTGTGGAAGAGTAGGTCGTTGCCAGGTAAAATTTGGCTGGATAGCTCAGTCGGTAGAGCAGAGGACTGAAAATCCTCGTGTCCCTGGTTCGATTCCTGGTCCAGCCACCAAAAGTCTTAGACAAATGTCTAAGACTTTTTTTAATTCAATTATTAAATAGTACATAAAGTAAATAATTTAACTTTTCTATTAATGTTAAAAAAGTATTAATAATAATATATCATTAATACTTTTTTTATTTGATGCTAATAGTAAATTCATAATTTTTTGATAAAAAGGTATAAATGTGGTATAATTTTACTCAAATGTTATATTATTATTTGTAGTTTTTTTAACAATTTTAATTACTATTATTATAGTTAATGCGCATTAGCGCATAAAAACGATTATTAATGTTTTAATTCTACAGTCAAAAATGTTTTGAATAAATTTATTATTATAGAAAGGATGATTATTATGAATTGGGAAAAAATATATAGGAGTAAGTTGGTAACTGCAAAAGAGGCAGTTTCTAATATAAAGTCTAACAGTAGAGTAGTTGTAAGCATTGCAGTTGCAGAACCTACAGAGCTTATAGATGCATTAGTTGCAAATAAAGAAAATTATGAGAATGTAGAAGTAGTACATATGGTAGATATGGGAAAAAGTGAATATGCACAAGAAGGAATGGAAAAGTATTTTAAATACAATTCTATATTTGTAGGAGCTAGTACTAAGGATGCTGTTAATTCTGGGAGATCAGATTTTACTCCATGTTGTTTTTATGAATTACCTGGATTATTTAAAGAGGGATATTTACCTGTAGATGTAGTATTAATTCAAGTAAGTAAGCCTGACAAACATGGATATTGTAGTTTTGGAGTATCTAATGATTATACTAAACCAGCAGCAGATTGCGCTAAAATTGTAATTGCAGAAGTAAATGAAAATATGCCTAGAGTATTAGGAGATTCATTTATACATGTATCGGACATAGATTACATAGTAGAAACTTCACATCATATAATGGAGTTAAAACAGCCTAAGATAGGAAAGATTGAAAAGGATATAGGGCAATATTGTGCTTCATTGATTGAGGATGGCTCTACACTTCAACTTGGTATAGGCGCTATTCCAGATGCGGTACTTTTATTTTTAAAAGATAAAAAGGATCTAGGGATACATTCAGAAATGATATCTGACGGTGTAGTTGATTTGGTAGAATCAGGTGTAATTAATAATAAGAAAAAAACTTTGGAGCAAGGAAAAATAGTTGTAACTTTCTTTATGGGTACAAAAAAGCTGTATGATTTTATAGATGATAATCCTATGGTAGAATCTTATCCTGTAAGTTACGTAAATGATCCTACAGTTATTATGAAAAATTCTAAAATGATTTCGATAAATTCATGTGTCGAGGTGGATTTAATGGGACAAGTATG
Source organism: Clostridium drakei (assembly GCF_000633595.2). Classification (GTDB taxonomy): domain Bacteria; phylum Bacillota; class Clostridia; order Clostridiales; family Clostridiaceae; genus Clostridium_AM; species Clostridium_AM drakei. Next base: position 3,189 of record NZ_JIBU02000091.1, on the reverse strand, counting down.
TTCTGAAAGTATAGGAATGAACCAGATAAGTGGAATTGGAGGACAAGTTGATTTTATAAGAGGAGCTAATATGTGCAAGGATGGTAAAGCTATTATTGCTATACCATCCACCGCAGCTAAAGGAAAAGTTTCTAGAATAGTACCTTTACTAGAAAAAGGTACACCTATTACAACATCAAGAACAGATGTAGATTATATTATTACAGAGTATGGTATTGCTAGACTCAAGAGTAAATCTTTAAAGGAAAGAGCTAGAGCATTGATAAATATCGCGCATCCAAATTTTAGACCTTGGCTTATAGAAGAATATGAAAAAAGATTTAGAACTAAATTTTAAATATATACAACACAACTTTAAAAGCGTGGTTAAAAAGCCACGCTTATTTTAAAAATTAAAATGGTTTTGAACTATAATAATTGGTTTTAAATGGCTAGAATGTACACATTAACATCCTTGTAAACTTGAAATTTAAATGTTATAATTTATGATAAATTGTGAATTATTTATCCAATATTGATTTTTTTTATCTCTATGAATAAATGATTAAGGAGACTATTGATAATGGATCTATAATTTCAATTATAAAGTTACATTGAATATACATTCATAAATTATCTAAATAAAATTAACATTTAATTTAACCAAGATTTTTTCAATTAGAATTAATTATGAGAATAGGGGGATTATTGAATAAGTCCTTATATGGATAATTGTTCAATGAAAAATTATGATAGATGAAGGTAAAATTAAAACTGCGGTTAGAATGATTATTGAAGCAATAGGTGAAAATCCAGATAGGGAAGGGTTACAGGAAACTCCTGATAGAATTGCGAGAATGTATTCTGAAATATTTGCAGGTTTAGATCAAAATCCAGAGAAGCATTTAAAGAAAATTTTTACTGTAAAAAGTAATGATATAGTATTGGAAAAAGATGTACAGTTTTATTCTATGTGTGAGCATCACTTGGTTCCTTTTTATGGAAAAGTGCATATAGCATATATACCTAATGGAAAAGTTACAGGATTAAGTAAATTGGCAAGAACTGTAGAAGTATTTGCAAAAAGACCTCAATTGCAAGAAAGGTTAACTGGACAAGTTGCTGATGCGATAATGGAGTATTTAAATGCTAAAGGAGTTATGGTAGTAATAGAAGCAGAACATATGTGTATGACAATGAGAGGTATAAAAAAACCTGGAAGTAAAACTGTAACAGTAGTTACCAGAGGAGAGTTTCATGAGAATTATTCTCTAAAAGATGAAGTATACAAAATGATTAATCTTTAAAATAGGTTAATTATTATCAAGGAGTTGCGAGCTATTGGATAAAATTAATTCTATTTTAAATAATGAAAATTTTAATGAGTATGTTAAGAAAAATAAAAGATGCGAAAAAGATAGAAAATTTTGCAAACATAACATACAGCATTTTCTAGATGTAGCAAGAATAGCATATATACTAGTGTTAGAAAATAAAATAAATGTTAGTAAAGATGTTGTATATGGTACAGCTCTTCTTCATGATATAGGAAGATGGGTTGAATATAAGGAAAATGTACACCATGAGGTTGCTAGTAGTAAATTAGCAAAGGAAATATTAATGGCATCTGGATATGAAACTGAAGAAATGAATATGATTTTAAATACAATTTTAAGTCATAGAGAAGAAGAAAATGAAGAGAACAGTTTTGGTTATATATTTTATTTAAGTGACAAACTTTCAAGAAACTGTTTCTATTGTAAGGCTGTAGATGAATGTAAATGGTCTGATGAAAAGAAAAACTATACTATAAATTATTAATTTTATAGTATAGTTAATTTTAGTATAATAGGTAAATTGCGAATAACTAACACATCTAAAATTAGGAGGGAAAAATGAAATGGATAAGATGTATATAGAAAACTTGCAAATTTATGGATTTCATGGTGTGAATCAACAAGAAAAAGATTTAGGACAAAGATTTATTATATCTGCAGAACTTTTTTTAGATTTAAAAGAAGCTGGAGAGAGTGATAATTTAAATAAAACAGTAAATTATGCAGAATTATGTTTTGAAATAGAGGAACAATTTACAAAACAAAAATATGATTTGATTGAAAGTGCAGCTGAAAAGCTTGCGGAATTTATTTTGTTAAAGTATGAAATAGTGAAAAAGATAAAATTGAAAGTAAAAAAGCCTTGGGCGCCTATAGGTAAACCAGTAGAGCATGTAGCTGTAGAAGTTGATAGAAAGTGGCATAAAGTATATATTGCAATAGGATCTAATATGGGAAATAAGGAAAAAAATTTACTTTCAGCTATAGAACTAATAAATAAATCAACTGTTACCAAAGTTATAAGTGTATCAAAATTTTACGAAACAGAAGCTGTAGGATATGTAGATCAGGAAAATTTTTTGAATGGTGCGATAGAGGTAAAAACACTGTTATCACCTAAAGATTTGATGAAATTTTTGTTGGAAAAAGAGAAAGAATTAAAGCGTGAAAGAATTATTAAATGGGGACCTAGAACAATAGATTTAGATATTTTACTATATGATAACTTAGTGACTTCTGAAGAAGATATTGTAATTCCACATCCAAGAATGGAGGAAAGGATGTTTGTTCTAAAACCATTATCTGATATAGCACCTTATATTGTACATCCTTTGTTAAATAAAAGAATTGTGGATTTGATGAATAAGTTTATAGAGCAAAAAGCATAATAAAAATAAACTTTTTTGTAAAGAAACAATATATTTAAGCGTAAACTTGTCCTAGAGTATCTTTATAAGAAATATGAAGCAAATTATCAAAAATTATATTCATTTATAGAATAATATCAAAAAAATAGAGAAAACTAAATATACTAGTATAAGTTTAAGTGGTATCATAATACATGTTGCTGAGCTGATTAATGCTTTTATCAATGAGTTTTCAGTGTAAATTCACTGATAAAATATAAAGTTAAGTGATACAATTTGTGAGCTGTATGATGCAGCAAGCTTAACAAAAAAGAATTTGAAAAAAAGTTCTTGACAAGGTTAAGCAGACATGGTAAGATATAAAAGTCGCTGAGATGCGGCAAGATCCTTGAAAATTAAACAGAGTGAAAGTAAGATATAAATCTTATTTTAAATAAGCCAGTATTAGTTAAACTAACAAGTTTAACGTCAATAATTTGAGTACAGATTAAACTTTAAAATTGAGA
>NZ_JIBU02000090.1 GCF_000633595.2 Clostridium drakei | reverse complement strand
CTGCGGACAGATGGTTGAAGATGTAAGACTAGCATCTAATGGAAGAAAACCTGTAGATTTCTATGGAAGATCAGGAGGAATGGTTCCAGATCCTACAGATATTCTTGAAAAGGTAAGATCTATAGTAGGGGGTGCAAAATAATGGCAATAGTATATGAAAATCCAAAGGCATTGTTGGATGTGCCTACACATTATTGTCCAGGATGTACACATGGTATAATTCACAAATTAGTTGCAGAAGTAATAGATGAACTTGGCATATTAGATAAAACAATAGGGGTAGCTCCAGTAGGATGTTCAGTTTTAGCGTATAACTATTTTGCATGTGATATGTTTGAAGCAGCACATGGAAGAGCACCAGCCTGTGCAACAGGAATAAAGAGAACAAATCCTGATAAAGTAGTATTTACATATCAGGGAGATGGGGATCTTGCAGCAATAGGAACAGCAGAAATTGTCCATGCAGCAACAAGAGGAGAAAACTTAACGGGAATATTTGTAAACAACTGTATATATGGTATGACAGGGGGACAAATGGCCCCAACAACACTGCCAGGACAGGTAACAGAAACAACACCATATGGAAGAGATCCTAAGATAGCAGGATATCCAATAAGAGTTTCAGAAATGATTTCCACACTAACAGGAGCATGTTATGTAGAAAGAGTATCCGTAGACTCAGTTCCAAATATAATAAAAGCAAAGAAAGCTATAAAGAAAGCTTTCCAAAACCAGTTGGAAGGAAAAGGCTTTTCACTTGTAGAAGTGCTGTCAATATGCCCAACTAACTGGGGATTGTCACCTTCAGAATCAATGAAATGGTTAAAGGAAAATATGATTCCGTATTATCCACTAGGAGTTAAAAAGGATAATACAGAGGAGGTGAAATAAAATGGCATCACAACAAATAATCTTCGCTGGATTCGGCGGACAGGGTATATTATCAATGGGTAAATTCTTAGCATATGCAGGAATGGATGCTAATTTGAATGTTTCATGGTTACCATCTTATGGACCAGAAATGAGAGGAGGAACAGCTAACTGTTCAGTAATACTAACAGATGAAGCAATAGGTTCACCAATAGTAACAAAAGCAGATACAATAGTTGTAATGAACAGACCTTCTCTAGAAAAATTTGAAGATATTGTAGAGCCAAATGGTGTTATAATAATGGATTCAGATTTGGTAGATATAGCACCAAAGAGAAAAGATGTAAAGGTAATATCAATACCAGCTCAAACAATAGCAGAAGAAATAGGAAGTAAAAAAATAGCAAACATGATACTTTTGGGAGCACTAGTAAAGGAAACATATGAAAAAAAGCACTCATTTGATTTTAAACTTATACCAAGTTCGATAGATTTTAAGGCTTGTTCATAATGGCTTTTCACATC
>NZ_JIBU02000089.1 GCF_000633595.2 Clostridium drakei | reverse complement strand
GCAACAGCAGTAACACTAACAATAGCAGGAACACCGACAGCAATATCAAGTGCAGCAATGACAATAACGATTCCAGCAGCAAGTTTAACAAGCGGTTCAAACTTAACAGTAACAGCAAATGCAAATACAAAATTTGCAGTTGTAGCACCAACACCAGTACCGACACCAGCACCAACGACACAACAAATAACAGTACCTGTTACAGATGGCAACAGTGGAGATACAGTTTCTCAAACAGTAATTGATAGAACTACTGCGCCAGATGGTACTAAAAAAGATGATGTCACATACACAACTGCCAGTGCACAAGAAACTGTAGATAAATTAAAAACTGAAGGTAAAGACACAGCGAGAGTCATAATACCAGATGTAAAGGATGAAGTATCAGAAGCAAAAGTTGGAGTACCAAAAGCGACTATTGATGTTTTGGCAAGTGGTGGTGTAAATCTAGAAATAGACACAGAAAATGCTAGAATTGCAGTACCAAAAGAATCAGTAAAAGATATAGCAGCAGATGCAACAGATGATTTATATTTTAGAGTGGTACCAATAAAGGTAGCAACACAGCAGGCAGCCGTTGAAGAAAGAGCAAAACAGGAAGAAGTAGTAAGACAGGCAGCAGGGAACGGCAGCATATCAGTAGTAGCAAGACCTATGACCATAGAAACAAATATGAAGGAAACTAAAACCTTTATAACTTTACCATTAAAAGATGTAGCTATTCCATCAGATCCTATACTTAGACAAGCCTTTTTAAACAGCCTTGCAGTTTTTATAGAACATCATGATGCAACAAAAGAGCTGCTAAGAGGTGAAGTGGTAGACTATAAAACAGGAGTTTTAGGATTAAGGTTTCCTATTACAAAGTATAGTACCTTTACAATAATAAAAATGGAAAATCAAAACTTAGTAATAAGTCCAAGTACAGGAGATTTTGATAAAAATACTTCCAAGCAGGCAGACATAAGTACTACTATGACCTTAAATGGCAATACTTTAACTAGTATTGTAAATGGAAGTACAACTTTAGTAAGTGGAACAGATTACGAAATTAAGGATAATGTAGTAACAATTAAAAAGAGTTATTTAGCAAAGCAAAGTGTAGGAACAACAACTTTAACCTTTAACTTTAATGGAGGAACTACTCAAAATTTAGTAATAGCAGTAAAGGATACAACAATACAAAGTTCAACAATAAATCCAAACACAGGAGATTTTGATAAAAATACTTCTAAACAGGCAGACATAAGTACTACTATGACCTTAAATGGTAACACTTTAACTAGTATTGTAAATGGAAGTAAAACTTTAGTAAGTGGAACAGATTATGAAGTTAAGGATAATGTAGTAACAATTAAAAAGAGCTATTTAGCACAGCAAAATATAGGAACAACAACATTAACCTTTAACTTTAGTGAAGGAGCTACACAAGCTTTAGTAATAACATTAAAGGATACAACACCATCTTCCAGCGGAGGATCTGGTGGAGGAAGCGGCGGAGCAGCACCAGCTCCAGCACCTGTGAAACCTGCAGTAGAAAGATTATCTGGACAGGATAGAATAGAGACAGCTCTTGCGATTGCAAAAGCAAGCTATTCAGGAAAGGTTTCAAAGGTTATACTTGCAGCTTCAGATAACTATCCAGATGCATTAGCAGGAAATGTATTAGCTTACAAGGAAAAAGCACCAATACTATTGGTTGGAAGAACTGATGAAGAACAAGAAAAAGTAATAGCTTATATGAAATCAGACATGGATTTTGCAGGGATAGTATATATTCTTGGAGGTAGTGGTTCAGTAAGCAAGGATATGGAAGAAAAAATAAATCAAGCTGGATTTAAAAATGTTAACAGAATAGGTGGAGCAGACAGATACGAAACAGCAACAAAAATTGCTGATACAGTAGGAGTAAAAGAGGGAACACCAATAGTTCTTGTATCCGGTGAAAATTATCCAGATGCACTATCAATAAGCAGTATTGCAGCAATAAATGGTTATCCTATATTTATGGTAAATAAGGATGAAATTCCTGAGGTGGTAAAGAAAGAAATTTCAACTATAAAGCCAAGTAAAGTATATATTATAGGATCACAGGGAGCTATAAGTGCAGCAGTTGAAAATCAGCTTTTTCAAACAGTAGATAAAACAAATATTGTGAGAATAGGTGGAGCAGACAGGTTTAAAACTTCTCTTAATGTGGCAAAGTACTTTAATTTATCAGGAACTAAGGTGTGTGTAGCATCAGGAAACAACTTCCCAGATGCATTAGCAGGAAGCAGCTATGCAGCAAATAGTAATGCACCTATAATTCTTCTTGATAATAGTCTTACAGAAGAACAAAAATCATATTTAGAGAATGCTAAGTTAAAAGGAGTTGTGATTTTTGGAGGAACAGGGGCTGTAAGCAGCGAAGTAGAACAGGAACTTACACAAATTTTTAAATAAAAACAAATGAAAAACGCAGAACAAATTAAAGGTTGTTCTGCGTTTTTTAGTAGCAAGCTGGGAAAAACTTTCCTTGCAAAGGGGTCAGGCTTTTGGGATAATATGTAAATATAAGGGTTAAAGGATAGGAAGGAAAGTAGAACCTTCAGTCTCCCATTTAAATAGATGAACGGATAAAATTGTACTAACACATCTAAAAATATCTTTAAGCCATAAAAAGAATCAGGTCATATTTTAATTGAAAAATTGTGTAAAATTAAGCCGGAGCACCATCTACAACTGAATTAGCTGTAACAATTATTAATGCCGGAGCATTGAAGAATAGTTTGTCATTGAAATTAGGATTTTCTAAATATTTTTCATACATTTTTAACCACAGCTCAGCATATCTCTTATATGCCATAGTTTCAGGAGTTAAATTAGCTAATATAGTTTCGTCTATTTTTTAAAAGCTTTTAAGAGTTAAAGCTTTAAACTCCTGTATTCCTTCTTCTACTACTATATAGGATACATCCTGCATATTACTGCCAGTTTGAGTAAATCTTCCTGCTTCTATGATTTTAGAAACTTTTTTTCTTTCTCTACTGGCTTATTTTTAAATTGATTATTTTTCTATCATATTTAATACGTCTAACACCTTTTCTGCTACTTCCTCTGTTGATTGAGGATTTTGTCCAGTTATAATAGTACCATCTACTTTTGTATAAGATACAAATGGATTTAATGCTTTTGTGTATTTTGCACCTGCTTTTTTCAATTCTTCCTCTAATTGAAAAGGAATCTTATTCATAGCATTTGCAAGTTCTTCTTCAGTATTTGAATAACCAGTCACTTCTTTTCCATTAATAACAAGTTCACCATTCTTATATTTAATCTTCAATAAAGCTCCAACTCCATGACATATAGCAGATAATATACCACCATTTTCATAAATAGTTTTACTCATATTTTGAATCTCAGAAGAATCTGGAAAGTCCCACATTGTTCCATGACCACCAGCGAAATAAATAACTTTGTAATCCTCTGGATTTAGTTCACCCAGCTTTAGGCTGCTGTTTAATTTATTCATAAAGCCTTCATCCTCATAGTGTTTTCTTGTTACTTCATCAAGGATATTTTCACTAACGCTCATTGGATCATTAAAAAAAACAAAGAATTGTGTTAAAATAAAAATGATTAACCTATGATTGAGAAACAGTGTTTAGATTGTAGGCTTTACAAAGGATTTGAGCTTTAAGTTGGCAAAGATATATTAAATTTTAAGATTATCAATAAGAGATAAATGGTAAAATAATTTTGAATTTGTGCAGATGGTGTATGCACAAATACCATATTCATATAATACTTGGAATATGATAAGAGATAATAAATGATTTGGGTTATAATATAAGAAATGAATCAAAACAGAAATGGAAGTGATAAAGTGAAATTTAAACCGCTGCCAATAGGAATAGATAATTTTGAAAAGTTAATAACTAGAGGATATTATCTAGTAGATAAAACCTTGCTTATAAAAGATTTATTAGACAATAAGGCAGATGTTAATTTATTTACTAGACCAAGAAGATTTGGAAAAACATTAAACATTAGCATGCTTCAATGTTTTTTTGAAAGTAGTCCTAAGGATAATAGTTACCTCTTTGAAGGTTTAAATATAATGAAATCAGGAGAACAGTATATATCTCATATGGGGCAGTACCCAGTTATAAACTTAAGCTTAAAATCTGCAAAGCAACCAAACTTTGACTTAGCATTAAAGTGTATACAAGATGAACTTTCAAATGAATTTAGGCGTCATGCTTATATTTTAGAAAGTGATAAATTAAAAGATGAAAAAGAAGAATATGAAAGAATAGTTCGAAAAGAAAATTCAGAAGAACTTTATATAACTGCATTAAAATTCCTATCTCAGTGTTTAGAAAAATATCATAATAAAAAGGTGATAATTCTCATTGATGAATATGATGTACCCCTTGAAAATGCTTTTTTTGAAGGCTTTTACGATAGAATGATAGCTTTTATAAGATCGCTTTTTGAATCGGCATTAAAGACTAATAGTTCATTGGAGTTTGCAGTTATAACAGGGTGTTTACGTATTTCTAGAGAAAGTATTGATGATACAGGAATTATCACACTTCAATATGGAGGACAGTTTTCAATAAATAATAATGTTAGTGAATGTACAGATAATTATTTCAAAAAAATGGATTCTAAATTTATAGAAATATTAAATTTAGTAAACATCTTAACATTTACATCATTTCCTATTGGAGAAGATGTTGAAAAGTCACTAAAAGATCAAACAACTAGTTTAACAGATTTTAAAGGTTCATTTAATTCATATTGTAATGGTGTACGAGACATGGAAGAAAATATATGTTCAGTATTTTCAAAGATATCAGGAATAACTGAAGAGATATCTAAAATCAGAGGTATATCCATTATTTTGGAAGATGGGCAAGTAGACAAGAATAAAGTAATAGCATTAATGTTAAAAAATCCTGGTAGTTTGACTGAGGAAGAAAAAGAGATGCTATCATATGCAGAAAAAGTATTAGGTGCAGATAAATATGCTCAATTAAAAGAACAATCAGTGGATTATATAGTAAATATGAAAACAGGTGAAGTGCTTAATCTAAATTCTATAGCAGACAAAGATACTAGAGAACGTGTAAAATATTTAGTAAGAGAGATAAATTCAATGAGCGATAACGAGAAAGTAGACGAAGGACACTGGGGATTTTCTTTACTCTATAGTAAACAAGATTATATAGATGAGTTAAGTAGAGTAATGAGTGTTGCACAAAGTCCTTATTATCAAAAAACTACAGCTTTTCAAAAGAGGTTTAATTTGGGAGCGGATGGGATTTGTGAATTTATAGGTGGTGCTACCGAAGTTCCATTTGGTTGGACAGTTGCAACAGGAGGAAGTTTCTTAACAGTATAGTTAATCCAAATGGAGACACGACAAATTTTTTAAAAGATAAATATAAAGAATGGTTAGGACTACAAAAAGGAGAAATGATTTACAATGGAGCTTCTATGGTAACCGCTGGTTTATGTTTAACAAATGACTTTAAAACATTAGAACCTACTATGGTTAAAGAAGATACTATAGAGATACCAAGGAAAAGAAATATAGCAAAGGCATTTAGAGAAAGTCTGCCAACAGAAACTATAGTTACAAGACAAGCTAATCAGACAGTACAAACTACTTAAGTAATTGATGAAAGCAATCCAACACCAATGATATTAAAACGTATAATAGTTAAAGATCCAATGTTTAACGTTAAGAACTTTGATCCTAATAAAGTAAGAAAATCTGATTTTATCTCTACTGTAATTGATATGCCTAATACTTTTAATGAAAATGGCACAGTGAACTCATGGACTGACTCAGCTGATACTTATATTAAATCTAATCTAGACTTAACAAAGGTATATGATGGCAATAATGAAAAATAAGAATAGTAATGAAAAAAAATAAGTTTAAAAAAAGAAAATGAACTAAACAAGAAGAAATATGAATATAAATTAATTTATTATTTAATTTGTTATGCAATTGGATATGTTATATCCTTGTGTGTTACCGGTGTGCCTAATTTAATATATTTACTACCAATAAAAGGGGATGCGTTAGTGATATCTGTTTGTATTGGAACAATATGCAATATGAATCATTATAAGATAACTGGATATGATGCACGTGGATATGGATTTCTTCCAGCAGTGATAGCACTATTATTAACATTCATAATGGCGCTTATATCTGTAGTCTCATCCAATTATGGTATAATTACAAACAAAGATCCTTTTCGTGGTATGTTTTAAAGCTAAGTTAAACAAATGATAAGGAACTATTAGAATGTTTTATTGAACAGAGAAGGGGTATCTAATGAAAATGGCAAAGCTTTAAGTGATAAGGATACATTATTTTTGAGTATTTTGGTAAGGGCTTACATAGATAGTTTATTTGGGGGTATTAATAATGGAATTAGAACAATGGTTAAAAGATCATGATATAAAGAAAATGGTATGTATATTTTACGTAAAAACGACTCAATACTAAATTATTTACAAGTTTGGGGATGATAAAAGGAGGCCATAAACCTCTAAATTACCCTATTTGTTGCAAAGCCTTAGCTGAGCTTGCCAAATTCTATCATTTTATTTCTTGAACTCTTCCCACAATTCCATTCTCTAGCATAACTTTAATGCCACGATGGTGAACTTCTGAGTTTGTAAGGAGCTTTTTTACTATACCCTCAGTTAACTTTCCAGAACGCTGATTTTGTTTTTGAACAACTAGGACTCTTGCTCCAATTTTTACATCTTTTCGTCTTGTTCCATCCATAAGTATTACCATTCTTTCTTAATTTTTATTTATCTAAAAAAACGTAAATTCTTCACATACAATGATAAAAGTGATATTATTGTATCAAAAACAAAACGTTTAGTTTCTGGGTCAATGCCCTTTATAGTTCCCATAGCCATAACTACTTTTTTGCGCCAATCCTCAGTAAAATCACTAAAGTTCACAACTCCAATGGATTCAAATACGCTATAAAGTGTTGTTATGAATAACTCTCGCTTTTCATCATCCAAAGATGAGAGCCACTGATTAATAACATTATTGATATGTTCTGCACCTCCAGTAATACCTTGTGTATATTGAAAGTCACCTTTATTAATAACCCATGAAAAAGGGTCATGTTGCATAATCCCAAACTTTTTGCTTTCTACTACAATATAATCTTCCTGATGCTGCAAAAGCATTCCTACTAAAGAGGACTGAGGCAAAGTTTTGTGTATCCTTGATTTAATATGTGCGTATTTTTCCCTTGTAAATATTTCATCTCTAAAACCAGGACCGTCATGACTGTAAATGCTCACAATACGATCTTGGACAGCTTGATGACACTCCATGGCAGAATAAACCGCAATATTTCCTCCCTTAGAATGTCCGCCCACCATTAATGCATGTGGAAAACGTTCAGCAACAGCATTCAAATAGGAAACTCCATCCTGCTGTGCAGGAACTGGAGAAATAAATGCCATATTGAAGTCCTCTTTCCAACCTACAATAGTAGAATCTGTACCTCGATAGGCAACATAAGCTGTTTCATCATCAAGTAGGTAGGTCACCGCCGCAAATTGCTTTTGTAAAGTTATATCTAAGCTATCTGAATAGCAGCACATACGAATGTTTCGAAATCTTGGACTCATTCCAAGAGCGATCAAAAGCCTATGGTTGCTTTTTGGATCTCTCACATTATAAAGCATGTGTGGAATATGCTCTGCTTTTAGCAAGTCTCCAATTCTTACAGGTTCACTGTTATCTGCAATCTCCGGTACAATTTTATCAAAATGAATATAGACAAATTGAGATAAAACCAAACTATCTACCAGATTGAACTTGGTAGTTTTAAAGTCCTTCATTTGTGATTTTACATAATCTACAATATTCATGTTTTATCTCTCCTAACCTATTGGTTTTATCTCCTAGTAGTATCTTTGTTTTTTTCATAATACTATTATAATAGATTTGTAAATATTCTACCATATATTATCTGTGTCTTAATATATGAAAATTCACTTTTCTCTCAAATCCAAAAAATTTTCTTTATCAACAACAGTTATGTAGAGATCTTAATAAAAATCAGAATTTATAAATAACTATTGAATTAAAAAAACAAAGAATTGTGTTATTCGTTTCCATTATCATATCATTTTTATATAATATTATAATATAGCTAATGTTGAAATTTTCTGATAAAATAAAGCTATAAGGAATGGATGATTAAATGGAAAGATTAAAGCCATAGCAAGAAGAACTTTTGAGTTCGCTTATCCATTTGTATAATCTGAAGCTGGAACAGACACATATGCTTATATAGCATGAGTTAATGCTTAGTCAGCTAAATGGCAATATTCTTGCAATATTAAATAAACAGTAACGTAAGTTATATACTTTTATAACTAATATATTTATACTATTTATATAGGTCAGATGGATTGAATTCTTCACCATTAATAAACATATTGTAGATAGCGGTGAGAATCATTTCTTACCTTGTCCTCAAATTTATTATTGACAAGTGGTGGAAGCCGCACACCATTTTTTTATTACTATCTGTGGCGCAGCGGCAGTGTCGAGATGGAGGTTAACATGAAAGTAACTGAAATTATGAAGAAAAAAATGAGTTTTTCCTTTGAAGTTTTCCCACCTAAAATTGATAAGCCTACAGAACCGCTTTTAGACACATTAGAACATCTTTATGAATTTAATCCAGATTTTATTAGCTGTACTTATGGTGCTGGAGGGACGAATGCAGGTCGTAATATGGAGATTTGCAAGGCCATTAAGGATAGTGGAAAATCGATTCCTGTTGCCCACTATACCTGTATTGGAAATACGAAAGAAAAGATGAAACAGGAGCTGCAAAGATACTTGGATATGGGAGTAGATCATATCTTAGCTTTAAGAGGTGACCTTCCTAAAGGCTGGGAAGGAACACGTGGAGATTTTAACTATGCTAATGAATTAGTGCAATATATAAAAAGTAATTTTCCTAAATTCACTATTGCTGTTTCTGGTAACCCTGAAAAGCATTTTGAATCATATTCTTTCGATGAAGATATTACTCATTTGCGAATCAAACAAGATACAGGAGCAGATTATATTATGACTCAATTGTGTCATGATGTTGATCAATATTGTTGGTGGGTAGAAAAAATTCGAAGAGCTGGAGTATCAATGCCAATAGATGTAGGTGTTATGCCTATACTATCTAAAGATCCTACTATTCGAATGGCTGTATCCAACGGTAGTTCTATACCTAGAGATTTAGCAGAGATAATTGCCAGATATGGAGATAATCCGGAAGACTTTAAAAAAGCAGGTAAAGAGTATTCAGCAAAACAAATTTTTAAATTTATAAATGCTGGAATAGATGGACTTCACATTTATTCTTTAAATAAGTGGCAGGATGTAACAGATATTATTAAAGATGTGGGGATAAGATAGAGTAATTTTAATACTTGATTTTTTAAATTAATATTTAGATATAAAAGAAGTTCCTTAAAGTGCATATATATGTATTTTAAGGAGCTCATTTTATATGAATTAATATATTTTGTAATAAATTTTATTTAGTCAGTAAAACTAATGTAAGTACCTAAAAAATAGATAGTGTAAACACATGTCTGAAGTTTTTATGTTGAAACGAAAGACTATACGAGGTAAAAATACTTATAAAAAATGGAGCTATACTTTAATATAGTTCCATTTTTATTTAACCTGTTTTATTATCTTAGAAAACAACTCTATCAAAAATACAATATCTAAATATTATTTCCAAGATATATCCGCAGCTTTTCTTGGTACAGTTCTCATGTATTTAACTTTTGGATAGCCTATCACCATACAGGTAACAACTTGTTTACCTTCTTTAACTCCAAGGAATTCTAAAATCTCTTTATTGTCCTGTGCAGCTCTTACGAAAAATCCACTGAAGAAGGTTCCAAGACCTAAGGCATTAGTCATTAATTCCATGTTTGAAGAAGCTAAGGCACCATCTACAACTGAATTAGCTGTAACAATTATTAATGCTGGAGCATTGAAGAATAGTTTGTCATTGAAATCAGGATTTTGTAAATATTCTTCATACATTTTTATCCACAACTCAGCATATCTTTTATATACCATAGTCTGAGGAGTTAGATTAGCTAGCATAGCTTCTCCTGTTTTTTTCAAGCTTTTAAGAGTTAAAGCTTTAAGCTCTTGTATTCCTTTTTCTACCACTATATAAGATACATCCTGCATATTACTGCCAGTTTGAGTAAATCTTCCTGCCTCTATGATTTTAGAAATCTTTTCTTCTTCTATTGTCTTATTTTCAAATTGTCTTATAGTTCTTCTAAACTTAATGAAATTCAATAAACTATCAGGCTGTATTGAAAAATCTTCTTTATTATATTCTTTTACATCTTCCATATTGTATTCATCAGTTGTTATTGCTGCTTTAGGGCATACTGCTATACAATGGCCACATTTAAAACAAGTTACATTGTTAATCTTAGCCTTGTTATCAACCATTTCTATGTCCTTTGGAAAACAATCCTTAACACACAATCCACATCCTACACACTTTTCAGTATCTACTTTCATCATAGTTAACATCTCCACTCACATTTTATTTTTTACTCAATTGACCTCTGTCCTCTAAAAAGGTGTTACACTTGTAACTTATTTGTTTATATAATATAATATCAGAAAAGTAAGGTCAATACTTTTTGCTTAAGTGATACATTATTAGATGATTGCAGAATTGAAAGTTGAAAAATGTGGATAACTTTTGGAGCTTTGCTCAA
>NZ_JIBU02000088.1 GCF_000633595.2 Clostridium drakei | reverse complement strand
GTAAGCGGTGGAACACATACCGTACCCAAAAAAACCAGCTTCACATCAATATGCGAAGCTGGTTTTTAATAGAATCCTTCTTTGGCAATTTTCTTTATGTAGTTATATTGTTTTCGTATAAGCTTCTTAAAATCAGAGTCTGACAGTTCATTATACAGAGCTATACCTTCTTCATAAAGGCATTCGTATATCAATTCGCAGTAATCATCGTCTTCTCTATGCATTTTTTTATATCGCTGTTCCAATTCATATGGAAAATCAAGAGTATAAGCTATTCCATCAATTTTTTCACTAAGAAATTCCTTTGTCATATTCATCATATAGTCAATATTAGGCTGACTCACTGCTAGATTCCCCCTTTGCATTTATTCTGCATTCAAGCTGTACTTTATCTGCCCAAGGTAAATATTCCTTAAGTACTGAGAAGTCTAACAAAAAATTACTATTGGGCAAATTTCGGAATATATATTCAAGATATTTGTAAGCATCCAGATTATTGGCTGCTGCAGTATTCACGATGCTAAATATAATTGCTGATGCGTCTGCTCCTGCAGTTGAATCTGAAAACAATGAGTTTTTTCGTGTGATTGCCACGGGTTTCACGGCGATCTCCGATAAATTATTAGATAAAGGGATTCTTCCATCAAGCAAGAAATTGGTAAAATATTTTTTATGGTTTAGTGTATATTTCAAAGCTTTTTTTAAGTTCTCTTGATTAGTGAAAGTATTTTCAGCCCATGCGAAAAAGGCATCCAATACAGGGACACTTTTTATAAGTCTGTTCTTTTTTCTTTCTTCAGGCGACAACTCTTTCCATTTTCTTTCTAGTTTAAAGAGTTTATCACAATAAGCTCGTCCAATGGCTCCGCCTGATCCTGGAATTTCTTTTTTTCTAGAGTCCAATGGAATGGCTTCTAGATAATATCGTCTTAAATGGCTGAAACAAAGACACCGTGTAATTCCCTCCACCTTTTCATATCCAGCGTAGGCATCACTTACATGATAACCTTCAAAACCTTCAAGAAATTTCTTTGCATGATCACCTGATCGGGTACTGGTGTATTCGTATAAAATTATTGGAGGTCCTTCATAATCTCCAGTTCTATGTACCCAGATGAAGGATTTGCTGGATGCTTTTTTCCCATTTTCGTGATTTACTTGCCAGGTTGTCTCATCACTCATTATAATACTGCATGTTAAAAGTTGTTTATGCATCTCATCATATAGGGGTTTAAGCCAATATTCAGAGCTTCGAATCATCCAATTTGCCATCATATCTCTTTTAAGTTCAGCACCCATTCTTTTAAAATCCTTTTCCTGACGATATAGTGGTATTGACATTACATATTTTTCATACATTACCCATGCCACAATTGAAGGCGAAGCAAAAGAGTGCGTAAGCACAGGTGCTGGCGCAGCAGCACAGTATATAGAATCATATGGATTAGTATCATTTTTACCACATTCGATACACTTATATACATATTGGACGTAGTCCTTTATTATCAGCTTTGCTGGAATATATTCCATTTCAGATCTTACTTTTTTCTTTCCTATTATCTCAAGTTCACTGCCACAGATTTTACACACAGCTTCTTCATCATTAAGAACACATTCAACTACTTCATGTGGCAGTGATTTAATCAAGTTTTCTCTGTCACCTTTTTTCCTTACAGGTCTTTTATGTTCTTTGATATTTATAACTTTATTTTCATCTTCATCTAGAATTTCATCAATTAATTCACCAAAAAGAAAGCATTGTCCGTATACCTGAGGTGTTTTCTCACTTGATGCTCCAAAGCGCTGTTTTGCTGCATATAACACTGCTTGAGTTAGAACTTCTACATTATGCTCCAGAGATTGTACCTTTTCCTGCAGTTTTCTATTTTCATTTTCAAGTTCTTTAATTCGTTGATTTTTTTCATCTAAATACTGCATTTTAAGGCTCCTTTCTGGTTAATCTGACAATTATATTATACTAGAAAAATGGCTATTTTTCTATCTTTTAGGATATATTAAAAAATCATTCCCTCAGTATCAATACTTTCTTTATGTGCTTTTTTCTGATCAACTTGTAATCCTTCCAAAAGCCATTCAAGCTGGCGCTTTGTTATAGCTCTTACTTCTCCTTGATTCTTTGGCCACTGAAATTTCATTTCATCAGAAAGAAATTTTGTAACCAAAATAAAACCATTTGTATCCCATCTTAAAGCTCTAAGCGAGCTATGTTTTTTATTGCAAAATAAGAAAACACTTTTTCCACAGTAAGGATCTAATTTAAACTTCAATGAAATTAATGCAGCAAGTCCATTTTGTTGTTTTCGAAAATCTGTTGCTCCAAGTGCAAGATATATGTGTTCAGCATCATCGGCTATATGGCGCATCATAGTCGCTGCAGAACTTTCATTAGTCCTGCTAAAGAATCTTCGTTGAAGTTGCTTGGAACTGTTACCTGTATGTTTTTGAAGAATACTTGAAAATCATCTGATTTGCCTGGATTTGGATTTGGCTCAATTTTATCTAAAATGATTGAAGTGACTTCAGCGAAGACCATTTCTTTATCCGACTTTTGAATTTTACTTATTTTATGATTCCAATAATGATACTTATTTTTGCTAATTTCATTCTTTTTACACCATTCTGAAACAGACATTCCACTTTTTGTTCTTTCCTTAATTCTCTGCTCCCAGAGAACTAGATCTTCAGTTGTGGATTTCAAAATAAAACCTCCCATATCTTTACTTTAATAAAGTATATCAAATGAGAAGTTATTTTACATGACGGTGTTTGTTCCATCGCTTAC
>NZ_JIBU02000087.1 GCF_000633595.2 Clostridium drakei | reverse complement strand
CAGAAGTTTAGCACTTAAAAAATTTTTAGGACGGTAGTCCTTTGGATTGTAAAGCTTTATGAATATTTACAGTAGAATTAATAGATTCTCATTTTTACTGGAAATTATATGGGTAAAATTTGCATAATAAAAGCATCCTTTTTATAATGGTTTTGCTAAAAACTAAAATAAAAATAAAAGGATGCTGATAAAATGAGTAAAAGTTATTTAAAACAATTACTTACTTATATTAATAAAGTATATGATATAGGTGAAAAAATCAATAGTTTAAAAGATAAAATAATAAAATCTCCAGTAAAAGTTTCAACAATATCTTTCGTAGTATTATTTGGATTCATGCTTCAAATAAGAAGTTTTAATAGATTAGAACATTGGATTGAAAAGAATAAATTTAAAAAGGTATTACCTAAAAATACTAAAATGCTACGCATTGATGCCGTTAGGCGTTGCTTGAGTGATTTTGATCTTGATGGCTTAAAAAATATCAATAAACACATAATAAAAACTACTATGAAGAATAAAGTATTCAGAAATGGAAGTATAGACGGTTTAAAAGTAGCTGCCATAGATGGTGTAGAATTATTTGATAGCATTAAAAAATGCTGTAATAATTGTCTTACGAGGATTGATAAAAATGGTGTAAGTCATTATTTTCACAGATCAGTAGTTTGTGCAATGGTAGGTACTGATCCACATACTATTTTAGGACAAGAAATGCTTGAACCTAAAAGAGATAGTTCTAGTAAAGATGAAGGCGAGACTACGGGTAGTAAACGACTAATTAAAAAGTTATATAAGCAGTATCATCATTTTGCTGACATCATAGTGGCTGATGCCCTTTACTGTAAATCTACATGGATAAAAGAAGTTCTTTCTATAGGAATGAATGCATTGATAAGAGTAAAGGATGAAAGGCTTCACATTGTAAAAGATGCATTAGCTCTATTTAAATGCCGGGAGGCAGATAAAGATTGGACTATAAAGAAAAACATAAATACTTATAGAAACATTAAAGCTTGGGATGATGATAATTTTCAAATGTCTGATTCAGATATAGAAGTAAGATTCATAAAATTTGTAGAAGAAATTCATACTGGAGATAAAATAGAAATTAAAGAAGAGTGGATCATAACAACAGATAAATTCACATCAGTAGAAACCTTGTGGAAGATAATGCATAAAAGATGGGACATTGAAAATAATGTCTTTCATCAATTGAAAACTGAATGGCATTTAGACCACTGTTTTCTTCATAGCCCTACGGGCGTAGAGACAGTTTTAATGTTTATAATAATAGCATTTAATCTAATGCAGTTATATTTTTTTAGATGTTTAAGAGGTTTTAGAGAGAAGAATATGCTTCAAATAAATGTTATTGAAGATATAAAAGATGAAAGATTTACAATAGAAGATGATTGGAATAATCCACTATTCATAAAAACATAAATTTAAAA
>NZ_JIBU02000086.1 GCF_000633595.2 Clostridium drakei | reverse complement strand
CAAGACAATCCATGCAGGATTTGATCCTGCAGCAGCAGATGCAGATCCTAATGTAATAGTCCCATTAGATGCTTTTAGAGCATATGAAAAAGAAGGAAAAATAGGTAAGTTTCATGAGTATTTTTACTCCACAGTTGGAACTGGAACTACTCAAGGTGAGGCTGCTAGAATGGCAAAGGAAATTATTGTGTATCTAAAGGAAGCCAATGTAACTGCAGTTGTATTAACCTCCACCTGAGGAACTTGTACACGTTGCGGTGCAACAATGGTAAAAGAAATTGAAAGAGCTGGCTTCCCAGTTGTTCAAATGTGTAATTTGATTCCTGTAGCAACAACAGTAGGTTCAAATAGAATAGTACCAACTATTTCTATTCCTTATCCACTAGGAAATCCTTCAGATTCTAAAGAGCAGCAATGGAAATTAAGATATCATAGAGTTGGTGTAGCTTTAGACGCTCTTGCAACTGATATTGAAGAACAAACTGTTTTTAAAGTAAAGATTTAAATCATTAACTAAATAGGTCTTGTTAAAATGAATGAGGCCTATTTAGATTAGTTTTGTGAAGGAGGAAAATTAATCATGTCAAATGAACAAAAGGCAAAAGACCACTCGGTTCTGTATGTTTCTGCAGGTATAGCTCTGATATTTGTAGCATTTAGTATAATCCTGCCTTCTCAAATGTCCAAAGCTTCCAATGGTGTGTTATCATTTTTAACTACTAATTTTGGTTGGCTGTATCTTTTATCAGTATTTGTATTTACAATATTTATATTTGTTATTGCTCTCAGCCGCTATGGTAAAATCAAGCTGGGAAAAGATGATGAAAAACCGGAATTTACAACTTTCCAATGGTTTACTATGTTATTTGGAGGAGGAATGGGCATCGGAATGGTTTTCTGGTCCATTGCTGAACCAATGATGCATTATATGTCACCGCCTGTTGGACGACCAGGAAGTGAGCAAGCTATGCATGATGCCCTTCGTATTGTATTCAATGATTTTGGTATTCATGTTTGGATTATTTACGCTGTTTGTGGTTTAGCACTAGGCTATTTCCAGTATCGAAAAGGTCTCCCATGCTTAATCAGTTCAGCTTTTTATCCAATTCTTGGTGATCGCATTCATGGACCTATCGGTAAAGCTATTGATATATTAGCTGTATTTGCAACAATGTTTGGTGTAGCAACCAGCTTGGGACTTGGAGCTGGTCAAATTGCAACAGGAATACAGTATATATGGGGAATTAAAGCGACACCTGGTATGACTGCTATTATTATAGCAATCATGACAGCTATTTTTACACTGGCAACAGTATCTGGACTACATAAGGCAATGCAGGCTGTTGCTGACGTGAAGGTATGGCTTTCAATTGGATTTATGGTATTTATTTTCTTGTTTGGTGGAATGGTATTTATACTAAACAATTTTACTCATACTCTTGGGGATTATATTCAAAACTTTATTGGACAAAGTTTATGGATGGGTAATATTGAATGGACTAAAGCATGGCCAGTATTTTATAGAGCTTGGTATATTGCTTGGGCAGCTTTTGTGGGTCAGTTTATAGCACGTGTTTCTAGAGGACGTACTATTCGTGAATTTATACTCGCAACAGTATTCTTGCCTTCTGGTTTTTGTATAGTATGGATTGCAATTTATGGAGGAGCTGCATTTAATTTAGATGCGTTATCACATGGTGCAATTCAAGCTGCTGTTAAAGCTGATATTTCAACTGCTTTATTTGCAACGTTACAGAATCTGCCATTTTACGTTATAACTGCTCCATTAGCCCTTATCCTAATTATTGCCTCATTTGCAGGAGCTGCTACTTCAGCAACCTATGTATTGAGTATGTTAACATCAGGAGGAGATTTGAATCCAAGTAAAAAACTAAGTGGATTTTGGGGAGTTGCTCAAGGGGCTGTTACGATAATGATTATTCTAGTAGGAGGCACTGCTGCGGTAAAGACACTTCAGACGGCTTCCATTGCTGCTGCCTTTCCGTTTATGCTAATTATGCTTGTCATGTGCTATAGCATATACAAGGCTCTTCAGGAAGAGAAAGTTTAAGGAATAAATAGTAGTATTTAAAAATGATAAATTAAAAGTATATTTACCTAAGTAGTAAGTAAATATTATTGAAATATTAAGAAAGAAGGTGCAATATGAATAATATTTATGATGTTATTATAATCGGTTCCGGTCCTGCAGGGCTTTCTGCAGCTATATACTCAGCAAGAGCTAGACTAAAAACTTTGATACTGGAGAGAGTCAAAGTAGGCGGACAAATTGTAATCACAGATGAAGTAGCTAATTATCCAGGATCAGTTCAGCATGCTACAGGACCAAGTTTAATTGCTCGAATGGAAGAGCAGGTTGAAAGTTTTGGTGCTGAAAGAAAAAAAGATAACATAAAAGAAGTTGATTTTACTGGAAAGATAAAAAAATTAAAAGGTGAAAAAGAAGAGTATTATGCTAAATCTGTAATTATTGCTTCAGGAGCTAATCCTAGAAAAATTGGTTGTCCTGGAGAAAATGAATTGATAGGTAAAGGTGTATCTTATTGTGCAACTTGTGATGCTGAATTCTTTGAGGATTTAGAAGTTTTTGTAGTAGGTGGAGGAGATTCAGCTATTGAGGAAGCTATTTATTTAACAAAGTTTGCTAAAAAAGTTACTATAGTGCATAGAAGAGATGAATTAAGAGCTGCAAAATCAATACAAGAAAAGGCTTTTAAAAACCCTAAAATTGAAATAAAGTGGAACTCAGTAATCACTGAAATAAAAGGTGATGGAATAGTAGAGTCAGCAGTATTTAAGGATACTAAAACAGGTGAGTTGAGCGAATATTTTGCAGATGAAGAAGATGGAACTTTTGGAATATTTGTATTCGTTGGCTATTTACCTACAAATCAATTAGTTAAAGAACTAGTTGATACTAGTGAAGCAGGATATATTGTAACTAATGATAAGATGGAAACTAATATTGA
>NZ_JIBU02000085.1 GCF_000633595.2 Clostridium drakei | reverse complement strand
AATGCCTAACGGCATGTTTTTTTGAGCAAAAAAGTTTTAAATTCCTACTAAATAAAAAATGGATTTACTTTGTAATAAATCAAATAGTTATAAATGCTATAAAATATTCAAAGATGAAAATTCAAGACAACAAATATATTACCTTTAAAATCAAAGATGAAAATTCAAGAATTGTTTTATCTATAATTGATGAAGGAATAGGTATACCAAAAGAAGATTTAAATAGAGTATTTAATGCTTTCTTTACAGGTAAGAATGGAAGAAAAAGTGATGAATCCACAGGAATGGGAATGTATCTTGCAAAAAAAATATGTGATAAACTTGGTCACAAAATTCTTGTAGAATCGGAAGAAAACAAAGGTTCCACCTTTTCCATTATATTTTTCAAGGGTAAAAACTTGTTTAAATTTTAATCTTTCAATATTGTAAGATTAAAATTGTATTTTGAAAGAGAAATCGATACATTGATTTCTCTAATTTTTTTATAATATATACATAAAGTTCAAGATATTTCTCATCTAAAAGAGTGAGAATATTAAGGACAACAGCCATGAAATTAATAGATGAAAGGAATGATAATTAATGTCAGTATTAAAAGCTGAAAATATAAGTAAAATTTATGGTGATAAAAGAGGAAGCTTACAAGTAAAAGCTCTTGATAAATTTAACATTAGCATAGATAAAGGAGAATTTGTTGGAGTTATGGGTCCTTCGGGAAGTGGAAAAAGTACTCTTTTAAATATTCTTGCAACAATAGATACCCCAACTTCAGGAGAGCTTTTCATAAATGGAGTTAATCCACAAAAACTTGATGAAAAGAAAGCTGCGCTATTTAGAAGAAAGAAACTTGGATTCATATTTCAAGACTTTAATTTACTAGATTCGCTATCAATAAAGGAAAATATAATACTTCCATTAGTTCTAAATAAAACAAATACTAATGAAATAGAAAAAAAAGTAGATGATATTGCTTCACTTTTAAATATAAAAAAGATTTTAGATAAAAGGCCTTATGAAACTTCAGGTGGGCAGCAGCAAAGAGCCGCTTGCGCAAGAGCACTAATTCACAATCCATCTATAATACTTGCAGATGAGCCTACTGGTAATCTTGATTCTAAAGCTTCTCAGGATGTTATGGAATCTTTAACTAACTTAAATAATGAAAAAAAAGCAACTATAATGATGGTTACTCATGATCCTTTTGCAGCTAGCTTTTGTAAAAGAATAATAATGATTAAGGATGGAAGATTCTTTTTAGAAATTGTAAAAGGAAGTAATCGTCAAGCTTTCTTTAAGGAAATCATGGATTCACTTACTTTAATAGGAGGTCATTACAATGACATTGCATAACATCGCTGTTAAAAATATAAAAGGAAATTTAAATAAATTTATAATGTACTATTTAAGTAATACCTTTGTAGTTATGGTATTTTTCATATTTGCAAATTTTCTCTTAAGTCCTAAAGCTTCCAGTTTAAAAAGCATGGGTCAAGCTGGAGCAATTATGACAGAAACGGTTTATCTTTGTGAGTTTGTAATACTCATATTCACAGTTGTATTTACTAACTATTCCATATCAAGCTTTTTAAAATCTAGGGAAAAAGAATTTGGACTTTTATCAATGTTTGGCCTGACAAAAAGCCAAGTAAGAAACTATGTTATGTTTGAAAACTTCATTGTTTCTTTATTTTCTATAAGCACGGGAATTATATTTGGTACTCTTTTTTCTAAATTATTTTTTATGTCAATTTCAGCTATTTTGATTTTAAATGCTGAAATTCCTCTTACCATATCAATTAAAGCTGTACTATTAACTTCAGTGTGTTTTTTAATATTATTCCAAATAACTTGTTTAAAATCAAGCTATAAGATAAAGAGCAACAATATAATAGAGCTTTTAAAAGGTTCCCGAGTTGCAAAACCAGTACCTAAATTTTCTAGTAAAAAAGCTATTTTATGTATAATATTAATTGGTTTTGGATACATTTTAGCAGTTTTTTCAGGTCAGGCCATTGTACTCACTATGTTTCCTATTTTAATTGTAGTAGTAACTGGCACCTATATGCTATACTCTCAATTCAGCATATATGTTACAAGTAAACTTAAAAATAATAATAAAATCTTTTATAAAGGTATCAATATGATAACTTTATCTCAAATAATATATAAACTTAGTGACAATACCAAAATACTATTTGCTGTTTCAATACTTTCAGCTGTAACTTTAACAGCTTCTGCAAGTGTATACTCATTTCAAAAAACTGTACAAAAACAAACTATATTAGACTATCCACAGGACATAAGTTTTATTGAAAATGGATTAAATACACACAATGTAATATCTCCTAAAGAAGTAGAAAAAGTTTTTAAATCTTATGGAAATGAAATAGAATATAAAAATAAAATTATCCTTATAAAAGCAACTAATAATGATTTATCTTCAAATGAACATTTAAATTTTAAACAACTGATTAATAAAAAGGATTTCTACATTATATCCAATACTGATTATAACACTTTAGCAAGTGAGCAGAAGAAACCATCTATTAAATTAAATAATGGTGAAGTAATTGTTCACTATCATAATGTAATTGCAACTAAGGATAAGGAATTATTTGCTGATAAAAATTATTTAAAATTAAATACTCAAAGCACCTCCATAAACTTAAAGCTTAAAAATGAAATAAATGGTGGAATAATTAATCAGGATAGCAAAAACTCCAATACTGCAGTAATAAGTGATAGTGACTTTAATAAACTTAAAGCTGATATTAAGGATGATAATATTCAAGTTTATTATGGTTATACTATAAAAAATGGACTTAAAGCAGTAAACTCAGTATCAAAGATAAAGAGCGAAGTTCCAAAAGAAATGAAAAGCAGTTTTTCTGAAAGAGTATTAAATTTTTCTAAAATGATGGAAGTTATGTCTACATTTTTCTTTATAGGAACCTTTATTGCAGTATTATTTTTCATAGCAACCTGCAGCATAATATATTTTAAGCTATTTAATGAAATTCAAAATGATAAGCATGAATTTACAGCTCTTAAAAAACTGGGAATGTCTGTAGATGAAATAAAAAAAATAGTAAGTACTCAATGCTTTATAATGTTTTTTCTCCCTTTTGCAGTATCCTTTATTCATACTACTTTTGCAATAAAGGCATTAAGCAATATATTACAAACAAGCCTCAGCCTTTATTTAATGATTATAGTAGGAATTTATTTTCTGCTTCAGACAATTTACTTTTGCTTTTCAAGATCAATGTATGTAAGACAAATAAACAGCTGGCAGTAGTAATTAATCACTGAAAACCTTTTTAACTTTAAATTTAGTATTTGACAATTTACATATTATTTATATATGATAGAATTATTTGTACAAGTTTCTATCATATATAGTATGTAAACATGAATTATAAAAAAGTTGGAAGGTTAATTTATGGAAATAAACACAGTAATAACTCAAATAATATCTTTATTTTTAGTTGCCTTGGTAGGTTTCTATGGTGGAAAGAAAAATATTATAGACGAAAATTTCTCAAATGGTTTATCCAAGCTATTAGTAGAAATAACAACCCCTTTTCTTGTTATTTCATCTTTTAGTATATCTTATGGACCTGATGTTGCAAACAATGTTATAAAAGCTTTTATCTACAGCTTTGCAATATTTTTACTAACTCCACTGCTAGTAAAACCCTTGCTTATAAAGGTCGATAAGAGTAAAAGAAATGTTCTTGAATTTGCAATGGTCTTTTCCAATTGCGGCTTTATGGGATTTCCTGTAGCTCAAAGTGTTTTTGGAAATGAAGGAGTAGTATATGCTGCCATTTTCAATATGATATTCAATATTTTTGTATGGACCTATGGAGTAATGTTATTCAATAATAAAAGTGATATTAAAGGCTTGAAGGAATCACTTAAAAACCCTGGAGTGGTATCTTCAGTAATAGGACTTCTAATTATGATATTTTCAATAAAAATACCTCCTCTATTGTTAAATACCACAAAAATGGTTGGAGGACTTACAACACCAATATCTATGCTTATAATAGGAAGCTTATTATCTAGAAGTGAACTTAAAAAGATTATTAAGGATAAAAGTATGTATTATGGTTCAATGATAAAACTCATACTATTGCCATTAATATTATACTGTATATCCATATTATTTAAAGAAAATTCCATGGTTTTAAAAACTTTTATATTAATGCAAGCTATGCCTGCAGGTGCGTTAACTACAATTTTTGCAGAAAACTTCAATAAAAATAAAGAGTATTCTGCTTTTATAGTATCATTTTCATCACTTTTATCTGTAGTTACCATACCTTTAGTAATTAAATTTTTTCTTTAAAACTTCATTTAAAAAGAACTTCAGCTTATAAAAACTGAAGCTCTTTTTTATTTTATTTCTTCCCGTGGCATACACTAGATGAAGAGCAGTTGCTGCAGCCACAACCACAACCACTCTCGCCACTTTTTGCTTTTTTAACTTGCTTTACTATAACTAAAACCATTAATGCAAATATAATACCTGCTATTAAAATTGTTGCTAGCATAAACATCACTTCCTATCTTTATATTTAAAGTTTCATTATCTTGTATAGCTTACCTGTGTTTTAATTTCTTTGTTTCTAGCACTTTTTCCTGTAGTTATAGCTATTGTAACTACTGCAATTGCTACTATTATTGAAA
Organism: Clostridium drakei; assembly: GCF_000633595.2. GTDB lineage: Bacteria > Bacillota > Clostridia > Clostridiales > Clostridiaceae > Clostridium_AM > Clostridium_AM drakei. The sequence continues at coordinate 19,578 of NZ_JIBU02000085.1, read as the reverse complement.
TTACAGCCCCACTTAAAGTTCCTTTACCTATGATGAAACTACCAACTTGGTTTATAACAAGTGCAGTTATATAAGCTGTAAAAGTTTGAAAGCCTAAAGTAATCCATGTCCATTTCCATGAACCCATTTCACGTCTTATTGCACCAATTGCTGCAAAGCAAGGAGCGCAAAGCATATTAAATACTACGAAAGCAAAAGCGCTGGCAACTGTAAACATGGCTGCAACATTTGTTACAAGTGCTGGAGTATCTGATGCTGCATCAGATATACCATATAAAACTCCAAAGGTTCCAACAACATTTTCCTTAGCAACTAAGCCAGTAACTGTAGCAACAGCTGACTGCCAATTACCAAATCCAAGAGGCTTAAAAATAGGAGCTATTACAGTTCCAATACTTGCAAGCATACTTTCTCCTGCATCCACCATAGCAAGTGACCAGTTAAAGGATTGTAAAAACCATATCACACCACAAGAAACAAAGATTATTGTACCTGCTTTAACAATAAATGCTTTTCCCCTATCCCACATATGCATTAAAACTCCCTTTGCACTTGGAATGTGATATTGTGGAAGCTCCATAACAAATGGTGATGGTTCTCCAGAAAATAATTTAGTTTTCTTTAATATAATTCCGCAAATGATAATCATTATTATTCCTAAAAAATAAGCTGCTGGTGCTACCCAAGAGGCTCCACCAAAAAGTGCTCCTGCAATTAATGCAATAATTGGTAATTTAGCACTGCATGGAATAAATGTAGTTAACATTATTGTCATTTTTCTATCTCTATCATTTTCCATAGTACGAGTTGCCATAACACCTGGAACACCGCATCCTGAACTGATTAACATTGGTATAAAAGATTTACCTGAAAGTCCAAACTTACGAAAAACTCTATCCATAATAAAAGCTACTCTCGCCATATATCCACAATCTTCTAAAATTGATAATAGTAAGAATAAAACCATTATTTGTGGAACAAACCCAAGCACTGATCCAACTCCACCAATTATTCCTTTTATTATTAATCCTTGTAACCAATCAGCAACTTGTGCACTTGCTAACCAATTTGAAACATTTCCTTGAATAATATCTCCAAATAGTGTATCATTTACCCAATCAGTCATTGGAGTTCCAACTTTGCTGATTGCTATGTAATATACTCCAAACATAATAGCTGCAAAAATTGGTAATGCTAGAAAACGATTTGTAACAATTTTGTCTATCTTATCTGAAGTTGTTTCACTTCCTTTTCTATTCTTCTTAACGGATTTTGAAATCACATCTCCTATAAAAGCATACCTATCTCCTGTAACAATACTTTCACTATCATCATCAAGTTCAGCTTCATATTTTTGTATTATAATTTCTATTTCATCTAATATATTTTTTGAGATATTTAACTTTTTAATTATGTTCTCATCACGTTCAAAAAGCTTGATGGTAAGCCACAAAGTTTCAATCCCTTCATGTGGAATACTTTTTACAATAATTTTTTCTATCTCTTGAAAAGCACTTTTTGCTTCCTTGGAGAAATTTAATTCAAAATCTGGTTTATTCTTACTCTTTGCAATTTCAATTGCTTTTTTCGCAGCAGCCGAAACACCATTTCCTTTAAGAGCAGATGTTTCAACAACCGGACATCCAAGCATTTTTGATAACTTATCTATATCAATTTTATCTCCATTTTTTTCTACAACATCCATCATATTAAGTGCTACAACCGTTGGAATTCCAAGTTCTAAAATTTGAGTTGTTAAGTATAAATTTCTTTCGATATTTGATGCATCTACTATATTAATTACTGCATCTGGCTTATCATTTATCATAAAATTACGTGTTACTACTTCTTCTAAAGTATATGGCGATAAAGAATAAATACCTGGCAAATCTACAATTTCAACATCTTTATTTCCTTTTAGCTTACCACCTTTTTTTTCAACTGTTACTCCAGGCCAGTTACCAACATACTGTGATGAACCTGTAAGTTCATTAAACATAGTAGTCTTTCCACAGTTCGGATTACCAGCAAGTCCTATTTTAATTGTCATTTCTACTCCTCCTTATTACTCTACAAGAATCATTTCTGCATCGGCTTTACGAATCGATAATTCATATCCACGAATAGTTAATTCTATAGGATCTCCAAGTGGGGCTACCTTGCGTACATAAATTTCACAACCTCTTGTAATACCCATATCCATAATACGTCTACGAACAGCTCCTACTCCATCAATTTTCTTAACCTTAATGGTTTGCCCACACTTTATTTCTTTTAATGTGCTCATTAAAAATGACCTCCCCTTGTCTAAACTATTATTCGACTTGCCATGCTTTTATCTAATGCAACTCTGCTGTCTTTAATATTTATTATTATATTTCCACCAATTTCCGAAATAATTTTAACAGTTTCTCCAACTACAAAACCTAGACTATTTAAAAATCTTTTTGTCTCATCATTTCCAATTATTTTTATAATATTCATTTCATTTCCTTTACCTGCTAATATTAATGGCATAGTCTTTTCCTCCTTCATCATATCTTATATATTTGAATCTCTACTTTTATTAAAGCTTCTTAATTATACTAAGTTTAACTTCTTAATAGTTCTGTTGGTTTAATACCTTTTATCATTAGTTTCATGATAGTATATTTTATTTCATCATATTTATTAAAAATAGCTTTAGCCTTTTTAATGTCATGATATACTTTCCAATATCCTATCATTTTACATTCTGCATTAGGGCAATCAATAAAAGCTGTTACATCTTCTACTGGGTATCCTAAAAAAATTCCAATTTCATGAGGACACATATGTTCAAATCTTTTACTTAAAAGAGTTAAGCTCTGTTCAACACTCATATTTTCGTTGTATCCAAATCTTTTTAAAAACTCTACATTTTTGCTTTCTCTTACATTAAGTTCAATCTTTTCTTTATTAAAAAACAACACTATTGTACTTTCTGCATCCTTTTTCAATTCAAAATAATCAATATCTAATATTTCCTTAACTTCATTTTTATATTTTTCCCATATACTGTTCAAGTTTCTATTATTCTTGCCAAAAGTAATTAAAGAAGATGCTTTATATTTTTTTATAGTTGGTCCTGCACTACATACTATTACTGAAAATAAATATTCCAAATCATCATAATTATTTGTAACAATAAAAAATTTTTTTAACTCTTCTTTACCCATAAAACATCCTCCATTACTTTATGTTTAATATATTTCTTAAGCCTTTGCTAAAAGTTCACCAAGCTCCTTGCATTTTTTAATACCTTCTTCATCTGGTTCATTATTAATTATAAGACCATCTTCTATAACCCTTGCTCCATAAGATTCCATTCTTTCTTGCCAGTCAGTCATCCATTCACCATTGCCCCATCCATATGAGCCAAATAATGCAGTATTTTTACCTTCAATTGCATCCGAAATTGATTCAATAAATGGATCCATTTCAGATTCTTCAAGCTGTTCTGATCCCATAGATGGGCATCCAAGAGCTACTGCATCTGCTTTTAAAACATCTTCTACCTTTGCTTCTCCAACATTAAGCAACCTTACATTTACATTTTGTGATTTTACACCATCCATAACACCTGTTGCCATAGCTTCTGTATTGCCTGTCCCACTCCAATAAATAATTACTACATTTTTCAAATTAATCTCCTCCTTGTAAAAAACTATAGATAAGCACTTATGTACTTGATAATTTATATATTATTTTAAAAATTAATTACATCATCCATCTCTTCCTTTGTTAGAATCTCTATTTAATATAATTTCACTTTTACATTTTTCACATATTACTGACAACACAATACTTGCACTATTGATTATACTTCCTCGTTCTTGCTTGATATTTTTTATTAATTTTTTTGCATTTTCTTCTAGTTTCTCTTTTTTTATATCTACTATCTTGTTACATCTTATGCATTTTGCATGTATATCAATTTCTCCTATAGTTTGTAGTTCATAGTAGCTTGTATTTGCTGCATTAATTCTTTTTATTATTCCAACAGTTTCTAATATCATGAGATTTCTATATACTGTGCTAAGTCCTATTTTCTTATGTTTTACTTTTTTATATATTTCATCAGCATTCATATGTACACTGTTTTCATATATTGCTTTTATAATTTCACATCTTTGCTTTGTAATTTTATATCCATTACTTATTAACTTTTCACTTAAGTTACTAATATCAGTAGTTTTCTTTTTCATGTATATCACTACCTTCTATAATTGCACACTTTAATATAAAAAAATTTGTTTTACCATTTGTATTGCATGCAACATATTATTTTTACTTCAAATTAATTGATATAGATAATCATTCTCAACTGATTTTTAAAAAATAAAAATATAAATATTACTATCTATATTTTTGGCAATCGATAATGAATATCATTATCATTAATTTCAATTTAAGTATACTACTTATATCTATTTTTGTAAATACTTATATTTGCCAATCCCCATTTAAATTTCACTTTCACCTGTAATTGTATTCCTTAATAATCACTCTTTCCACTTCTTTATATATCCTTTTTGCTCTAAATATTTAAGCTTTACTTTTATAGCTGAAACATCTGTTTTAAAAAATTCAGCCATTTCTTTTAAAGAATACTTCTCAGGTTTTTTTAATAGATTTAAAAGTCCAATAAGCATAGATTTCCCCTCTATTCATACAAATCTATTTTATAGTTCTAAAATCACATTTCTAAATATCAAATGCAAGTTTAGTAATGATCAAATAATTGAAAAGTACTAATTTTATTTTCTCTTTCAATGATAATGATAATCAAATTCATTTACTTTGTCAATACATAATTACAAATTATATTTTTTATTATCAAGATATATAAAATTTAGAAATATCGTTGTATATGTTTTTCAGCCAATTTAAATAAGCACTAGTAACGATTACCTAGTGCTATTTAAAGCAAACTAAAAATACTCATGATAAAGAATTTCATATTTTATTTTTTCTAAACTTTTTTTCCTTAGAACAATTATTATTACAAATATTTTTTATTACAATATAAATTTGCTATATTACATCTATACTCTTAATTAAATTTGGAATATCTTTTCTATAAAGTCTCCCTGAAAAAGCTTCATGTGGAAGTGATATGAATTTTGTACCAGATTGAGCAATACTTCGATAAATAGGGTCTGCAATGATGACTTTTGTATTTTTCAAATACAGCATCAAGCTATCTTCATCTTCTGCTAAAACGTCTCCTTGTAGTAGCAAATCAGGTTCTGTTTCCAAAGTACATAAAACATTAGCTTTAATGCCTTTTGTAAGTGCAAGTGCTGCAGCTAATGATTCAGAATAAATACTCTCTCCAATAATAACTGTATCACTATGACAGATATTTTTTCTGCCATAGACAATTTGAGATTTTCTTGAACCAATTGCTTTATCCAGTGCTTTAATAACTACAGCTGTAAACTCATCTCCCATTGGAACTCCTACAACATACGGTGTTCCAAACTTCTTCTGTAGTTCTTTTGCTGCTAAAAGTCCAGTAGAGGAAATAACTAAGTTTACTTCTGCAGCTCCAGCTTGTTTCATTTGTTCAAGTGTACTTCCCATTGCCCATACAGATAAAACCTGAAATCCAACTTCAGTTAATTTCTTTCTAATACTTTCTATACTTCCATTTACAGAAAAATCTAGAGGAGTAGCACCAAGTACATTTACACTTTTTGTTATCTTAGATACACCCTCAACTGTAAATCGTTTTACTATTTCAGCAAGAGCTTGCCCTGCTCCACATATATAAGAATGCATTCCATTTGTTTCAATAGCAAATGTAGGAATTCCAGTTTCATTTTCAATTACTTCTGCAATAGCAGGAAAATCTGTACCCATCATCATTGGAATGGGTGTACCTGCAATAGCTATAAATTGGGGATGCAAGTCATTAGCAGCTGTCACAATGTCATTTATTAATTTATCATCATCCCCCATAATAGCTTCCATTTCAGAAAGTCCTGTAATATAAATCATGCTTTCCATATCATACCAGCGTGGTTCATCGTGAGTAGTATATGTTGAATTGCAACCTGATGCATCATGCATAACAGTCATTCCACCTAATTCATATAGTGCGGAACAAACACCTGACACATCTGCAGTATATGTTGAAATAAATGCTGAAGCCTGTTTCATAGTAAGCAATCACACCCCAATCCTTTCATTTGTATAAGCGTACGTACATCCTTCTGAAATGTAAAAGCTTCTTTCATAAGTCCAGCTAATTTGACAATTCCATCAAAGCCATACATTCCTCCGCCTTCTACTATATTTACAAAATATTCACTCCCTGTAAAATAAGCAGCCTTCTGCCCTATTGCAAGACTCTTCTCATCACATTTTCTATTTAATAAACGCATCTTTGCATGTACTGTAGCATACACTTTCATTTCAGGTTTGTTTTTTACAAGCCAGTTAAAATCTGTTTTGTCCCATTCTGTAAATGAATCTACATAAATCCTATCCACATTAAATCCATTTTCAACAAGCAATCGTGCTAATTCACAAGGTCTTGGAACAGCTGTATAATCTATTGAAATCTTTGCATCCCCAATTACTTCTTTTGCTTCTTTTAATGCATTTAGAGCTGATAATTTTTCATCTTTATATTGTTTTTTTGACAATCCCAGATATTCATTCAATGTATTCAAATTTTCTGTTATTTCATCAAATCCATAGCATAAAGGCAAATGTAAATGCTTCTGTCCTAATTTTTCCTGCAAATAATCTCCACCTGGTATTACAACAGGCAAACAGGATATGTTAACACAACTTTCTGCCATTTTAAGATATTCATTATATGTTTTACAAAGAGTAATATCTTTAAGTTCATATCCATTTTCACGAATGATCCGTATCAGTTCACTGCTTTCATCTATAGGAATATTGTTGCCAATGATATTAATGCTTTTTTTATTAATCTCCATAGGTTCAAGTATGTCATACAATTGGCGCTTCATTTTCTGATCCGGCGTCAAACCGCTTTTCCTCATAATTGGATCCATATAACAATCTACAAAAGCCACATCAGAATATCTTTTTCTAAGTTCACTATAAACCAGCTCAAAATCACATCCCATAAAATGATGTATGCAGGCGGTAAATATCAAAACTGCTGGAGGTTTTTGTGGAAGCTTTTCAAGTATATCTGATACACCTTCTATTATAAGTTCTTCCATGTTACCTTCCAGCACATTGTTCTCCTGTACAGCTATAGTTGAAAACCTATCTAATGTGCCCATTTCTGCTGCTGTAAGAACAACACCTCTTAAACAATTTGCTGCACATACATATATCTGATGTGATTTTGGAATAAGCATTCCAACATGAACTATATTCCATGTTCCCCTGGAAGGAGCATTATATTCAAGTCCGGATACAAAGGGTGCAGGAAATGCAGCGTCTTTTATTGCAATACAGGCACCTTTTTCATTAGCATGTCCAGATACATTTACAAGCATGATATCTCCTTTCCACATATCCTCATGATAATCTCTGCCAGCTTTCTATACTGTTTTGCCATATCACTTTGAGGGAATGCTTCTATTACTGTTTTATTCAAACTCTCTGCTTCCTGAACAGTTTCACTCATGTCCAAAGTACCAACTATTTCTGAATGAATATCCTCTGCCAGTTCACTTACTTTTTCATATTCATTTTTTACATTTCTTCTGTTAAGAATAAGACCTCCAAGACCTGCATAACCCCTATTCTTAAAATTATCTATAGCCATGGCAATATTGGCTGCTGCATGAATAGCCATGTTTTCACCTGAGGTTATAATAAATACTTTGTCTGCATAACCCTTACGCATTGGCATTGAAAATCCTCCACATACTACATCACCTAATACGTCATATATAACTACATCTGGTTTATATACTTCATAGGCACCTTTTTCTTTTAATTTTTCAAGAGCTGCTATAATTCCTCTGCCTGCACAGCCTAAACCAGGATTAGGACCACCTGCCTCCACACATATCACACCATTGTATCCAACAGTTACCATATCCTCCAAAGTAAAGTTATCCTTATTGTTTCTTACAAGTTCAAGTACCGTATTCACTTTTGTTTTGCCATGAAGTGAAACTGTAGAATCAGCTTTAGGATCGCATCCAATCTGCATAACCCTTATTCCTTTATCAGAAAGTGCAGCTGATATATTAGAAACTGTTGTAGATTTTCCAATGCCACCTTTTCCATATACTGCAATCTTTATCATAATATTTTCCCCCAAACTCTAAGCAAATGTATTAGCATATTCTTGGAAGCAACTCTCCTCCTGGAGGTGGCAGCAATGTTTCAGCACCAATTTCTGTTTTTACAATAACACGTCCTGCCATATCACAGATTACTTCACCAATAATAGCTGCATCTTTGGAATACTTACCTTTATGTAACGTATTCACAAGCTTTGGTGCAACTTCTTTTGGAGCAAAAATAACAAGTCTGCCTTCACATGCAAGATATAATGGCTCCAGCCCCAGCATGCCACATACTCCTTTTACACCATCTGCTACTGGTATACTCTTTGAATCCAGTCTAATTCCAACTTTGCTCTGCTCTGCAATTTCATATAATACTGTACCTACACCTCCACGGGTAGCATCTCTGATTACATGAATATCTTTTGACTCATGAAGCATAGCTTCTACTGTTCCCCACAATGGTGCACAATCACTTGCTACATCTACCTGTATTCCAAACTCGTTTCGTGCAAGCAAAACAGTGCATCCGTGCCGTCCTATATCACCTGTTACAATAATTGCATCACCAGGTTTTGCATTAAAGCCAGAAGTATTGACACCATCTATAATCTGGCCAATACCTGTTGTTGTTATAAATACACCATCAACCTGTCCTTTTCCAGCAACCTTTGTGTCTCCAGCTACTATTTTGACCCCTGCTTCATCTGCAGTCTTTTCCATAGCTGCTGCAATTTTTTCTAATTTCTCCATTGAAAAGCCTTCCTCAATGACAAAGGCACAGGATAAGTACAATGGCTTAGCTCCCATACAAGATAAGTCATTTACTGTACCACAAATGCTCAATTTACCTATATTTCCACCTGGAAATTCTGATGGAGAAACAATAAATCCATCTGTAGTAAATGCCAGTTTTCCTCCCTTAATATTCAATACTGCAGCATCATCTGATGTCAGGTCCGGATTGGAAAAATGAGCTTTAAAAACCTGATCTATTAATTCTGATGTTTGTTTTCCTCCAGCTCCATGAGCTAGTGTAACTGTTTTATCCATTTATAATCCCTCCATACTGATAATATGCTGAACACGCACCTTCATTAGATACCATGCATGCTCCAACAGGATGCAGTGGTGTACATCCTTTTCCAAATACCCTACAATCCGATGGCTTGCATTTTCCCTGCAGAACATCACCACAGCGGCATGCTGAATTACTTTTACCTGTGACTTTTGGTAAATTGAATTTATTTCTAGCATCAAACTCTTTATAAGCTTCTTTCAATTTAAGACCTGAATTTTTTATAACACCAAGTCCTCTCCATTCAGAATCACAATCTTCCATAATTTCAGATACAATACTTTGTGCTGCTTTACTTCCTTCACGTGTAACAACCCTTGGATAACAGTTTTTAAAGAAACTGACGCCTTCCTTTAATCTTGTGATTACTACAGCAAGTGCTGTCATAATTTCATTTGCAGTAAAACCTGTTATCACTCCACTAACGCCTTCATTAACCAAATTTTCACACAAATTTGTACCTGTAATGGCATGTACATGACCTGGATATAAAAATGCATCTGCACTGCCTTTCAAAGCTTTGTATGCTGCTGGCATAGTTTTGTTTGCTGTAAGTAATGCAAAATTTGTAAGTCCTGCTTCTTTTGCTTTTTTAACCGACAAACAGCTGGCAGGTGTGGTTGTTTCAAATCCTACTGATAAAAATACTACCTGCTCATCAAGGTTAGCTTTAGCATACTCATAAGCATCAATAGGTGAATATACTATTTGAACTTTTCCACCTTTTGACCTAGCTCCTGCAAGGCTCATTTCTGAACCAGGTACCCTTACCAAATCTCCAAAGGTGCATATTGTGACATTATGATGAAGAGCCAGCATAATGGCTTCATCAATAAAGCCAACATTCGTGACACAAACCGGACATCCTGGTCCTGATATCAATTCAATATTCTCTGGTAGGATACTTCTAATTCCAAGTCTGAATATTTCATGAGTATGAGTTCCGCAAACTTCCATAATACGAAGCTTAGGTCCCCTGTAACCTTCGATAATCTCCTTTGCAGTTTTTTTTATATTTTCAGCCATTATAATTCCTCCATGATTTTATCTGTTTCACTCTTATCATCATTTGTAATTTTGGCAATGGCAATTCCTGCATGAACCATAACATAATCCCCTGGTTCCAATTCATCAATTAACTCTGCAGATACTTCTCTTTTTGCTCCTGAAGCATCGATGATCGCCATGCCTTCTTTAACCTTTACAACTTTTGCTGGCAAACCTACACACATATTTATTCTCCTTTCGTTTTGTTTATATATTCCATTGCTGCTATTGCCTGTCCTGTTGCGATTCCACCATCATTTGGCGGCAATAAACTATGGGTTAAAACTCTAAAGCCCATTTTTCTCAAACGTTCTATACTCATTTTTAATAATAACTGGTTCTGATACACTCCACCGCTTAAAGCTATAGTATTAATTCCACTTTTTTCTGAAGCATAGGAACATGCAGCTGCAATCATGTCTGATAATTTTTCATGGAAAAAATAAGCTAAGCTTTCTGCATCTTTTCCAGCTAAAGTTTCTTCTATGATTTTCTTAACTAAAACATCTGTTGCCATAATTAACTTTCCTTCTGAATCTTCATAAACAAGCTTTGGCAATTCAATACTATCTACCTCGCAGATGCTACCATCACCATTATAAATCATATGTTTTTCTTCATAAGCTTCTGCTTTAAATTCAAGTGTCATAGACGCTTCTCCTTCAAAGGACGACTGCTTCCTAATATTCAAAATAGCACTTACAGCATCAAACAAACGACCTGCACTTGTAGATATTATGCTGTTTATTTTATTGTCAGCCATCATAAACTGAACACTACAATTCTTCTCATCACACAACTTAAGCTGTTTTACAATTTCACCAGCTTTAACCTTATCCTTGTATATACCATAAATCATACTTACTACAATTCGCCATCCTTCTTTAGCTGACAAATCACCACCAATTTGAACAAAGGGTTTTATGCTGCCCAGTCTTTCAAATCCATCATAAGTAGCCTTTAGTAACTCCCCTCCCCAAATGGTTCCATCCGTTCCATAGCCTGTTCCATCAAATGAAACACCTATAACTGGATTAGAATAATCATTTTCAGCCATACATGATAGTATATGTGCATAATGATGTTGAACCTGAATCACAGGAAGTCCAATTTCCTGTGCCACGTAAGTAGTATTATATTTTGGATGCATATCACATGCCACAATGGTTGGCGCAGTTTCAAGCAGAGTTTCCATTCTCGTAATAGATTCTTTTAAAGCCTTTACTGTTCTTAAATCTTCCATGTCTCCAATATACGGTGATGCATAAAACAAATTATTTTTGCCTATACAAAAAGTATTTTTCAGTTCACCACCCACTGCAAGCACTTCTCCATTAAATTTATTTGAAACCATAAAAGGCAGTGGTGCATATCCTCTTGAACGTCTTATCATATAAGGTTTTTCTTCAAAGAAATCCATAACTGAATCATCTGCACGAATACGAATCATTCGATTATGTGATAAAATAACATCACACATCTTTGATAATTCCCCTATTGCGTCATCATCGTCCCTGCATATTGGTGCACCTGACGTATTACCACTTGTCATAACTAGACAATCCGGCATGACTATATCATCATCATATGTAAATATAAGTAGCTGCAAAGGAGCATATGGCAGCATTACTCCTACCTTTGGATTATCAGGTGCCACGGCATCACACACCCTTCCACTTGGTTTTCTCCTTAGAAGTATGATTGGTTTCTGATGTCCATCAAGTAATTCTTTTTGAACTTTTATAGCTTCACATTCGCGTTCTACTGTTTCTATATCCCGCATCATAACCGCAAATGGTTTAGCAGGCCTTGTTTTTAATGTTCTAAGCCTCTGTACTGCTTCCCTATTTGTAGCATCACAACAAAGATGAAAACCTCCAATTCCTTTTATAGCTACAATGCCTCCATCATGTATTATCTGTCTTGTATAAGTAATTGCTTCTTTACCTCGCTCATCTCTTCCTATGATATAAACCTCTGGACCACATTCATTACAACATACTGGCTGTGCATCATATCTTCGGGTTTCAGCGTGGGTGTATTCATATTCACATTCTGGACACATAGGAAATTCACCCATGCTGGTACGTACACGATCATAAGGCATGGAGTCTAAAATAGTAAGTCTTGGCCCACAACACGTACAGTTTATAAAGGGATGAAGATATCGTCTGTTATTCTTATCAAAAAGTTCCTTTATACATTCTGGACAGATAGCAATATCTGGAGATACAAAAATCTCACCCTGTACATGTTCACTTTCAATAATTTCAAAGTCCTTAAATTTTTTTGATTCTTCCACTTCATGCACATCAATTTTTAATATTGATGAACGCTTTGGAGGATTATGTTCTAAATCATGAAGAAAGCCTTTTAGTCTACTTTCTGTACTTTGTGCCCATATTTCTACATAAGGTCCTTTGTTACACACACTTCCAAGTATACGATTTTTATCTGCATGCCGGCTTACTGTAGGTCTGAAGCCAACTCCCTGAACAATACCATAAACTCTAATAAGTAAAGTTTTACAATCTTCCATCTCACATCACATCTTTCCTGAAACTGCAAAATGTGGTACATCCACATACCTTCCCTTGAAGTTAGGTATTGCACGTTTCAAAATATTATCACCTACAATTACATCATAATTTCCTTTTTCTATAAGCTTAACAAACTGGTCCTCTTCTGTAAGAGAAATATCCTGAACCTCTCTAAGCTCCTCCTTTAACATAAACCAGGAAGCAACTGTTATATCTGAATTCACATTTCTATTTATTTCATTTCTTATTGAATTGGCTATAACCTGCTGATGTATGACTAAAATCTTTTTATTCTCAAAGTTTTTAAACTGTTCTTTCATTTCACTGTTTAATATGTCTGAAACTAATGGATAAAAGACTTCATAAGCTGTGCCAAATCTTTCCTTTAAATACTGTGCAGCCTTTAATCCAGCAGGTGATACTACTAGATTTTTTGAAGCACTGCCAGCAGCTTCTACCTCTGACAAATCTGATTTCATACCATAACAGTAGACATTTTTAAATCCTTTATTCTTTAGTTCAGATTCTATTTTATCTGGTGCCTTTAAATCACTGACATCAAGTGGAATTGTTCCAATTACACCAATACTCCCTTTATCCACTGTGAGTCCATCTTTTGCAAAGGTTTTAAACATTTTAACATAAGCTTTTTCAGCTCCAACATCATACAAATCCATACCAGTAGTTTCTATAGTAAGAACAGGTATTTGCAGCTTCTTTTCTGCCATTTTCTTTATTGCATTATAATCAGTAGCAATAACTGACGGTACTGGAGTTCCAATAACTGCTGCAAATTTTGCTTCCAATTTTTTAGCAGCATCTGCAAGTTTAGCCACAAGCCTGTCATCACGCCCCAGTATAGCATCCATATCACGAAGTCCTGCACTGAAAATGGCAGTTTTTTCTGTAGCCCATCTAGGCTCATCAAATCCACATACATTACCAGCACATCCTCCAGCATCACAGATAACTATAATTCCACCCAGCTTATAAAAAACAGCCGCCGCACCAGACTGATCTGGTGCAAAAGGTGGTATATATTTTCTTAATCCTTTCATCTACTATGCCTCCTTAAAAGAACAATCCAATGAATGCTTCAATTCTTTAAATAATTTTTTTACACCAGCATACCCAAATGGTTGAGTATCCTCATTCCAGGGTACATTTACACAGTTAGGATGATAATACTCAGCATCCTTGCCAATAGTTATATCAATGTTTTCTCTACTGCAATCATAATAAAGCATTGTAGGTTCAAGATTGGAATAAATCTTGGTTGCAGGACTTAATTTTGCAATTTTTTTAATATAAACAAAGTCTTCTAAAGTAAGGCTAGCATATATTTCAGCTACCTTAAATCCATATCTTAAAAGTGCTAAAGATAATTCAAAAGAATTAGCATTCAGCGTTTCCCCTACTGCAAATGTTATATGGGGATAGGAATCTTTCAATTCATCTATGGCCTTCTTAGCTTCCTCATAATATTTTTCATCATCAAAGCTGGCACCAAGAGCATTTACAAAAATCCGGTATTGATTCTGCACTTTATCTATTTGATACAATCTTGTAAGTTCTACTGATGGAATATTAAGTCGTTTCATAATATCCTGTGCTGCAAATCTTGCTTCTGGATTTAATACAAGATTAAAATTTGCTTCTCCCATATGCATATATTCATCAAAGTCTTTTAACTTAGAAATTTCATTTATTTTCTTTATGCCAATATGGTGCAGCAAATCATATAGCTCTGAAGTTTCTATAAGCGGAGCAAAATATCCCAGTATATTAACTGTATCCGGTCTTTTTTCCATTGGCTCAAGTAAGGAATAAATAGACTGCCTTACATGTACCATAGGAGGTTTACGACCTTCTCTTGTAAGTGCATACATATAACATGGGAGAACAGGAATATTCACCCTATCCATAGCCTTTCTGCAAACACGCTCCATGTCTGTTCCCAGGAGTGCATCCACACATGTTATACAAATCATAACTACTGATGGCATACTCCTTGTACATTTACAAATTTCTTCCACTGCTTGTGGAATGTTCTTCAAGTGAGCTCCAGTAACAATATCAGTTTCATCCATTATCAAATAGAACATTCTTTCACTATATCCACCCGCTTCACTTAATGTCGTTGTATTCCTGCCGCAACATCCTGGAGCTACTAAAAGCATAACTGATCCTGGTATTGCAAGAGCTGCACGCTTAACACCAAAACCTTGAGCACCAGGTGAATTAAAAGAAAGAGTTGCTGGTGAACTATAAATCAAATGAGTATTTGAAATAAGCTCTGCAGGAATATTCTCTTTACCTGCTGCAGCTAAATTTTCCGCTGTAATATAATATGGATCTTTTTTCATTTTATTCCCTCATCCTTAATTAATAATCTGGCTAAATTTAAAAAGCGTTGACTTATTGGTAGACTGGGATCCCCTTCAATAACCGTCCTTCCCATTTCTTCAAAACGATTGATATCCTTGTTTCTTGGAATATCACCTACAATTGGAAGCTTAACTGAATCTGCAAAGTCTTTTACTTTTTCATCTTCATTTTCAATATTTCTATGATTGAATACTATACCAAGCACCTTTGCATAACCTCTATCTTCAAAATTTTTAACTGCACTATTTATATTATTGGCTGCATAAAGAGCCATTTTTTCCCCTGAAGTAACTATAAGCACTTTTTCAGCATATCCTTCACGAATAGGCGCTGCAAATCCACCACAAACCACATCACCTAAAACATCATAAAGTACAACATCTGGTTTATATGTTTTAAAAAGATCTAATTCTTCCAGTAAATTAAATGTAGTAATAATTCCTCTACCTGCACAACCAAGACCAGGTGTAGGACCCCCTGTCTCTATGCAAAGTACTCCTCCAAAACCTACTTTTGAAATATCCTCAATTTTTTCTGGATCTTTATCAAATTCCCTCATATAATTCATCACAGGCATTAATGCTTCCCCTCCAAGCAAATTAATAGTAGAATCTGCTTTAGGGTCACATCCTATTTGTATAACTTTCTTTCCAAGCTTGGCAAATGCTGCCGATAAATTACTGGTAATTGTAGATTTTCCAATGCCACCTTTTCCGTATATAGCTATTTTTAGCATCTTTTAAACCTCCTATGAAACTTCATTTATCCTATCACTAATATTTTGCTAATACCCCGTCTTTCTTTATATGAAACTCCTTCTCCTATTGCCGAAGGAGTAAGTGATTCACACAAAATCATAGACTTTAATTCTTTGCTTTTCTCATGTAAAAAAGCTCTTCCCAGGCTTGGGAAGAGCTTAAATTCATTCATAGCATATCAAATTATTTTTAGACTCATGTGAACTTCCATCATAATGGGTACTCTCCATCTAAATCTTAAAATAACTTATCCATGAGCATATCAACTGTTATATCTCACATAAAGAAGATGGGAGTGTTACGTATGATTGCCATCAGATAAATAATACACTAATTCAAAATATTACTTCTTTACTGCCCGCTCTTTATCTCAGGACACCTTCGCTTCAGAGTGACAACAATATTAAATTTTAATTAAAATATCAAATAACCAATTAATCGTTTTCTGAAATTTTTATATATTCAGTTTATCACCAAGAATTGGTATTGTCAAGAACTTACACCAAATTGTGTAAAAAAATCAGGCAGAATTAAAAACTCCACCTGATTCAAGCTTTCATTTTATTATATATACTTTGTTAAAATATAACCATAGTAAACAAAGACCTTAAACTTCTTTTGCCATACAAACTTTTACTTTCTCTATTCTTCTATCTTTGACTTCTTCAATTTTAAATATTATATTTTCATAATTAACAGCTTTCCGTTCTCCATTGTGTGGTATATGACCTAATAAATCTACCACAAAACCGCCTATGGTATCAGAATACTCTGAAATTAAATTCAAATTAAGATAATTATTGAAATTATCAACTGATATAGAACCACTTACAACAAAAGTATCATTATCAACCTTTTTTATATCCGGCTCACTATCATCATATTCATCATCTATTTCTCCCATAACTTCTTCTATAAGATCTTCTATAGTTGCTATTCCTGAAAATCCACCATATTCATCTATCAATACTGCCATATGATTTCTAGTAGTTTGAAGCTCCTTAAACAACTCATCAATGTTCTTGCTTTCAAGCACAAAATATGGAGTATGCAGCATTTTCCTTATATCAATATTCTTATTATGATTTTTATGAATCTCAATAAATAAGTCTTTCATGTACAAAATTCCTATTATATTATCAATATCATCTTCATATACAGGAATTCTTGAATACTTTTCCTCCATGAGCTCATCCATAATTTCATCATGTGAAGTATTTACATTGATTAAAAACACATCTGGTCTAGGAGTCATGACCTCCTTAGCTAATTTATCATCAAATTCAAATATACCATTTATCATTTGCTTTTCTGTCTCATTAATAACACCATATTCTCTTCCAACTTCAACTAGGGATTTTATTTCTTCTTTAGATATAGTTTCTTCTGTATTTTTCTTATCTAATCCAAATACTTTAACTAAAATATTTATAGATCCAGAAAGCAACTTTACAAAAGGTGAAGTAATTTTAGATAGAAATACAATTACTCCTATAGACCTCATTGCAAATGCATCTGGCTTTTGAAGAGCTATTCTTTTAGGTAATAATTCACCAAATACTAGTGTTACATAAGACAATACAATAGTTATAATAACTATTGATACTTCACTACTATAAGGTACTCCAATGTTAGTCAAAAACTTAGTAAATTTGTTTGCTATGCCTGTAGATGCAGATGCACTAGAAAGAAACGCTGCAAGAGTAATTCCAACTTGAATAGTAGATAATGCTTTTGTTGGTTCCTTAATAAATTTTTCCAATAATTGAGCTTTCTTATTTCCTTGCTCTGCCATTAACTTGATTTTATTCTTATTAACTGATACTAGCGCTATCTCAGCTAAAGAAAAAAATGCATTAATTAAAGTTAAGATGGCTATTAAAATAAATTGTCCCATTATACTCGGGTCGGGACTAGGGTCTGATTCCATTAATAATTCCTCCTCAAATGTAATATATAATAATCATAATAATAACATAAAAGTTAAGATTTTTCCAGTCAAGTATCCAAATTGTTAATAATAAATAATTTTTTGTAAAAAAACAACTTACTATACCCATATAACATGCATATTTTTGAAAATTAAGTAATAGTACAAATCAAATCTGTCTATAAAAACCTTACACTATTTCAAAATTCCAATATTTACACAATTATATTGACACTAAAATGTTATCATGTTAGTATATGAATGAATTTAAAATTATTCATTCGTATATTGGAGGTGATTTTATTGTTAAATAAAAAAGTAGTTATTTTCAATAGTGGGAAAAAGTTATTCTGTTCCAAAGGCTTTAAGGATACAAGTGTTTCTGATATAACAAAATTGGCTGGTATAGGAGTAGGCACATTTTATAATTATTATCCCTCTAAAGAGAAACTTTTCTTGGAAATTCATATACAAGAAAATGATAAACTTAAAAAAAATATTATGGAATCTGTTAACTTTGATGAAGATCCTACTAAAGCAATTAAAGAAGCACTATCATTAAACATTAAGGGCATGAATTCTAATCCTATATTAAAGGAATGGTATAATAGGGATGTTTTCACTAAATTAGAAAAATATTATCGTAAAGAGAATGGAAAAAATGATGTTGATTTTTTATATAATAACTTTGCAGATTTAATAAAAAAATGGCAAACTGAAAAAAAAATAAGAGATGATTTAGATTTTGAATTTATACTGGCCTTATTCAACTCAATAATATTTATTGACACTCATAAAAGAGAAATTGGTATTCATCATTTTCCAAAAATTATAGATTACTTAGCAGAATTTATAATGAAAGGATTAACTAATTTTCCAAAATAAAAATACATTTAAATTACTATGATTTTTAATTTATACTTGAAAATAACTGTCTAATAATTTAAATTAATTTGTTATGCTAGTTAAGTCTTAATTCCATTAATAAATAGACAATTTATTATGAATAAATATCTCTAATATTAAGAATTAACTAACATAATAAATGAAACTATACAAATTTTATTTTTTTCTTCATATGTGAATGAATATAAAATTATTCATTCAGAAACGAGATTTTAAAGAACATTTAACTTAAATTCAATATATAAACTTTACAAATACTGATATACGTATATTTAACTTAATTAAATTTCTTTATTTTAACCTCCACCATGAACTATTAAAAGTACTCATTAATTAAATATATTGTTAGATGATTGCAGAATTGAAAGTTAAAGAATGTGGATAACTTTTGAATTTTTACTTAAAAATGTACAAAAAAAGATTACGACAAAAAGCCTTTGGATAAAAAGGCATGCGTAGCATGTAATTTAATTGAGGATATGTTGATTAAGCAGCTATTTTAAGAAGTTTATTTATACTTCTAATATATTCTACATTATTTATGGCGTAAGCCAGTATAACATTTATAAGTTTAGAAATAGCAGTTAAATATAGATCAGAACGCATAGTAGTGGTGTTTACTGTTCTTGGGTGTTCAATGCATGGATTGCATTTTAAAGAAGCTATAGATCTCTCA
>NZ_JIBU02000084.1 GCF_000633595.2 Clostridium drakei | reverse complement strand
AAGCCTAACGGCTAAAAAGTTAGGCGAATCAACGCTTGCGGAATTCCGCAAGCGACTATAAATTGAACATAATAAGGAGAGTATATTCATATGAAAAAAATTTTTTTAGATACAGAAACTACAGGGCTTGAACCAGGACAAATTATACAACTTACATATTGTGTTTGTGATATAAATTCTAGAGGGGAAGAGAAGGTTTGTTTTGCAAAGAATTTTTTCTTTGATGTAGATTATGTTGAACCGTCTGCAGAAGCTGTACATGGCTTTAGTGTGGAAAAATTAAAAAACCTATCTATGGGACAAGTGTTTCAAGATGTAGCTTCAGAAGTAGCTGAAGATTTAGAAGGAGGAATTTTTATTGCACATAATGTAAAGTTTGATCAAAAATTTGTTACTGCTGAATTTGATAGATTAAATAATAGAGACTGGAATCCTAATAAATTTTTTTGTACTATGCAGTATTTTAAATCAAAAGTAAATGCAAAAACAAGAAATGGTAGGCCCAAAAATCCAAGATTGGAAGAGACAATGGATTTTCTCAGAGTAGAACAAAATAAGGTACTTCAAGGTGCTAAAAAGCTTTTTAGTTGTGATGATGTTGATTTTCACGATGCTAGGTATGATGTAGCAGGACTTGTATCTTGTTACTATAAAGCTAGAAAATTAGGTTATGATTTGTAATACATAAAATTAGTAATATAAGCATATTACGACGCAAAGGTGCAGTGGAAGTTTGGATTTTAACTTTTACTCCGTGATATATGATAAGTGTTTCATCACGGCTAAATGTTTTAATTATTCTAAAGCTTGAAGATTTGGAAAACCTAAGAACTTTGTCAAACTCGGTTCCCTCAGACAGGACTAAAGTTCTAAGGCTTTCCAAATCCTCAATCTAAGAATAATATTAAAACAATTTAGCTAATGTGATGAAACACTTATCATATATCACTGCATATATCAGCCGGAATACAGTTGAAAGTTACTTCGCTTACATACGCTTGAGTCGCAATATTTTTATAATACTAACTATTTTGCAAGCTCATAAATTGCATGACCATAGATTTTAGCATTAAGTACTAAGTCATCTATTTCAATATATTCATTTGCCTGATGATCAAGATCAGGTTTTCCAGGGAATATTGGTCCAAAGGCAACTATGTTTGGTATTTCTTTAGCATAAGTACCTCCACCAATAGCAAGAAGCTTTGCTTCTTTACCGGTTTGGTCTGTATATACTTTTTGTAATGACTTTATAAGAGGGTGATCAGCTGGGAAAAATAAAGGCTTTTGATGGAGCATGTTTTCAATTGTTATACCAGCAGCTTCTATTTTTTCATTAAATGGAGTCATCATATCTTCATATTTAAATGTTACAGGATATCTTAAATTAAGTGCCATGGAAACCTTTTCTTCATCCATAGATACTGTGCCAACATTAAATGAAAGCTTTCCAGATTCTTTATCTTCAAGATATACTCCGAAAGATTTTCCATCAGTTTCAAATCCTACATATTTGTTAAAGAAATTTATATAATCTGCAATATCACATTTTCCAAGAGGTAGCTCTCCAAGAAATTTAAACATTTGCATTATAGCATTTTTTCCCAAATGAGGTAGGCTTCCATGTGCAGCAACACCAACTGATTTTATAACTACCATATTATCTTTAATTTCTGCAGTTACATTATAACCAGTTCTATTTTTAAATTCTTTAGCAGCATTAATAATATCATCAGTATTTTTAGATGATACTAATGATTCACAGTAATCAGGAACTACATTGGCTCTTTGGCCACCATTTAAAGATTTAATGACTACATCACCAGTAGATTTCACAGTTAATTTTTTAGTTACATCAAATATTGTAATACCTTTTTCGCCATATATTATTGGATATTCTGCATCTGGAGTAAAACCGGATATAGGAGCTTTTTCTTTTTCTAAGTAGTGAGATATTTCATTACAACCTGATTCTTCATTTGTACCAAATATAATTCTAACTTTTTTAGATAATGAGAGATTCAAATCTTTTATAGCTTTAAGTCCATAAAGTGCAGCCACTATTGGAGCTTTATCGTCCATAGTTCCTCTTCCATACATTTTTCCATCATGAATTTCTGCACCATATGGTGGGTATATCCATCCATCTCCTTCTGGAACTACATCCAAGTGACCGAGTACAGCAACATAATCTTCTCCTTCACCATATTCAGCATAACCAACATATCCATCCATATTTACTGTTTTAAAACCAAGATTTTTGCAAATTTCTAAAGTTTTATTTAGCACATTGTGTACACCTTCACCATAAGGCATACCTTCTTTTGCAGGTTCTTCAATACTTTTAATTTTTACGAGTTCTTGAGAAGATTTTATTAAGTCTTCTTTAAGTTCGTCAATCTTTTTATTTATTTCCATATTGTCATTCCTCCTATTTTTTTAGGGCTCTTATCGAAAGATATTCGGTCCTTATTTTGTATATAATAAAAAAATAATGTAAACCTTTTACATGGGAAATAAAAATATTAATTATATCAACTATAGTTATATGTATTAATTTGTTTTTTATAATTATAGGTATACAATATACATGTTATCATATTTAAAGATAGTTATTAAACTGCATTATAGCAAATATCTTAGTGAAATACCAATAAAATAATTAATATATTCATTTCAGTTAGTTATACCTTCATATTACTCATATTATAGTAAAAAAAGTGAATATTTATAAAAAGTACATTTTAAAAATTCATTAAATTACTTTATATTATGTAGAAAATTTATAAATTAATGCAAATAGAATAAAATAATATAGTATAATGTGAGAATGAGAAATATATTATGATATGTACAAGGAGAATAGGAAATGTCAGATAAAAATATTGAAATGATGAAAAAAATAATTGAGGCTAAGAAGAAAAAAAGCGCTCAGCAAGGCTCACATTTAAGAGCAGACAAAAATATAGGTGGAACTAGAAAAGCTATAATAAATAAAAAGACAGGCGGATTATTTGATAAGTAGAGGAGATAATGCAAAATGGAAAAAGTACTTTATCCAATAAAATTAGATGGTAAATATGGATATATAGACAATACAGGAAAAATTTCTATAGAACCTAATTTTGATTATGCTGAAGAATTCAGTGAAGGATTAGCTATGGTAAGCATTGAAGAAAATTTTGGATTTATAAACAAAGAAGGAGATATAGTAGTTAAAGTTGAATATGATGATGCTTATGATTTTAAAGAAGGCCTAGCGATAGTTGAAGTAAACGGAAAGTATGGTTGTGTAGATAATACAGGGAAATTGCTTGTAAAAGCTGAATATGATGAGATTTATGATTTTTCAGAAGGATTGGCAGCAGTAAAATTAGGATATAAGTGGGGATACATAGATAAAGAAGGAAAATCAGTAATAGAGCCCAAATTTTTATATGCAGATGATTTTAAAGAAGAATTAGCTTTGGTTCAATTAGGAGGTAAATTAGGATATATAGATAAGCTTGGCAAGGAAGTAATAGAAGCAAAATATGATTATGCTTATGGATTTTCAGAAGGGCTAGCAGTAGTTCAAGTAAATAATAAGTATGGATATATTAACAAATCAGGAGATACTGTAATTGCGCCTAAGTATAGGGAAGCTAATAGTTTTTCTGAAGGATTAGCAGTAGTAGAGGGCAATGGTAAATATGGTTTTATAAATACAAAAGGAGAAATGATAATTTCACCTAAATATGATTGGGCAGATAATTTTTCTGAAGGATTTGCAGCAGTTGCTATTAAAGACAAGTATGGATTTATAGATAAATCTGGAGCGGAAATAATTCCTGTAAAATTTGATAATGTAGATAGCATAAGTGAAGACTTAATATCTGTAGAGGTAAATGCTAAATGGGGATACATAAATAAATCAGGAAAGTTCATTATAGAACCAATTTTTGATGAAGTATCAAAATTTGTAGATGGTGTTGCAAAAGTTATTTTTGAAAATAGAACCAGGTATATAAACAAAAGTGGTGATTATATCTGGAAGCTTTAAAGTTGGATAGAGTTTTAAATTTATAGAATAGTTTATTGAGTCTTATTTTAAGAAAAATTGAATTAGAAATAGAAAGCTGTGAAAGTATAATATCATACTTTTACAGCTTTTTTAATCTCAATAAAAGCTTTTGTTAAGAAATTTGTAAGAACTTTGATAAGTTATTTGTAAAAATTCTCTAGTATAATTAGTTTGTAGCCGAAGCAAAGGAGGGATTAAAAATGATATAATTTATAAAGAAAGGTGGAAGAGAATATGGAAAAGTATAATGTTTTAGTTGTAGATGATGAAGAAGAAATAACTGAAGCAATAGAAATTTATTTGAAAAATGAAGGTATAAGAGTATTTAAAGCTAAAGATGGCATAGATGCTTTAATGCTTTTGGAGGAAGAAGAAATTCATCTTATTATAATGGATATTATGATGCCAAGAATGGATGGGATTAAGGCTACATTTAAAATAAGGGAGAGTAAAAATATTCCTATAATAATGCTTTCTGCAAAATCTGAAGATATGGACAAGATACTTGGACTTAATGTGGGAGCGGATGACTATATGACAAAACCCTTTAACGCTTTAGAGTTAGTGGCCAGGGTTAAATCTCAACTTAGAAGATATATAGATCTGGGAAATTATAAAAAGAACAGTAATAAAATTGCTATTAAAGGGTTAGTTTTGGATAAGAAGACAAAGATGGTAACTGTTGATGGAGAAGAAATAAGACTTACAGCTATTGAGTATAGAATATTAGAGCTGCTAATGGAGAATAAAGGAAGAGTATTTTCAATTGAAGAAATATATGAAAAAGCCTGGAAACAACCTTATTACAATGGAGAAAATACTGTAGCAGTACATATAAGAAGAATAAGAGAAAAAATAGAAATCAATCCAAGAGAACCTAGATATTTAAAGGTGGTGTGGGGAATTGGGTATAAAATTGAAAAATAAGTATATATATATTTGTTTATGTGCTTTTAGCATATTTGCAGCTGCATTTTCGGTGTTGTCTGCTTGTGATATTGTTAAAAATTATAATTATATTGAACATAAAACCTATTTTGATACTGATGAATTTAGACAAGAAGTATATAGTTATTGCCAAAATTTAAGCAACTTTTATGGATATTATAAAGATTATAATGATAAATTTGGAGAAAATAAAGCTAGCAAAGAAGATATAAATGGATTAAAGCTGTTTTATGAAGATAAGCTAAGAAATGCACAAGCTGAAGTTGAAAATAAGTATAATAATGATATACAACAAGCACAAAGGATTTCAGATAAAGATAAAGTTAATAAATTAATGGATGAAAAAAGCAAAAAGCTTGAAGAAGTAAAAAAGGAAAACACTAAAACTGATGAGGAACTTAAGAAGGAAGTTGCATCAAGATATGATAAAGATTATGAAGCAATTAAGAAAAGTGTGCAAAATAGAAATGATATAAAATATTATATTAAAAATACAAAAACAAATGAAATATATCATAACTTAACAGGGCAGGATACAATTCAAGAATATATACAAAAAGAATCACTTTTTACTATTGAGTTTCCATTGAAAAGAGATGAAAGTAGGAAGTTTGGGAATACTAATTCCATATTTAAAAGCTCTTCTTGGGAAGGTTATATTATAATTCCAAAACAATCAGCTTCTAATAATTATATAATAGAAAATTATAATTACTACAATTCAGTTAGAAGTAGACTTATTAAAGAGATGTTAATAGGAGTTGTTTCATTAATCGCAGCACTTTTAATATTAGTAGGCATTAAAAAAGATGAAAACTTGAAAATAACTTTTATAAAACAAGTAAAAAGTTCATATAAAAAGCTGCCTATAGATATAAACATACTTATATTTTGTGTTTACACAGCTATAATGCTTGGATATATGCTAAAACTTAGTTTCTTCTATAAACCATTAGGAGTTAAACATTTTATTAAGCTTACAATTGTTAGTATTTATGTGGCATATGCTATATTTAGCATCGAGGTTTTTATAAAACTTATGAAAAATAAAAAAGAACTTTTGAATAAGTGGAATGAAAGTTTAAGTTGTAGGTTAATTAATGTTATGAAAAGAAGCTTTATAGCTAAGGATTTAAAACTTCAGATTTTAGTTATTACAATTATTACAATTATACTTACTTTGTTTACAATTATATTAGTAATAATATCACATAATATAGTATTAGGAGCTATACTTGGACTAGCATATATAATTTTAATTTTACGTATTATGTTTAAAAAAGTAGATTATTTAAATGAAATATTAAGGGGAACTGAAGAAATAGCTTCAGGAAATTTGAATTATGTTATAAAAGAAAAAGAGGAAAGTCACCTATCAAAAATAGCACATAACATTAATAATATAAAATTAGGATATAAGAAATCCCTTCAAAGTCAAGTGAAAAGTGAGAGGCTTAAGTCAGAGCTTATAACAAATGTATCTCATGATTTAAAAACACCACTTACATCTATAATAAATTATATAAATTTATTAAAAAAAGAAGGCTTGTCAGAAGATGAAATTAAAGGATATATTGGGGTTTTAGATAGAAAAGCTGAGAGACTTAAAGTACTTATAGAAGACTTATTTGAAGCGTCAAAAATGTCCAGCGGATCAGTAGAGTTAAATATAGAAAAAGTAGATGTGTCAGCTTTATTAGAGCAATCTATAGCAGAACTAGAGGAGAAAATAAAAAAAGCTTCATTAACCCTTAGAGTAAAGTATTTAAATAAGCATGTCTATGCTAATTTAGATGGAAAAAAGACCTGGAGAGTGTTTGAAAATTTGATAAATAACATTATAAAATATTCAGCACCTAATACTAGAGTATATATTAATTTAGTGGAAGAAGATAACAAAATTTTAATTGTCATGAAAAATATTTCTTCTTATGAAATGGATTTTGATGCAGAAGAAATTTTTGAAAGATTTAAAAGAGGGGATAAGTCAAGAAATACAGAAGGGTCAGGATTAGGCCTTGCAATTGCCAAAAGTATTGTGGAACTTCAAGGTGGCAAGCTTAATATAGAAATCGATGGAGATCTTTTTAAGGCCATAGTTCAATTTGATCAAGCGAAACCTTAACTTTCGCAGTTTAAAAATATTACGACGCAAAGGTGCAGTGGAAGTTTGGATTTTAACTTTTACTCCGTG
>NZ_JIBU02000083.1:405-2927 GCF_000633595.2 Clostridium drakei | reverse complement strand
AGTGAACTTCTTTATTTGGTCAAGCCCTCGACCTATTAGTATCAGTCAGCTGAACATGTTACCATGCTTACACCTCTGACCTATCAACCTTGTGTTCTTCAAGGGGTCTTACTAGCTTACGCTATGGGAAATCTAATCTTGAGGTGGGTTTCACGCTTAGATGCTTTCAGCGTTTATCCCGTCCCGACATAGCTACCCAGCCATGCTCCTGGCGGAACAACTGGTACACCAGAGGTCAGTCCATCCCGGTCCTCTCGTACTAAGGACAGCTCCTCTCAAATTTCCTACGCCCGCGACGGATAGGGACCGAACTGTCTCACGACGTTCTGAACCCAGCTCGCGTGCCGCTTTAATGGGCGAACAGCCCAACCCTTGGGACCTACTTCAGCCCCAGGATGCGACGAGCCGACATCGAGGTGCCAAACCTCCCCGTCGATGTGGACTCTTGGGGGAGATCAGCCTGTTATCCCCGAGGTAGCTTTTATCCGTTGAGCGATGGCCCTCCCACGAGGAACCACCGGATCACTAAGCCCGACTTTCGTCCCTGCTCCACCTGTATGTGTCGCAGTCAGGCTCCCTTCTGCCTTTGCACTCTTCGAACGATTTCCAACCGTTCTGAGGGAACCTTTGGGCGCCTCCGTTACTTTTTTGGAGGCGACCGCCCCAGTCAAACTGCCCACCTAACAATGTCCCGTGACCAGTTTCATGGCCGCCGGTTAGAATCCCAATACTGTCAGGGTGGTATCCCAAGGATGACTCCACAGAAGCTGACGCCCCTGTTTCGCAGTCTCCCACCTATCCTGTACAGACAATATCGAAACTCAATGCTAAGCTGCAGTAAAGCTCTACGGGGTCTTTCCGTCCAATCGCGGGTAGCAAGCATCTTCACTTGCACTACAATTTCGCCGGATTTGTTGTCGAGACAGTGCCCAAGTCATTACGCCATTCGTGCGGGTCGGAACTTACCCGACAAGGAATTTCGCTACCTTAGGACCGTTATAGTTACGGCCGCCGTTTACTGGGGCTTAAGTTCACACCTTCGCTTACGCTAAGTGTTCCCCTTAACCTTCCAGCACCGGGCAGGCGTCAGCCCCTATACTTCAGCTTTCGCTTTAGCAGAGACCTGTGTTTTTGCTAAACAGTTGCTTGGGCCTATTCTCTGCGACCTACTTTCATAGGCACCCCTTCTCCCGAAGTTACGGGGTCAATTTGCCGAGTTCCTTGACAACAATTCTTCCGATGGTCTTAGGATTCTCTCCTCACCTACCTGTGTCGGTTTGCGGTACGGGCACCAATATCCTCCATAGAGACTTTTCTTGGCAGCGTGGAATCAGATACTTCGCGGCATAAAGCCACTCCCCATCACACCTCAACATTGATCAAACGGATTTGCCTGTCTGATCTGTCTAAATGCTTAGACACACATCCAATAGTGTGCACATCCTATCCTCCTGCGTCATCCCATTTGTAATAACGTCAATTGGTGGTATCGGAATATCAACCGATTGTCCATCACCTACGCCTTTCGGCCTCGGCTTAGGTCCCGACTAACCCTGAGCGGACGAGCCTTCCTCAGGAAACCTTAGGTTTTCGACCAATAAGATTCTCACTTATTTCTCGCTACTTATGCCAGCATACTCACTCCTGTACAGTCCACCGCTCCTTTCGGTACGACTTCACTCCATACAGGAAGCTCCTCTACCGCTCTTTCGAGCCCATAGCTTCGGTGGTAAGTTTTAGCCCCGGACATCTTCGGCGCAGGATCTCTTGACTAGTGAGCTATTACGCACTCTTTAAATGAGTGGCTGCTTCTAAGCCAACATCCTAGTTGTCTTAGAAATCCCACATCCTTTTCCACTTAACTTACACTTTGGGACCTTAGCTGATGATCTGGGCTGTTTCCCTTTTGACTACGGATCTTATCATTCGCAGTCTGACTGCTGAGATACAAGTATATGGCATTCGGAGTTTGATAGGGTTCAGTAACTGTTGTCAGCCCCTAGCCCATTCAGTGCTCTACCTCCACTACTCAATCTCAACGCTAGCCCTAAAGCTATTTCGAGGAGAACCAGCTATCTCCGAGTTCGATTGGAATTTCTCCGCTATCCACAGCTCATCCCATGGTTTTTCAACACCAACGTGGTTCGGACCTCCACGGAATTTTACTTCCGCTTCATCCTGGCCATGGATAGGTCACCCGGTTTCGGGTCTACGACATGCAACTTTTCGCCCTATTCAGACTCGGTTTCCCTTCGGCTCCGTACCTTAAGTACTTAACCTTGCTACATACCGTAACTCGCTGGCTCGTTCTACAAAAAGCACGTCGTCGCACATAAAAGTGCTTCGACCGGTTGTGGACACACGGTTTCAGGTTCTATTTCACTCCCCTTCCGGGGTTCTTTTCACCTTTCCCTCACGGTACTGCTTCACTATCGGTCACCAGTTAGTATTTAGCCTTGGGAGGTGGTCCTCCCTGCTTCCCACAAGGTTTCACGTGTCTCGTGGTACTCTGGAGTAGATCT
>NZ_JIBU02000083.1:0-313 GCF_000633595.2 Clostridium drakei | reverse complement strand
ATGATCTATCCGCAACCCCAGGAACAAGTTCCTGGTTTGGGCTCTTTCCCTTTCGCTCGCCGCTACTTAGAAAATCGATTTTTCTTTCTCTTCCTCCGGGTACTTAGATGTTTCAGTTCCCCGGGTTTACCTCCATAAACCTATGTATTCAGTTTACAGTACAATGCGTTAGCATTGTGGGTTTCCCCATTCGGAAATCTCTGGATCTCAGGCTATTTGCGCCTACCCAAAGCTTATCGCAGCTTATCACGTCCTTCTTCGGCTTCTGGTGCCAAGGCATTCACCATGCGCCCTTTGTAGCTTGACCATTCAT
>NZ_JIBU02000082.1 GCF_000633595.2 Clostridium drakei | reverse complement strand
AAACGATTATAATAAAGATGTCAATTGAAATATTTTCTAAAAATTAAACACTAGTGATATTAAATATAATATATATTTTATACTAAAAATTTAAATTCTCCAATATGTCAATAAAGGTAATTACTAAAAAACTTTTTTAAGGATAAAAATTGCAAAAATTAAACATAGAAAAAATGAAGATAGTATAACAGTGAAAACTTTAAATGTAAACATAAAAGAAGGTATCAAATTATAAAGTATAGATGGTATTAAATACAAAAAAATACCTAAAAGAATGTATATCAAGAGGTCATTTAAATTTAAGTTTATGTTAAAAGTTTTTCTTATTTCATATAAATTTAGTATTAAAGTTGAAAGAGAAGTTAATATTAGACTTATACCACATCCATATATGTTTATCCAGGATATACCTGTAAGAACATATAGAAGAACTATTTCTTCTAAGGATACAATTAATGAATTTCTAAGTATAATATTTTGTTTACCTAACCCATTTAATATTGCAAGAGTTGTTACAGCAGTGTAAGTAATTGGTGCACAAAGGCAGGCAAATCGTATATAGTATCCTAAGTCTGTTCTGAAAAAAAATAATTTTCCTAATTCATTAGGAATAGTCATACAAATAGCCATAGTAGTAATTCCAAGAAGAAAAGCAATTTTTATAACTTGAGTTATTCTGGTTTCTATAGACCAGTAATCTTTTTTACTTAGTTTTTCAGATAGATCAGGTACAAGTACTGTGGAAATAGAATTTACGATTGCAATAGGAAAAAATATTATGCTTAAAGCCATAGACTTAAATTTACCTATCATAGATAAAGCTAGAGAGTATTCTATTCCTGAATTAACAAGTCTTCTTGGTATTATTAAAGCTGATATTGCAGATAATCCTGTAGTCAAAAATCCATTTATACATAAAGGAAAAGATATAATAATTATGTTAAATAGAAGTTGAAGCTTATCCTCTTTAGTGTTAAAAGTAATTCCAAGTTGTAATTTTTTTTTCTTATAAAAAATATAAAGTAAAATTAGACTTATACCTTCACCTAGTGTCAAAGTTACAAAAGCGGCTGTAACAGTAGTTGAAATTTCTTTAAGGAATAATGTAGTTACTATGCTAAGAAATATAATTATTCTTGCAAATTTTTCAAATATGTCTATAATAGCAGGTATTTTGATATCTGAAACACCATAAAAATAGCCTTTAAGTATTGAAGAAAGTGCTATAAAAAGCATTGCAGGACAAAAAGCTTGTATACAATGTATAGTTCTAGAATCTTCTATTATATTATTACCTATGTATGAAGCAGATATAAATATACAGCAAATAACCACAATTGACCAAATAGAATCAAACAGCATAGATATGTCTACAGATCTGTTTAAATTTCTAAAATCATTTTTACTATAATAAATTGCAGCAACCTTTGATATAGCTGTTACCATACCACCACATATAAGGCATATAAATAAGTCGTATATAGGCATTACTAGACCATAAAGTCCCATACCTTCAGGCCCCATTTTTCTGGAAAGTATTATGGAAAATGCAAAACCAAAAATACCAGTAATTAAGTTAGATAATATTAATGTGAGTGAATTTTTTAAAAATCTATCTCTTACCAAAATAAAACCTCATTTACATCAAATTATTAGTATTTATATATATGCTTTTAATTTAAAAAGTATAATAAGTGATAAATTTTATGCTATACTAAAATTGAAAATTATTTAGAAAGGGATGTTATTTATGGTTAAAATGACTTGTGTTATTTGTGGTGTAGAAATAAATGAAAAAAATTATAATTTTAATAAAGAAGCATTTATAAATTCAAATAGTAATGGAAAAATTATGTATTGTCCATTTTGTGGGGCACCAATGGAATATTTAATAGAAAATGGAGAAGAAATAAAATATGATAGGAATAAATTAGATGAGAATGCTTTGAAAATAATAGATCATGCAGTTAAATTAGAAGTTTTTAATGGAGACTTTTATAAAAAGGCTTCGGATATGGCGAAGGATGAAAATCTAAAAAGTATGTTTAAAGCGTTATCAAGTATAGAATATATGCATGCTAGAATTCATAAGAAAATAGCTGGTATTACAGAAATACCGGTACTTAGGAATATGGATTATTCAAAGTACGATACTGATGAAGCTTTACTTGATGCAGCTTGCCAAAGAGAAAAACATGCTGTAGAGTATTATAAAAAATATGGGAAAGAAATTCATGAAGAAAACATTGTAAAGATATTTAATGTACTTTCTAAAGTTGAAGAAGAACATATAGTACTTACAAGTGAATAGTTAAGAATTAATTATGATTTTTATTTAAACTTTTAATAAATAGCTTAGAAATATACATATACAGTAAATTTTTAAAATATATATATCTTAAAGAAATCTTGTATGAGGGGATGTAAGGTGAAAAAGTTTTTTGAAATTTTACTGTTGTTTTTTTGTATGATTTTTATAATTATTATAATAAAAAAGCATTATTATAATGATTATAGCGTTAAAAATTTAAATATGAATGTTAAGGAGTTAAGATATAACGTAAAATATAAAGGTTTAAAATCATCAGTGGATTTTACCATGGACAATAACGGAAATTATTACATAGCATACAAGGATAAGATACAAATTATAAAAGGCAATGGTAAAAGCTACTACTTGTTTAAAAATAGCAATTTAAATATTTATAGTATAGAATATTTTAATAATAAATTATACTTTTCATCAGATACTAAAATATATTGTTATGATATTAAAAATAACAAAACTTCAGAAATAGTTAAAGATATACCCAACTATGGAGATTATAAGAATAGTATTATAAAAATAAGAGGCAACTATCTTTATATATCAGTAGGATCAGCTACAAATTCAGGTGTAGTTGGTGAAGATAACAAATGGATTAAAGAAAATCCATACAGCCATGATATATCTCCAAAAGACATAACATTGAAAGGTATAAATTTTGGAAAATTTAAAACTGGAGCATATCAAAGCTGTAAAACTAAAAGTATAAATGGTCAAATAATTCCGGAACATTTTCCTGGAAACTCTAGTATATTAATATATAATCTAAATACTGGAAATATGGAAACCATGGCTTGGGGAATAAGAAATGTAACAGGAATGGATTTCACAAGTGAGGGTAAATTAATAGCAGCAATAGGTGGAATGGAAGATAGAGGAGTAAGACCAGTTAAAGGGGATACAGATTATATATATGAAATAAGAAAAAATACTTGGTATGGATGGCCTGATTACAGTGGAGGAGATCCTGTTACATCTCCTAAATTTAAAGGGAAGGCAAATTCCATGCTTCAATTTATATTAGAAAATCATCCAACTACAAATCCTCCAGCACCACTTTATCAGCATAAGAGTTTAAGTAGCATAAAATCATTAGTTGTAGATAATAATGGAGTTTTAAGTATTAAAAATGCTATGTATTTTTATGATATAACCAATAAGATATTGTATAAATTTAATGGTTCAGGAGCTGTTGAGGAAGAAGCTAAATTTAATAAGGGTGATGTTTCCAGCTTGAAATTTTATAAAAAAAGTTTATTGATACTTGACGGAGAAGAAGGATATTTATATAGTATAGAAAAAGGAAATATTAATAATGTCTTAAAAATAAATAAAAGTATTTATTTTTACTTGTTAGGATTGGTTATTGTACTTATAATAATTTTATTAAAAGTTGAAAAAAAACTAATTTAAATTTTAAAAACAAAAGGGAGATAGAATTATAAATGAAAAACAAATTTGAAAGTACGTATGGTAACGCATTAAAAGGTATAATGCATGCAGTTAATCCTCTTAAAAAAAAATTTTTGAAAACTTATTGTACTGTTCATAAATTTATAATAATACAGGCAATTGAAATATTAAAAAATGATGGATATGAAGAAGAAGCTAATTTTTTTAAAAAACACATAGCTAGCCTTAATAATGGAGTAACATGGGCGGATCAAGATTTTAAAAGTTCAAACCATTTTTATCATGTAACTAGAGGTAAAGGATTATATGGATTTTCAGATGCTTTAACAGAATGTAAAAGGTATTACAATAGATCAATAGGATTTATTGATGCTGGTGATGTATCTAAAGCATTATTCTATTTTGGAGCTGCTTGCCACCTAGTACAAGATACTACGGTACCACAACACGTAAATAATAAACTTTTAAAAAGCCATAGAAAGTTTGAACTATGGATTATAAGTAGGCTTATGACTGATTATTCTTTTATAGCTAAAGATGGTACTGTAGTATATGAAGAAATAGAAGATTATATAGTTAATAATGCTATTATGGCAAATAGCACTTATATCAAGAATTTGGCAATACATTCTAGGGATGAAAAATATTCTAGGATAGCTACTACAATATTAAAAGAGGCACAAAGAACTACAGCAGGCTTTATGGTTAAATATCACAATGATATAAATAAATATAAAATTCTTCCTTAATTTGGAGGAATTTTTTTTCTTTTGCAGAAACTATATAAAAGGTGGTGATTGCATGAAAAAAGAGATTTTTTTGAATATGGAAAACCAAATTTTTAAAGGAAATGTGCTTGACATAGGTTTTGAAAATGATGGAATCATATATAATGTATGTAAAGAAGGAAGTGAAGACATAAATGTTGATTATATAACTGGAAAGGAAGAAGAGATAAATGTAAAGAATAATTTTTATGATATCTGTATTTTATTCTTTTCTTTTAGCAGTATATGGTTTAAAATGAACAAGAAAAGTTTTATAAAAAATATATATAATTATTTAAATAAAGATGGGATACTTTATATATGGGATATAGATAAAGGATATAAAAAAATATTTTTTGGTAATATAAATGTAACAATACCAGGAAATAAAATTAAACAAATAAAAATTAATGATTTAAATATATTTAAAGATAATTCTAAGGATAATACAGTCAGTGTTTTAGAGGATTATTTTGATATAATTGAAGGTAATGTTTTAAATGGTATTTATTATATTAAAGCCAAGAAGAAATGCAAAGTAAAAATTAATGCTTACAAAGAAGAAAGCTTGCAGGAAGGAAATGAAAGAAAAGATGAAAGTAGTATTAACAGCGCTTAATTCAAAATTTATTCACAGTAATTTAGCTATAAGATATTTAAAAGCATACACTAAAGATTTAAATTATGAATGTATAACTAGGGAATTTACTATAAATGATAGAAGGGAAAAGGTTTTAGAGCAACTTATAAAGGAAGAAGCAGATGTAATAGTTTTTTCATGTTATATATGGAATATAGAATTTATACAAGGATTAGCAAAACTTATTAATCTTGTTGACTCAAATATAAAGATGGTTTATGGTGGACCAGAAGTATCCTATGACAGTATAAGTTTTTTAAAAGAAAATGTTGGAGAATATGTAATTGTAGGTGAAGGTGAGGAAACTTATAGAGAATTTATAAATTGGCAATTGGAATGTGAAAAATTAGATAAAAATGGATTTGATGACAGAATTTTAGAAAAGCCTAAATCTATTAAGGGATTGAGCTTTAAAATTGGAGAAAAAGTTTATTTTAATGGTGATAGAGATCTTATGGATTTAAACAAGGTTATTTTTCCATATAATGAGCAAGATAATTTACAAAATAAAATAGTATATTATGAAGCTTCCAGAGGATGCCCATTTAATTGTAAATATTGTTTATCATCAACAACTCATGGAGTTAGATTTTTTGAAACAAATAGGGTAAAAAAAGAATTGAAATTTTTAGTAGATAAAGGAGCTAAACTTATAAAATTTGTTGATAGAACTTTTAATTGCAATGTAAACTTTGCTATGGATATATGGAAATTTTTAATAGAATTAGATACAGAAGTTACTTTCCATTTCGAAATTTCAGCAGATATTTTAACAGAAGAAGAAATAAAGCTTTTGTCTAATGCTCCAAAAGGTAGAATTCAATTTGAAGTTGGAGTACAAACTACAAATAATGAAATTTTAAAGAATATAAATAGAAATGTTAATTTTGAAGATATAAAAGAAAAAGTAGAAGAACTAGAAAGTATAAAAAATATAAAGCAGCATTTGGATCTTATAGCAGGGCTTCCAGGAGAAAATATTAAGTCCTTTAAAAAATCTTTTAATGATGTATATTCTATAAGACCTGAGGAAATACAGTTGGGATTTTTAAAACTTTTAAAGGGATCACCTATGAGAGAAGAAGCTACAAAATGGGGAATGGTATATTCACCTTATGCCCCTTATGAAATTCTTAAAACAAAAGATATAAGTTATGATGAGATAATTATATTAAAAAGAATAGAAGAGGTACTAGATAAGTATTATAATTCTAGGAAATTTGATAATATATTAAATTATTTTTTACCAAAGTTTAAGACTTCTTTTGATTTTTACAGAAGTTTAGGAGAGTTCTTTTATGATAAGGGATATTTAAACAGAAATATATCTTCTGCAGAATACTATAGAGTTTTTATAGAATTTAATCAAGAAAGCCTTAAAGAAAATAGTAATAAATTAAAAGAGATAATAAAATATGATTATTTGAAATTTAATAAGAAAAAGTGGATCCCAGAATTTTTAGTAAGAGAAAGAAACAAGGAAGAAGAAAGAAAAATAAAAGAAAAAATTGTAGATAAAAAGATAAAATTATCTAAAAACTATCATATGGAAAAGTTTTTTGTGGATATAGATAAATATATCAATGAAAATTTATTGGAAGAAAAACAGTGTTACATTCTATTTGATGAAAGTGATGAAAATAGAATACAGATAAATATGTAATATTTAAAATGCTTCTATTAATTTGGAAATTATTTAACTGGTAGAAATAGAATATTTAAGAACTCCAGTGGATATATACGGGAGTTCTTATTTGGTGTGGTAAATATTTGAATTAAAGAGAAATGGTTTTTTATAAAGAAAATATTTAAAGAGGGGTAAGATTATGGCAGTAAAAAAAATATTGCAATTTGGAGATAACATATTAAAAAGATCAAGTAGAAGAGTAGAAAAAGTAGATGAAGAACTATTAAAACTTGTGAAAGATTTAAAAGATAGTCTATATGATGGTACAGGAATTGGACTGGCTGCTCCTCAAATAGGGGTATTAAAAAAAGTAATATTTATAGATCTTAGAAATGAGACAAAGCCTATACTACTTATAAATCCTAAAATCATTAAGAAAATTGGAAAAGAAGATAGTGTTGAGGGGTGTTTAAGTTATCCTGGGTATGAGGGAATAGTTGTAAGGCCTAAAAAGGTTATAGTAGTAGGAAAATCATTAAGTTGGGAAGATGTAGAATACACAGCAGAAGGACTTTTAGCTAAAGCATTTTGTCATGAAATAGATCATCTTAGTGGAATTTTATATACTGACAGAGCAAAGAAAGTATATAAAATTGAAGAGGAAGAATAAAAAACTGTTGAATCTTTTAGAATACTAAAATTAAAAGATTCAACAGTTTTTTAAATATATTTAATAGATATTCCTTTGCTACTGAATATATTGCCAAATAAAGGAAGTTTGATTTTATGGTAAATTAGAATGTTATCCTCTAATATTAGTCCCTTTTCTATAAAAACTTTTACACTATCATATTCATGAACGTTGTAATTATTAGTTCCTTTGAAGTCCTTTAAAAATTCAACAGTAATACTTTTAACGTCCATATCACAGCACCCACCAGATGCAGAAACAGTTTTTACAACGAAACATCCTTTATTTTTTTTTGCATATTTAAGAGCTTTTTCATCAATATTTAGCATAAAATCATCTCCTAATTTTAAATGTGTTTCACTACTAAGTTTAAAGTTTTAATATTTATATATAAAATAAGGTGTAAATTATATATTTGTAAAATAAAACACCATTTATGTATTTAAGTTCCATGTAAATTTATACCTATACAGCATGTTATATTATTTTAATATATAACAACTTTATTGTCAACATCAATGGATATAAATCTTAACAATTAAGAGAGATTTGCAAATCATATATAATTAGACTGTTTACATGTACAAATATATATTGTATACTTATGTATATACAACAGTTAATTCGGAGGTGTAAAGTAAAATGAAAAATATAAAGAAACTTACTTATGCAGGTCTTTTAACTGCACTTGCTATTGTAATTCCATTAACTTTTGGATTCTTAAAAATTCAAGCGGGACCTTTTAGTGCTACTTTAGCAGCGCATGTACCATTGTTTATAGCTATGCTTTTAGGACCATTTGCAGCAATTATGGTGGGAGTTGGATCTGCCTTAGGATTTTTGATATCAGCACCAGCAGTTGTGGCTGCAAGAGCTTTTATGCATACTTTTGTGGGATTAGCAGGTGCACTGCTTATAAAAAAAGGAGTAGCCTTCAGTAAAGTAGTTGTCATAACAGCACCTATACATGCAATTTTAGAAGCAATAGCTGTAATACCATTTGGATTTACTATGTACAAGGTACTTGTAGTAGTAGGGGTAGGATCATTCTTGCATCATATGGTGGATGGGATTATTGCATTTGCTTTAGTTAAAGCTTTAGCGAAAAATTTAAGATTAGATTTGAGAAAGTCAACAATTTAAGTGTAATTATAAAGATCCAATGTAAAATAAATGAAAATTATTTTACATTGGATCTTTTACTTTTAAGGAAAATTTATATGATTATTATAAATTTCATGAATTATTCAATGCCTTTTTTACTACACCACAAGTCATTTCCAGGCCTTGATGCAGC
Source organism: Clostridium drakei (assembly GCF_000633595.2). GTDB lineage: Bacteria > Bacillota > Clostridia > Clostridiales > Clostridiaceae > Clostridium_AM > Clostridium_AM drakei. The sequence goes on along the minus strand of NZ_JIBU02000082.1, from coordinate 2,306 downwards.
AAATCTTTCCATAACTTTTATCCATGAAATAAGACATTCTTCTCCAAGTTCATTAAAAATGTTTTTAAGTACTTTGCTTTGAACATAAGAAAGTTTTTTCTCTAGATCCTTACCTTCTTTTGTAAGACTTAGTTGTCTTACACGAAGGTCTTGCTTTGAAGGTACACTTGCAATAAAGCCTTTTTCAATAAGTTTTCTTAATGGGCTATTAAGTGCTTGTTTGCTTATTTCTAATAGCGTTAATAGTTCATTAATGCTTATTCCTGGAAAACGTGCAACGAAATAAAGTATGCGATGGTGCATACGTTGAATTCCGTATTTAACCAACATATGATCTGGTTCTTCAGTAAATGTTTTGTATGCAAAGTAAAATAAAGCTTTTATATCATCTAGTTTCTTTTCAGTTTCTATAGTCATATAAATCTTCCTTTCAGTATTCCTATTAATTATTTTCTTTTAATTTTATCATTTACTTAAGTATATTTCTAGAGTGATTTAGGAATCTTCAAAAAATAATAAGTCCACTTGATAATCTGTTTTGTGTTATATGGCATCGAAAGAACCCTTAGATAAGGTTGAGAAACCGTCTTTTTATGTGACCTAAAATATCCAGTATAATTGGATCAATTATTTTAGATACTTTAAATAAATTGGTCAACATTATTGACATATATTATTACAGTATGATATCATGATAATAGGTCAATCAAGTTGACGTATAAATGATAACGTTTTAATAAAAACTTATTTAAGTTTAACACTAAATTCTATAATGAATATTCACAGGAGGTGGTATTATGAGTAGGATTAGAATTTTTACAGGACATTTTGGAAGTGGAAAAACAGAAATATCAATAAATTATGCATTGAGCTTGGCTAAACAGGGTAAAAAAGTTGCAATTGTAGATATTGATATTGTAAATCTTTATTTTTGTACAAGAGACTTAAGAAAATATCTCGAAGGAAATGGGATTAGAGTAATATCATCAGATCCTAGTCTTTCTAATGCAGAATTAGCAGTAGTTCCAGCAGAAGTTTTATCTATATTTAATGACAAAAGTTATGAGGTAGTTATGGATATAGGTGGAGATGATCAAGGAGCTATTGTTCTTGGACAATACAATAAATACTTCAAAGAAGAACCTTATGATATGTATTTTGTAGTAAATAATAATAGAATTTTGACTTCTGATAGTAATGAAACAGAAGAATTTTTACATTCCATTGAAAAGGTTTCCAGATTGAAGGTAACTCATTTAATATCTAATACCAATATGTCCTATGAAACAAAGGTAGAAGATATATTAAAAGGAGATAAAGAAGTTACAAAATTAAGTGAAAAATTAAATATACCATATAAATATACCATATGTAGAAGTGATTTGGTAGAAGAAATAAAAAATAAAGTTAAAGGTGAAATATTTCCAATAGATATATACATGAAACCACCTTGGAGGTAAAAACTATAATAATTAGTTATCAATAAAATCTATATAAATATAAATTCAATTAATTTATAAAAAATATCTAAGAAAAGTTTTAAACTACTAAAATTTAAGGAGGGAACTTTCTTATGGCAAAGGTAACTTTTAGAGAAGAAAGATGCAAAGGTTGTGGACACTGTATAGAAGCATGTCCTAAGAAAATAATAAGCTTTGCAGATAGACTGAATGTGAAAGGATATCATCCAGCCACTGTTACAGAAGAAAAAATGAAGGAATGTGTTGCTTGCGCATCCTGTGGAAAAATATGTCCAGATTGCGTAATAACAGTTGAAAAGTAATAAGGAGGGATTCTTTGTGGGAGAAAAAGTATTAATAAAAGGTAATGAAGCTATTGGCGAAGCTGCCATAAGAGCTAATTGTCAAGCCTTCTTTGGTTATCCAATTACTCCTCAGACAGAAGTTGCAGCTTATATGTCAAGAAAAATGCCTAAAATAGGAAGAGTATTTATACAAGCTGAAAGTGAAATTGCTGCTATAAATATGGTTTATGGAGCAGCAGGTACTGGCGTTAGAGCAATGACATCATCAAGCTCACCTGGAATAAGCTTAAAGGCAGAAGGTATATCGTATATAGCAGGTGCAGAGCTGCCTTGCGTTATAGTAGATATAGTTAGAGGAGGTCCTGGACTTGGAAGTATCCAGCCAGCTCAGTCAGATTATTTTCAAGCAACAAAAGGATGTGGTCATGGAGACTATAAAATGCCAGTATTTGCACCAGCATCAATACAGGAAATGGTTGACTTAATTCAAGATGCTTTTGATACAGCAGATATGTACAGAACACCTTGTATGGTAATGGGA
>NZ_JIBU02000081.1 GCF_000633595.2 Clostridium drakei | reverse complement strand
AGTGAGTTTTCCTTCACAGCATATATCAGCCGGAATACAGTTGAAAGTTACTTCGCTTACGTCGCAATATGCTCATTATGTTGATTTAAAAATTTTATTCTCTTTTAGCTCTATTTTCAAACCAAGCATTATATTCAGCAAATTCGTACTATTTTGTTAATTTTCGTCAAGTTTCTTCTATTATTAACGAAATTACTAGTAAGTTCCAACTTTTTTTAATTTAATTGACATTAGGTTCACAGAAAGGAGATATATTATGAAAAGTATACGATCAAAACTAATTCTAGCAATTTCTTCAACATGTATTATACTTATTTTAATTTCCTCTATAATGAGCTATTCTATATCATACAAAACTATTACCAAACAATCAAACGAACAAGCATTGATTGCTTCTGAAAAGTATTCAGAATTAATCAACGGATGGCTTGATGGACAAGCAAAGATACTTGATGAAACAGGCTATGCAATAGAAAATTTAGGTAATTTTGACGAAAACAACATATCAAATTATCTTCAATCTAAGTTAAAATTGAATTCTAATATTACTGACATCTATATTGGAATGACAAACAAAAAAATGATAGATGGTTCTGGCTGGAATCCTCCTTCAGATTATGATTGTACTCAAAGAAGTTGGTACAAATTAGCACTAGAAAAGAAGGGTCTAATTTACACATCACCATTCTTAGATCAAACTACAAAAAAAATGGTAGTTTCTATAGCTAAACCTATAACAAAAAATGGACAAACATTAGGTGTTATTAGTACAGATATTAATTTAGATCTTCTTACCGATACAATAAAAAAAGCTTCACCTATAAATAATAGTTATTCTTACTTAATAGATTCAGCCAATAATATCATTATTCATCCAAATAAAGACTTTCAACCTAAAGATAAGGAACTTAAAAATTTAAACAATGTGTTTGATAGCAAATACATGTCAATAGCTTCTAAGAATTCCTTTGTCTTAAAAGATTATGATGGTACAAATAGATATTTTGTGTCATCAAAAGTAAAAGCTTCAAACTGGATTATAGGATTTGCTATACCTACTAAAGAATTTAACAAACCTTTAAATTCTTTAATTGTATATGCTGCTATCATATTAATATTATCTCTAATTTTTTCTTTAATATTTGCTTCATATCTTAGTAGCAAATTAGCTGGCCCTATATCTTTAATAACAAGAGATATTAATAAATTAAAAGATTTTGATTTTAAAAATGATGCTAGTGAATCTAATAAAGCATTAAAATATAAAGATGAAATAGGTATTATTGCTCATTCGGTATTGAATTTAAAAGAAGAGTTAAGAAAAATTGTTGAAGATTTGAAAAATAATTCAGATAACATATTAAAATATTCAAATAACGTATCTTCTTCTGTAGAACAAACAGTTATGTCTATCACAGATGTAGCTAAAGCAACAAGTCAATTAGCAGAAGGTTCAATTGAACAAGCAAAAGAATCAGAAACAGGACTTAAAAAGTTGAATAACTTAGCTGACAAAATAAATGCTATAGTATTAAAAACTAATGAAGTAAAAAAATATTCATATTTAACTAATGATGTTAATAAAAAGGGTATGTCTTCTATTTTAGATTTATCTTCTAAAATGGAACTAAATAATGATGCTAGCCAAAAAGTAGCTAGAAACATTAATATTTTGTCAAAAAAATCTGAATCTATTGGAGCTATAGTAAATACCATAGGATCCATAGCTGAACAAACAAATTTGTTAGCTTTAAACGCTGCTATTGAAGCTGCAAGAGCTGGAGAATCTGGAAAAGGATTTGCAGTAGTGGCAGATGAAGTTAGAAATTTATCTGAAGAAACAGCTTCTTCTACAAAGGAAATCTCTAATATGATAAAAGAAATTTTAGACGAAATCAATTCAACTCAATCAAATATGATAAATGCTGAAAAAATAATCAAAGAAGCTAATAATTCTATGGCTGAATCTGAACAGTCATTTAAAACCATTGAAGACTCAATGAGCAAAATGATAAAATATATTGAAGAACTTACAGCTGAAATTGATGAAGTTGAAAAAAATAAAGAAATTGCCATTAAATCAATTGAAGGTATATCAGTAATATCTGAAGAAGCTGCTGCTTCTACTGAAGAAGTTTCAGCTTCTATGGAAGAACAATCTAGTGCTATGGAAATTATATCTTCTAATATGGAAGAACTAAAAAATATTACAACTAGTTTAAATAAAATAATTGATAAGTTTAAACTATAATGTAAAGGCTATCTTAAAATTATTTTTAAGATAGCCTTTTTGTTTATATTTTAAATTTTTGAACCATTTCGTTAAGTTTTTGTGCAAGTTCAGCTTGACTTTGAGCAGATTTAGAAACCTCACTTACAGCTTTTGTTATTTCATTTATACTACTAGTAACTTCTTCCGAACCAGCCGCTGATTGCTGTGAAGTTGCTGATATATTTTGAATTGAATCACTTATATTACCTACAGAATCATTCATTTTATCTGATAAATTTGAAATTTTTTCAGACATATCTCTTATATACTCAGAATCCTTTTCATACTGCACCCCTGTATTCATAAGCAATTCATAGCTAGGTTTAACAATACTTTCCATATATTGCAATATGTCTTGTCCACTTCTTGATAAACTATCGAATGCATTCTTAACTTGAGACACCATACTCTGAATATTCGTTACAGCTTGAGAAGATTGTTCTGCTAAATCTCTAACTTCATCAGCAACCACTGCAAACCCTTTTCCCTGTTCACCAGCTCTTGCTGCTTCTATTGCAGCATTTAAAGCAAGAAGGTTTGTTTGCTCTGCTATACTTCCAATAGAATCAGCCATTATTTTAACTTCTTCAACTACCTTACCATCTTCAATTGATTTTATAATATTATTTCGCTTTTCATTATATATTATCTCTCCATCTTTTATGTTTTTAGCTGCTTTCTCTTTTATATCAATTGCACGTTTACTTATTGCTTCTGAAGAATTCTTAGCATCTGTTGATCTATTTAGCAATTCACCAGTTGATGTAGAAATATCCTGCATAGACTCATTTACTCCTTCAGTTGTGGAACTCAATTCTTGGGCTCCTTGTGAAATTTGCTCAGTTGATTCATTTGCAGCCTCCATCATAGATGTAATTTCCTCAGTAGTTGCAGATAATTCCTCACTAGAAGAACTTATATCTCCTGCACTATCCATTATTGAACTTATTAATTCTTTCATATTTTCACAAGCTTTATTTAAAGCCTTACCTAAATTTCCTATTTCATCTTTTCTGTCCACTTCTATAGACTTACTTAAATCTCCTTCTCCTAGAGCTTCTGCAAAAATCAAAACTTTTTTTATTTGCTTTGAAATCATAATTGCTATAAACAATCCAATTATAATTGCAAATACTAATCCTAAAACACCTATAATAATTGTACTAATAAAAGATGATTTATATGTACTTCTATTTTGAGTATCTGCCTTATCTGCTTGGTCAGAGTTTATCTTTATTAAATTATCCATATCTTCATAAATTTTTGCTCTTGCCTTAGTAATATCAGAAAATTTTTCTTGTGCACCTTTATAATTATTTTCATCAATAAGTTTTATTACAGCAGTAAATGCTTCTTTATATGTACTTCTATCCTTTTTCAACTGTGGAAAAATTGCGTTTTCTTCTTTAGACAACAATGTTTTTTCATAATTATCTATAATTGTATCATTTTTTTCACTTAAATCAGTAATTTCTTTCTTTATACTGTTCTTATCACTTAAGTCCTGTTGATATACAATCTTTAACAAATCTGATCGAACATCTGCATAATTTTGTTTCATAGTCATCAATGTTTCTATTGATTTAAGATTATAATCATGCATAGAGTTAGCATTAGAATATATTAATTGCATATTGTGTATTCCAATAAATCCAACTACACCAATAAATAATGCTACTACAAGAAATGACGATATTAATTTTTGTACCATTTTCAAATTTTTAAACCACTGCACAATTTGTACCCCCTTAAAATTCCAATGTATTTTACTATACATATCTGATTTTTTTATGTTGTATTGAATAAATTATACAAGATAAATATTTTGTATAATTAACAATTAAATATTCAAGTATTTTTGTTATATAATGTAAAATTTTGTACATTAAATTTCATTTTATCATATTAAATTACATTTAATCCAATAATAATACACAGGAATTGCAAAATAACTGGATTATAATCCATATTATGATATAATAAATTATACAAAATATTTATTTTGTATAATTCATATATAAGTCTATATTTTTTGTAATTTTATAACTTCCTTAATTAATTAACAAAATGTTTTCTTGAATGGATAAAACACATATGCTACAGTAATTGTAATATATATTAATATTTTTTAGGAGGAATGACATTGAATAAGTTTTCTTATTATTTAAAAGATTGTTATGGCTTAGATAAATTTTCTAAATATCTTTTAATTATTGCTCTTATTTTTTCACTAAATAGAAATAGTGTAATCGTGGGGATATTGATAGCTATTTATGCTACTTGGAGAACTCTTTCAAAAAATAAATATAGAAGATACCAAGAATTGCAAGGCTTCGAAAATAGCATTCTTATAATTAAACAAATGATATATAGATTTAAAATGAAAATTAATGATTTTAGATATTATAAAGTATTTAAATGTCCTCATTGTTCTCAAAAGCTTAGAGTCCCTCGGAAAAAGGGTAAAATATTAATTACATGTAAAAAATGTCATACTGAATTCCATGGTAGAACTTAAATGAAAAAAACTAGAAACTTTTACATTGTTTCTAGTTTTTATCTTTAAAGATTAATATATTAATACTCTATTATAATCTATAACTCTCTTTTACTTTCTAGTTTGTCCCTTACCATATATAATATATTTCATAGTAGTCAATTGTTCAAGTCCCATAGGCCCCCTAGCATGAAGTTTTTGAGTACTTATTCCTATTTCTGCACCAAATCCAAATTCACTTCCATCAGTAAAGCGTGTAGATGCATTTACATATACTGCAGCTGCATCAACCTCATTCAAAAACCTCTGACTATTTTTATAGTTGTTTGTGATTATAGCTTCAGAATGTTTTGTTCCATATTTATAAATATGATCCATTGCTTCATCCATAGAATCCACAACCTTAATTGCTAAAATCAAATTTAAATATTCAGTTTTCCAATCTTTTTCCTCAGCTGAAACTATATCCTCTATATATTTTTCTGTTTCCTTACACCCTCTTATTTCAACGCCTAAAGCTTTTAAATTTTTACCAAGCTTTGGTAAAAATTTTGGCGCAGCATTTTTGTGAACTAACAATGTTTCCATAGCATTACATACCGCAGGTCTTTGAGTTTTTGCATTAACAACTATATTTTCAGCCATTTCTAAATCAGCATTCTCATCTACATATACATGACAGTTTCCAACTCCAGTTTCAATTACAGGTACAGTAGAATTTTTCACTACATTTTGTATAAGCCCTGCTCCACCTCTTGGAATAAGTACATCTATGTACCCACTTAATTTCATCATGCAGTTAACTCCTTCTCTATCAGTAACTTCTATAAGCTGAATACTTCCCTTTGGAAGTCCTGATAACTCTCCTGCTTTAATTATAGTATCTGCAATAGCCTTATTAGAATTTATAGCTTCTTTTCCACCTCTAAGAATTACAGCATTTCCAGACTTTATGCATAAAGCTGCTGCATCTACAGTAACATTGGGTCTTGCTTCATAAATAATTCCTATAACTCCAAGTGGTACTCTCATTTGTCCTATTTGAAGATCATTAGGTCTTTTCCACATTTTTAACACTTGGCCTATAGGATCCTCCATAGAAGCAACATTTTTCAGACCTAGTGCCATATCCTCTATTCTCTTATGATTTAAAGCCAGCCTGTCTAGCAAAGCTTTTGTCATGCCATTGCTTTTGCCCTCCTTTAAATCTTTTTCATTTTGTTCCAGTATAAAACTTTCATTATTTATTAGAGCTTCACTCATATTAATTAATGCTTTATTCTTTTCTTCAGTACTTATATAAGCAAGTTTTCTTGATGCCTCTTTAGCCTTTAAGGCTTTGTCAAATATATAATTATTAATATCCATCTTTGCACCCTTCCTTTAGTCTATTTTTTAGGATATGACCATATTATTACAATGTATTATTTCATCATAATTTTTGTAACCCAATTTATCTTCTATTTCATCTGAATTCAAACCTTTAATTTGTTCAATTTCACTTGAACTATAATTAGTTATTCCTCTTCCTATTTCTATACCTTTAAGATTTTCAATAGATATAATTTGACCTTGCTCAAAAAAGCCTTCAACATTCACTAATCCTTTAGGCAAAAGGCTTTTATGATTATAAAAAATAGCTTCAAAAGCTCCATCATCTACTACTAACTTTCCCTTTATATCAGTACTAAAGGTAATCCAGTGCTTCCTAAGTGGAAGTGGATGTTCATTCGGTGCGAATAGTGTACCAACTTCTTTTAGATTGACAATATCCCTTATAACATTTTCATGTTCACCATTTGCTATTACCATTGAAACACCTGCAGCAGTAGAAATTCTTCCAGCACTTATTTTTGTAGTCATTCCACCTGTACCTAATGAAGAGCCGGCACCTCCAGCAAAATTTTCAATTTCTTCTGTAATTTCTTTAACTTCATGTATAAGCTTTGCATTAGCATTTACTCTTGGATTACTATCATATAATCCTTCAATATCTGAAAGCAAAATCAATAAATCAGCTTCAACAAAAGAAGCTACAGTAGCAGATAAAGTGTCATTATCTCCAAATTTTATTTCATCTACTATAATAGCATCATTTTCATTTACTATAGGAATTACTCCCATTTCAGCTAAAGCCAAAAATGTATTTCTTGCATTTAAAAATCTAGTTCTATGAGAAATATCATCCTTTGTTATAAGAATTTGTGCAGCTACTTTTCCATATTCCGAAAAAATTTTTTCATACATATGCATAAGTATTCCCTGACCTACAGCAGCTGCAGCTTGCTTTTCTGGAATTGTTTTAGGTCTCCTTTTAAGCCCTAATTTTCCAATTCCAGCAGCAATAGCTCCTGATGTAACTAACACAACCTCTTTACCTTCATTATGCAAATCAGCTATTTGTCTCACAATTTTTTCAATTTGATTCAAATTCAAGAAACCACTTTTATGTGTTAAAGTAGAAGATCCAACCTTTACAACTATTTTCTTTACGTTTTTTAAATATTTTTTCCTAAGCTCCATAATCTTTTAGTTACAAAATGCAACTTAAACCCGCCACTTAAAATATAAACATAGTTTATTAAAATAATACACTGTAAAATTTATAACTTCTCATTCTATCTTATGGAATTCAATTTAAATTATAATTTTTATTAATGAAATGAATTTTACCTACTTATCATAATTTATCATGAAATGATTACTTTAAAAATTGACCTGTCCACATTGACAAAGTTTGCAGCAGATTTTTTACCACCTTCCCTGTTTTTTTGTAGTGATCACTATTTACAATACTTAATACAAATTTAATGAGTCACTAAATAAGTTCAATTAAGTTTTATAATGTAAAAAATATCAAAAACTTAATTAAACAAATATATTTTTGATGTCCTTGCCCACATCTTAATTCTTATTGTAAAACTTTCAAAATATTATAATTTTTAATTTTCTTTTCATATATAATAATACATATTTGTTACTTATGCAACCACATATATATATTTCTAATCTTTTAAATGTTTTTTTGTTATTCTCATACATTATTTTATTTGCTATTTTTAAAAGCTTAGTAACATTTTTTTTAATAATATGGATAAGATTATAAATAATATAAATATAATAATTTAGTATTTTAATATAGTTTATTTATCAGCTCTTATAAAAATAGAAATAAGCTATATTATACCTATTTTGTAAATTTAATTAGGTACAAATATAGCTTACTTCATCATATATGAAAATTATAGTTATATTATTGAGGTCTACTTATAAACATTTGACTAAACATATTACCATAAGGTCCACCTTGTCTTATGCCTATTCCTATATGAGTAAAATCAGGATTTAATATATTTTTTCTATGTCCTGGAGAATTCATCAACGCATTTTGAGCATTTTGAACACTCTGGTTACCAGCAATATTCTCACCAGCTGAAACGTATTTTATTCCAAATGATTTCATCATATCAAAAGGACTTCCATATTTAGGTGAACTGTGACTAAAATAGTTATTATCTATCATATCTTGAGCTTTAATTCTAGCTACATTACATAATTGAGTATCAACCTTTAGTGCAGGTAAATTATTTTGAGCACGAGCATCATTTACCATCTTTATCATCTGCTGCTCTGAAGAACTTAAAGTACTAGAATTTGTTTGTGCACTTGGTGTTTTGGGTATATTTGTTCCTTGTGCGGCACCTCCAGTAGTACTTCCTTGAGGTGCTGTTGCAGTGTTATCAGGTGTAGATTGAGGCTTTTTGTCATCAACTACCACAGCTTTACCTTGTTCTGTAGGTATAAAACCAATTGAATTGTCAGGGAGCTTTACTGCATACCAATCTTGAACTTTACTAACTACATCATAGGAATTTCCTTTATTCGTTTTTTGTACTATAGGTGCTTCATTAGAACAACTTTTTCTTATACTAGTATTGTCATTAGCTATCTTTATTCTTTGAACATTTTCCGTTCCATATGCTGAAGATTCTATTCCACCAATAGGCTGAGCTTTCTTTTGCATAGTAGCATTTTGCTTAGCTGTACATCCAAATAAGGAAAGGGATAATATACATATAGAAAGAATAGATATTTTCTTTTTCACTGCATTCACACCTTTCTTTGTAAATTTATATTATTTAATGAACATCTATATTATTAGTAGATATTATATATTTTATTTATGTAAGTTTTTACACAATAAAATTAAAATATACAAATTTATCTATAATATATATTTACATATTTTAATTTTATAATTATTATATAAATATACATATTTTATGTAATTGGTTTTTTATACTAATTAATTTATTAAGAACAGTCATAAAGGAGTTGTACATATGGACAATACTGAAAGCATTAAAAATATTAATATTCATAAAAAAGAACCATTATTATATGAAAAATCTAGAAGAAAAAAGGTTGCACTAAAAAGTGCTAGAGATTATCTAGAATTTAATGAATTGATGAAAAAAGAATTGAACACCTATGGAGAAAGAAGAACTAACGATTTATCTGAATTAATATTATTAGTTAAAAACGTTCTATTAATGACCTCAGAAGATGTGAATCTAGAGACTTTGAATTATTCAGATATTAAAATTCCTATAATAGATTACAATATCAATATTGAAAAAACTCAACTAGATTTAGTTTTAATCAAGGATTCAGAAATTTGTAAAAAGACTATAGACTTTGGAAAATGTTCAGGTACATATATATGTGCTCATAGAATAAAAAATTCTAAATTATTAAGTATAGGAATCCCTTACTCAAACATACCAGGATACACTATATACATAATCTATTGATATATATTTTCTAATATATTTAAATAAATTTTCTAATGCTATCATAATTTAAGAATTATATTTTTTATTCTTATACTTTAAGATTGCTATAATTAATTAAGCTCTTATACTTCTCATAATTATAGCAACCTTAATAACATTTTATTTTTTAAGTATTGGTAGTGTATTTGCAGCATGAGGCATCAAATAAGTCTTAACATTTTCTCCCTTTTCTTTATACACTATTTTCAAAGCTTCATCTACAGTTTTCACAACAGTAATATTAGCATTTTTAACTAACTCCTGCTTAATATCCGATACCAAAATAACTTTAAATTTATAAGCAGTTTCACACATACAATATGCTATAAATTTTCCAATGGAAAAATTATTTCTAACAAATTTTTCTCTATCAAATATATTATCATAGTTCAAAATTAAATCTTGAATTTCTTTTCCTCCTCCAAGGCCTTCTCTACACTCTAGAAGTGCAATCATATATCCACCTTCATTTATTGCTTCTCTAGCATTTGTCAATGTTTTTGTAGCTTGGTACAAATTTATGTCCTTTGGATATCCTCCTGAACTTGCAATTACCAAATCAGCCTTTTCTTTTATACCTACTCCATCTATATTCTTTAAAATTTCCATTCCCTTTTCATGGGCAGCTATATAGTTTCCTGCTACAGCAGCAGCTATTTGTCCTTCTGAACCCATTACTACATTAAACATGAATGTTGGCCTTACAAAGCTAGCAGCCTGAAGCATATCCTGATGTACAGGGTTGTTTTCTATACCACCTGGATATACACCATCTCTTATACTTTCACCTAAATTATCATTTAAGGAAAGTGAATGATTTTTCATTATAGTTTCTGCACCAGATATACCTGGTAAAATAGTTTTCTTTCCTCCTGCATAACCTGCAAGTAAATGATATACTATACCACCTGTTATTACTATATGATCACATTCCATGGCAATTTTATTTATGTAAACAGAATTTCCATAAGTAGTTTCCCCAAGATATACTAGATTATCTTTATCATAACAATCATGATCTATAACCTCAAATCTAGCTGCAAGTTTTTCCCCAAGCAATTTTTTATGCTCTTCTATTGTCTGCTTTCTGTGCGACCCCAATGCACTTATAAAGACTATGTCTTTATCCTGAACTCCACCAGCATTTATTTCTTCTACTATTTTATTTAAATATTTACCTGTTTTTTGCCATGCTCTAGTAACATCTGGAATTACCACACATACCTTTTCTCCTTGATGTACAAGTTCTTTAAGTCTGGCACTTCCTATTGGATTTTCTAAAGCCTCTTTAATGATTTCATCTTCACTTTTTTCTTCTTTTAACTTATTAGATTCAATTACCCCAATTAAATTTTTTTCCTCTATACATACCTCCATAGATGTGCTTCCATAATTCATTTCAACCTTTTTCATATTAAAAATGCCCCCTTTTATAATGTAATTATTTAAAAATTAACTTCCAATGATTCATAAATTTAATTTTCACTTAATACCACTTCAATTCCTTCCGCAGCATTAATTGCTTTTCTATCAAACAATGGAGTTATTAAGAATGTTATAAGACAAACTATCCATTCTGCATATATGACATGAGGTAATATTCTTACTGCTGGTACTAACTGCCATACTACTAACACTATAATTCCTGCTACTGCTGTATTAAATGCCGAATTTTTTCTACAAATAGATGGTACAAATGTTGTAAATATAAATACTATACTAAAAGCAGTAGTTAAACTTAAAGCCATCATTAATAAACTCAATATTCCCTTTGCTTGAATAGCTATAAAGAATGTTACTACTCCTAAAATTACTACAAAGAATTTAGTAATTTTCATAAGTTCTTTTTCCCCTATATTTTCGTTAACAAATCTCTTATATATATCCTGTGAAAATAAAGTTGCTGAACCCAAAAGCATGTTGCAAGCTGTTGATATATCAGCTGCCCATAAAGCTGCTAAAGTTATACCCGCAAGTAATGGATTTAAAGATGTAATAACCATTGGAAGTGCCATAGTAGCACTTACACCTGGATATGATACTCTAGCAACCATTCCAAGCATTGCTGCAAAGAAACCAATAGGAATCATTAAAAGACCTCCTAATATGTATCCTTTTCTTGCAGCATCTGCATCCTTTGCACAGAAAGAAACTTGTACAACACCTTGAAGTGAAAAACATTCTGTTATCATTACTATAAACCATACTATTATTGTAGGCAACCCTAATCCATTCACTGGATGAAAATAAGTAGCTGCATTTGGAACTTTTAAAACCATAGTATGAATTCCACCACTAAAAGCTACTGCTAACAATGTAACTACAATGACTCCCATATATTTTAAAGGTACATTAAATAAATTACAAAGTCCCGTAGACCACATACCCCCAATAAAAGTTATTCCTACAAATACAACTGCAGTAGTAATCATTCCTGTTTTCAATGTAAATACGGCTGGAAGTAATGAAGATAAAATTGCTCCTCCTGCTATATATTGAAGTGAAGTAATCATAAGCTGAATTACTATTTGTCCTATTACACAAACTATTCTTCCTTTAGTATCATAAAATCTTTCAAACATTTCTGGTACTGTAGAAACATTTAACTGTCTATACTTCTTTGCTCCTATTAATCCCATAAGAATAGAACCTACACCCCATGCAACAGTATACCATCCTGCTGAGAGTCCTACCTTATAAGCTTGTTCAGCTACACCTATAGTAGATGAACCTCCTATAGCAAGTCCCACCATTGTAACAGTTATAAGGGTAGTATTTAATCCCCTGCCTGCTAATATATAACCTTCTGCCCCAGATGATGCTTTTTTTCTAGCATAAAAACTAATACAAAATAATATAACAACATAAATAGCTACAACTATAAAAGATATATTCATAAATAGCCCTCCTCATTTTATAAGTTCAATAATTTCATATGTATTTATATAAATTTTCGCGAAAACTTTATATTCTTAAAAGTAAAATTATTATTTTTAACACTGTATAGTGATACATCAAAAACATTAAAAAAATCGTCTCTAACAAAATTAGAGACGAAAACATCGCGGTACCACTCTATTTAATTATTTATGAATTTTGGGTATAAAAAAAGTACCTTGAAAAGGGACGAGTTTTTTCTCGTGGTACCACCCTGATTGATTACATAAATAATCCACTTTTACCTGTAACGTAGGTCTTACGTCATGGTCTACTTAATTTCAACCTGAAACTTAGGAATGAACTTCACCATGCTTCATCGCTAATTTCCACCAACCATTAGCTCTCTTTTTGAATCTGCACAATTACTCTTTCCATCATCGCTTTTAAATTTGCTACATTTATTGTTTCAAATTATAAATCATAAATTTAAGCCATGCAAGTTTACAATATGCCAAATTCATAAATGTAATCGTTAATTTATCTATTTTACATTAAATTTCTTTATATTTCTTTGAAAATATACCAATATTCATTTTTAGTGCTTTCATCTTTAATTGTTTCAACTCACAATTATGATATTATAGCATTTCTAACACCTATCAAAAAGCTGTATTAATTCTTCTCTTGATAATTTATTTATTACATTGCTATTTTTAAGTTCTCCTGTGATAATGTTATGAATTAATTCTTTTTTATGCTCTTGTAATAAAATGATTTTTTCTTCTATAGTTCCTCTTGCAACTAATTTAATAACTTCTACCACATTTTTTTGTCCGATTCTATGCGCTCTATCCGTAGCTTGATCTTCTACTGCTGGGTTCCACCATGGGTCAAAATGAATAACTAAATTTGCTGAAGTTAAATTAAGTCCAGTTCCTCCAGCCTTTAATGAAATTAAGAATACCTTTACTTTTGTGCAGCTGTTAAATTCATTTACTAATCTAATTCTTTCCTTAGATTTAGTCGAACCGTCTAAATAAAAATATTCAATATCATCTTCTTTTAAGGCTTCTCCTATTTTTTTGAGTACAGAAGTAAATTGAGAAAATAAAAGCACCTTTCCATCAGAGCTTATACGTTCTTTTACTAATGATAGTGCCACTTTAAGCTTACCATTTCCTCCTTTGTATTCATCAAATATAATAGATGGGTCTAAGCAAATTTGTCTTAACTTCGTTAGATAAGAAAAAACCTCTATTTTTCCTTGATAATTATTTTTTACTTTTTCTCTAACACCCTTTATATAAGAATTATATATTGATTTTTGAACTAATGTCATTTCAACTAATATCTTTTTTTCTATTTTATCTGGTAAATCTTCTATAACCTCCTTTTTAGTTCTTCTTAAAATAAAAGGTTTTATTAATAACTTAATATTATGCAAATCGCAATCATCATCCAAAATAAATTTTTTTTCAAAGATTTCTTTTGAATACAAATATCCAGGCATTATAAAATCAAATATAGACCAAAGCTCTACTAAATTATTTTCAATCGGAGTTCCAGTAAGTGCAAACTTTACTCTTGCTTTAATGTGTTTAACAGTTCTTGTAACTTGTGCTAAAGGGTTCTTTATATTTTGTGCTTCATCAATGATACAATAATCAAATTCAATATTTTCATATTCATCAATGTTATTTTTTAAAGTTCCATAAGTGGTTAAAATCACTTCATGTTCATCTATTATTTTTTCATATTTCACACTGCTTCCATACGCAATTCCCACATTTAAATCAGGTGCAAATCTTTCTATTTCATCTTTCCAATTGTAAATTAATGATGTGGGAGTGATTATTAAAGTTTTCTTATTTTCTTCTGACATGATGAATGCTATTGTTTGTACTGTTTTACCAAGACCCATTTCATCAGCTAAAATACCACCTAATTCTAATTCACTTAAATTTTTAAACCACTTCAATCCGTTAAATTGATATTTTCTAAGTTCTGTTTTTAAATTACTAGGCACACTTACTTTGTCATGATTTATATCTTCAATCCTAGCTTCTATATTTTTTAATATTTCTTCTCCCCTAGTAAACCTAAAATTTCTATTTTCCAAGCCTTCTTTTACATATAAAGCTTTATTTTTATCTATAACTATTGTATCTTCTATATTCTCATTAATATTTAACACTTGTATTAAATTAAATAAACTTATTATGCCTTCATCTTCAAAATCTATAAATTTATTATGCTCAGTTTTGTAAAATTCATTATTATATCTATAGCTTTGAAAAATGCTATTAAATTCATTTGCTTCAACATCTCCAATATTATAATTAAGTTTAAAATATCCATTTTCCTCATATAAATCCAATTTTATAAACGATGAGTTATAAACCTTATTTTTTAATCCATCTCCTATAACAACATTGCCTAAGGAATGTATACTATCTTTACCATTTCTCAAAATATGAAAAAACTCTTCATCATTGCCAATAAACATAAATCGATTTTCTCTTCTTATAAATTTATAATATTCAAGCTTCATAATAACTTTTTCTTCTTTATTAAAATTTCTTATAAGCTTTTCTTTATTATTAGCATTTTCCAATATATTAAATCTTTCCTTGTTGTAAGTTATAAAAGCATCACAATAGACGTTGGAATTTTCCTCATAAATTAAAAAATCCAATTTAAATGAACTAGATCCAAACCTTTTTACACTCTCTGAAACAGTAACATCCTTTGATATACTGCTAAGTACTATAATAATTTTTTTATAATTTTCTATAGTCTTTTCATACAAAATTTCATTTTCTATTTTAAATTTGTTATATAAAGAAATATATTTATTAATTTGATTATTTGAAGGCAAATAAAGCTTATCATTAAAAAGATATACATCTTTATCTTCATTTAAAGCAACAGGCAACTTTTTATGAGTTGTTAATACAAAACACTTATTTCTTTCTTTAAGTGTAAAGCTAAGAGGTAAATCTTCATTTGTTACCAATGTTTTATATTCTATAGCATTATATTTAAATATAATTTTACTTCCACAAACATACTGTAAAAATCCTCTTAATTCATCAGGCTTGATTACTAAATTTCTTGCTGATGTCAATGCTCCTTTATTTCTATAAATATATTCTTTAATAAAGTATATAATTTTCATACTTTCAGGATGAATAGTATACTTAATAGGATTGTAAATGAATTGACTACCAAAAGAAATACTTGTTTTATTATCTATGTGAGAAATAAAACTATTTATGTTAGTAATCAAATATTTATGCTCTTTACCTAACCTAAATTCCAATTCATAGCTAGTATTTCCCTTCCATAACTTGCAAGTTATCTTTACATCTATATTTATTATAACTTTTTTACCATTTTCATATAAATCTTTTTTTACGGTTTTCTTATTATAAAAAAAGTTCAAAAATTTATACGCACTAGCTGTTAGATGTTCACACATAAATAACTTCTTACTTCGGGAAATTTCTTTAAAATCACTGCAACTACAGCTTACATCCTCTAATTTTTTGTTTAATAAATTTATTTTTATATATGTTTTAAACTTTTTTTCATTGGTACCTTGATTCACATCTCCATATATGTGATATATACTATTTATGTTTTTTCCTTTTATATTTGAAACCAATCCTTCTTTAAATATCTTTTCTCCGCTTTTTCTCATAAAATTAGATGATGGTTTGAAAATTATTTCTTCCAATTCCCTCAAATTCATTTTCTCACCACTTTCCTATATTACTCACACTTTTTGAAATCTACAACAAATACTTAATACATCCTCTTTAATATCTGCTGTTATACTACCATTCATCTTGTGGACTAATCCCCTTACAATAGCAAGTCCAAGACCAGTTCCTTTTCCACTTCGTATTTTATCTGCCATATAAAATCTATTAAAAATATTTTTCACATCATCTAAAGTCAAATCTTCAACAGTATTTTTCACTTCTAATATTGCAGTATTCTTTTCTAATTTTAAACATACTTCTACATTATCTTTTGCATATTTAACACTATTACTTAATAAGTTTTCAATTACACGCTGCAAAGATTTTTCTTCAGCTATAATATATATACTATTTTTAGGTATTTCTATTCTTGGATTTATATCTCTATTTGTAAAATCAGTATACTTTCCTAATATACATTCTTGCAATATTTTATTAATATTCAATTTTTCTAAATTTAATTCATAATCCAATGACTCTATTAAGGATAACTCATAAAAATCATTTAGCAAAACTTCTAGTGCCTTTGCCCTCTTTTCCGCTATATCTAAATACTCCTTCTTTTCATCTTCACTTATATTATCTAATTTTAAAAACTGAATATATCCTATTATTGACGTTAAAGGCGTTCTAAGGTCATGTGACATATTTGCAATAGTTTGCCTTAAATCATTTTCAAGCTTCACTTTATTTGCTTCACTTTGTTTTTTTATTTGTATAATTTCATTTATTTTCTCAGCCAGCTTTTCAATTTTTTTGTTTAATAATCCTATAGTTATTTTTTTATCTACCTCATTTGCATTAATATATACAATTTGATTTATTATATTTTTTATTTGTCCTTCTATATAAAACAGACGAAAAATCAAAAATGCACATATAATTAATAAAAATATAATTATGTATACCACCTTGTCCCTGCCTTTCTAAAATAGAAATACAAAAACAGCACTAATATTCACAGGTATTAATACTGTTTTTTATTAAAATTTTAAATTTAGTTGATATATAATATTAATAATCCAGTTCAAATTAACTTATATAAATATAATATTTTTATCTTCTATCATATTTAATACAATTACCAAATTTTAATACCGATTTTCTATTATTTACATACTTATTATATCCTACTTACAAGTAGAATTAAACTTAATTTACACAATTTATTCTATTGTTTCTATTTTTCTTACATAAATTTAAATTTTTAAAATATACTAATTAAATTAACAGTATCATTTTTGATATTATGTTCCAAATTTGTGCGTACTTCAAATATTATATTTTTACTGTTATTCTTGTAATACAATAATTTTAAGAAAGGAACCGATTTTTATGAATGAAGTTTTAAAAACTATTAGAAATAGAAGAAGCATACGTTCTTATAAACCAGATCAAATAAAAGAAGAGGAATTACAAGCTATTATTGAGGCAGGTATTTATGCACCTACTGCACATAATGACCAACCTTGGCATTTTACTGTTATTCAAAATAAAGAAAAACTAGATTATATAAGCAAAAAATGTAAGGATTTAATGGCTAAATCAGAAATTGATTGGGTAAAAAATATGGGTTTAAATCCCAATATAAGCATATCCTATAATGCGCCAACATTGATTATTGTATCTGGCAAAAAAAGTGCTATGGCACCTAAAGTAGACTGTTCAGCAGCAATTGAAAATATGCTTATTGCCGCACAAAGTTTAAATATAGGTTCTGTTTGGATTGGATTATTAACATTTTTCTTCAGTTTGGAAGATGAGGTAAAGAAACTTGGAATACCTGAAGGATATGAACCTTATTATGGAGTTGCACTTGGCTATAAATCAAGTGATAAAGAAATAGTTGTACCAAAAAGAAACTTAAATGTAGTTAATTATATCAAGTGATTCTTATATTTTGAAACAAAACATCATTAATGCTCACAAGTATTAGTGTTGTTTTGTTATCTATATGCCTTTGCCAATATTTTGCATTTAATTATTATATAATTAATGTAAATTATACATTAATTAAGTGGATGGTATTATAAAACATTAAATTGGAGGTTTTTTAGTAGAATAAAATTGATATAATAAAACTATAAACAAACTTAGCTAAGTGAGTGATTATATGAAAATTAACATTGAAAGAAATAGCAAAACTGCTTTATACCTTCAAATTAAAAATCAAATAAAAGATATGATTTATTTAAAAAGACTTCCTTTGGATTACATATTACCATCTGAAAGAGAGCTTGCAAAAACATTACATGTCAATAGAAGTACAGTTGTTAAAGCTTATGAAGAACTTAAAGCTGAAGGTCTTATTGATTCACAGATTGGTAAAGGAACCTATATTGTTTTCTGTGATAAAAATACACTAAAAAGTAGATCCTCAAGCTTTAGAAAACATTTATTTTGGGATGAAATATACAGTAAAAATTCAAGAAATAGTCATAATGATGTTATTAGTAGAATAATGGATATTGGGAATAATGAAATAGTTTCCTTTGCTGGTGGTATTCCATCACCTGACCTGTTTCCCAAAAGTGAATTTCAAAAAGTTCAAATCAAATTATTAAAAGATGAAGTAGAAAACATGTTTTTACACAGTCCAGTAAATGGGTACAAGGAACTAAAAAAAGAAATAAAAAACTTGATGCTAAATAGAGAAATTAGAATATCTACTAACAACATAATGATTACTTCAGGCTCTCAACAAGGATTGGATTTAATTGTAAGAGCTTTTGTAAGTCCTAATGATATAATTTTAGTAGAAGAACCTACATTCTTTGGTGCTATTCAATTATTTGAAGCTTTAGGTGCTAAAGTTGTAGCAGTACCCGTTGATGAATATGGAATTCAAGTTGATGCACTAGAATACTTAATAAATAAATTAAAACCGAAATTTATTTACAGCATTCCAAATTTTCAAAATCCAACTGGAATTACAATGAGTTTAGAAAGAAGATATGAACTTATCATCATTATTGAAAAGTATGGTATTCCTATAATTGAGGACGACCCTTATGGTGAACTAAGATATGAAGGAAAAGATTTACCTCCTTTAAAAGCTTTAGATAAAAATGATTATGTTATTTACTTAAGCACATTTTCAAAAGTCATTTCTTTAGGGCTTAGGGTTGGTTGGATAGTTGCACCAGAAAGGGTAATAAATAAATTAGGTTCATTTAAACAATTAACTGATTTGCATGTAAATACCTTAAGCCAACATATGATATGTGAATTTCTAAAGCAAAGTTACTATGAAAATCATATTAAAAGAATAAAAAAAGAATATACCTTCAAAAGAGATCTAATGATTAAAGAATTAGAAAAAAACTTTACAGAAATAGAGTTTTACAAACCACAAGGAGGATTCTATTTGTGGTGTAAATTACTAAACAATGTTGATTTAAATTTATTATTAAAAAAATCAATAAAAAATAAAGTAAATTATATTCCTGGAAATTTCTTTTATGCTAAAAATAAAGAAAAAAGCAATTTTATTAGACTAAATTTTACTTATCCTAAAAAAGAAGAAATAGTTATAGGCATAAAAAGATTAAAAAATACTTTGAATGAAATAATTTAAAAGGATGTGTACTAATTAAAAAAAATTGGTTTAATTGGTGGAATGAGTTTTGAATCATCCCTAGATTATTATAAAATTATAAATGAAACCACCCGATTAAAATTAGGAGGACTTCACTCTGCTGAATGCTTAATGTATTCAGTAGACTTTGAAAGAATAGAGATATTACAGCATGAAAATAAATGGGAAGAGTTAACTGATATTATGGTGAATATTGCTAAAAAGCTTAAAGATGCAGGTGCAGATTTTATTGTAATATGCACCAATACAATGCATAAAATGGCAAATGCCATAGAAAGTAGAGTAGGAATAAAAGTTTTACATATAGCTGAAGCAACTGGTTATAAGATAATTGAAAAAAAACTAAAAAAAGTTGCATTGCTTGGAACTAAATTTACTATGGAACAAGATTTTTATAAAAAAGTATTAAAAGAAAAGTTTAATATTGATGTAATCATTCCAAATGAATCCGACAGAAATATAATTCATGAAATTATCTATACTGAACTATGTAAAGGCATAACAAATGATTCTTCAAAAGAAAAATATAAAAAAATAATAAAAAATCTACAATTAAATGGTGCTGAAGGAGTAATATTAGGTTGTACAGAAATACCACTGCTTATAAAACAACAAGATGTTGACATTCCAGTTTTTGATACAACAACAATACATGCTGTTTCTGCTGTTAAATTTGCTTTAAGATAAAATAACATCTAAATTGTTAATACAAATTCTAAGCATATTACGACGCAAAGGTGCAGTGGAAGTTTGGATTTTAACTTTTACTCCGTGATATATGATAAGTGTTTCATCACGGCTAAATGTTTTAATTATTCTAAAGCTTGAAGATTTGGAAAACCTAAGAACTTTGTCAAACTCGGTTCCCTCAGACAGGACTAAAGTTCTAAGGCTTTCCAAATCCTCAATCTAAGAATAATATTAAAACAATTTAGCTAATGTGATGAAACACTTATCATATATCACTGCATAAAAGTTAAAATTCAAACTAGTAACTTCAAGTGTACGCACGTAATTAAATTGTTATAAACCGATTTAGTATTTGAAAGTTATATTCAACCATAACATTTATAACACTTAAAGCCAAGGCG
>NZ_JIBU02000080.1 GCF_000633595.2 Clostridium drakei | reverse complement strand
TTTAGTAGGAATTTAAAACTTTTTTGCTCAAAAAAACATGCCGTTAGGCATTGTAGGTAAATGGTTTGTAGATTAATGTAAAATATTTAAAGGGATAAAATGTAAGTGGATTTATGATAGAATTTATAATAAAAACTATGTGAGATCGGTGAAAAAATGGTAGGGGTTATAAAAAATATATTTATAGATAATTGGGATGAGTTTGAAGAATTGAATAGAGGAAACGTAAGAAGTATTGTTTATAAGGAAATAAAGAAAATGCTTAATTGTGGTTCTTTAGACATGGGATATATTGAGTTTAAATGCGAAGCATGTGGAGAAATAAAAAAGGTTGGATTTAGATGTAAGAGTAGATTTTGCACATCCTGCGGAAAAAAGAAATCAGAAGATTGGGCAGATGAAATGGTTTCAAGACTGATAAGAACAAAGCATAGACATATGGTATTCACTATACCTAAGGAACTTAGAAATTATTTTGGTAAAAATAGAAAGTTACTTGCACTATTACCACAATGTGCTTCACAAGCTATTATGAGTTGGTTTAAAGACTTGAACAAGAAAGAAGAGTTTACACCAGGAATAGTAGCAGTTATACATACATTTGGAAGAGACTTAAAATGGAATCCACATGTACATCTATTAGTTACCGAAGGTGGGGCAGGAAAATTTACAGTTTGGAGAAAAGTTACACATATACACTATGAATCATTAAGAAAAAGGTGGCAGAAATTATTATTAGATGCTTTAGAATTGAATCTTATAAATGTTAAAAAGCAGTTTAGAAAGTTAAAAAATGACCTATATAAGAAGTTGAAAAATGGTTTTTATGTGTATGGTAAGGGTGAAGTGAAAACGGCAAAACAAGCGGCTAAATACGTAGGTAGATATACCTCTAGACCTGCGATAGCAGAGTCAAGAATATTAAAGTATGATGGAAAAAGGGTAGTGTTTTATTATGAAAGACACGAAGATGGAGTAAGAGTTGAAGAAGAATTAGATGTACTTGATTTTATAGGGAAAATTATAAGACATATACCAGAAAAGAATTTTAAAATGATAAGATATTATGGTATATATGCTAAAAATACTAGGCATAAGAATAAGTTTTTCAAGTTGATAGATGAAAAAGTAGCTGAATTTAAAAAGAAGATGAAAAATTGGGAAACAAGAATATTAGTAACCTTTGGAGTAAATCCATTAGATTGTCCAAATTGCGGAAGAAAGATGAAGTTTAATGATATAGTCTATTATGGAGTAAGTGTTAAAGAGAAATTAAAAAAACAAATTTTCATAAGCAATGAAAAGAAAATTGAACAGTTAATGCATGACTACGGAGTGATAAAAGGAATAATTCGTGATAAAATAGAGCCAGTATTTGCATAAGGAAAGGTAAGATGTAAAATGGCTAGTAAGAAAAAGAAAGTAAAGGACAAGCAAAGAGAAAAAAATAAAATAAAGAAGGCAAAGGCTTTAGTAAAGGCATTTTTTGAAGAAAAAAAGAATGATACAATAACCTATCAGTGTTTAAATTGTGGCGCAGAAAAGGAAGTTCCAAGATTAGCTATAGAAACGCATATAACTAGAGATGAATTTGGAGATATTGATATACCAGGATATGCATGCGAAGCATGTGATGCTACAATGATAGTTAAAAATCCTGAAGAGTTAGATCTCAAAGAAGCAGACTTTGATGAAGTATTTGAGGAATTTAAAAATAAAAATTTCTAGATTTCTAATGCTACCGCACAGAATGTAATTGTAAAAAA
>NZ_JIBU02000079.1 GCF_000633595.2 Clostridium drakei | reverse complement strand
CAATGCCTAACGGCATGTTTTTTTGAGCAAAAAAGTTTTAAATTCCTACTAAATAAAAAAGACCAAGGTAGTTTCTTTATGAAACAAACCTTAGCCTTCAGTTTTTCTAATCAACTAATATTTTTTACATAATATTTATTTTTACTTATAAGTTTCTAATATATTCCCATATATATCTTCAATTAATCTTAAGCCGCCATTATACCCTAAATACCCTCCATTTAATACAAGCCTATGCATAACAGGAAGGGTTATATTTATTCCAAAAGCATTTAATTCTCTAACTATATCTCTATCCCATGAGCTACCTAAAATGAGTGGTATATGTGTTCCATGATTATATTTTCTAAGTCTGTCATGTATTTCGCCGCCATCTTCCTCAAAAATCACTTCAAATTTTCTAGTATTAGAAATACTATCAAATTCATCCTTAATATCCTTTTGATATTTCTCTGGTGCAGCATCTGTTATATATTGTTCACCAGGAATAATACCCAGCTCATTTAACAAGAATTGACTTATACCAAGTGCATAAAAAGAATCAGTTATGTTAAAAAATCTACCTGGTATACTATATCTAAATTCAAGAAAAAAATCAGCCGACCTTTCTAAATAATAATAAAAATTGTCTTCTTCCTTTTTAATAAAGTTTTCAACTTTATCGGAATTCAAATCAAGAAATTCTGCTACCCTTCTTAAAAATTTGCTAGTTTCTCTAGCACCTATAGGAGGCACGGAATAATGTAAATAAGGTGTACCATATTTTTTCTTCAGTAATTCTGCTATTTCAATTCCAACCCATGGAGAAACTACAAGATTGAATTCAGCATCTGGTATTGTATTCCATTCCTTTACTCCTCCAGACTCTGGTCCAAACAGTATATTGACGACTTTAAGCCCTATACTTTCTAAAAGATATTTTATCTGACTTAAATTTCCTGACCAAAAGGTATCTTGATAAGGAACTGATGTCCAAACATTTACGAGTCCCTTTTTTACATTAGGAATTTTTTCTCCCAAATATTGATCAATTATAGCTTTGATTACAATTTCATGACCTTTAAAGTTTGTGCCTTTAAAACCACCTGTTTCAGCATATACTATTGGTATTCCTCTATCTTTATAGTCACGTACTACCTGTCCAACATCATCACCTACTATATCTGATGTACATCCAGTAAGAACTACAAAAAGTTCACCCTTTAAAACTTTAAGAGTCCCATCAATCACCTCTCTTAATCTATTTTCTCCACCAAATACAATTTCTTTTTCAGTAGAATTAGTACACGGAATGGTTCCACCTCCAGAATATCCTGTACCCTGATACCCAGAATCATCACTAAGTCCCCTAAAAAGTTTCACGCCACAACCTGGTCCAGAATGAAGTATTGGTATTGCTCCATTTATTGCAATTACAGATTGTTGTGCTCCAAGAGTACAATAATGTCTAGGTTGTTCTATTACTTTAGCCATAATTATTTACCTCCTAAAAAAGTATCATTCTCTTGATTAAGCCACCAGTTTGTATACACAAGTTTAGAATGAGCAGCAATATTCTTCACAAACTCTGGAGTTTCAAGTACATCCAAAACTTTATTTCCATAATTTATTAGTCCTTGATATCCTATTCCAAATTGTTCATCACCCATCAAAAACGTTGGTATTCCAAGTTTAGCTCCCCATATAGACATACCACCATGACGTGCAATAAATACATCAGGTTTCAGTTTATTTAAAGAGTTTACAAGTTCATATGCTTGTTTATTACATACACTAAAATGTTTTATATCTCCATAAGTTTCAACTACATGCTCTAGACTTTTTCCCTCCTGTGATCCATTATCATAGCAAGGATCATGATGAAATATAGATGCACCTACAACTTCCATACCAAGATCACTTAAAAGAGAAATTAAACTGTGTCCATGAGCAGCACCTGCTGTAACATAGGCTCTCTTTCCTTTTAATTTTCCTCTCAATTCTTCAAGTTCAGGATATATTCTTTCTTTTTCTGATTTAATTAATTCTTCTACCTCTTTTTCTTTTCCTGTTATTCTTCCAAGCTCTCTAAACCATTTATCTGTTCCCTGTATTCCATAAGCAGGCGGTGCCTTAACTTCTGGTACTCCATACTCTTGCTCAAGGGCTGCAGCCAGATAAGTCCCAAGTGTAGGACAAATTTGTACAGTAGCTGCTGCTTCAGATATTTTTTCCAATTGAGCAATTGTAGAAAATGGTATTATATAATTGGGTTTTAAGCCTATTCTCCCAAATAAGTCAGTAAAAATATCGCTGCCCCAAAAATTAATTACATTTATCACATCTTTTCTTTTTTTAACTGGTGGTTTTACTATCTTTCTAACTATCCCGTGATATGCTGCATCAAAACCTGTAGTCCAAATTTTAGATTTAAATCCTTCACAGGGAATGTACACAATAGGTATCTTTAACTGATCCTCTGCTTCTTCAGCTATGGAATCTACATCATCGCCTATAATTCCTGATGCACAGGAAGTTGTTATAAAAATTGCATTTGGCTTAAACCTATCATATGCCTCTTTTATAGTTCTTTTTAATTTTTCTCCTCCACCATATATTGTGTCTTTCTCAGTTATATTTGTACTTAATAATTTGGCATCTCTAAATGGGATATTTCTCTTACCTTGTCCTACTCTATTTGTAAAATTAAAATCTGAAAAATCAGCTGAACAACCAATTGGAGCATGATTTATAACAACTGCATCCTGTATCATGACTAATTGACATAATGCATTGCCTGAACTGCACCCTAGGCATTGACTAAAAAAATGTTTTCTATCGCAAAGCCTTCCTCCTTTTGATCCATTACAAAGCTCAGATGCACTTCCATAAAATCCTGTAATTGAACCAAGTCTCGTTTCTCTAATTTCAACTTCTGGTGATTTTATGTTAACACTCAAATTTATTACCTCCTTAAAATTAAAAATAAAAAAGACTATGCATAAGTTAAATAAACTCGCATAGCCTCCAGTATATCTGGTCAACTATTATAAATAAATCTTATAACTTTACTATATTTACTTGTACAGATTTCATTAATGGAAATCCACTAATTGGATCATTAATATTATCATGAGTAATTTGATTAATATTTGCATTCTTCCACCCATGAGTGACCTGTACCACACCTCTCATAATTTCACCCTTTTCTACAATTTTAACAGCTATATTTATATCACCTACAGCTGAAATAACTTTTACCATATCTTTATTCTTTACACCTAATTTTTTTGCATCTAAAGGATGTATTTCAATTTCAGGTTTTTGTCCTGTTTTATTTAACAATTTCAAATTACGATTTCTACTATTATAATATACAAGTTTTCTCGCACCTGAAATCAAAACAAATGGATACTTTTTATTAAATTTTGTTATATACGATGGAGATTTATATTCTGGAAGCTCATTAACATAACTTTGATCTTTTTGATGCTTATATATGAATTCTATTTTTCCTGATATAGTATTAAAGGGTTTATCATTCTTTTCTATCCATTTAGAATATACTATAGGTTTATATACTAATCCTTCTGAATGTCCTTCTATTTCCTGCAATGATATACCTGTAGGCTTTATAAGCCATTCATTTAATTCCTTTTCATTATTCCAAGGAAAATATTTACCTATGCCAATCCTATGAGCTATGTCATGCCAAAACTCATATTCACTTTGACAATTATCAATACTTGCTACTTTTTTAGTTAAATTAACAGCTTGAATACTCGTATGACAATGTAATTCAGATCTTTCTAAAAAAGATGCAGCAGGTAATATATAATCTGCTAATTCGGCAGTTTCTGACATAAATAATTCTCTAACAACAAGTAATTCTAAGCTTTTTAATGCTTTTCTTACCTTTAAAGAATTGGGATTAGTAATTACAGGATTAGCTGCAGTTATAATCATTCCTTTTAATGGATATGGTTTTTCTGTAAGTATAGTATCCATAGCAGTCATAGTGTGTGCTTCTTTTCTAAGATTATACAGCATTGGAAACTTATCAAAACCTATAGGCTCTAAATTTTCAAGATGAATTTCATCATAAAGAGTTAATTTGCTCATATTTATTGGTTCAGGTATAAGATTTCCTCCTTTAGCATCAAAAGATCCTGTTAATCCATTAATACAGGCTACAGCTCTAATGTTATTTACACCATTTTCATGATGTTCTAATCCTACGCCTACATAAATTCCAACACTTGGAATACTATTTCCTATAAACTTAACTATTTTTTTTATTACACCTATATTTACTCCTGTTTCCTTCTTTACAAATTGTGGATTAAAACCTTCTACATAATTCTTAAAATCATTAAAACCAATAGTGTAACTTTCTATAAATTTGTAATCAAACAATTTATTCTTAATTAATTCTCTGCAAATTCCTAACGCTAAAGCACCATCTGTACCTGGTTTTATTTGAACAAATATATCAGCTTGTTTTGCAATTTGAGATAATCTTGAATCTATTACAATTAGTTTTGCACCATGCTTTTTTGCCTTCATGATTAATGCTGCTGTATTAGGGTGTGAATAACTTGGATTACTCCCCCATAAAATAATACATTTAGAATTCAAAAAATCAACACTAGTCCAGTTACCACATACAAGTGAATATCCCATCCATCTTCCCAAAAAACACTCTGAATCATTTGAAAAATAGTTAGGAGTCCCCCAAGCACTGCAAAACCTTCGTACTATCTGTTCCTGCTGAGCAGTACCTATAGCTTCTCCTTTCCATACACCTAAACTTCTAGTTCCATACTTTTCTTTAATTTTTATCATTTTTTCACTTATTTCATTTAATGCTTGTTGAAGACTTATTTCTTTAAACCCATGCTTTGTTTTTTTAGTGGAGTTAATATACGGTCAGGTGCATAAAACATATCAATGCTTGATAATCCTTTTATACACATTCTACCTTCATTCCAAAGATGTTTATCATAGCCATTTACTTTTATTATTGTATTATCTTTAAGATGAACATTTATACCACAGTGTTCATCACACATACGGCACAATGTTTGGACTGTTTTTCTACACAATTGATATTTACACCTACCTTCTTATGCATTGATTTGCTTATGCCAACTATGATTTCTTTTACCTTTCACAATAGATATAATACTATACGTATTTTCCTACCCTTTTTTCCATGTTATTTTGAATTGAAGATAATACTGTACAAAATATTAAATATATAAATGCAGTTTCGCAATATAACAGCAATGGTTCATAAGTTGTTGCTGTTATTCTTTGTGCTACCTGAAACATTTCAGTTAAAGTAATTGTAGCAGCAAGTGAAGTATCTTTGACTAATGATATAAAAGAATTAGCCAAAGGTGGTACAGAAACCCGTACTGCCTGAGGTAGTATAATACGTCGAATTGCTTGTCTGTTTGTCATATTTATAGAAAGTGCTGCCTCCCATTGCCCTTTAGGTATTGACAAAATAGCAGCTCTGATTACTTCAGAATTATATGCTCCTGCATTTAAGGTAAATCCAATAATAGCTGATATCATCGGATTTATTGTTATACCAACTGCTGGCAATCCATAAAATATAATAAATAGTTGAACTAGTAATGGAGTTCCCCTTATAACCCAAACATAAAAACGAGCTAATGATACAAGTGATTTAAAATCTGATATTCGGGCCAAAGCTGTTAATAAAGCAAGAATCAATCCAAGAATAAAAGATATTAGTGTAAGCGGTACTGTAAATTGTAAACCAGCCTTCAGTAATGGAAAAAAAGAATCTGCCAGTATTTGTATCATTTTTAATGTTTTATCATCAAAATTCATTTTATCACCATCTTACTTTGATACATCTTCATTAAACCACTTTTTAGAAATTTTTAGATATGTTCCATCTGCTTTCATATCTGATATGGCCTTATTAACAGCATCTAATAATTCCTTATTACCCTTATTAAACACAAATGCATTAACATCTGGTTTTTCACTCTTTGCCACTACTTTTATAGGAGTATCAGGTTTTTGTTTCTTATAATCTAGAAATGATAAGCTATCATTAACAACAGCATCTGCCCTCTTAGAAGTTATAAGATCAATAGCTTGATTAAATCCATCATCTACCACAATTTCAGCGCCATAAGATTTTGCCACCTTTTCACCACTACTAGTTAAAGATTCTGCAGCCTTTTTACCTTTTAAATCTTCAAACTTTGTAATACTATTATTATCATTACTTACAATCAATACTGCCCTAGAAACTATATAAGAATCTGAAAAATCATATTTTTGCTTACGTTCATCATTTATTGTAACTTCATTAGCTACAGCATCAAATCTTTTAGAATTTAAGCCTGCAAACATGCCATCCCACTTTGTTTCAATAAATTCAGCTTTTACACCAAGACGCTTAGCCACCTCTTCTGATATTTCAACATCAAAACCTGTTAACTTTCCATTTTTATCATGAAAAGTATATGGTGCATAAGTTCCTTCTGTACCTATTTTAATTTTTCCATCTTTTTTAATTTTTGCTAGTAAATTATCACTACTAGCTTGAGTAGTTCCTGTATTTTTAGTACTTGCACACCCTGCAAAAGAAAAAGTAAATATCAATATTGCACTTATTAATAAACCAATCTTTTTCATAATAAATAACCTCCTGCTATATTAAAAATAGTATTATATAAATTATTTTAAAGCTTTCTTAATCTTAAAAATCACAAATTTAAATCTCCCTATACTTAATTAAATTGAACTTGTCTTAAAAATTTTATAGTTCGTGGATTTTTAGGATTATCAAACACTTCTTTTGGAGTTCCTTCTTCTACTATATTTCCACTATCCATAAAAATAACTCTGTCTGCGGCTTCTCTAGCAAATCTCATTTCATGAGTTACAATAATCATTGTGGTATCTTTTTCTGCAAGTTTTTTTATAACCTCTAGTACTTCTCCAACTAATTCAGGATCTAATGCTGATGTAGGTTCATCAAATAGCATTATATCTGGACTAACAGCCATAGCTCTACCTATTCCAATTCTCTGCTGCTGACCACCTGATAGTTGTGAAGGATAGTAGTCTTTTTTATCTTCTAACCCAACTTGTCTTAATATGTCTATCGCCATTTTTTCTGCTTCATTTTTATTTATTTTTTTAACTACAGATAGATGCTCTGTAATATTTTCAATAGCCGTTTTATTATTAAAAAGGTTATAACTTTGAAATACCATAGCCGTATGTTTTCTCAGTTCATGTATTTGTCCTTTATTTATTTTTTCCAAATCTACTTTTAAATTTTCTATCTCTATAGTTCCTTTATCTGGAGTTTCCAAATAGTTTATACACCTTAATAAGGTTGATTTTCCTGTACCAGATGGTCCAATAATTACAATAACCTCTCCCTTCTTTATTTCTAAATTAATACCATTTAAAACAGTATTGTTATTAAATCTTTTATATAAATTTTTAATTTTTATCATTTTAAAGCAACTCCTAAAATATGATTATTTACTCTTGGCATACATCAACCAATTCAGCATTAGTAAGCCATCAAATGCTTTCTGGCGATATCTTAAATGCATTTACTCTTGAACATACTGATCGATATACAAAATCAAAGTTTTATATAGATGCATCTATAAGATTTTTAAGTTCAAATAAATCCCCTCAACTGGATATCCTGTTATTTCTTCAACTTCATTCAAATCAAGAGTTCCAGAACTGTTGAAAGTCATAAATTTAAAATCGAGTCTATATTTTTTGTAAAAATATCAATACATTACTGATAATCTTTTCTCAATAGTTGCTAAAATAATAGAAAATAATGTACTCATAATCCAATAAATCAAAGCAATTGCAAGATAAAATGGCATAACAACTAAATATTTGGAAATTAATAATTGAGAAGCCCTCAGTAATTCAGTAACAGTAATAACTGAAACTAACGAAGTTTCCTTAAGCATACCTATAAAAGTATTTCCCATAGGTGGAATTGCTACTCTTAACGCTTGAGGCAATATAATTCTTTTCATTGCCTGCCAATAAGTCATTCCTACACTTACTGCTGCCTCCATTTGTCCTTTAGGAATTGATATAATAGCACCTCTTATAGTTTCTGACAAAAACGCCCCTATATTTATACTAAGTGAAATAAATGCGGCAGTAAGTGGTTTAAGCGTTATGCCAAAATCAGGCAATCCATAGTATATTATAAAAATTTGTACTAATAAAGGAGTTCCTCGAATTACTGAAACATAAAATTTTGCCAATATTACTAACAGTTTTTTTTCTGATAACCGTAACATACATATAAAAAAACCAATTAATAATCCAAATACCATAGACACAATAGTAATTAACATAGTGTAATATGTTCCTTCTAACAAATATCTAACATCTTCAATAACTAAATTCATATTAATTCCCCCTCACGTAATATAGCTAATTTACTATAATGTAGGGTCCACTCCAAACCACTTCTTAAATATTTGTTTATACGTTCCATCAGATTTCATATCCTTTAAAGATTTATTAATTGAATTTAGAAGTTCAGGATTATTTTTTTTCATTGCAACTCCTGCATAATCATTTTTAAGTGCTTCTCCTACAGCTTTAACTTTTATATTATTTTTATCAATTTCAGGTTTAATTGCAAACATATTATTAACTGTAGCATCTATTCTTCCAGTATTTAAATCAAGTAAAGTAGTTATGACATCATTATATGTAACTATCTGAAAATTTCCTACCTTAGGCATTACTTCATCTCTAAGGTACTTTTCGTCATTTGTTCCAAGTCCTACTCCTATTTTCTTCCCCTTAAAATCTTGTATAGATTTTATTGAATTATTATCTTGACGTACAATTGCACTAACAGAATTCTTGATATATGGATCAGAAAAATCCATTGTCTTTTTTCTTTCATCTGTAATAGTCATTTGACTTATTACTACATCAAACTTTCCTTTCTCTAATCCACCAACCATGCTTGACCAATCGTTACTAACAAACTCCGCCTTTACTCCAATTCTCTTTGCAATTTCTTTGGCAATGTCAGCATCAAAACCATCTATCTCATTATTTTTATTTAGAAAGTTATATGGTGGATATGTTCCCATCAAACCTACACTTATTTTTCCTGATTGTTTTATTTTATCTAGTAATGTAGTTTGTTTTTGAGCCTCTTTCTTTGTTCCACATCCTACAAATAATGAAAATATTGTTGCAAATATTAAGCTTATTCCAATCACTCTTTTTAAGTTTCTTATCATTTTTTGACCTCCGATTTTACTTCATATGTTGTATATTTAATTTCTTTTTATTTTTTTAACTACAGATGGATGTTCTGTAATGCTTTCAATAGCCGTTCTATTGTAAAAAATGTTATACCTTTGAAATATCACATAATATATATTTCCCTAGTTGATGTACCTACTCTTGACATACATCAACCCATTCAGCATTAGTAAGCCCTTGAATGCTTTCTGGCGATATTTTAAGTGCAGTTGTTCTCGAACCTGCTGCTGGATATACAAAATCAAAATCTTTTATGGATACATCTACATAAACATCTATAGGATTTTTCAATCCAAATGGACACACGCCCCCAACTGGATGCCCTGTTACCTCTTCAACTTCATTTAAATCAAGCATTTTGGCTTTTGTTTTAAAAAAAGTCCTAAATTTTTTATTATCTATTCTAGCATCGCCGCGAGTTACAACCAATATATCCTTTTCCTTTAATTTAAATGCCAGTGTTTTAGCAATAAACTTAGCTTCTACACCTATAACCTGAGCTGCAAGATCCACTGTAGCCCCACTGTCCTCCAATTCAAATACTGGATCTTCTTGATTCCTCTCTTTAAAAAAATTTCTCACACTTTCTACACTCATTCTGGTATCCTCCTTTTTATATTTTAAATCCCAATTATAATCTTGTTATTAATATTGTAAATAAACTAAAAAACGATTATTTTAGGATTTTTTGCATTAATATTAATTTTTACTACATAAGCCTTTTTCTCCTTATTGACTTTATGCTTTAACTATTAGTTGTGAAATTCAATAATGAAATCATTTTGAAACAACTTAATTAAAATTCCAAAACTATTAATGTACACAAATTTAAAAGGCTATTTTTCTTAATATAAGAAAAATAGCCTTTTTAATGGAATTTTGTAAATTCACTATTTTTCTTATCTTCCAGAGTCCTATAATTTACTCTGCAGGAATTGACACCGATACATAATGCCGGTTGTCGGGCTTCACAGGGCCAGTCCCTCCGCCGCTCTTGATAAGAACAAATCTGTTAAGTTTTCTATTTAATTTTAAGTATTTATTATTAATCATATATGTTAACTATGATTATATTGTTTATTTTCAATAATGTCAATACTCAGTTTTGAAAAATTCTTAGTATTTTTATACTTTAAAAGTTGAAAATATAATTTGTTCACTTCCTAATCTACACTAGTCTCAACTTTTCATTTTTTTCTATTTGTACCACTACCCC
This sequence comes from Clostridium drakei, assembly GCF_000633595.2. Taxonomy (GTDB): domain Bacteria; phylum Bacillota; class Clostridia; order Clostridiales; family Clostridiaceae; genus Clostridium_AM; species Clostridium_AM drakei. The sequence goes on along the minus strand of NZ_JIBU02000079.1, from coordinate 4,298 downwards.
ATCCTGAATAACTAAAATTACAGAACCATATTTAACAGTTTTCAACATTTCTAAAAGTTTATTTAAATTTTCTTGTGAAATACCAGCCTTACCTCTACTACTATTTATCACATTACCCCCTCCACTTTAATCCCAATATTTGAAAATAAAAACCTCTTCTACAAAAGAAGAGGTTTCAATACATTATAAATACTGCTCTTCTTATCTCTCAAAAATAATTTTGTTGGATTTGGCACAGTATTCTAAAAAAGAATCCGCTGCCGAGGCTTCAAAGGGCCAATCCCTCCACCTCTCTTGATAAGAATATATCATATTAAGTTTTTCAAATTTTCCTTAGATATTTCATACTATTCGTATATGTTATATACTATTATATTAGCCACATTTTAATATGTCAATATTTAATTTACAATTTTTTAATATGAGATTAAAATCCATATCTTTTATTGTTGCTTAAAACTAGGCACTAGCACTAACTATAGTAGTATATATCTTTTCAAGTAGAGTAAGAGCTCCTCTGTAGCCTACATATGATTTTGATATAACCACCTCATAAGAGGTTGGAAATCCTATTTCAACTATAGAACCTTTTAATTCTTTTGCTAGATCTCTTTCCCACGTAGTTCCAAATATAATTGGAGGTTTATGTCCAAAATCAGTTTTTCTTATTTTATCATGAATGGTATAACTGTCTTCTTCAAATTCCACTTCCAATGAAACATCTTCTGCTATATTTTTGTATTCTTCTCTAATAATATCTCTATATTTTTCTGGTGGATTTTCAGTTACAATTTGCTTTGCAGGTATAAGTCCTAGCTGATTTACTAAAAATTTTGTTATAGCTAAGTTGTATGCACTATCACCTACAATTGCAAATTTAGCTGGCAATCCCCACCAATACTCTGCATAAAAGTCAGAAAAATCCTCTAAATATTTATAGTACTTTCTTTCTTCACTCTCAATAAATTCTTCTGCTTTATTTTTATCTATTCCTGCAAAATCAACTACTTTTCTCAAAAAACTGCTAGTTTCCTTTGCTCCTATAGGAATTGTAGGAATATGCAAGTAGGGCTGACCATACTTTTTCTTCAAATGTTCTGCAGTTTTAAGTCCAAGCCATGGAGAAAGTACAAGGTTGAACTGTGCCTTTTTAATATTTTTCCATTCTGAAATTCCACTGCTCTCATGTCCAAATAAAATATTGACTTCAAAGCCTACACCTTCCAAAATTCTTTTGATCTCTGTAAGATCACCTCTCCAAAAAGTATTATGATATGGAAGAAGAGACCATACATTTACAAGTCCTTTTTTCAAAGGTCCCTTATAATCTCCAACATACTGATCAATAATAGCCTCTGTTACAAGTTCATGTCCTGTAAAATTATTTCCTTTAAACCCTCCCGTTTCAGCATATACTACAGGTAAATCTTGATCTTGAAACTCACTTACTACAGATCCCACATCATCTCCTACAGTTTCTGGTATGCACCCTGTCATAACTACAAATAAATCTGCATCTAAGACTTTAAAAGAAGATTCAATTAATTCTCTTAGTCTATTTTCACCTCCAAATACTACTTCTTTTTCGTGTATATTAGTACTTGGTATAACAGATCCACCTCCATAACCTCCTCCTTGAAATCCATTATAAAAGGATATGTTAGAAGTTTGTTTATCAGCGCATCCTGGCCCGCAGTGGGTAATTGGAATAACCCTTGGGATTGCAAAAACACTATGCATTGCTCCAATGGCACATCCATATCTAACCTGTTCTATTGAATTTGATTTTTCTACATTTTTTGTATCCGTCACTATTTTCACTCCTATTCCACTGCATAATTTTGCTTTTCAAGTATATATGGATCTTTCTGATCAAGCCACCACTTTGTGTAAGGTAATTTTACATGTTCTTTCAAATCTTGATGAAATTTTTTATGAGCTAATATTTCAAGAATGGTCTCCCCTAAATTTAGAATTCCCTGATAACCTATTGCATGATGTTCATCACCAAGTGGTGCTGCTGGAATTCCCATACGAGATGCAAGAGGTGCTAAACCATTATGTCTTATAAGAATAAAGTCTGGATTCACATTTTTTAGTAATCCATAAAACTGAAACTGCTGTCTATTGCTCACGCTAAAATTAGGAACATCATCGTAGTTATCCACCAAAAATTTTAAAGAGTCTTTATTTGGGTCATTACTGTCATATACAGGATCATGGTGAAATACAAGGGAACCATCAACTTGAATTCCAAGTTCCTTGAGTACTGCAATAAGTCCATGAGAATATGCTGAACCTGTAGCTGCGTAACCTTTTTTGCCTTTTAAAAGTTCTTTAAGTTCTTTAAGCCTTGGTGCTATTCTCTTATGCTCTCTCTCTATATAGGCTTCTGCTTTTTCTTCCCTATGTGTAACCCTTGCAATTTCTCTTATCCATGCATCAGTCCCTGCAATTCCATAAGGTTGTGGTGCTTTAATTTCCGGTACTCCGAATTGTTCTTCCAAAACAGCTGCCATATAAGAAGATAATGTATGACAAAACGTAATGGTTGCAGCAGCTTCTGAAAGCTTTTCCAAATCTTCTACTTTAGCTAAATCAATAACATAATTTACTTTAAGTCCAAGCTCCCCCAATATAGGAGTAAAAACATCACTTCCCCAGAGATTAATTACATTTACAAGGTTTTCTTGCTTTTTAGGGTTTTTATTTACTATCTGCCTTAGAATTCCATGCTGTGTAGCATCAAAACCAGTACTCCAGTGCTTTGACATAAAACCTTCACATGGCATTGGTACAACAGGTATTCTAAGTTCCTCTTGCATTTTAGTTGCAACACTATCTATATCCTCTCCTATAATTCCCGAAGCACATGAAGTAGCAACAAAAATTGCTTTAGGATGATGTCTATTCCATGCATCCTTTATGGATTGTTCCAACTTGTCTAGTGCACCAAACACCATATCAGTTTCTTTTATATTTGTATTTATTATTTGTATATTTTCAACAGGTAAATTTCTAATAGCAAGACCATTTCTATATATGGAATTATAAGCTACCTGTCCTGTACCACAACCTATTGGGGCATGTTGAATTAATACTGCATCCCTTACATTTCCAGCTTGACATTCTACCATTTGTTCACTACAAGTAGAACCTTGGGTAAAGGGTCCTGAAGCTTCACACAACCTTTTTCCGCCATTTCCTTTACAACCTGAACACGTATAAGCAGAATCCCTGGAAAGTTCTGAAGCCTTTCCAGTTTTCCATCCAATAATAGTTCCAAGCCGCTGTTCACGAGTTTTTACTACTGAAGTTTTAAGATTAAATTTCATTAATTTTGCCTCCTCATTAACTTTCCAATTATGGTATTTTATACTACCTGCTCTACCAATCCATGTTCCAAAATTATTTCTTCTAACCTTTTTTGTGACATAGGCTTCGGAATTACAAAGTTCTTATTTTTTTCTATTGCCTCTGCTAGTGATCTGTATTCATTTGCCTGATTTGATTTAGAATCAAATTGTATTACAGTTTGTTTATTAATTTCTGCCCTTTGAACTACATTGTCTCTTGGTACAAAATAAATAAGCTGTGTACCTAATTCCTCTGCAAATGCCTCCAATACTCTCCTTTCATTGTCTACTTTTCTGCTGTTGCATATAATTCCACCTAATCTAACGCCGCCTTTATTGGCATATTTTTTTATTCCCTTTGATATATTATTTGCTGCATATAGTGCCATCATTTCTCCACTAGCCACAATATATATTTCTTTTGCCTTTCCTTCACGAATTGGCATAGCAAAACCACCGCATACAACATCTCCTAGAACATCATAAAAAACATAATCCAAATCTTCAGTGTATGCGCCAAGTCTTTCAAGCATGTTTATAGATGTTATAATACCTCTTCCAGCGCATCCTACACCTGGTTCAGGTCCGCCTGATTCTACGCACTTTATTCCATTGAATCCTTTTTTTAATATATAATTTAAATCTACATCTTCTCCTTCTTCCCTTAAAGTATCCAGTACTGTCCTCTGTGCAAGTCCACCTAAAAGCAGCCTTGTAGAATCTGCCTTTGGATCACATCCAACTACCATAACCTTTTTTCCTATTTCAGATAAACCTGCAGTTAAATTTTGTGTGGTTGTAGATTTACCTATTCCACCTTTTCCATAAATAGCTATTTGTCTCATAATATATTCCTCCTAAATTTGAATTTATTTATTTTTTTTCACTAGTGTTTAATTTTTAGAAAATATTTCAATTGACATCTTTATTATAATCGTTTTT
>NZ_JIBU02000078.1 GCF_000633595.2 Clostridium drakei | reverse complement strand
ATAAAGCTTTACAATCCAAAGGACTACCGTCCTAAAAATTTTTTAAGTGCTAAACTTCTGTAATAATTAAAAAAAACTTGCAATTTAAAATAATATGCTGTATAATAAACAATGTCTTAGGGGTATGGCTCAACGGTAGAGTAGTGGTCTCCAAAACCATTGGTTGTGGGTTCAAATCCTACTGCCCCTGCCAAAAAAGGTTTTTCGAATATCGAAAAACCTTTTTTTATAGGAAATTTTAATTTTTTACCTTTAAAAAATTTTGATTATAACATGGTAAAAATTATATGTGGCTCTAGTTAAAAATATTAATAACAATATACTTATAATAAAATAGAAGAGTACAAAATAAAGTGTCCAAATTAATACAAGTGTATTAATTTGGACACTTTATTTTTATTTCACTGAAACCAGCATTATCAATATATTCAAGGAAATAATTTGAATATATTAGAAAAATACTGTATAGATTTGGACAATTTTTTAACAAATGAAAGTTTTTTATATATATGAAAAATATGTTGATAAAATAAAAAAGTATTGATTTTACAATAGGTTACATGTAAAAAATTTTTTTTATAAGAATTATTATGTAGATTGGCATGCGAATTGCTATTAATATAAAGTATAAAAAGTAAAATGTTCTGATTTAGAGTTAATTTTTTATCAAATATATTGTGTTTTAGGAGAAGTAAATTTGGAAGATAAATATAAGCTTTTACTAAAATAAAGCATAGTATAATGCAAGTTCAGAAAAAACAGAGAAATGTATGACAATTTACACGATTGTCTGCTTTTTTCAGAAAGTTGGTGTATATTCATGGATTTTGTTTTTCCACTCAGACAACATGTAGGGACTCCATCTGAACCATTGGTTAAAAAAAATGATCTTATAAAAAGAGGTCAGATGATAGCAGGAAAGCCACAAGGAGCACTAGGAAGCAATATTTTTTCTAGTGTAGATGGTAAAGTAAAAGTTGTTGATATAGACCGGATTGTGATTGAAGAATCACAGACAAATTTTGAAGAATACATACCTTTACAAGGGAAGACACCAAAAGATTTGATTGAGGAATCTGGAATTGTAGGGCTAGGTGGAGCTGGGTTTCCAACCTATGTGAAATTAAATGTCTGTTTTGAAAAAAAAGGAACTGTCATAATTAATGCTGCTGAATGTGAACCGATTTTATCACATAATATAGCGCGAATTGAAAAAGAGCCGGAAAAGCTTTTGAATGGACTAATGATAATCATGAAACTTGTCAATGCTGAAAAAGGAATTGTGGCTGTAAAAGGAATTCATAGAGAAGCAATTGAAAAAATCAAAAAGGCAAATACAAATAGCCGAATTTCTGTTTATGCACTGGATAATATTTATCCAATGGGTGAGGAGCGTGCCATTGTTAGGGAGACACTTGGAATTCTTTTGGAACCAGAACAACTTCCCATGGCAGCAGATGCAGTAGTTATTAATTCAGAGACCGTGTTTCGCATACGGGAAGCCATAGAAGATAAAAAACCGCTTATGGATAAGGATATGACAGTAGCTGGAAAACTAAAAGAAAATGCATCTATTCATGTATTAATGGATGTTCCACTTGGAATAAATGTGGCAAAAGTGCTAGAAATGTCAGGAGGGATTGGCGAAGAATACGGTGAACTTATTATGGGAGGGCCATTTACTGGCAAGAGAACTTCTTTGGAGGCACCAATTATTAAGACAACTGGAGGAATTATCGCAGCTGAGAGTTTTATGCCGGGACCGTCAAAGATCGGACTTTTGGTTTGTGCATGTGGTGCAAATAAAGAACGTCTAGAAGAACAGGCATCAAGTATGGGTTCTGAAGTAGTAGGGGTTGAGTATTGTAAGCAAGCAAAACAAATTAAAAACACAAGAAAATGTGAAAATCCTGGGAGATGTCCAGGACAGGTACAGAAAGTAATGGCATTAAAGAAAGCAGGAGCACAGGCGGTACTGATCAGTAATTGTACAGATTGTAGCAATACTGTAATGTCATGTGCACCACAGTTAAAATTACCGGTTTATCATTGTACTGATGGGGCTATGCGCGCCGTTAATTATAAAATGATAAGAAGATTTAGAGAAGAAGAGTAATAGGAGGAATTAAAAATGTATATAGTTAAAATTACTGCCTTATTGTTTTACTGACGGGGCAATGTGCGCTGTTAAATATAAAATGATAAGAAGATTTAGAAAAGAAAAGTAAGGAGGAATTAAAAATGTCTATCACACAGGAAACATTGCAGCACCACTTGAAAGATCCTGCAATCTTTTGTTGCAGAAGAAAAAAAGGCTTGGCTATTAGTGCAGCAGATCTGGAAGATCCGGGATTATTTGAAGATATGCAGGAAGCGGGTCTCTTAACATTAAGTCCAGATGGTTTACGTATTGAGCAGGTAATTGGAAGCACACTGCTTCAGGATGTTGAAGCACTTACACCAATTACAAGAGACGTACTTGATAAGGTCAACGAAATAGAAGAAGCAACAAAAGAAAATGTATCCGAAGCATTACATAAAGTTGAAGCTGCTTCGGAAGTTCAGTCAAGAGTTGGAGGTAACGGAATGATTCATATTGAAATTGGAAAGGCAGAAAAATTTGAGGGCTTAAAGTTGGATGTACCTGTATTTGCTGGAGCAGCACCTGCAGTACCTGCTGAAGTGACAGAGAAAAGTGGAGAGAAGAAAGTAATTCACAATCTTGTAAAAAAGCACATTAAAATTTCAGATGTAAAGCTTGGAAATAAAACTTCTATCAAAGATGGCGTTATTACCATTGATGAAGATATTGTTAAGAGTGCAGTAACAAAAGATATTTTATGTAAGAGTCTTAAATTAGAAGTTATTCATCCAAATGAAAGACACATGTATACAGAAACAATCATGGATGTTTGTCCAATTGCTACAAAAGTTGAAGGCGAACTTGGCGAAGGTATCACAAAGGTTGCTGATGGTGTTGTATTCATGCTTACTGGTGTAGACGAAGATGGCGTACAGGTTCATGAGTTTGGTTCTTCTGAAGGATATTTGGATGAGAAGATGTATTTTGGACATCCTGGATGTGCAGATGAAAATGATATTATAATTCGTTGCCATGCAGTTATTCAAAGACTATCAGGCATGACAAGACCGGGCCCATTTGCAGCACATAAATGTCAAGATTACATTATCCAGGAAATTAGAGATGAACTGAAAGAGTATGAAGGTGAAGTTGTTCGTGAAGAAATCTGTGAAGATGTACGCAGAGCAGGAAATCCTCGTGTAGTATTAATAAAAGAAATTATGGGACAGGGCGCTATGCATGACAATGTTATCTGCCCAATAGAGCCTTGTGGAGTTCTTGGCGGACAGAAGAATGTAGATTGCGGTAATGTTCCGATTATATTAACACCAAATCAAGTAAGAGATGGGTCAATCCATGCATTGACGTGTATTGGACCTGCAACAAAAGAAATGACACGTCATTATATTAGAGAACCTCTAGTAGAAGGTTTGGCAGCAGATGATGAATTGGACTTGGTAGGTGTTATCTTTGTTGGTTCACCACAGGTTAATGATGAAAAACTTTGGGTATCTGAAAGACTTGGTTCTATGCTTGAATCACTAGATCTTGATGGCGTTATCATTACAACAGAAGGCTTTGGAAATAACCATATTGATTTCATTCAGCATATTGGTCAGGCTGGAAAGAGAGGTATTCCAGTAGTTGGTGTATCCTTCTGTGCATATCAAGGTCAATTGGTAGTTGGTAATGAATATGCTACAGCAATGGTTGAAGAAAATATGGATAAGGGCGGATTTGAAAACGATATCGCAGGTTGCTCATGTGTAACTTCAGAAGTAGCTACTCGCGCAATCCAGATGTTGAAGAATAGAATGGCAGGAGTGGAAATCAAACCAGCTGAAAAGAAATGGAACAATGATGTTATCAACGCAAACAATAAGATTTTAGGGCTTCCTGAAACAAAGCTTGTTGAAAGTGGAACATTACACTAATGGTAATGGATTATATAATTAACCCTGTGAAAATGGGAGGACTTGTGAAAGATGTGTCTGCAGACAGGGTAAAGGTTCATCTTCATGGTCGTTTGGGAGTTATTACAGTTCCCAAACGCCTGATTATAAGCCATGAGGCTTTGAGCATCGGTCAAGAGATGGAATTTTATTTCAGTTATATTCAGGTGGTAGAAGATCCATATGATTATGACTGTTCGGATATGAAAACGGATCACGAGATAACTCCATGCTTACTAGGGGGAAAAATAGTACAAGTAAATGATACTGCCATAGAAGTGGCAATAATGAATGATTTGGGAACCATAGGAGTGCCACGACGTTGGGCATTTACGCCAGTCACTATGGAAGAAGGACAGGATGTGGAGTTCTATTTCAGTTGTATGAAAGTGATTGGCAAACGGGATATCCCAGTAGAATCAATTTAAGGAGGAAAAACAATGAAATTAACAACAAAAAAAGGGATGCAATCTGAAATCTTCGTACCTATTACACCAAAACCTATATTTACAGAATTGAAAAAACCACTAAGTGAATGCAAGGTTGCTTTTATTACTGCAGGTGGAATTCATATAAAGAGCCAGACACCATTTAATACATCTGGTGATTTCTCTTATCGCACAATTCCATTTGATACACCATCTGATCAGTTAATGGTAACACATGGAGGATTTGATAACTCCGATATTAATAAAGATGTTAACGCCATGTTTCCAATTGATCGTCTTCATGAATTGGTAGACGAAGGATTCATTGGTTCTTTGCCTAAGGAAACTTATACATTTATGGGCGGTGGCGGAAACGTTGAAAAATTTATGAATGAGACAGGTCCAGAAATTGCTCGCAAATTAAAAGAGCAAGATGTAGATATCGTTCTTTGCACAGGTGGATGCGGAACCTGCCATCGTTCAGCAACAATTGTTACTAGATGCTGCGAAGAAGCAGGTATGAGTTGCTGCGTAATCGCTGCACTTCCTCCAATTGCAAGACAGCAGGGAGCGCCTAGAATTACAGCTCCTCATGTGCCAATTGGATCAAATGCCGGCGAACCACATAACATTCCACAACAGACAGCAATTATAAAAGAATCTTTAGAATGGATTCGTGATTGCCCAAGCTTTAATTCAACAAAGATATTACCTTACGAATACCGTCATAACGTATAAATTTGTCTCAATAAAAGACTGTAAGAGGACTGTCATATTATGGCAGTCTTTTTCCATAATTTTTTATTACAAATATAAAATAATGAGTCATGCAGAAAGGAGGTATATCATGGGGTTAGGACCAAGTATTAAAATGACAACAATGCACCACTTTTATTGTCCATTAACAGAAGCGCTTTCAAAGGAAAAAGATATTGAATTTACAGGTATTATTGTAGATGGTGTATCTGAAGTGTGTGATGATAAAATTTATACTTCAAAACGGGTTGGCGATATTGCGCAGATGTTACATGCAGATGCTGCAATTGTTGCAATAGATGCATGGGGAAACCATCATGTGGATTTTACTAATGTAATTGAACAGCTTGGTATTCGGGGTATTCCCAGTGTTGGACTCAGTTATATTGCTCAGCAAGGACGGCTTGTTTGTACTAACAGATATGTGGATTGTGTGATAGATTTCAATAAAAGTGCAGTTGGATATGAATCCTGTATTGTAGGAGAGAACAATTTGACGGATTACGATGCAATGAAGGCTGTTGCACTGATGAAAAATAAGCTTCGGAAGGTTGGCAAACCAGTAGATATATTATCGGATGAACCAGAACAGAATTTACGTAGGCTGACCCATAAGGTGTTTCATATTCATGAAGTTCGTTTCAGTGAGAAGACAGAGATTGACCATGGTGTTCTGACTATAAGAAAGGGAATTGAAAAGAACCTGATTCAGTCGGAACCAAGAATCAAGGATATTAAGGTCAGCATTATTGAGCCAGGAAAGTATGATATGTTTGTTAATTCCAACCTTGACTATTCTCCTATTGCTTGCAAAGTTAGGGGAGAACTGGGAGAGGGCGTTACACATTTACTTTCAGGGGTAACTGTCATGATAACTGGTGTTGAAGATAAGAGCGGATTTCAACCGTCTAATATCGGTTCTTCAGAAGGGCTTTTGAAAAATCAGGTTGTACTAGACCGTGCAGGGACTCCAAAGTCCACTGATTATATTCTCCACATTGATGTATTGTTTGAAGAGGGAGAAGGAAGAACGGCAGAAGGTATTATGGCCGGACATCGAGCAGCGGACTGGATTATTCAGGAAATTAGAAAGATGCTTTTCAATCTAGATAATATGCCATACAAAAGAGAAGAGTTCAGCGATATTGCACGGCCAGGAAAGCGTAAAGTTATCCTTGTAAAGATTATATCCGGCCTAGGAAATATGTATGATACTGCTATATTCCCATATGAGCCAGGTGGATTTCTTGGAGCTCACAATATGAGGGATTCGAAAAATATACCATATGTGATTACACCAAATCAATGCAGAGATGGAGTTATTCATTCGCTATTATAATTGAGAAATTGATTCATCTACTAAAGAAATATGAGGAGGAGTAAATATGAGAGCTACAAAAATTATACAAACAGTAGAGTCACATACTATGGGAGAGCCTACTAGAATAGTTATTGGTGGACTTCCAAAGATACCAGGGAAAACTATGCCTGACAAAATGGAATATCTTCAAAAAAACATGGATTATTTAAGAACAATGCTTATGTTTGAGCCAAGAGGGCACAATGACATGTTTGGAGCAATATATACTGAACCTTTCAGCAAAGAAGCAGATATAGGAGTAATATTTATGGATGGTGGTGGATATCTTAATATGTGTGGCCATGGGTCCATAGGCGCAGCTACTTGTGCTGTTGAAATGGGAATTGTTCCTGTAATTGAACCTTATACAAACGTTATTCTTGAAGCACCTGCTGGAATAATAAAAGCAAGAGTTAAAGTAGAAAATGGAAAGGCAAAAGAAGTTTCTATAGTAAACGTAGCGGCATTCCTATATAAAAAAGATGTGGTAGTAAATGTCCCTGAAGTTGGAGATATAACAATGGACATATCCTTTGGAGGAAGTTTTTTTGCATTGGTTAAAGCAGCAGATTTAAATATTGAACTTGAACCTGCAAATACAGCTAAACTTAATGACATAGGCATGAAAATAATACATGCAGTTAATGAACAAGTGGAAGTACAGCATCCGGTGTTAAAGCACATAAAAACTGTGGACCTTTGTGAATTCTATGGACCAGCAAAGAGCCCTGATGCAGATGTACAAAATGTAGTAGTATTTGGACAAGGACAAGTTGATAGGTCTCCTTGCGGAACAGGTACCAGTGCAAAGCTTGCAGATTTATATGCAAAGGGAGAACTTAAAGTTGGAGATTCAATAATAAATGAAAGTATAATATGCACAAAATTTGTAGGAAAAATACTAAGCGAAACTAAAGTGGGAGAATTTGATGGTATAGTTCCTGAGATAACAGGAAGTGCTTATATTACAGGATTCAGCCAGTACCTAATAGATCCTGAAGATCCAGTTAAATATGGATTTATATTAAAATAAATGTATTTAGATGTTTGCTAAATTGAAAACTAAAAGTAGATATGCTAATTAAAAGGGAGGATATTAAATGTTAATAAAAGCAGTATTAGGAGTTATGCTGGCACTAACAGTTTATTTTGCAGTAGTATTTTTTATTGATTATGCTAAAGCATCCAAAGATGGTAAATTAGAATCAAGTAATTTCTTTGCGTTAGGAGCTGTAGGGTTTATAACAAATTTTTTTGATACTTTAGGCATAGGGAGTTTTGCACCTACTACGGCGCTATTAAAGAATTTTAAATTATCCGCAGACAGAACTATACCTGGAACATTAAATGTTTCATGTACAATTCCAGTTGTAGTAGAAGCACTTATATTTATTACAGTCATTAAAGTTGAACCTGTGACACTGTTCACCATGCTTGCAGCAGCAACTGTAGGTGCATATTTTGGAGCTGGCTTTGTTTCCAAACTTGATGAAAGAAAAGTGCAGGTTGGAATGGGTAGTGCATTACTCGTTGTTGTTTTGATTATGCTTGCAGGACAGCTTGGTTTAATGCCTGTAGGTGGAGCCGAAATAGGTCTTGCTGGAGGTAAATTAGTAGCTGCTATTATTGGAAACTTAATATTAGGAGCATTGATGACATTAGGTATTGGATTATATGCACCATGTATGGCTTTAGTATTTGCTCTTGGTATGAGTGCTAAGGTTGCATTTCCAATAATGATGGGATCATGTGCATTTTTGATGCCTGTTGCAGCAGCTAAATTTGTCAAAGAAGGAGCTTATGACAGAAAAGCATCCATGGCAATAACTGTATTTGGTGTAGTGGGTGTACTTATTGCAGCTTATATAGTTAAGGAACTTCCACTTAATATATTAAAATGGTTGGTTGATATAGTAATAGTTTATACAGCCATAATGATGTTCAGGTCTACTGGAAAAAATAAATAAAAAGTGGTACTAAAATTTTTAACATACTAAAATTACAAAGAAAAGCCATGTTGAGGTTAACATGGCTTTTTTAGGTTTTGTTAGACACCATGTAAAAATTATGTAAGAAAAATAATCAGTATGTAAGATGATTTTAAAAAAAAAATATGGTATCCTATTTTTACAAAATAGTTTATAATTCATAATTTTGATATATAAAAGTTTATAAAGAAGAATTTATATAATAGTAATTGTTAAGGCAAAAACGTTATTAACGCCCATCTCTAAAAGGATAAAATTATAGCTCTTGTGCAAATTTTATCCTTTTTATAAAAATTTATTTTAGATTAATAAAAAAAATTTTTTATTATAATTTTCATATAAATAATGGAAATAACATATAAAATTTGTATAAGAAATATTGTTTTTTTATGTTATCGCCATTTTAAAAGTATGTTTTTTTTGTAGAAGTTCAATGCGAATGTCGAAAAAAATCGAATATGTATTAATGGTAAAAAGCTTGGAACAGGTTAAAAATTATAATATATGTAAACTATTTTTCAGAAATTTTCAAAATGTTTGAGTTAAAATAAATGATAATTAAAAAATTAACAATCTGATGTGTGAAAAATAGAATTTTATAATGACAAACCAAATAATAGGTTTTTATTACATAATATAATTTATATTGAAAAATAAATAATTAAAGTAATCATATGTAAACTTAAATTTTGGAAATTTCCATGGAAAAATAATAAAAAATATTTTGCATTTTATATATGGGTTGTGATATTATAATGATTAGAAGGACATTTATGAAGTCGTTTAAATATTTTCTTAAAAATCTTTAAAAAGTGTATGCATTTTTCACTTTGAATTCTAATAAGTATTTTTACAAATGCTAAAAATCATGTTTAATCTTATTCAATAATTTACCAAATTAGATTATAAAAAATAAAAAAACAAGGCTGAATTCGCATGATAATTATTGCAATATTAAGATTTTTACGAAAATACATGTTTAATTTTTAACGTTTTTGAGGTGCATAAGCATAATTTCTTTATTAATTAAATGAAAAAGATTATAATTGTAATTTTTATATACAATTATTTTCTAAATAAAAAACAATAGGGTTTTAGGTAATTAAGAGGAATTAACTCCAATATATTTAAAAGGGGTAATTCAGCAAGGAGGGAATTTATTAAAATGGATGAAAAAGTACTTTCAATCGACAAGACTACACTTGAAATGTTGGACAAAGCTAAAAAAGATGGCGTAAAAACAGCTTGGGACAGAAAAGCAGAATTAAAGGCAGCCTGTGGTTTTGGTGCTGCAGGTGTGTGCTGTAGAAATTGTAATTTAGGACCTTGTAGAGTAAGCCCAGTTCCAGGAAAAGGTGTAGAAAGAGGTATTTGCGGTGCTGACGCAGGTGTTATCGTTTCCAGAAACTTTGCTAGAATGGTTGCAGGTGGAGCAGCAGCTCACTCAGATCATGGTAGAAGTATAGCTCTCGAATTATATCATACATCCCCTGATGGTGATATAAAAGTTAAAGATGAAAAGAAATTGATGAAAGTAGCAAAAAGATTTAATGTTCCAACAGAAGGTAGAGATATATACGATATAGCTCATGATGTTGCACAAGCAGGATTAAATGATTTTGGTAGACAAATGGGAGAAGTTAATTTTCCACCAACTCTTCCTAAAAAGAGAAAAGAAATTTGGGATAACTTAGGTATAACTCCTAGAGGATTTGATAGAGAAGTAGTTTCAATCATGCATTCAACACATATAGGTTGTATGGCAGATGCTGAACCTATGATTAAAATGGCTTTGAGATGTGGACTTGCAGATGGTTGGATGGGATCATATATGGCTACAGAGTTTAGTGATATAATGTTTGGAACGCCTAAGTCAATAGATACTGAAGCAAATTTAGGAGTTCTAGGAGGCAATTCAGTAAATATTGTTTTACATGGTCATGAGCCATCACTTTCAGAAATGATTGTACAAGCAGCAGAAGAACCAGAAATGATAGCTTTAGCTAAAGAACAGGGAGCAGATGGAATAAATCTTTGTGGTATGTGTTGTACTGCAAATGAAGCTACTATGAGACATGGTATTAAATTGGCTGGAAACTTTATGCAGCAAGAATTGGCAGTAGTAACAGGTGCTGTTGAAGCTTTAGTAGTTGATGTACAATGTATATTCCCAGCACTAGCAAAATTATCTGAATCATATCACACTAAATTTATAACAACTTCACCAAAAGCTTATATTAAAGGATCAGTACGTATGGAAATGGATGAAGAACATCCACTTCAAACAGCTAGAGAAATTGTAAAAGCAGCAATAATGAACTTTAAAAATAGAGATAAGAGTAAGGTTATGATACCAGAACTTAAATCAGAAGCAATAGTTGGATATAGTACAGAAGAAATATTAAATAAATTAGATGGAGTTGTAAACTCACAAATAGGTCCAATGCAGACTACAAAACCTTTAGGAGACGTTATAGTTGCAGGTGTCTTAAGAGGAGCAGCAGGTGTAGTTGGATGTAATAATCCAAAGGTTCAACATGACTTTGGTCATATAGAAACTATAAAAGGTTTAATTAAAAATGATATTATTGTTGTTGTTACAGGCTGTGCAGCTCAAGCAGCAGCTAAAGCAGGATTACTTAAGAAGGAAGCAAGAGAACTTGCAGGTCCAGGACTTAAAAAAGTATGTGAATTAGTAGACATACCACCAGTACTTCATATGGGATCTTGCGTTGATATAAGTCGTATTTTAGAGTTAGTTGGTTCTGTAGCTAATCAACTAGGAACAGATATAAGCGACTTACCAGTAGTTGGTGTAGCTCCAGAATGGATGTCAGAAAAAGCAGTTTCAATAGGATGCTATGTAGTAGCTTCTGGTATTGATACTTGGCTTGGTGTTGTTCCTCCAGTAACAGGCAGCCCAGAAGTTGTAGATATCTTAACTAATAAAATGGAGGATTGGTTAGGCGCTAAATTCTTTATACAACCAGATCCACATAAAGCAGTAGATGAAATAGTAAACAGAATTAATGAAAAACGTAAAAAATTAGGAATATAAAGTAGTATAATTAAAGTAATATAAAGTAGTGTAATAGTGATTGCTTATATAAATAAGCAAGTATTATGCCAATCTTATAATACGAGCTACTATCCTAAAAAATAGTTTTTGGAATCAAAATGATACAAAAAAACTTTCTCGAAATGATAAAAAGTGTATATTGATTATCATTTCGAGAAAGAATTTGCTTAAAACTTATTATAAGGACTTTAAATAACTAGTGAGAAGGGGGAACTATAATATGAAGATGAAAATGGCTATAACAGGAAAAGGTGGCGTAGGTAAAAGTACTTTTTCTGCCATAATAAGTAGAATATATGCAGAGGAAGGATATAAGGTATTGGCTGTAGATGCAGATCCAGATCCTAATTTAGCATTGGCATTAGGGTTCCCACAAGAAATGATTAATGAAATAATACCAATATCAGAAATGAAAAAATTAGTGGCAGAGAGAACCAATTCCACACCGGGTGCCTTTGGAAAAATGTTTAAAATAAACCCAAAGGTTGATGATATACCTGAAAGATATTGTAAAGAATATAATGGTGTCAGAGTGTTAACAATGGGAACAGTTGATACTGGTGGAACTGGTTGTATTTGTCCAGAAAATGTGCTTCTCAAGAAGCTTACTTCTCATTTGATACTTCAAAATAAAGATATAGTAATTATGGATATGGAAGCGGGTATTGAACATTTAGGAAGAGGAACAGCTCAGGGTGTAGATGTATTTGTTGTTGTAGTAGAACCAGGAATTAGGAGTATTCAAACATACCATCATGTAAAAAAATTAGCAAAGGATATAGGTATAGATAAGGTTTTTGTAGTTGCAAATAAAATTAAAAATGAAGAAGATGAAAAATATGTACTTGAAAATGTAGGTGAAGATGCCTGTCTTGGATTTATGTACTATCGTGAAAATGTAGGAATTTCTGATAGAGTTAACCAATCTCCATATGATTCCAGTAAGGAAACTGTAGAGGAGGTAAAAAAAATAAAAGAAAAATTGGAAAAGCACGTAATTTAGAACACATAATTTTTTAATAAGTTTGACCATACTCAATATAATTTCATAGAGAAATTATTGAAGAGGTTAAAAATAAAAGAAAAATTAGAGATGGGGGTATTTTAAATGGATTTTAAATCAGACATCGAAATAGCACAAGAGTGTAAAATGGAGGACATTAGAAAAATAGCTGAAAAAGCAGGCGTACCTGAAGATGATATTGAGCTTTATGGAAAGTATAAAGCAAAAGTAAATTACAACCTTTTAAAAACAACTCCTAGTAAAAACGGAAAATTAATACTATGTACAGCAATTAATCCAACACCAGCAGGAGAAGGAAAAACCACTACATCAATAGGTGTAGCTGATGCCTTAGCAAAATTAGGTAAAAATACAATAGTTGCATTAAGAGAACCATCATTAGGGCCAGTATTTGGAGTAAAAGGTGGAGCAGCAGGTGGTGGATATGCACAAGTTGTTCCAATGGAAGACATTAACTTACATTTTACTGGCGATTTTCATGCAATAGGAGCAGCTAACAATTTACTAGCTGCAATGTTAGATAACCATATATATCAAGGAAATGCTTTAGACATTGATCCAAGAAGAATAGTTTGGAGAAGATGTGTTGATATGAACGATAGACAATTAAGGTTTATTGTTGATGGTTTGGGTGGAAAAGCTAATGGAATGCCAAGAGAAGATGGTTTTGATATAACTGTTGCTTCAGAAATAATGGCTATATTCTGTTTAGCTAGTAACATAACTGATTTAAAAGAAAGACTTGCTAGAATAGTTGTAGCATATACAAGAAGTGGAGAACCTGTAACAGCTGGACAATTAAAGGCTCAAGGACCAATGGCTGCGTTACTTAAAGATGCATTAAAACCAAATCTAGTTCAAACTTTAGAGGGAACACCAGCATTTGTTCATGGTGGACCATTTGCAAACATAGCTCATGGATGTAATTCAGTAATAGCTACAAGAATGGCGACTCATTTTGCTGATTACGTAGTTACAGAGGCAGGTTTCGGTGCTGACCTTGGAGCAGAAAAATTCCTAGATATTAAGTGTAGAATGGCTGGATTAAAACCAGATGCAGTTGTAATAGTTGCTACAGTAAGAGCATTGAAATACAACGGTGGAGTTCCAAAGGCTGATTTAAATAATGAGAACTTAGAAGCTCTTGAAAAAGGACTTCCAAACTTATTAAAGCATGTTGAAAACATAACTAAGGTATATAAGTTACCAGCAGTAGTTGCAATAAACGAATTCCCAACTGATACACAAGCTGAATTAAAGCTAGTTGAAAATAAATGTAAGGAACTTGGTGTAAATGTTAAGTTATCACAAGTTTGGGCAAAAGGCGGAGAAGGCGGAATTGAAGTTGCTAAAGAAGTAATGAGATTAATAGATCAAGGAAAGAATGATTTCCAATTCTCATATGATGAAAAATTACCAATTAAAGAAAAGATAAGAGCTATATCTAAGAAGATTTATGGTGCTGATGATGCAGTATTTACAGCACAAGCTGAAAAGGAAATAGCAGAGTTAGAAAAGAATGGATTTGGACAAACACCAGTATGTATAGCTAAAACTCAGTATTCTTTAACTGATGATCAGACTAAACTTGGAAGACCAACAGGATTTAAGATTACAGTAAGACAAGTAACAATTTCAGCAGGAGCAGGTTTTGTTGTTGCTGTAACTGGATCAATAATGAAGATGCCAGGACTTCCTAAGGTTCCAGCAGCTGAAAGAATTGATGTTGATGAAAATGGAGTAATAAGCGGATTATTCTAGCTTCAGAGGAGGAAATTGCGATGAAACTAGCAGATAAAACTTGTACAGATTTTATAGAAGTTCTTGCGTCAAAGGCAGCAGTACCTGGTGGAGGTGGAGCTGCAGCTTTAGTAGGAGCTATAGGAATGGCATTAGGAAGTATGGTTTGTAATCTTACTATAGGAAAGAAAAAATATGCTCAGTATGAAGAAAAAGTTCAAGGGATACTTGATAAAGCAGAACAACTTCAAGAAGAACTTCTAAAACTTATAGATGCTGATGCAGAATGCTTTCTTCCTCTTTCAAAAGCATATGGAATGCCTAAGGAAACTGAAGAGGAGAAAAAGCTAAAAGAAGAAACTTTGCAGAAATGTTTAAAGTCTGCCTGTGAAGTTCCAGTAGCTATAGTTAAACAGTGTTATGAATCTATAAAACTTCATGAAGCATTAGTTGATAACTGCTCTATGCTTGCTATAAGTGATGTTGGAGTTGGAGTACAGGCTTTAAGAGCTGCTATAATTGGTGCTCAATTAAATGTGATAATTAACATAAATTCAATCAAAGATGAAGCTTATGTTGAAAAAGTAAAAAAGGAAACGGAGCCTTTAATACAGGACGGAACAAAAATAGCGGATGAAGTTTATGAAAAAGTAGTAAAAGCACTTAGTAAATAACGGCTTTAATTAATTAGATAAAATGATATCTATGGGAAGAAGTTTAGCTTCTTCCTATGGATGTCAAAATAATTAAATGCTATTAATTAATAATTTTGTTTATGAAGGAGATTGTAAGTATGGGTCAAATAATTAAGGGAAAGCCAGTTGCAGATGCGATAAGTACGGTTTTAACTAAGGAAGTAGAGGAATTAAAGGCTAAGGGTATTACTCCAAAACTTACTATAGTAAGAGTTGGAGCAAACGGAAGTGACCTTGCTTATGAAAGAGGAGCTCTTAAAAGATGCGCTGCTATAGGAATAGACACAGAAGTAAAAGAGCTTCCAGAAAACATAGAACAAGACGATTTCATAGCAGAACTTAAGAAAGTAAATGAAGATAAAGCTACTAATGGTATATTAATCTTTAGACCATTCCCAAAACAACTAGACGAAAGTGTTATTAAATATATAATCGCACCAGAAAAGGACGTTGATTGTTTTAGTCCTGTAAATGTTGCTAAATTAATGGAAAAGGATGAAACTGGTTTTGCACCTTGTACTCCATCTGCAGTAATTGAAATATTAAAGTATTATAATGTTCCTATGAAAGGGAAAAATGCTGTAGTTATAGGAAGATCTATGGTAGTAGGAAAACCAGTATCAATGTTGCTCTTAAATGAAAATGCAACAGTTACTATATGTCATTCAAAAACTCAGGACATGCCTTCAGTAACTTCCAAAGCTGATATAGTAATAGTTGGAATTGGTAAAGCTAAAATGATAGATTCTAAGTATATCGGTAATGAAGCTGTAGTTATAGATGTTGGTATCAATGTTGATGAAAAAGGAAATCTATGTGGAGATGCAGATACTGACAGTTGTATAGAAAAGGCTTCAATGATAACACCAGTTCCAGCAGGAGTAGGTTCAGTTACAACTTCAATACTTGCTAAACATGTGGTAAAAGCATGTAAATTGCAAAATAATCTAGTATAAGCATTTATTAAGATGGAGGAATAAGAATGATTATTTCAGAAAAAAAACCTTTTGAAGAGGTACTCGAATATCTTAAAGATAGCAAAAAAGTAATACTAACAGGTTGTTCTTTATGTGCTTCCACTTGTAAAGTAGGTGGAGAAGAAGAAGTATTGGAAATGAAAACTAAATTAGAGGAAAATGGCAAAGCAGTTTTAGGATATAAAATACTAGATCCTTCCTGCAATTTATTGAAAACTAGAAAGGATCTAAAGGCATTAAAGGAAGAATTAAAAGAGGCTGATGCGGTTTTATCTATGGCCTGTGGCGATGGAACTCAAACAGTTGCAAAGCTTTTAAAAATTCCTGTTTATCCAGCTAACAATACATCATTTATAGGTGAGATAGAAAGAGTTGGACAGTATAAGGAAGCTTGTAAAGCTTGTGGAAGTTGTCAACTCGGATGGACTGGTGGAATCTGTCCAATAACAATGTGTGCTAAAGGTCTTTTAAATGGACCTTGTGGTGGCGCAAGAGATGGAAAGTGTGAAGTGGATCCGGAAAATGATTGTGCTTGGATTTTAATATACAATAAGTTAAAAGAATTAGATAAGCTTGATAATTTATTAGAAATTAAAGAGCCAAGAGACTATCAAATTAATGCGCATCCAAGAAAAGTAGATTTAAGAGATAAGGAATAATTCTAAGGGGGATTAAAAATGAGCCTATTGAAAGAAGCTTTCGAAAGAGGAGAATTTGGAATAACAGCAGAAATGGCTCCTCCAAAAGGTATAGATCTTTCTCATTTAATAGAATGTGCTAAAGCAATAAAAGGGAGAGCACATGGAGTTAATGTTACAGATTTTCAATCTGCAACTTTAAAGGCTACTTCTTTAGCAACATGTAAAGTATTAAAGGATGCAGGATTAGAGCCTGTTCTTCAAATAACAGGGAGAGATAGAAATAGAATAGCAATTCAAGGAGAACTTTTATCTGCAGGGGTATTTGAAATTGAAAATGTACTAGCTCTTACGGGAGATTACACAATGACAGGAGATCATCCAGGAGCTAAGCCGGTTTATGATTTGGATAGTGTAGGAATACTTAGTGTGGCAAGCACTATAGCACAAGGAAAAGATATGTCAGGCAATGATTTAACTGGTACACCTAAATTTTATTTAGGAGCTTGTGTAACTCCAAGATATGACCCTTTAGAATTACAAATTTTAAAAATGGAAAAGAAAATAAAAGCTGGTGCTAAATTTTTTCAAACACAAGCTGTATATGATATAGATACTTTAAAAATTTTTAGAGAAAAAACTAAGCATTTAGATGCAAAACTTATGGTGGGTATAATTCCGTTAAAGTCAGCAGGTATGGCTAAATATATGAATAAAAATGTTCCAGGAATATTTGTTCCAGATGAATTGATTGAAAGAATGAAGGGTGCGGAAAATAAAGTTCAAGAAGGAATAAAAATATCTGGAGAGTTTATAAAGAAGGTAAAAGAAGAGGGCCTTTGTGATGGAGTTCACATAATGGCAATTGGTGCGGAAGAAAATGTGCCATTAATCTTAGATCAGGCAGGATTATAAAATCGAAGGGGCGATTATAAATGAAAATAGTTGTTATTGGCGGGGGACCAGGCGGATATGTAGCTGCACTTAAAGCTGCAATGTTAGGTGCAGATGTTACTGTAGTTGAAAAAGGTAAAGTAGGAGGAACTTGCTTAAATGTAGGATGCATACCTACAAAAGCTCTACTTGCTTGCTCAGATGTATTAAATACAGTAAAAGAAGCTAAAAAATTTGGTATTAATTTTGAAGCCGATGTAAAAGCTGATTTTGAAGCTATAATGCAAAGAAAAGAAAAAGTTGTTACTAACCTTGTAAAGGGTATTGAATATTTACTTGAGAACAGGAGCGTAAAACTTGTAAGAGGAGCAGGAAGATTAGTAAGCAATAAAGAAGTTGAAGTTACAAAGGAAGATGGAACAAAGGAAAGTATACCAGCAGACAAGATAATTATTGCTACAGGTTCTATACCAGTAGTTCCAAGATTCCTCCCTTATGACGGAAAAAATGTAATGACTTCTGATGAAGTTTTGAATCTTAAAGAGCAACCAAAATCAATGATCGTTGTTGGTGGAGGTGTAATAGGTTGTGAAATAGGACAATTCTTAAGTAGACTTGGAACTGAAGTTAAAATAGTAGAAATGTTACCACAATTATTGCCTCTTGAGGATGAAGATACAGCAAAAATACTACAAAGAAGCTTTAAACAAGGAAAGATAAAGTTCTTTGTAGGTGATGGTATTTCAACTGTAGAAGTTGGCGAGGGTAATGTAGTTGCAACTTTACAAAGTGGCAAAAAAGTAGAAGCAGAAAAGATGCTTGTAGCTATTGGTAGAAGACCATATACTGATGGCCTTGGATTAGAAGAATTAGGAATACAAGCTGATAGAGGTAAAGTAATAGTTAATGAGTATTTAGAAACTAATATAGAAGGAATTTATGCTATAGGTGATTTAACTATAAGTCCTGACTTAGCTCATGTAGCTTCAAGACAGGGAATGGTAGCTGTAGAAAATGCTATATTAGATAAAAAGAAGAAAATGAGTTATAAAGCTGTACCAGGCTGTGTGTTCACAGAACCAGAAGTTGCTTCTGTTGGAATGAAAGAAAAGCAAGCTAAAGAAGCTGGTATAAATTATAAAGTAGGAAAATTTGATTTCAGAGGATTAGGAAAAGCTCAAGCTATGGGTAAATTACAAGGTTTTGTAAAAGTAATTACAGATGAAAAAGATGTAATTATTGGAGCTGCTATAATCGGAGAACGTGCAGCAGATATGCTTGGGGAATTAACAGTAGCTTGTGAACTTGGATTAACAGCAGAACAAGTAGGAGAAGTAATTCATCCACATCCAACTTTATGTGAAGGAATTATGGAAGCACTTCATGATGTTCATAAACAATGTGTTCATTCAGTAGAGTAAAGAATAGGACTTAGAAGCCCTATACATGACAATAGAAGGAGGTTATACAATGGCATATAAAATAGCTGTAGCAGGAAAAGGTGGAACTGGTAAAACTACATTAACAGGATTGTTAATAGATTATCTTGTAAAAAAAGGAGAAAAACCAATACTAGCTGTAGATGCTGATGCAAATGCTAATTTAAATGAAGTTTTAGGTGAAGAAGTAGAAGAAACTATAGGGGATATAAAAGAAGATGTAAACCAAAAATCACTTGAAGGTAATAAATTTCCGGGAGGCATGTTAAAAGCTGATTACTTAAAATACAAATTAAATACATCCATAACGGAAGGCGATGGCTATGACATGATTGTAATGGGAAGATCCCAAGGGCCTGGATGCTATTGTTATGTAAATGGGGTGTTAAAGTCTCAGATAGATTCTTTAGCTGCAAATTATCAATATATAATTATAGATAATGAAGCTGGAATGGAGCATTTGAGCAGGAAGCTAGTTGAGAATATTGATACATTATTTTTAATAAGCGACTGCTCTAGAAGAGGTATTCAAGCTGTAGGAAGAATAAGAAGGTTAGTTGATGAATTGAAATTAAAAGTAGGCCAAATTTTTCTTATAGTTAATAGAGCTCCAGAAGGCAAAATAAATGATGGAACTATGGAAGAAATAAAAAAACAAGATCTAGATTTATTAGGTGTTGTACCTATGGATTCTACCATTTATGAGTATGATACAAGTGGGAAACCTCTAGTAGATATGCCAGAGGATTCCCCTTCTAAAAAAACACTATATGATATTTTATCAAAAATCCAATTTAATAAATAATTTAAGGAGGCATTAAGTTATGTTCAAAAAGTCAGTACAGAAATTTTCAGGAAAGATTTGTGAAGTAGAAATTGGAACAGGTGAAAAAGCTATAAAATTAGGTGGAGAAAGTGTTCTTCCTTTTTATTCCTTTGATGGAGATACAGGAAACGCTCCTAAATTGGGTATGGATATTACAGATGATTTAGAAGGTTGGCCAAAGGCAATATTAGAGCTTTATAAAGATGTATGTAATGATCCAGTTGCTTGGGCAAAGTGCATTGAAGAAAAATATGCTCCTGATTTTATCTGTTTAAAATTAGATTCAGCAGATCCAAATGGAAAAGATAATTCAGTTGAAGAGTGTGCTAAAACAGCAAAGGCTGTGGTAGAAGCTATAAAAACTCCTCTTGTTGTAGCTGGAACAGGAAATCATGATAAAGATGCTAAGTTATTTGAAAAAATTGCTCAAGAATTAGATGGACACAATGTTCTTCTTTTATCAGCAGTAGAAGATAACTACAAAACTATAGCAGCAGCAGGTGCAATGGCATATAACCATAAGATTGGTGCAGAATCATCTGTTGACATAAACCTTGCAAAACAAATAAACATATTAGTAAATCAATTGGGTGTTGGTAATGAAAAAATAATTGATAATGTAGGATGTTCAGCAGCAGGGTATGGATATGAATATGTTATTTCAACTTTAGATAGAGTTAGACTAGCAGCATTAGGACAAAATGATAAAACTTTACAGGTGCCTATAATTACACCAGTTGCATTTGAAACTTGGAAGGTAAAAGAATCAGTTGATGAAGAAACATGGGATAACTTAGAGGAAAGAGGAATTTCTATGGAAGTTTCAACAGCAGCAGGCGTTTTAGCATCAGGATCAAATGCAGTAATTCTACGTCATCCAAAATCATTAGAAACTATTAAAAAATTTGTAAGCGAATTATTAGCTTAATGTAAATTTAAATTTTATACTGGGATTTAAATAAGGGAGGATTTAAAATGGCTTTAAAAGGATTAGATATATTTAAATTAACACCAAAAAAGAATTGTAAAGATTGTGGATTCCCAACTTGTTTGGCATTTTCAATGAAGGTTGCAGCAGGAGCTGTAGAAATAGGAAAATGTCCACATATGAGTTCTGAAGCTTTAGAAAAATTATCAGAAGCTACAGCACCATTAATGAAAACTGTAACAATAGGTAAAGGTGATACTGAATATAAATTAGGCGGAGAAACTGTTATGTTCCGTCATGAAAAAACATTAGTAAACAGAAATAGATTTGCAGTTTTATTAAGTGATTCTATGGATGATGCTGAAGTAGATGCTAAAATTGCACATATGAAAGAAGTTGACTATGTAAGAATCGGCGAAGATATGAAAGTTGAATTTGCAGCATTGAAATATGCTGGAAATAAAGATAAGTATATTGCTTTAATTAATAAAGTAAAAGCAAGTGGATTAAAGGTTGCTTATGCATTAATTTGTGAAGATGCCAGTGTTGCTAAAGAAGCTTTAGATTTAGTAAAAGATGAAAATCCATTAGTATATGGTGCTAATAAAGACAATTATGCTGCTTTTGTTGAATTAGTGAAAGCAGACAACTTAGCATTAGGAGTAAAAGCTGAAAGTTTAGAAGCATTATATGCTTTAGTTGAAGAAATACACAAATTAGGATATAAGAATTTAGTTCTTGATCCAGGTTCAGCCTCAATAAAAGAAGCTTTTGAAAATACAGTTCAAATAAGAAGAATAAATATCCAAGATCAAGACAGAGTATTTGGTTATCCTTCAATATTATTTGTAGATGAACTTTCAAAAGGTGATAAGTTCATGGAAGTAGCATTATCTACATTATTTACAATGAAATATGGTTCATTAATAGTTTTAAGTGATATGGATTATGTTAGAGCATTACCTTTATATGGAGTAAGACAGAATATATTTACAGATCCTCAGAAACCAATGAGAGTTGAACCAGGTATATATGGATTTAACGGTGCAGATGAAAATTCACCAGTAATATGTACTGTTGACTTCGCATTAACTTACTTTATAGTAACTGGAGAAGTTGAAAGATCTAAAATGCCAGTTTGGATGCTAATTCCAGATGCAGGTGGATACTCAGTGCTTACTTCTTGGGCTGCTGGCAAGTTTACTTCAAGTGTTATTGCAGAATTTGTAAAAGAATCAGGAATAGAAAACAAAACTAAGTGTAGAAAGCTTATACTTCCAGGAAAAGTTGCTGTATTAAAAGGTGATTTGGAAGAGAAATTACCAGGTTGGGATGTTACAGTTGGAACAACAGAAGCCATGTTCATTCCTAAATTCTTAAAAGAGTTAAATATCAAATAATAAAAGTATTGAAGTTTACAATTGAGAATCGAGTTATGTCTTGATTCTCAATTATAAATAATATAAAATTTTACTTTAAAAAATTAATCATATAAAACAGGGGGGTCATTTGAAAATGGATAAATTTATTGTTATTGGTGAAAGAATACACTGCATATCTCCAGCTATCAGAAAAGCTATAGAAGAAAGAAACCCAGAACAAATTTTAAAAAGAGCAAAAGAACAATTAGACGCAGGTGCTCATTATTTGGATTTCAACATAGGACCAGCTGAAAAAGATGGAGAAGAAATAATGAAATGGGGAGTTCAATTACTTCAAAAAGAATTTGACAATGTTCCCCTTGCATTGGATACAACAAATAAGAAAGCAATAGAAGCTGGACTTAAAGTTTACAATAGAGAAAAAGGAAAACCAATTGTAAATTCAGCTGATGCTGGTGGCAGAATTGAAAATATAGATTTAGCTGCAGAATATGAAGCTATGTGTATTGCATTATGTGCAAAAGAAGGTATAACTAAGGACAATGATGAGAGAATGGCTTACTGCACAGAAATGCTTGAAAGAGGAATGGGTCTTGGAATGGAACCAACAGATTTATTATTTGATCCATTGTTCCTAGTAATAAAAGGAATGCAAGATAAACAAAAAGAAGTTCTAGAAGCTGTTAGACTTATAAGTGAAATGGGACTTAGAACTTGTTGTGGATTAAGTAATGTTTCTAATGGTGCACCAAAGAATATAAGACCAATAATGGATACTGCTTTTGCAGCAATGGCTATACAATGTGGATTAACTTCAGCAATAATGAATCCATGTGATTTAAGATTAATGGAAACAATTAAAACATGCGATGTTATAAATGGAGCTGTTTTATATGCTGATTCTTATTTAGAACTATAATTTTATATAAATTTTAATTTTAGGGAGGGGCAAAAAAATGAATTTATATCAAACTGTATTCACTGGCTCAAAGCAAGCATTAAAAGTTGCCGAGGATTTAGTCAAAGAAGTTGTAGAAAAAAAGGGTAAAGATTGTAAGGTAGCATTTCCTGATACAGCATATTCGCTACCAGTAATTTATGCTGCTACAGGTAAAAAAATTACAAATGTTGGAGAACTAGAAGCTGCTTTAGATGTGGTTAGAAGTTTAATAGTTGAAGAAGAAATGTTAGATAAATTATTGAATTCTGGTCTTGCTACAGCAGTTGCAGCAGAAATAATCGAAGCTTGTAAGTATGTTCTTTCAGATGCACCATATTCTGAACCTTGTTCAGGATTTATATCAGATCCAATAATCAGATCATTTGGAGTACCATTAGTTACTGGTGATGTTCCAGGTGTGGCAGTTGTACTTGGAGAATTTCCAGATGCTGAAACTGCAACAAAAGTAATAAAAGATTACCAATCAAAAGGATTGCTTACTTGCTTAGTTGGTAAAGTAATAGATCAAGCTATAGAGGGTAAAGTTAAGATGGGTCTTGATCTAAGAGTTGTACCTCTTGGATATGATGTTACTTCAGTAATTCATATTGTAAGTTTTGCTATAAGAGCAGCTTTAATATTCGGAGCAGTTAAGCCTGGTGATTTAGGTTCAGTTCTTCAGTATTGTTCTGACAGAGTTCCTGCATTTGTAAATGCTTTTGGACCATTAAGTGAACTTGTAGTATCAGCAGGAGCAGGTGCTATAGCATTAGGATTCCCTGTAATAACTGATCAAGTTGTACCAGAAGTTCCTACATTATTATTAACTCAAAAGGATTATGATAAAGTAGTTAAGACTTCTCTTGAAGCAAGAAAAATAAAGATAAAAATTACTGAAATTCCAATCCCAGTTTCATTTGCAGCAGCATTTGAAGGTGAGAGAATAAGAAAAGGCGATATGCATATTGAATTTGGTGCAGGAAAGACTGAAGCTTGGGAATTAGTAATGAGTGGAGACTCAAGTGAAGTTGAAGACCATAAGATAGAAATAATAGGAGCAGATATTGACTCTTTAACAGATGTTCCGGGAAGATTACCTATGGGAATGTTGGTTAAAGTATCTGGTGCTAACATGCAAAAAGACTTTGAACCAGTTCTAGAAAGAAGACTTCATTACTTCTTGAACTATATTGAAGGTGTAATGCATGTTGGACAAAGAAACATGACTCAATTAAGAGTAGGTAAAGAAGCTTTTGATAAAGGATTTAGATTAAAACATTTTGGTGAAGTAATATATGCTAAAATGCTAGATGAATTTGGATCAGTTGTTGATAAGTGTGAAGTTACATTAATTACAGATCTAGACAAAGTTCGTGAATTAAAAGATAAGCTTGCTATGCCAAGATTTGCAGAGAGAGATGAAAGACTTGAATCATTAATAGATGAAAATGTTGACACTTTCTATTCATGTAATCTTTGTCAATCTTTTGCTCCAGCACATGTATGTATAGTAACTCCAGAGAGATTAGGACTTTGTGGTGCAGTTTCATGGCTTGATGCAAAAGCAACACTTGAATTAAATCCAACAGGACCATGTCAAGCAGTACCAAAAGAAGGTTTAGTAGATGAAAATGCAGGTATTTGGGATAGGGTAAATGAAACTGTTTCACAAATATCACAAGGTGCTGTAAATAATGTTACATTATATAGTATATTGCAAGATCCTATGACATCCTGTGGATGTTTTGAGTGTATAACAGGTATAATGCCAGAAGCTAATGGTGTTGTAATAGTAAATAGAGAACATGGAGCAACAACTCCTCTTGGAATGACATTTGGTGAACTTGCATCAATGACAGGTGGTGGAGTGCAGACACCAGGATTTATGGGACATGGTAGATCATTTATTCCATCAAAGAAATTCATGAAAGCTGAAGGTGGAATAGGCAGAATAGTATGGATGCCAAAAGAGTTGAAAGATTTTGTAGCAGAAAAATTAAATAAAACTGCAAAAGAATTATATGGAGTAGATAATTTTGCAGATATGATTTGTGATGAAAGTATAGCTATAGAATCAGATGAAGTACTAGCATTCTTAGAGAAAAAAGGACATCCAGCATTAACTATGGATCCAATAATGTAGCAAAATTTAAAATATGACATTAGTTAGGATGTCAGAATACCAAAATACTGGCACTCTGGCATCCTAATTTCTAAGTATAATTAAAATAAAACTGTAAAAGAGGTGTGGTAAAATGGATTTCCCAGAAAATTTGTATTATAGTAAAGAACACACATGGGTTAAAGTAGATGGAGATACTGCATTGATAGGAATAAGTGATTTTGCACAAGATCAACTTGGTGAAATACTATTTGTTGAAATGCCGGAAGTGGGAGATGAAATAACTCAGGATAAAGCATTTGGAGTAGTTGAATCTTCAAAGAAAGCATCTGATTTGATAGCACCTTTGTCTGGAGAAGTATTAGAAGTGAATGAAAAATTAGATGATGAGCCAGAATATGTAAATGAAAATGCTTATGATGCATGGATAGCAAAAATTAAGATAAGTGATAAAGGTGAACTTGATAATTTATTAAGTGCTTCAAAATACGAGGCAGGCTTAAAATAGAAAGAACTTCTCGGTTTTCAGCCGAGAAAGTTTTTTTTAAGGAGGTATTTACAGGATATGGCAAAAATTAAATTTGTTCCGTATAATAAAGAGATAGAAGTACAGCAAGGGGAAAATTTATTAGAAGTGGCTAGAAAAGCAGAAATATTTATAGATGCACCTTGTAATGGAAATAGTGTTTGTGGGAAATGTAAAATTAAAATAGTTGAAGGAAAAGTAAGCGCAGAAAAGGATAGACATATAAGTGATGATGAGTGGAATGAAGGCTATGTTTTAGCGTGTTCTTCAAGTGTTATTGGAGATATTACAGTAGAAATACCATCAAATGCTTCAGATTCTATGCATAATATGAAAATAGAAGCTTTGTCAGGAGAAAGAGAAAACAAAATATTTGAAAAGGCAAAGAGGCAAATTTTAGATAAGGGTATGGAATTTAAAACTTATGTAAAGAAAGATTATGTAAAGTTAGATCTTCCAACGTTAAATGATAATATATCAGATTTTGAGAGAATTAAGAGACATTTGAGGAATGAATTAGGTTATAATCAAGTATTTTGCAGACTTCCTATGCTTAGAAAAATACCTCCTATTTTAAGAGAAGCTAATTTTAATATAACTATAACTCATATACCAAGAGGACAAGGAAAAACTACAATAATAAATATAGAAAAAGGAGACACAACAAATAGACTATATGGTGTGGCTTTAGACATTGGAACTACATCTGTAGCTGCATGTTTAGTAGATTTGTATGGGGGAAAACTTGTAGCAAAGGCATCTTCAGGAAATGCACAAATAAAGTATGGTGCAGATGTTATTAATAGAATAATGTATTCTACTAAAAAGAATGGACTTCATGAATTAAATCATGCAGTAATACAAGAAACTATAAATCCAATTTTAAGGGAAATGTGTGAAGATTCAGGTATACATAGAGATGAAATAGTATCTCTTATAGTAGCGGGAAATACAACCATGTCTCATTTGTTTTTGGGAATTTATCCAGATTTTTTGAGAATGGAACCATACATACCTGCTTTTGTCAAACCACCTTTTATAAAGGCCTCAGAATTAGGGGTAGAGGTTAATCCGGAAACTTTTGTATATTTAGCACCTTGCGTAGCAAGTTATGTTGGAGGAGATATAACAGCAGGAGTGTTATCATCGGGAATGTGGGATATTGATGAAAATGTGCTTTTTATTGATTTAGGTACAAATGGAGAAATTGTTTTTGGGAACAAGGAATTTTTAATGACTTGTGCTTGTTCTGCAGGCCCTGCTTTTGAAGGTGGGGAAATTAGTTGTGGAATGAGAGCGGCAAATGGCGCTATAGAAAAAATTAATATAGATAAAGAAAATTATGAACCTGAAATTATTGTAATAGGTAATGATAAACCTTCAGGAATTTGTGGATCTGGAATCATCGATTTAATATGTGAAATGATGCTTTCTGGAATAATAGATAGAAAAGGTAAAATAGTGAAGAATTTAAATACAAATAGAATTAGATTTGACGAGCATGGAATTGGCGAATATATACTTGTATTTAAAGAAGAATATAATTTGGAGAAGAATATAACAATCACAGAGGTTGATATAGATAATTTTATAAGAGCTAAGGCTGCTATTTATTCAGGTATTACTACGCTTTTAAATAATCTTGGAATGGATTTTTCAATGATAGATAAGATTTATATAGCAGGTGGTATAGGAAATAGCTTAGATATTGGTAATTCAGTGAAAATAGGCATGCTTCCTGATATAGAGAGAGCTAAGATAGAATATATAGGAAATAGTTCTTTAATGGGATGTTATTTAACTTTAATGAGTGAAGATGCTAGACATAAGTTAGAGGAAGTATCAAATAGTATGACTTATGTAGAATTAAGTGTAGAACCTAGTTATATGGATGAATTTGTATCAGCATGCTTCTTGCCTCATACTGATATAGAAAAATTTCCAACAGTGAAAGAGTTGCTTTCTAAATAAATGAACTTGATATATTTTACAAAAAGAGTATATTTAAATTAAGAAGGAGGTAATTAAAATGTGTGAATCAACAGCTTACTTAATTACACCAGAAGGTGAAAGAAAAATAATGGACTATGTAGTAGAGATAATTCCACAAGCAGATGGCAAATTATTTTTATCAGATATACTTGGAGAAGAAAAAATAATAGAAGGAATATTAAAAGAGGTTAAATTACTAGATCACAAAATTATGATAGAAAAAATAAACTAAAAAATTTTAGATACAAAAGGAGAGATATTTATGGATAACCACGAACATGAACATCAACATGAACATGAACACCAACACGAGCACATTCATGAACACAAGCATGAGCACAATGGATGCGAGCATGAACATGAACACAGGCATGCACATACACATGAGCATCAGCATGAACATATTCATCCTCATAGTCATAGTGAAAATGAATCTCATGAACACATCCATGAAGATCATATAAATAATATTTGTGAACATCAACATGAGCATGATCATATACATGGCCATAATCATTCGCATGAAATGTCAGTAGATGATGAATTAAACTTAAGTAAAGAAGAAAAGACTTTAAAAATTTTGTTAGATCATTGGGTAGAGCATAATAAATCTCATGAAGATGGATTTAAAGATTGGATTGAAAAGTCAAAATCAATGGGAAAAGTAAAAACTGCAGAGTTTATACAAAAAGCTATAGAAGCTATGGAAAATGCCAATGAAATGCTTATAAAAGCTAAAGAAAATATGTAATTTAATAATAACTCACAAAGTATCTATTTTGTGAGTTATTATAATATAAGAACTGAAAGGATGAAAGTATTTATGGATAATGTTGCTATAGAGGAAAAAAGAAAAGATAAAATACCATATGATTATAATAAAAGTATATTGAAAAACTTTGATCCTAGAGAGATGGCTCAAAATAGTGGATGTATCTATGATGAAGAAAAATGTGAATTTATAGTAAAGCTTATGGGAGAAAATATAATAGTAAAATATCCTAGTGGAGATATTTTAAAAGAAGATGGATCAGAAATAGATAAGTATCCACCAAAAACTTTAGTGTTAAGATATCTTATGAATTCAAAAGGTATTGCACCAATCAATAAGAATATAACATATAGAGATGTAGATGGCGGGAATGTTTACTATAATAATTTTTATGGAAGATGTCTTTTGAGATTATCCAAAACTTTTGGTGATAAACTTGATAAATTTAAAGATGTTTTTGAAAAAATTGGAGCAGAAAAAGTGAATATGGGAGATATAGCTTATAAGTTTCAATTTTTAAATAATATATATGTAACTTTTGCTCTATGGGAAGGTGATGAAGAATTTAATGCATCATCACAAATATTGTTTGATGCCAATGTACCTTTTTATTTTACAGCAGAAGATTTAGCTGTAGTTGGAGATGTTTCTATAGGTACAATTACTAAGTTAGCCTATTCTAAATAGATTGGGAACTAGCTTAGTTAAACATAATAATCCTATTCGTATAAAATTAAAAAGTTTAGATGGTTGCATATAGCATATAAATATGCTAGAATATAAAAAAGATGAACTTTAAAAGTTAATTATTAAGGCGGAGTTTAAGAGAGCCAAATTTTAAGGTATATAAAAATATCTTAATTTTGAGCTCTCTTTTTTTATATTTTGGAGGAGGTAAATTATAATGTTTGATGTAACAATTATAGGAACTGGTGTAATTGGGTGTGCAGTGGCTAGAGAATTATCAAGATATAAATTAAATACTTGTGTGGTTGAAAAAAATGTGGATTTAGCAAATGGAACTACTAAGGCTAATAGTGCTATAGTTCATGCTGGGTTCGATGCAAAGCCTGAAACTTTAAAAGGAAAACTAAATGCAAAAGGAAACTCAATGTTTGATAAACTATCAGAGGAGTTAGATTTTCCATTTAAAAGAAATGGATCTTTTGTATTATGCTTTGATAAAAAGGATATGGATGGACTTTATGAATTAAAGAAAAAGGGAGAACAAAACGGAGTTCCAGATCTTCAGATACTTGAGGGAAATGAAGCTAGGGAAATGGAGCCTAATTTATCATATGATGTGGTAGCAGCTTTATATGCACCAAGTGGTGCAATTGTTTGTCCTTATGAAATGACAATAGCTTTAGCTGAAAATGCTTCAACTAATGGAGTAGAGTTTAGATTTGAAACAGAAGTAAAAGATATACAAAAAAGTGGAGAAAAATACATTTTAAAAACAAACAAAGGTGATATAGAAACAAAATTAGTTATAAATGCAGCTGGATTGTTTTCGGATGAAATAAACAATATGGTTAGTGAAAGAAAGATTCATATAATACCAAGAAAAGGTGAATACTGCTTATTTGATAAAGTAGTAGGAAATATGGTTTCAAAGACTATATTCCAGCTTCCAAGTAAGTTAGGTAAAGGTGTTTTAGTTACACCAACAGTTGATGGAAATTTACTTGTGGGACCTAATGCGGTTGATTTAGAAGATAAAACAGATTTAACTACAACAAGAGAAGGCATTGATGATATAGTATCTAAAGCTGCGTTAAGTGTTAAACAAATACCAATGAGACAGGTAATTACATCTTTTTCGGGGCTTAGAGCACATTGTGAAGAAAATGATTTTATAATTGGTGAACCAAAAGATGCTAAAAACTTTATAAATGCTGCAGGAATAGAATCGCCAGGTCTTTCAAGTGCGCCAGCTGTGGCTGAAATGATAAGAGATATGGTAGTTGCAAAATTAAATCCAAATAAAAATGCAGAGTTTAATCCAATAAGAAAAGGAATACCTAAATTTAGAGAAATGAACAATGAAGAAAGAAAACAGCTTATAGCTAAAGATGCTAGATATGGAAAAATGGTTTGTAGATGTGAAACAGTTACTGAAGGTGAAATCGTAAATGCTATAAAGAGACCACTTGGAGCAACTACACTTGATGGTGTTAAAAAGAGAACTAGAGCAGGAATGGGAAGATGCCAATCTGGTTTTTGTTCAACAAAAATAGTTGAAATTTTATCAAGAGAACTTGGAATAGCACGTACTGATGTAACTAAATTTGGTGGAGAATCAAATTTATTAGTAGGTAAAGATAAAGAAAGCATATAATAATTAGGTAATAACGTAAAATATATATATTTTATAATATTTGGAGGGTTAAAAAATGCAAGAATATGATATAGTTATAATCGGCGGTGGCCCAGCAGGACTTGCAGCTGCAGTTTCAGCTAAAGAGCAAGGAATAGATAACATTATAATATTAGAAAGAGATAATCAATTAGGTGGAATATTAAATCAGTGTATTCATAATGGATTTGGACTTCATACTTTTAAAGAAGAATTAACAGGTCCTGAATATGCTCAAAGATTTATAGATAAAGTTTTAGATATGAAAATACCGTATAAATTAAATACAATGGTACTTGATTTAAGTAATGATAAGGTTATTACGGCGGTTAATGAAGATGATGGGATAATTGAGATAAAAGCTAAGTCTGTAATCCTAGCTATGGGATGTAGAGAAAGACCAAGAGGAGCTATAAATATACCTGGAAGTAGATGTGCGGGTATATATACTGCAGGTACAGCTCAAAAATTTGTTAATGTAGAAGGGTATATGCCTGGAAAAGAAGTTGTTATATTGGGTTCAGGAGATATTGGACTTATAATGGCAAGAAGAATGACTCTTGAAGGAGCAAAAGTTAAGGCAGTAGTTGAGCTTATGCCATATTCTGGTGGATTAAAGAGAAATATAGTACAATGTCTTGATGATTTTGATATACCTTTAAAGTTAAGTTATACAGTAACTAATATAAAAGGTAAAGATAGAGTTGAAGGTGTTACTATAGCAGAAGTAGGTAAGGATAGAAAGCCAGTGAAGGGAACAGAAGAATATATTCCTTGTGATACATTACTTCTTTCGGTTGGATTACTTCCAGAAAATGAACTTTCAAGGAAAGCTGATGTTAAGCTTTCAAATATAACTGGAGGACCAGAAGTAGATGAAAGACTTGAAACAAATCAAGAAGGAATATTTGCTTGTGGAAATGTACTTCATGTTCACGATTTAGTTGACAATGTTACTCTTGAAAGTGTTAATGCAGGTAAAAATGCAGTTGAATATATAAATGGAAAGAAATCAGATGGCAGAAAGGTAGAAATTATTGCTACAGAAGGGGTTAGATATACAGTTCCTAAGTATGTAAATCCTGAAAATGTAGAAGATCATATAGACGTTAGATTTAGAGTAGGAGATGTATTTAAAGATAGTTTCATAGCTGTGTATTTTGATGATCAAAGAGAAATGCATATAAAGAAAAGAATTCTTACTCCAGGAGAAATGGAAACAGTGAAACTTACTAAAGCAATGTTTGAAAAGTATTCAAATTGCGAAAAAATCACTATTAAGGTAGAGAGGGAGTAGTAAAATGAGTATAAGAGATTTAGTATGTATTGGATGTCCTATGGGATGTCAGCTTCAAGTTAAATTGGAAGGTGACAAAGTAATAGAAGTTACTGGCAATACTTGCAAAAAGGGTGCAGAATATGGAGAAAAAGAATGTACAAATCCAACTAGAATAGTAACTTCCTCTGTGTATATAGAAGATGGAATTATTGATGTAGTTCCTGTTAAAACTGAAAGTGATATACCTAAAGGTAAAATATTTGATTGTGTAAAAGAATTAAAAGGAATAGTAGTAAAAGCACCTATTAATATAGGAGATGTAGTAGTGAAAAATATAGCAGGTACAGGTGTTAACATTATAGCTACTAAAAAAATAGATAAAGCCATTTAGTAACTAATAAAATAGAAATTCCACCATTGATAAAGGTAACCAATTTAGTGTGAGCTAGTTGGTTATCTTTATTTATTGAAAGTAATAATTGTTACGATTATAATTATAATATGTGTTAGTAAAATTAGGAGGGGAATGATATTGAATATGGACGAAGAATCCTTAAAAAAGTTATTAGAAGAAGCTTCTTCTTTTGAGCAGTTAGAATTTTCCGGTATACCTGATATAGATTTATATATGGATCAAGTAACTACTTTTATTGATGACAAGTTTTCTCGTTTAAAAAGAAATGAAGAAGATACAACGATTACTAAAACTATGATAAACAACTACACCAAGGCTGGAATTTTAATGCCTCCCAAAAAGAAAAAGTACTCTAGGCAGCATATGGTGTTGATCATACTTACATATTATTTAAAGCAGATTTTATCTATAAATGATATACAAGAACTATTTGCTCCTATAGTTGAAGATATAAATAAACCAGAAAATAGTAAATTGGATTTAAAAGATATTTATGATAATTTTTTGGCTATAGAAAAAAAAGAGACAGAAGATTTTAAGTTAGCTTTTGAAAAAAGCTTAGATTGTCAACATAATGATGAGAATAAAGATGATACAAGTAAGTTAATTATAATTGTAATTAAGCTTATACTTAAAGCTAGTATTGAGAAAAGAATGGCTGAGAAAATAATTGATGGATTTTTTAAGGATAAAAGCTAAAGGACTAGTTAATATTCCTTTAGCTTAAAATAGCTTTGTCAAGCACTCTTTACAAATGATTGTTTTTCCATTGTTTGCAGAGATTGAATTTTCCTTTTTTATTTTTTTTCCACATATTTCACAATGTAATTTATCATTTTGGTGTAAGCTTGCACAAGACTTAGAATTATGTATTTTAGGCGATTTTGATTTGTTTGGAGGAGGAGAATACTGTATTGGTTCCTCAACAATTTCTTTCTTCAAGATTTTATAATCAATAAAATAAGTGCTTTCACCAAAGAGTTCCAGTTCAAATCTAGGATTTATTTCGTCATAAAATTCTTCTATTATAAGTCTCCTTACCTGAGCATCATTAATTATGAGACCGCTCTTTTCAATACCATCAAATATGCTTTTAGTAATATTATTGGTATCTGGATGCCTTTTTTTACTCTTATAATATACGTTAAGTACAGCTATTAAAGCTTCGCCTAGTACTACTCCAGGATTTTGGCATCTGGCTTCATAAGCTATTTCTTCTTCATAAAGAGCATACCTATCGTGATATTTTCCTGAATTATGAGGCAGAATGGCTCTACCATTGACATTAAATAATTTAAAGTTTGATTTAGATAAAGGCGAACCCTTTACTATGACCTTGGCATAAGTTTTTATCATGAGTTTTTGCTCCTTTTATTTATAGTATAAGCATAATGCGAAGCAAAGCTTCGCAAGTTAAGAACTAAAAAGTTGTGCCGCAATATTTTAAAATTGTTACAAAGTTTTTATTATATTATATCACAGTAAATAAATGTAGAGTGAGTCGAAAAGATTATGTTAAAAATGAATTATACAGTATGCTATTAAGTGCCTTTCAAATAAAAACTAAACCAGGTAGAAAAATTTCTTATAAAAATATAAATTTAAGAAAAACTTAGAATTTAATAGATTTTGTCCAATATAAAGGGGGTAAGCTGGCCTTAAATGCTCCTTTATTACATCTTCTGTCACTAGCTTTTCCTTTTGCTTTACCCTTTCTGGATATTAATCATTAAATAATGCATTAATTTTAACACCTGTAATTTTATCTTCAATATGAAGAGAGGTGTATAGGTTGAACTTTATACACCTCAAGTTTTTTTGTGCCAGAAACGTGGCTAATCTGGAATAGTCGTGTATTTCACAATGATTTTTCATGGACGAGCTGACAAAAACGGGCTGTGGTAGGCCGATGCGTTGATATTTACTGTAGCATAACATTCTTTTTCTCTATGCAAATTGCGTGATAACAAGGTGTGCTGAAACAGGCTCTGTTCCTCCAGCGATAGTAGTTATGGTTAGCGATGTGGATTCGCTAGTAGGATTTCGTACAGTCAGTATTGAATTGACAACTGTCGTTTGCACAAGGGCCATTCCTACTATCTGAGAAGTACCAGTTGCTCTTCCGACCACAGTATAGGGTTGTTCAACGGCTCCTCCTCCCGAATCGAGAGTTAAAATCAGTTGGCCTGCTTCGCTAACGCTTACCTGAAACAAGACCTGATAAATGCCAATTGCAGACAAGTTAAATGTGCTGGGGCCAGTACGGACAATAGTAGCTCCAATAGTAGGTCCATTTTGTGGAAAGCTTACGTCTGTACCAGGAGCAACAGTTGCTGCATTATTAGGAGGCATCAATGCAAAAAAATCTGCAGAGCTTAATACTCCTCCAGCTGGACCAATTGCACCAGTAGCTCCTGTAGCTCCAGCTGGACCAGTTGGACCAATTGCACCAGTAGGTCCTCCAGCTGGACCGGTTGGACCAATTTCACCAGTTGCGCCAGTAGCTCCAGTTGCACCAATTGCACCAGTAGGTCCTGTAACTCCAGCTTGACCAGTTGGACCAGTAAGTCCTGTAGCTCCTCCAGCTGGACCGGTTGGACCAATTACACCAGTAGGTCCTGTAACTCCAGTTGTACCAATTACACCAGTAGGTCCTATAACTCCAGTTGGACCAGTCAGTCCTGTGACTCCAGTTGGACCAGTCGGTCCTGAGACTCCAGTTGTACCAATTACACCAGTAGGTCCT
>NZ_JIBU02000077.1 GCF_000633595.2 Clostridium drakei | reverse complement strand
TCCTTAGAAAGGAGGTGATCCAGCCGCAGGTTCTCCTACGGCTACCTTGTTACGACTTCACCCCAATTACTAACCCCACCTTCGGCCGCTGGCTCCTTAAGGTTACCTCACGGACTTCGGGTGTTGCCAGCTCTCATGGTGTGACGGGCGGTGTGTACAAGG
Source organism: Clostridium drakei (assembly GCF_000633595.2). GTDB lineage: Bacteria > Bacillota > Clostridia > Clostridiales > Clostridiaceae > Clostridium_AM > Clostridium_AM drakei. The sequence continues at coordinate 1,356 of NZ_JIBU02000077.1, read as the reverse complement.
CCCGGGAACGTATTCACCGCGACATGCTGATTCGCGATTACTAGCAACTCCAGCTTCATGTAGGCGAGTTTCAGCCTACAATCCGAACTGAGATGAGTTTTAAAAGTTTTGCTCCACCTCACGGTCTTGCATCTTTCTGTACTCACCATTGTAGCACGTGTGTAGCCCTAGACATAAGGGGCATGATGATTTGACGTCATCCCCACCTTCCTCCCGGTTAACCCGGGCAGTCTCACTAGAGTGCTCAACTTAATGGTAGCAACTAATGATAAGGGTTGCGCTCGTTGCAGGACTTAACCTAACATCTCACGACACGAGCTGACGACAACCATGCACCACCTGTCTCCCTGCCCCGAAGGGCTTCCCTCATTACAGGTAATTCAGGGGATGTCAAGTCTAGGTAAGGTTCTTCGCGTTGCTTCGAATTAAACCACATGCTCCGCTGCTTGTGCGGGCCCCCGTCAATTCCTTTGAGTTTTAATCTTGCGATCGTACTTCCCAGGCGGAATACTTATTGCGTTAGCTGCGGCACAGAAGGAGTCGATACCTCCTACACCTAGTATTCATCGTTTACGGCGTGGACTACCAGGGTATCTAATCCTGTTTGCTACCCACGCTTTCATGCCTCAGCGTCAGTTACGGTCCAGAGAATCGCCTTCGCCACTGGTGTTCTTCCTAATCTCTACGCATTTCACCGCTACACTAGGAATTCCATTCTCCTCTCCCGCACTCTAGATATCCAGTTTCAAATGCAGTTCCCAAGTTAAGCTCGGGATTTTCACATCTGACTTAAACATCCGCCTACGCATCCTTTACGCCCAGTAAATCCGGACAACGCTCGCCACCTACGTATTACCGCGGCTGCTGGCACGTAGTTAGCCGTGGCTTCCTCCTTGGGTACCGTCATTATCGTCCCCAAAGACAGAGCTTTACAACCCGAAGGCCTTCATCACTCACGCGGCGTTGCTGCATCAGGCTTTCGCCCATTGTGCAATATTCCCCACTGCTGCCTCCCGTAGGAGTCTGGACCGTGTCTCAGTTCCAATGTGGCCGATCACCCTCTCAGGTCGGCTACGCATCGTGGCCTTGGTGAGCCGTTACCTCACCAACTAGCTAATGCGCCGCGGGCCCATCTCAAAGCGGATTACTCCTTTAATTAGTATTTCATGTGAATTACTAATGTTATGCGGTATTAATCTCCCTTTCGGAAGGCTATCCCCCACTTTGAGGCAGGTTGCCCACGTGTTACTCACCCGTCCGCCGCTAATCCATCCCCGAAGGGATTTCATCGCTCGACTTGCATGTGTTAAGCACGCCGCCAGCGTTCGTCCTGAGCCAGGATCAAACTCTCAATTT
>NZ_JIBU02000076.1 GCF_000633595.2 Clostridium drakei | reverse complement strand
CGAGTTTGACAAAGTTCTTAGGTTTTCCAAATCTTCAAGCTTTAGAATAATTAAAACATTTAGCCGTGATGAAACACTTATCATATATCACGGAGTAAAAGTTAAAATCCAAACTTCCACTGCACCTTTGCGTCGTAATATACTTATGTTAAGTATTAAAGACAAGAGTTTAAATATTATATGAGCATTTTAGAATCATGTCTATTTGGAATCTTTACTATCCTTAGTATCAGATTTAGTAGTATCATTATTACTATTAACTTTGCTCTGCAATTCGTCAAATCTTCTCATGACTTCTTTGCAGGTATCCTGACAAATTTGAGGTAAATCACTATTTGTTGCTTTTTTAAAATCAAAGCCAGCTTCTTTAAAGCCTTTTTCTACTGCATCTCTCATTTGCTGAAGTTTATTAGGGTCATCTCCTGCTAGAGCTTTTGCCATAGTCATAATATGATCTGCTACTGCATTTACAGAATATGCACCTCCTTCTGATATTGCTTTTTGAGCACCTTCTGGAGTTGTTGCTAGTGGTGGGTATGCATTTTCTAGAGAACCGAATATTTTAGTAAGCAAGTCTGAAGTTGATTTTGACATTCCAGGAATTCCACTTTCGGTAGATTTTCCAAGAAGTTTATTTTGATTAGATATTGTGTCATTTATAAATTTTTTTATAAGCTCTGCTTTAGAATTTTGCTCATTTTCTTTTAGAGCTGCAATTTCATCTGTGGAAAGTTTATTTTTTACGGGCTTATAAGTAGAAGGTTTTGTAGTGTTTTCTGTGGATTTAACAAATTTATCTGTTTCTAAATTTTGAGTCTTATCTTTAGTTTTTTCAGCATCACTGGATTTATTGTCTGATTTCTTAGTATCATCTTTAGAAGTGTAAATTGATGTGTTAATACTTTTAACTCCTGTAATATCCATATTAACATATTCCCCCTTTGTTTTTTACTATTATTTATTTTATCGTTCAACTATGAATATTATTAATGATTAATCCAAAATTAACCATGGAATTATTTTCCTTTAAAATGATACATTGAAATGTTAAAAAAACATGATAAAATAAGACATATATACTATATCATTGAATACAATAATGTGTAATTTTATCTTATGATTATCATTTGTAGGATTGCTACAATATTTAGGTGAAATAGTAAGAATCTTGAGGTTTAGGGTTTTTGAACTGTTATATAATAGCTGGTATGTATATTGGATAAGGCCTTTTAAGACTCAGAGGATAAATTCTTTAAATGACATTTTATAAAAATTCTGCTTTGGAAAGAAGTATTCCTTCTAAGTAAATTTTTTCTGAGTCTAAGGATGCTTTGATTGGAGTGGAATTATATTGAATTTATTTTTAAGAATAGATAACAATATTATTGCAATTGTTGTATCTATTATATTTTTAAGAAATATAACAAATTCTCTTGATAAAAAAGAGATAAAAAATAGAATTTTTGTTATTATTTTTATAATAAATACTGTACAATTATTTATTGAAACATCAACATGTATAATAAATAAACAGCCCTATACATGGTTAATACCCATAAGTGCCATGTTACATATTTTTTTATATATATTAGGACCTATAGTTACATATATGTGGTATGTTTTTGCTAATTTGTGGGTAAATAAAAACAAGAACTACAAATGGAAAAATAACATAATCTTTTTATCACCTATAGGTTTAAATATTCTTTTAGCAATTTTAAGTCCATTTTTTAAATTGGAATTTTATATTAATAAATTTAATGTATATCAAAGAGGTTTTTTGTTTTTTGTTCCTTCTGCTATATCATATTTCTATTTGTTATGTGGCTTTATAATTATTTATACTAATAGAAATAAACTCACTAAAATAGAGTTCTTACCTTTACTTCTATTTGGAGTATTTCCATCAATAGCAAGCCTTATCCAAATAATGATTTATGGACCATTGCTTATGTGGAGCTCAATTGCTTTTTCTTTAATTATTCTTTATTTGTATATACAACAGCAAATGATACATATTGATCATTTAACTGGGGCATGGACACGTGATAAATTTTATAATTATTTAAACTATAGAATTAAGCAAAAAAAACCGAAAAATTTTTCAATAGCATTTATAGATCTTAATGATTTTAAAAAGATAAATGATACTTTTGGACATAATGAAGGAGATAACGCTTTAATAAATGTAGTTCATATAATTAAAGATATATTGAAGAGAGAAGATTTTATTACTAGATATGGTGGGGATGAATTTGTTTTATTTCTTAATGTGGATAGTGAACAACAGGTAGAGGAAATAATTAATAAAATTTATGATTCTTTAGCTGAGTATAATAAAAATTCAGGGTTGAAATATAAATTGAATTTAAGCTGTGGTTATGAACTTTATGACTTTAATAAATATATGACTGCTGATGAGTATATTAGTCATGTAGATAAACTTATGTATAGAGATAAAAAAATCAAAAAGTTAAAGAATAAAGTATCAATTTGATATAAATATAAGATAGTCTATTATTTTTAATACTTATATTTTAAATAGATATTTCCAAATATAAATTGTATAATGTTTATAGGGCATGAAATGTGCAATTACAATGTTTTTACAAGTGTTTTGAACTGAATTTTGACATTATAAGTTAGGAGGATACAAAGGTGAGAAAAATTATAAAATTAAATCCTATTTTTAAAGAGAGAGTTTGGGGAGGTACGAGGCTAAAAGAATACTTTGGATATGATATACCAACAGATCAAACAGGAGAATGTTGGGCTATTTCAGGCCATAAGAATGGTGATTGTACTATAAAAAATGGTGAGTTTAAAGGAAAGACTTTATCATGGCTATATGAAAATCATAGAGAGTATTTTGGTGATATTAAGGATAAAGAATTTCCTCTTTTAGTAAAGTTAATAGATGCCTCTAATGATTTATCAATACAGGTACATCCAGATGATGAATATGCAAATTCCGAGGAAAATGGAGAGATGGGAAAAACGGAAGCATGGTATGTTATAGATTGTAATGAAGATACTTTATTAGAATATGGACATAATGCAAAAACAAAAGAACAATTAATTGAGTATGTTCACAATGAAGAATGGAAAGAATTACTAAACTTTCGCAAAATAAAAAGTGGAGACTTTTTCTATATACCTTCAGGCACAGTTCATGCAATATGTAAAAATACATTGATATATGAAATACAACAATCTTCAGATGTAACTTATCGTGTTTATGATTATGATAGAGTAGATAAGAAGACTGGTGAAAAGAGACAGCTTCATGTACAAAAAGCTATAGATGTAATAAAGGTACCTGATGAATGTAAGGACAGTATAGTTCCATTAGTTGAAGAAAAGAGCGGATATATAAAAACTGAATATGTAAATTCAAAATATTTTAAAACTGTAAAAATTCAAGTAAATGAAGTTGCACATTTAGAATATAAAAGTAAATTTGCATTAGTTACTGTATTAGATGGAAGTGGATCTTTAGATAATGAAAAAATACAAAAAGGTGATAATTTTATATTGCCATTTGCTTATGATAATTTTGATGTTAGTGGGAAAGTAACATTTATTATTTCAAGTATGTAAATATAATTACTAATCATTCAATTTTAGCATATACAAAATTTTAAGTTAATATAATAAACAAAATGCTGCACAACTTTTTCAGAGGACAATGAAGGATGTTTTTTCAAGTAAGGAGAAAACATCCTTCATTGTCCTCTTTTAATTGTTAATTGTCCTATGAAAAATTGTGTCGTATTATGATTATTATTCAAATTTTAAATAGATATTTGTAAGTATAAGTTATATAATATAAACAAGTTAGAAAATATATGAAATTACAAATGTTTTGAAAAAAATTCTTGCATGAATGGATTTTTATTATGATTATCTCACATTATATAAAAATAAAGTATAATAATTTCATTACTATGTAAGGTGGTGGTAAGATGAAAAAGAAGAAATATTCAATAAGATTTGCTATTAATCTTTCATTTATCATACTCATAATAATTATCTTTAGTTTAATAGCTTATTTTGGTTTTTTCAGTTGGAAATCGGCTAAAGAAAATATTCTTACCAAAATTAATAATGATACAAATAAAGATATATTAAATAATGTAGAAAATTTTATAAACAATCCATTATATATTAATGAAACAAATCATAATTTAATTCAAAGCGAGATAGTAAATCTGAAAGATAAGAAAGAACGTGAAAAGTATTTTTCAGGAGTAATTAAGTCAAGTAATAATCAAGTGTATAGTTTTAGCTATGGTATGGAAGATGGAGAATACTATGGAGCACGAAGAAATATTAAAAATGAAATTGAGATCATTGAAAACAATTCTGAAACGAATGGTAAATCACGATATTATTCTGTTACAAATGACTTAACTTCGGGAAAGTTAGTAGATGAAACTGAAAAATTTGATCCTCGTACAAGAGATTGGTATAAATCTGCAAAAGAAAAACAAAAACCAGTATTTTCACCAATTTATAAGCATTTTGTAATGGATGATTTAGCTATTTCGGCAGCATATCCTATCTACAATAAAAATGGTATTTTACAAGGAGTTCTAGGAACACACATTATTTTTTCAGGAATAAATAATCATTTGAGAGAAATTGCGAAAAATAAAAATGCAGATATTTACATTTTGGAAAGAAGCACTGGGCAATTAGTTGCAAATTCACTTAAACAACCTAATTTCAAAAATTTGGGAAATAACAAAACAAAAAGAATAAATATTGAAGAAATTGATAACAAGCCAATAACGGAATCATATGCAAATTATAAAAAGAATTTAAAAAATTATTTTTTAATAAATACTAAAAATGATAAATTTCATGTTACATTTACTGATTATAAGAAAGAAGGTATAGATTGGATAATTATAACCTCTATTCCTGAAAGTCAATTTACAGCTGTAATGTCAAAAAATATTAATGCCTTTGTGCTATTGTCAATTATTATACTTGTTTTATCAATATTAATATATATTAAAAGTACAGGAAATGTACTTAAACCAATTTATAATTTAATAGATGCCACAGAAAAATTTTCAAAGGGGGATTTTTCTTATAGGGCGAAGGTTTACAAAAATGATGAAATTGGAAGATTATCAAGTTCATTTAATAATATGGCAGAACAATTATATATGCTTATAAACAAACTTGAAGAAAAGGTGGAAGAAAGAACAATAGAATTAGAAAAGACAAATATTATATTGAAGGATAAGGAAAGAAGCATACGTCTTCTTTTGAATTCTACTGCTGAAGCTATATATGGTATTGATATAAATGGAAATTGTACTTTTTGTAATGCTAGTTGTTTAAGAATACTTGGATATGAAAATGAAGAGAAATTAATTGGGAAAAATATGCACTTGTTACTTCGTGCTAAAAATTTAGATGAGACAATTTCTAATGTTGATGAGTGTAAAGTCTTTAATGAATTTAATAAAGGTGAGTGTATACATGTAGATGATGAAGTATTTTGGAGATCAAATGGAACGAGCTTTCCTGTGGAATATTATTCCTATCCACAATATTCCAATGGTAAAATTATTGGTGCAGTAATAACCTTTATGGATATTACTAAGCGTAAGAAATCAGAAGAAGACATTATCTATTTAAGTTATCATGATCAATTGACAGGTTTATATAATAGGAGATATTTTGATGAAGAATTAAATCGAATAAATAATGAAAGTAGTATTCCATTGTCTATTGCTATGGCAGATATGAATGGATTAAAGCTTGTAAATGATTCTTTTGGGCATGCTGTAGGAGATAAGCTCATAAAGAAAGTAGCAGAAATAATGAAAAAGGGATGCAGAGATAAAGATGTTGCTATTAGATTAGGTGGAGATGAGTTTGTTATTTTAATGCCAAATACTGAAATGCATGAAGCAGAAAACATTATTAATGGTATTAATGATATGGCATTAAAAGAAAAGGTAGAATCAGTTGATATATCCATTTCTTTTGGATATGCAACTAGAAAAAGTACTAAAGAGAGTATTGATGAAATACTTAAAATTGCAGAAGATAGTATGTATAAGAAAAAGCTTTTTGAAAGCCCAAGCATGAGAAGTAAGACAATAAATACTATAATTAGTACCTTGCATGAAAAAAATAAGACAGAACAAGAACATTCATATAGAGTTTCAGAACTATGTAAGCAGCTTGGAGAAGCTATAGGTATGTCTAAAGTAGATATAGAAGAACTTAAAACAGCTGGATTACTTCATGATATAGGTAAAATAGCAATAGGTGAATGTATTTTGAATAAAAAAGGAAAACTTACAGATGAAGAATGGGAACAAGTAAAAAAACATTCAGAAGTAGGATATAGAATATTAAGTACGGTAAATCATATGTCGGAAATGGCTGAATATGTATTGTACCATCATGAAAGATGGGATGGAGGAGGTTATCCTAAAGGCATAATGAAAGAAGCAATACCTCTTCAATCAAGAATCATAGCTATAGCTGATTCTTATGATGCAATGATAAGCGAAAGAGCTTATAGAAAGCCTTTATCAGAGGAAGCTACTATAGATGAATTAAGATCTAATGCAGGAACTCAATTTGATCCAGAGCTTGTAAATGTATTTATTGAAAAAGTATTAGGAAAATCATTTAAATAAAATTTAAATTGGTTGCTGATAGATATGATTGTTCAAATTCAAAATTTTAACTTAATGTAGTAAGCAAATTGTAATATATTTTTTAGAAGACAAATTGCTCTTTGTCTTCTAAAAATGATTTGCAATATGTCTATATAGTATTATATTATCTTATATAATCATGATTGAGAATATTATAATATTTAAAAACACTAAATTGTTAATTTTAAGATTTGTAATAATATTTTGAAAATAATTATTAAGTAAATGAAAAATGGGTCGAAAAAATACTATATTAAGTAAATAGTAATAAGTAGTGGAAAAACCGATACAATTTTGCTATTTAAATCATTTCAAATTTAACATAATCTTTGAATATGCATATCAGTGCTTAGCACATCAGTTAAGCATAAAATATTAATTTTTAATTTTGAGTAAGTCAGTTAAGGCTATATAGTTTTAGCATGATTATACTCTAGGAATTCCATAAAAGATTTTTAATAGTTAAAGATGGGAAGTGTTAACAATGGTAAATACTTAATAAATCATAAATATACCACTTGAAAATACAGTATAAAATTACATTTTGCAAAAGTTAGGGAGGTATAATAATGAAATGGTTTTCGGATTTAAAAATTAGTGTAAAATTGATGTTTGGTTTTATAGCAGTAGCATTAATGTATGCGATAAGTGGAATTTATGTTATTAATCAGTTAAGTCTTTTTTCAAACCATGGTACTGTTGATGTTAACCAATCTGTAATTACAATGATTATCTTTGTTATCATAATATCCATTCTAATTGGATTTTTCATTTCAAGATCAATTTCAATCCCACTTAAAAAAATATTATATGTAATTCAAGAAATGGATCAAGGACATCTTAATGAAAGAGTAAAAATAGATTCTAATGATGAAATAGGACAAATATCTAAAGCAATGGATAATTTTGCGGATGAATTGCAAACAAAGGTTATTGGAGTAATGAATAGTATCTCCCAAGGAGATATGAATATGGATATAACTGAAAAAAATAAGAAGGATGAAATAGCTCCAGCCTTAAAGAAAACTGTAGAATCTATAAAATCTTTAGTAGAAGATATAAATATGCTATCTCAGGCTTCTTTGGAAGGTAAGTTTGAGGTAAGGGTAAATGAATCTAAACATCAAGGAGAGTATAAAAAAGTTATAGAAGGAGTAAATGGAACCTTAGATACAGTAGTCGATAAGGTTGTATGGTATGAGGCTATTATAGATGCTATTCCTTTCCCAGTTCATGTAACAGATAATGATATGAAATGGACATATATGAATAAGGCTTTTGAAAAGCTTATGATTGAGCAAGGAGTTGTTAGGGAACGTAAATCTGGATATGGGCTAGCATGTAATCATGCGGGTGCTAATATTTGCAATACCGAAAATTGTGGAATAAAGCAGCTGCTTAGAGGTAAATCAGAAAGTTTCTTTGATTGGTGTGGTATGAATAATAAGCAAGATACTTCATACCTAAAAAATAAAAAAGGTGAAAATGTTGGATATGTTGAAGTTGTAACAGATTTGACACCTATTATTAGAGTGTCTGATTATACAAGAAATGAAGTTAAGAGGCTTGAAGAAAATTTAAAACTGTTGTCAAAGGGAAATACTAATTTTGATTTTAACATCAAAGAAGCAGATAAATATACTGTAGAAGTTAATAAACAGTTTGAAGGAATAAATAATAGTTTAAAAGATGTTAAAAATGCAGTTGATGGACTTGTATGTGATGCATCAATATTATCTGAGGCAGCTCTTCAAGGTAAATTAAATACTAGAGCAGATGCTGAAAAACATCATGGAGATTTTAAAAGGATAGTAGAAGGAGTAAATGCTACTCTTGATTCAGTAATAGGACCATTAAATGTTGCAGCAACCTATGTAGATAGAATAGGTAAAGGAGATATACCATCCAAGATAACAGATGATTATTCTGGAGATTTTAATGAAATAAAGAATAGTTTAAATAACTGTATAGATAATTTAACTTTATTATTAAAAGATGTAAATATGTTGTCAGAAGAGGCTGTAGAGGGTAGATTTGAAACAAGAGCAGAAGCAGTGAAACATCAGGGAGATTTTAAAAAAGTTATAGATGGTATAAATGGAACCTTAGATACAGTAGTTGATAAAGTTGTATGGTATGAAGCTATTATAGATGCTATTCCTTTCCCAACTCATGTAACAGATAATGATATGAAATGGACATACATGAATAAGGCTTTTGAAAATCTTATGATTGAACAAGGAGTTGTTAGAGATCGTGAATCTGGTTATGGATTAGCATGTAGTCATGCAGGTGCTAATATTTGTAATACTGAAAAATGTGGAATAAAGCAATTACTTAGAGGAAATTCGGAAAGTTTCTTTGATTGGTGCGGTATGAATAATAAACAAGATACTTCATACTTAAAAAATAAAAAAGGTGAGAATGTTGGATTTGTTGAAGTTGTAACGGATTTAACACCTATTATAAGAGTTAGTAATTATACAAAAAATGAAGTCAATAGACTTGAAGGAAACTTAAAATTGTTATCACAAGGAAACACTGAATTTGATCTTAATATTGAAGAAGCAGATAAGTATACTGTAGAGGTTAATAAACAGTTTGAAGGAATAAATAATAGCTTAAAAGATGTTAAGAGTGCAGTAGATGAACTTATATCAGATGCTTCAATGTTATCTGATGCAGCTCTTGAAGGTAAATTGAATACTAGGGCAGATGCTGAAAAACATGGAGGAGATTTTAAAAAAATAGTAGAGGGTATAAACCATTTAGTTGAAGCTGTAGTGAAACCTATTAAAGAAGTTACTAATGTTATGAGTGAAATTTCAAAGGGGAGTTTGGATGTTTCTGTTAATGGAGAGTATAAAGGAGAATTTTTGGTATTAGCACAATCTGTAAATAGTACAGCTGGAGATTTGAGGCATGTCATTCAAGAAATATCAGGCATTATAGGAGAAATATCTGATGGTAATCTTGCTATTGAACATGTAAAAGAATTTAAAGGAGATTATATAAGTATTTCCAATTCGCTAAATAGAATATTAGATTCCTTAAATGATATAATTGGTGAAATGAATACTGCTGCAGAGCAGGTATCTACAGGTTCTAGTCAGGTTTCAGATGGTAGCCAAGCATTATCACAAGGAGCTACAGAACAAGCCAGTGCCATTGAGGAGCTAACTTCTTCTATAACTGAAATTGCATCACAAACAAAAGAAAATGCAGCTAATGCAAATGAAGCAAATGAATTATCTCTAAAGGTAAAAGAGAATGCAGAACAAGGTAATATAGCAATGGCTGAAATGCTTAAATCTATGGCAGAGATAAATGAATCTTCAGCTAATATTTCAAAAATAATAAAGGTAATAGATGAAATAGCTTTTCAAACTAATATATTAGCACTTAACGCAGCAGTGGAAGCGGCAAGAGCAGGTCAACATGGTAAAGGCTTTGCTGTAGTTGCCGAAGAAGTAAGAAATCTTGCAGCAAGAAGTGCCAATGCAGCTAAAGAAACTACAGCACTTATTGAAGGTTCAATAGATAAGGCTGAAAAGGGAACTGAAATTGCCAATGATACAGCAAAAGCTTTGTATGAAATAGTAGATGGTGTATCAAAGGTAACTACTCTCATAGCAGAAATAGCAGCATCTTCTAATGAGCAGGATACTGGAATTTCTCAGATAAATTTAGGCCTTGAACAAGTGTCACAAGTGGTTCAGACAAATTCAGCAACAGCAGAAGAAAGTGCAGCAGCAAGTGAAGAGCTTTCAAGTCAATCGGAAATTCTTAAAGATATGGTTTCTAAATTCAAACTTAGAAATGTGAATATGAATTTGGTTAAAAATGAAATAAATTCACATAAAAATAGAAATATGAATAATCGACAAATGAATTTATCTTTTAAAGAAGCAGCTATTGCATCAAATAAACCTAAAATTGCACTTAGTGATAAGGAGTTTGGCAAGTATTAAAATATTAGTTGTCATATAAAAATGCACAGCAAAAGCTAATTTGCTGTGCATTTTTGAAGTTTATAATGACAATATTAATGAATGTTTTATACAATGTATTTAAAAGTAAATTTATAGATTTAGACATATTAAGAAGAACTTATCATAGTATACATTTGTACTTTGATAAGCTCTTTTTTTAATAAATAAATTATATACTTGAATTTAAAGATTCAGCTAGTTCTAAAGATGCATCTATTTTTTTCATAATATCCTCTATATATTGTTTATGATTTTCTATTACTACACCAGTTTTATTGACACCATTTTCTACTGATTCCATTCCACTTCTTATACTATTTAGTATAACTTCTATTTTTTTTGCAGAATCTACACTTACCGAAGCTAATTTTCTTACTTCGTTAGCAACTACAGAAAAGCCTTTACCTTGTTCACCTGCTCTTGCTGCTTCTATGGCAGCATTTAAACCAAGTAAATTTGTTTGATTTGCTACAGTTCTTATAAAGCTCAAAATATCATCAGTTTCATTAACTTTCTCCTTTGATTTAGAAGAGGATTCAAGCAAGGAACCAGAGGTTTCTACAAGAGAATTCACTTGTGATGATAAATTATGAATTCCACCAGATAATGCTTCTATGTTATTTATTAAGTCTTTAGCTATATTTTTAAACTTATCTGAATTCATGATATTTATTTTTTTATCATAACCCATTTTTGATAGAGCGTTGGCGAATATAAAAATTAAGTTAGCTGCAGATTCTATTTTATCCCTTGGTACAATTGGAATTTTTCTTAGTGCATTTATGTATTCATCTTCATTAACACCTATTTCTTTAGCTATTTTTTTAAATTTTTCTTCATCAGGAGGAGCATCCAATACTTGTCCACCTACTATAGAACCTATTTGAATACCATCCACAACAATAGGGGCTGCAAAATCCACTAAACCAGCATGACAACTGTAAATAGCAGGTTTATTAGTTTTTGAAGCTGTTCTTCCACCTTCAATATCACAGCTTATACATCTTTTATTGCCTTCTATTGAGCCTCTGGTATATTTCATACAAAAGTCTGAAAAATTACTAGGAGATGTAACATTACCTTCTTTGTTATCTACGGAAATACTGGCCATACCCATTGCTTTTGCAAAGTTATCTTGAAATTGTTGCAATAATTTTAAATCAATAAGAGAACTTATAGTAAAATTAAAATTATTTTTAGAATCCATAGTTATCAACCTCCAAGAATAATGTAATTTAGAATTATTAGTATTACTATATTGTTGTGTTTAAAATAATATTTTCCGATAATATTGACAATATGAAAAATTAAGTATAATATGAAATTTCATAATTTATTACACTAATTATACAATAATGTAGATTATTACACAAGTTATAAATTTAATATAATTTAATTTTATATTAATTATGACATGCTTTGATATCATTTACATTATGTTGCAATATTTTCTTAAAAATAAAATTTTTGTAAAATATTTTGATATAAAATTGAATGAAAATTATCATTATAGAAATATAAATTCAATAAAAAATTCATAACTATTGAAAAAATATAATAACCGGTATACAATATAATCATGCTAAATGCAATATTAATTTATGAAAAGTATAGATTACTTTTGCATTAAAAAGTAGTTGTATTTGCAAAATTTAGTACGACTATTATGAAAAACATTAAAGAGTAGGGGGAATTAATATGAAACTTAATGAAAAAATTGATGGGTTAAAGGAAGAGCTTATTAAAGCAAGTCAAGAAGTAGTAAAAATTAAGAGTATTGAAGAAGAAGGAAAAGCAGGTATGCCTTTTGGTGAAGGTGTATCAAAAGCACTTGACAAGGCACTTGAAATTTCAGCTTCTCTTGGATTTCATACATATAAGGAAGAAGAAGGTTATTATGGATATGCAGAATATGGTGAAGGTGATGATTATGTAGCTGTTCTTGGTCATATGGATGTTGTTCCAGAAGGAGATAACTGGATTTATCCGCCATATGGAGCAGAAATTCATGATGGTAAAATGTTTGGAAGAGGTACATTAGATGATAAGGCTCCAACAATGGCAGCACTTTTCGGATTAAAGGCTATAAAAGATCTTAATATGCCACTTTCAAAGAAAGTAAGAGTTATTTTTGGAACTAATGAAGAAACTGGAAGTTCTGAAATGCATGTGTACAATAAAAAGGAAAAGTCTCCAGTAGCTGGATTTACACCAGATGCTATGTATCCACTTATAAATGCAGAAAAAGGTATAAGAAGAATTCATGTTGTTAAGGATTTAAATTCTTGTGATTGTGGTATTAGTATTAAGTCATTAAAAGGTGGAATAAGACCTAATATGGTTCCAGATAAATGTGAAACTGTAATAGCTGCAAAGGATACAGAAGGTATTGTTAAAGCAGTAAAGGAATTTGCAGATAAAATGGGATATAATATGAAAGCTGAAATTGTAAATGGAAATGTAGTTATTCATACATTTGGAGTATCAGCACATGGAAGTATGCCTGAGCTCGGAAAAAATGCTGTAATGCATACATTCCAGTTTTTAGGAACAATTCTTAAAGATGGCTGTGATCTTGCAGATTATGTTAATTTCTTTAACAAAAGTGTTGGATTAGAAACAGATGGTACATCACTTAAAATAGCATGTGAAGATAAACCATCAGGAAAACTATCATTAAATGTTGGAGTTGCTGATATTAATGAAGAAAAAGCAGATATGTGGATAGATATAAGATATCCTGTTACAGCTAAAGGTGAAGAAATTATGAATACCCTTTCTAAGGAAGTTGATCAGTGCGGTGCTAAAATAGAAAGAGTTGAAGCTCAAGATCCTCTTTATTATGCAGAAGATAGTGACTTGGTTAAAACTCTTCTTAAGGTTTATACTGAACAAACAGGTGAAGAAGGAAAAGCTTATGGAATAGGTGGAGGAACTTATGCTAAGGAACTTCCTAATATAGTTGGGTTTGGACCAATATTCCCAGGAAAACCAGATTTGGATCATCAAGCTAATGAATATATTGAGATTGATGATCTTATAATGAATGCTAAAATATATGCTCATACAATATACGAACTTGCTAAATAAATAGTTTTTACAAAGTGAGTTATATTTAAAATTTTTGTAATATAAGATTTGGATATAGTAGTTATGAAAATCACTGTCAAGTTTATTAGAATTTAATAAATTTTGACGGTGATTTTTTATATGCTACTTCTAAACACAGAAAATTTTAATTTATATAATAGCATAGTGTGAAAATTTAGTTATATATTATTATGAAAATATTATATAATGATAGGGAGTCTTATCAAAACATGTTATAATTGAATATATAAATTCATAATAATTAATATGATGGAGGGGAATGGTAAATGTTAGAGTGGAAAGATAAATATTCTATTGGTGTAGAATTAATTGATGAGCAACATAAGCATCTTTTTGAAATAGGCAATAAAGCAGTTAAATTATTAAAAAATGATTTTTATGTGGACAAGTATGATAAAATTATTGAAATAATTCAAGAATTATGTGAATATACAGAGTTCCATTTTAAAGCTGAAGAAGGTTATATGTTAAAAATAGGTTCAAAGCAATATGAAAGCCAAAAAATCGAGCATGATATTTTTATAAAAAAGATAAATTCTGTAGATTTTAATAATATAGATAATGATCAACAAAAGTATCTTGAGGACTTACTTGCTTTTGTTTTTAACTGGATTATTGATCATATATTACAAAAGGATAAGTTAATAAATGAAAACTAAATTTTTCATAATGAATATTGTTTAGATTTACAAAACAAGCATATTACGACGCAAAGGTGCAGTGGAAGTTTGGATTTTAACTTTTACTCCGTGATATATGATAAGTGTTTCATCACGGCTAAATGTTTTAATTATTCTAAAGCTTGAAGATTTGGAAAACCTAAGAACTTTGTCAAACTCG
>NZ_JIBU02000075.1 GCF_000633595.2 Clostridium drakei | reverse complement strand
ACCCGTTCCCATTCCGAACACGATGGTTAAGCTTTATAGTGCCGATGGTACTGCAGGGGAAGCTCTGTGGAAGAGTAGGTCGTTGCCAGGTTATATGGTTTACTAGCTCAGTTGGTAGAGCACATGACTTTTAATCATGTTGTCCGGGGTTCGATTCCCCGGTAAGCCACCAAAAGAAACACTCATTAATGAGTGTTTCTTTTTTTATATTGTAGTATAATAAAAATGATATTGCCGTGGAAATTATAAAAATTGAATTTGTAATAATTTAAGGAGGATAATTAATGGATAAATGTTTAATAAAGCTTATAAATACATTTAGTGTTACTGGAAATGAAGATGAAATAAAAGATATTATAAAAAATGAATTGAGAGATATTAAATGCGAGATTAAGGAAGATAAAATAGGAAATATAATTGTAAAATTAGGACATGGCGAAGAGAAACTTATGATTTGTTCACATATGGATAGCATAGGTTTTATGGTTTCATATATAGAAGAAAATGGACTTATAAGAGCAGAGAAAATAGGCAATTTCGATTGTAATAATATATCTCACAGTTTTGTAAGATTTAAAAATGAAACTATAGGAAAACTTTTATTAAAAGATCATGAAATATTTATAGATATAGGGACAAAAAATAAGAAAACTACACTAAGTAAAGTCAAAGAAGGAGATACATCATGTTTAGTAGGACCTTATCTGGAGTTTCCTAGTAATGATTTAGTAAGTCCATCATTAGATAATAAAATAGGATGTTACATATTATTAAGATTAATAAAAGAATTAAAGAATACAAATAGAGAAATATATTTTGTTTTTTCATGTGAACAAAAATTAGGTGGAAGAGGGGTAAAATCTGCTGCTTATTTTATAGATCCTGATTTTTGTGTTATTATAGATTTAGTAAGTGCAAAAGATGCTATAGATTGCTTAAATAAGATTGAGTTGGATAAAGGTCCTGTGTTAAAGTTAATGGATAATTCAATTATAATGCATAAGTATATAAAAAGTATGCTTGAAGAAGCAGCGAATAAGGTAAATATAAATGTACAATATAGTGTGAATCCAGGAGGTTCTCAATGTGACTTAATACATAATGAAAGACCTGATATAAAGATAGGAGAAATAGCAGTACCTTGCAAATATAAAAATTCAATTTCAGAAATGGTTTCTATAAATGATATTGAAAATACCATCAGTATTATAAAAGAAGCAATATCAAGTTAAATGTGAATATACTTTTATTAAATTTTATATATAGACAAGTATAAAAAAAGCTCTAAATTTAAATTTTATTTAGAGCTTCTTTTAGTTTAGTCCAATCTTTTTGATACATAGAGTAAAATTCTTCATTTCTATTATAAGTTAGTGCAGAAGGATGATACATTGGGAATACATATCTTTTTAATTCATTATTAAAGTAAAGATCACCATGACATTCACCTATAGATTTAAAATTGGTTAATCTTTTTAATGGAACATTACCTAAAGTTACAATGATTTTAGGGTTAACTAATTTTATTTCTTCATTTAGTACTTCACGAAATAGATTTACTTCGGAAGTTTTAGGTGGTCTATTGCTTATAGTTGTTCTTCCAGAGGAACTTTCTTTTATCTTTATAGGTCTAAAAAAGCAAGTGTTTGTTATACGAACATCTTTTCTAGATAGTTCGATGGAGTTAAGATGCTTTTCGAAATTTTTTCCTGCAACTCCTACAAAGGGTTTTCCTTCTTCAACTTCTGTTTTTCCAGGAGCTTCTCCTACAAATAATATATTACAAGGAATAGGGCCATCTCCAGAAATGAAACCTCCAATTTTTTCTTCTGTATAAATTTCACTTATTTGCTTAATTTTTTGTTTTAAAATTTTATCCATATTTATAAAGACTCCCTTCATTAATTTATTTTAACATATTTTATTATAAACTATATATTTTATTATACATAACTATTATATATCAAAACAAAACATTTAGAACAAAATTGTATTCATACATTTGCCTTAAAAGTTGAAAATGATATAATAATACAAAAATCTTTAAAACATGTTTGGTAGGAGTGATATAAGTATGAATGTTCCACACGTAATGACGCCAGGTCCAACGGAAGTAAGAGAAAATGTGAGATTAGCAAGAAGTATTAGATGTACCAATCCAGATCTAGATTATAATTTTTATGATTTTTATAAAGAAACTTGTGAAAAAATAGGAAAATTATTAAATACTAAAAATCATGTGAGAATATTAAGTGGAGAAGGCATATTAGGACTAGAAGCAGCTTGTGCATCATTAACAGAAAAAGGAGATAGAGTTTTAGTAATAGCTAATGGAATATTTGGAGAAGGTTTTAGTGATTTCGTAAAAATATATGGTGGTGAAGTTGTATTTTTTAGAGGTAGTAGAAAAAGGGAAATAGATATAGGAGAATTAAAAAATTTTTTAGAAGTTGATAATAATTTTAAATATGCTACTATTGTACATTGTGATACACCTTCAGGAGTGTTAAATAATATATCATTAATAAGTCCATTATTAAAAGAGAAAGGGATTCTTACTGTAGTAGATAGTGTAGCTGCTATGGGAGGAGAAGAAGTAAGAACAGATGATTGGAAGATAGATATACTAATTGGTGGTTCACAAAAGTGCATTTCTGCTCCACCAGGGCTTACTATATTGAGTATAAGTGATGATGCTTTTAATTCTATGAAAATTAGAAAAAGTACTATAGCTTCTTTTTATTGTAATTTATTGAATTGGGAAAAGTATTATGAAAATAAGTTATTTCCATATACACCACCGATAAGTGATATATTTGGATTAAAAAGAGCTATAGATAACATGTTAGAAGATGAAGATATATTATGTAGGCATAAAAAAATAGCTATAGCTACTAGAAATGTAATTAGGGAAGCAGGATTAGAGTTGTATATTGAGGAAGGGTATTCTAGCACAGTTACTGTAGTCAAAGTTCCAGAAGGAATTGATGATAAGAAACTAAGAAACTATATGGTAGGTAAATATGATGTGATGATAGCGGGTTCATTCGGATATTTAGAGGGAAAGGTAATAAGAATAGGTCATATGGGTGAAAATGCAAGAATAGACAATGTGAGTCATACATTATTTGCTTTTCAAAAATCCCTAGAGTATTTTGGCTTTAAGTGTAAATGTGATATGTGCAGTTATTTTTTTAGAGAATTTTAAATTTATAAAAGTTTGACTCCACAAGTTTATATATTTTTGGAGTCAAGCCTTATACATAAAATGTATTGCTAATTTTGCAAAGTGCTAAAAATGCTTTCCATTTTCGTAATAGTTATTTTCTTCAAATACGGTGAAGAATATATCTACATCTTTATAACCTATATTATGTATAAAAGTAGTTATGCATTGAGCTACTTTATCTTGAATTTGTTGGCCTCTATCAAACCAAACTACTTCAATAAAAGGATACCCATTATCTATTAGGCCATTTTTTATAAATAAAGAAGGAATGTGCTCTATTGTAAAATAATTTTCTGGACAACCTATAACATTTGTTAATTCATTAATCAATTTAGTACTTATAGGTAAAATTTTTTCTTTATCAATACCTCTTATCTTTATTTGTGGCATTTGAATCACCTCCAAATAGTATTTTAACTTATTTAGTGAAAAAAACAAATATTAAACTTATAAATATATAATAAATTAAAGCAACACCTCCTTGTGTATCAACATGAGTATAAGTAAGAAAATTATACTTAAATTGAAGTAAAATGTATATAAATAGGTTTTAGTAATAAAATATCATATATACAATATGAAAAATATGATACAATAACACATGTCGCTTGAGAGAGTAGGCAGTTACTTAGAAAATCAAACATAAAAAAATATGTTGACAACTTCTTAAGTAACATGGTATTATGTTAAAGCTGTGTGATGCAGCAAGCTTAACAAAAAAAGAATTTAAAAAAGTTCTTGACAAGGTTAAGCAGACATGGTAAGATATAAAAGTC
>NZ_JIBU02000074.1 GCF_000633595.2 Clostridium drakei | reverse complement strand
GAAGGAATACAAGGTCCACAAGGAGAGCAAGGAGATCCAGGCGAACAAGGTGAAAGAGGCGAAAGAGGTAGAAGAGGAAAGAAAGGACATCATGGCTGTATGGGAGAAAGAGGCCCAAGAGGAAAGAGAGGCAGAAAAGGAGAATGCCCATGCATTAAACAAATAAGAAATATATTAGAGCAGATAATAAAGCTATATCCAACATCCACTATTACTGTAAATTATGAGAATAGTGGATCAGCATCAGGAATACCTGTTGAATTGCTTCCAAAAGGAAAAGATAGCAGTATTTTTGTGTTAGAAAATTGTGAAGGAACTATAACTCATAGAATTGATATTTGTAAGATAGCATCTATAGTTTTAGGTGGAACAGATTCTTTTATTAAGAATAATGGAAATGTTAAAATAAAATTTTTAGAAGAACCAGTTGATTGTAATTCAAATAATAGTGCTGATTTTGAGTCAAATTTAAGAAAAATTTTCATGGAATTAGCAAAAACAGGAGAAGAAGTTATAGTAAGAGCAGGTGGAATAGATCTAGAACAACAGTCAGTAATTATAGCAGCTTATGAAGTGACTTTATTAGGATGCAATGCAATAGTATCTAATTGTTATGTAGAGGATATTAAATAAAAAGTGGTTTCAAAGTGTAATGTAATCATTAAAATCTTAACAAATTTAAGAACTAAATGATAATTAAAAATGTACAATTTATAGTGAGGGAAAGCAGAACTCCCTCACTATTTAATCGTATTTGCTTAACATTAAATGTTAGTATAAATCATACCTATTAATTAAGTAACATTATAATGTATAACAAATAAAAAAACTTCGGAGAAAAAACCCGAAGTTTTTATAGGACTACGCTAAAATAATGTTAAGTACTAGACAATTTTAAATAAAGTTTAGGCTAGCATCCACAGCCGCATCCGAAGCCAAAAGGAGAACAAGAATTAAATGGGAAACATCCAAAATTTGG
Organism: Clostridium drakei; assembly: GCF_000633595.2. Lineage (GTDB taxonomy): Bacteria > Bacillota > Clostridia > Clostridiales > Clostridiaceae > Clostridium_AM > Clostridium_AM drakei. The sequence continues at coordinate 29,358 of NZ_JIBU02000074.1, read as the reverse complement.
GAAACAGCAACTGGAATAGCATCCCCAATATGGGAAACAACATCTGCGGCGTCTGTGGTGACCTCTAAAACCTATATCTTCATCTTCAAAATTTTCTTCAGAATTGAAACCTTCATCTTCATCCCTTAAAAAATAAGGATATGGCATAGGATAGTAAGGATACATAGGATAATAAGGATACATTCAAATTCCTTCCTTCAAAAATTATTATAGTATATACTATGCTGTGAGTAAAAAATTGTGATTAGAAAAATCATATTATTTGATTAATAAAATATTAAAAATTAGTTTATTGAGTTTTTTATGATTAAGAAGTATAATGTATTTGCAACTATATAGTATAGTAATAAAAATACCTAAAGATGGATTTTATAAAAAATTATTCATTTAGAGTTTAAAATGCATATAAATACAAAGGAAAGGTAGATGAGGTAATATGAACATAGCGTTTTTCTTGACTCCTAAAAATGAAGTAGTTTGTGAAAATATAAATTCAACTATGAGACAAGCTCTTGAGAGAATGGAATACCATAGGTATACAGCTATTCCGATTTTAGATGATGGTGGAAGATATATAGGTACTCTTACAGAAGGAGATTTGCTTTGGAAATTAAAGAATACTAAAAACTTAGATTTTAAAGACACAAATAAAATAAAAGTAAATGATATACCAAGAAGGATGATAAATAAACCTGTTCGTATCGATTCTAATATAGAAGATTTATTTTATACTTCTGTAAATCAAAATTTTGTTCCTGTTGTAGATGATAATGAAATATTTATAGGGATAATAAAGAGAAGTGATATAATAAATTATTGTTATGAAAATTTTTTAAAAATTAAGGAAACGGTATAGTTTATTTAATTAAATAAAAAAGATTAGTATTAAATTTAGCTTATGCATAAAAAATTCTTTAAAATAATATAATTGTTTTAAGGAGTGGTTTTATGATTTTTAATATATTCAAAGTAAATGAAGATAAAAGTATAGTTAGTCTTATTATAAGCATTATAATATCAGAGGGGATTGGAATATTTAGTGCCATTTTAGGCATGTCTAATTCTAAAACTTATATGAATTTTAATAAACCTTCATTTTCGCCGCCAAGTTGGGTATTTCCTATAGTATGGACTATCTTATTTTTTCTTATGGCTATAGCTGCTTATAGGATATGGATAAGAGGAAAACAGGGTGAAAATATTAGAAAAGCATTAGAATTATATGTTGTTCAATTAATGCTAAATTTCTTTTGGACAATTATATTTTTTAGATTTAGACTTTATGGAATAGCTTTTTTTGAATTATTAGTTTTACTGATAGCTATTTTGTTGACAACTTTTGAATTTTATAGAATTGATAAAGTATCTGCTTATTTAATGATACCATATATAATTTGGGTGTCATTTGCAGGCGTGTTGAATTATGCAATATGGATGCTGAACAGAATATAAAAAGCTGGATAGAAAGGTAGAGAGATTTAAATTTATGCAAATCTTTGTACCTTTTTTTCTATTGAATTAAAATAATTAAAATCCACATTGTAATATTAAGTGATTCTTAGATTTAGGTGGAGTTTGCTTGTGAGTAATACTTATCTATATCTGAGTTTTATAAGAACTTGTTCAGGCATCTAGAAGTTCTTATCCTCTACTTGAAGAATATGAGGGTATTAGCAATTTTTTGTAGTTATTTGGTTTATTATTGTATATATTAAATATAAATTGTTAACTAGGTAATAATATGGTAAAATCTACTTAATATTTAAGGAAAGGTTAGGGATGCTTTTATGAATGAAATTGCCATAACCATAAGAGACTTAAAAATGAATTATGGAGAAAAACAAGTATTAAGAGGAATAGATTTAGATGTATATAAAGGACAAATTGTAGGATATATAGGACCTAATGGAGCTGGAAAAAGTACAACTGTGAAAATAATGTTAGGACTTTTAGAAGGATATACAGGACATATAGAAATTTTAGGATATGATATATCAAATGGAAGTGTGGAATATAAAAGAAAAATAGGTTATGTTCCAGAAGTTGCAGAAATATATGACAATCTCACAGCAAGAGAATACTTAACTTTTATAGGAGAACTATATGGCTTAGATTATGAAGAAGTTGAAGAAAAGGGAAGAAAACTTATGAAAATATTTTCATTAGAGGAAATGTACGATTCTAGAATGTCATCTTATTCTAAAGGAATGCGCCAAAAAGTATTAATAATATCAAGCTTGCTTCATAACCCGGATATATTATTTTTAGATGAACCTTTGAGTGGGTTAGATGCTAACAGTGTTATGGTGGTAAAGGAAATATTAGCAGAGTTAGCATCACAAAATAAAACTATATTTTATTCATCTCATATAATGGATGTAGTTGAAAAGATAAGCAGCAGAATAATATTGATTAATGGTGGACAAATAGTTGCTGATGGAAGTTTTGAGGAATTAAAGAATAAATGCAAAGAAGGTTCTTTAGAAGAAATATTTAATCAACTTACAGGATTTAATGAACATAGGGAAATAGCTAAGAAATTTGTATCTATAGTTCAAGGAGAGTAGTAACATGAAAGATTTTAAAGTATTAAAATTTTTAGATAAATTTAAAGGTTTCTTTGAAAAAATTGGAGTAGACTATTATGTGATGAGAAAAATACTTCAAGTTAAGTTTATTATGGATGGAAGAAGAATTCCTACAGCCATAGGTAATTCTTCAAAAAAGAAAAGAGAAAATAAAGATGAAAATAATTTTATAAAATCTCTATGGGTCTATGGATTAATTGGAATATTTATAATTCCTTTAGTATGTTTTGGGAAAAATTTCATGTTTCAAATGAGTTTTGTTTTTGGAATATTAATGTTCATGATTATGACTTCTCTAATTTCTGATTTTTCTTCTGTGCTTTTAGACATTAGGGATAAAAATATTATAGGATCAAAACCAGTGAATAGTAAAACTTTAAGTATGGCAAAAACTATACATGTACTGATTTATATGTTCTTTATTACCATTTCTATTTCTGGGGTTGCATTAATAACATCATTAATAACTAATGGAATTTTGTTTTTTTTAATATTTTTGTTTGAAATAATTCTTATGGATTTATTTATAGTGGTAATTACTGCTTTGTTATATTTATTTATATTAAAATTTTTTGATGGTGAGAAGTTAAAAGATATGATAAATTATATTCAAATAATTTTATCCATATCCATAGCAGTGGGATATCAGTTAATAGGAAGATTGTTTAACTTTGTGAATTTAAATGTAATATTTACTCCAAAGTGGTGGCAGTATTTTATAGTTCCAATGTGGTTTGGAGCACCCTTTGAAATGTTGCTGCATAGAAATTATAATATCTATTTTATAATATTTTCAATACTTGCAATAGCTGTTCCTGTGATTTCTATAATAATATATGTAAAGTTGACACCTGCCTTTGAAAGAAACTTACAAAAATTAAATGATAATAGTAATAAGGCTAAAAGAAAAAATAAAAGTGTTTTAAATATATTATCAAAAATAGTTTGTTTTAATAAACAAGAAAGAATATTTTTTAGATTTGCTTCGGATATGATGAAAAATGAAAGAGAATTCAAACTTAAAGTTTATCCATCATTAGGATTTTCTTTGATATTTCCGTTTATATTTATGCTAAATGATTTAAAATACAAAGGATGGTCTGGTATAGTTTCAAGTAAAATGTATTTAAATATATATTTTTGTGCAATATTGCTTCCTACAGCAGTTATGATGATAAAGTATTCAGGTAAGTATAAAGGCGCCTGGATTTACAAAATTATACCTAATAAGGATATATCAAGTATATTTAAAGGAACCTTAAAAGCTTTTATTGTTAGGTTGCTTTTACCTGTATATTTTATTGAAGCTGTAATATTTATGACCATATTTGGAGTTAGAATATTTCCAGATTTAATTTTAGTATTTTTGAATATAATGTTGTTTACAGTAGTGTGTTTTAAAGTTACTAAAAAGGCACTGCCTTTTTCAGAAGGATTTGGTGTGTCACAAGGAAGCGAAGGTTTGATTGTAATTCCACTTATGATAATGCTTGGAATTCTTGCTCTGATACATTACAATTATACAAAAGTAAATTATGGTGTATATGTATTTAGCGTTATTATATTAATAGTAAATATTATTTTGTGGAAAAAAGCATTTAACATACAATTGGAAAAATAAAAAATTAATATACATATGAAAATAGAGTTATATAAAAATAACTCTATTTTCATATACATAAATAAGCTAATAAGTAATATAACCAAGTGTTTATATAAGATGTAATATAAGTTATAATATTATAAGAATATATATAAATTATTATGTTATTGCAAAAAAATAAATATATGGACATAAAAGTATGAATGTTATTTATAGAGAATCAATTAACCGTAAAAAGCTATATGTTTTCTATATTGTAATGTAATTTTTTTATAAGAGTTAAGCAATTATTAAATAAAGTTAAGATTTTTTTAAGATTTTAGTAATAAGTATGTAACATAATGGTGATATAGTATAATAAAATTCATTTGACTTAAATTAGCTAAGTTCAAATATCTTTTAATTGCATGTTCATTGTTTATTAATAATTTGTTTATTCTTAGTAATTATAATATAATATGTAAACAAAATATTTATAGGGTGGATTTAAGGATGAATATTACAGATGTATTAAATGAAATTAATAAAATAAGTGAGAAAATTAAGGATAAAATTGCTCCATTAGAAATACTTAAAAAATTTAATGGAGGAAGATCTGGTGCTGGGGTATACATGGTAGAGTACGGAGATGACAATAGAGTTGGAATATTAAAGGTAACCAGCAGCAATGAAGCAGAAGTGTTTCATAAAGCATATAATATGGCATTAGAAAATAATATGCAGAAATATGTTGCTAAACTTATAACTAGCTATGAATTAGAGAATAGAGATGATTCTACTTTATATGTTAATTTATATGATTTAGCTGGTGATGACATATATAAAAGTGAAACATTTTTGGACAAAGTGCTTAATGAAGATGAATTAAAGGATAACATAATTTCAAAAATAAGTAAATTTCTTTTTTGTTGGAATAGAGAACATAGAAAAAAATATGTATCTCCTGTTGATATGGTTAAAAAGGAACTTTCATATAGATATATGGATAATAAATATGTTAAAGCTTTTGAAGATATAGGAGTTGATAAGTGTACCAAATGGATATCGCTAGATGGAACTGATACTATATTGCCTAATCCTTATTATTATTTTAATAACAGAAATATTTGGAATGGATTAAAAGTAGCTTGTTTAACTTCTTTAGCTCATGGAGACTTTCAAGGAGATAATATTATAATAACTGAAAATAAGCCTATTATAATAGATTTTTGTGATTTATTAGAAGATTGTAATGTTTTTCACGATTTAAGGTATTTAGAATCTATTACATTAGGAGATTGTTTAGAAATCGATAAAGAATGTAATAGAGAACTTTGGAGCAAAGTGTGTGAGAGTTTAAGTAGAGGATTGACAGAAGTGGAGATTCCTCAAGGGAGGGGAATGAGCCTTTTAAGACAGCTTATATCTAAGCTTAGAGCAAATGTTAAATTGATTGTTTCTGATAGCCGTAACAGTTTATATAATCCTTCATTTTATTTAGCAGGTATGTCATCTGGATTAATTAATATGAGAAAATACAAGGATACAAATAAGAAAAAGGCTGCTTTTGTATATGCAGCTTACAATTTGAAAATGTTTTTAAAGGATGAAGCTGTTAATATGTATGAGCCTAGATTAGATTCTTGTATGGTTTTTAATTGGAAATGTGATAAAAAAGAAAATGCATTTGTGCATTTAGAACCTATTAGTTCAAGAACCACTAGAAGAATTAATGTAACGGATAAAGTATTGAGTTTAACATAAATAAATATTTTTAATTACATTTTAAATTGGAGATGATTATTATGGACGGTGGAAAAGAACAAGAACTTCAGGAATTATCTGAAGAAATAGAGATAATTCTTTCAATTAAAGATGATATTTCACAGGATGAAGTGGAAAATTTCAAAGGTAAATTTTTATCACTATCTGAGTATGATATAAGAAAAAAAATAAGTGAAGTTACTAAAAATAATATATATTTAGAGGAATTTGAAAAAGCAAACATCAATGAGAAAATTGAGGATAACATTGAAATTAATAATATAAATGATGATGAAAAGAATACAATAAAACAACAAGAAAATAGTACTGCAGATTTATTAGTTAATAATGAAATTAATGTAGATGAAAAACTTAAAGAGATTGAATTTGAAAGTACTAATGAAAATGAAGAGTTAAAAGAAAAGATAAAATGTGAAGAAATTATTGATAAGAGTAAAGAGAAAAGTATTGAAATAGTGGATGAAAATAATATACCAGAAATTTCTTTTGTGAAAGCTGAAGTAAAGTATGGTCAGCTTTCACTGGAATGGGCATGGAATGAAAAAATAGATAAGATTTTAATATGCTATAGGATGGATAAATTTCCTGTGTCCCCCAAGGACTCAGCTGCATTTCAAGTTGTAGTTGCAAGAGAAAACAATATGGAAAAGGGAAATTACATAATAAATAAAGTGAATGAAGGAAATTACTACTTTTCAATTTATGTAATGGTAAATTATAATGGTAAAACATTGTTTTCCAAAGCTCAAAGAAGGCTTGTAGTAAATAAAGAACCTTCAGAGATATTTTATGAAATAAAGATAAAAAAGAATTTGTTTGGCAAGGTTAAAAGTGCAGAGTTACTTTTGAGTACAGATGAAAAGAAGCTGGATTTGCCTCAACTCGTTTTGATTGGAAAGTTTGGAAATATACCTATTCAAAAATCAGATGGGGAGCCTATAATAAATATTGATTATGACTCAGTTACTAGCGAAGATTTAATAAGTTTTGATATACCAATTGAAAATTTAAGTAAAAACATGTATGTAAAGCTTTTTTTTGTGGATGATAGCAATAGCAAACTGTATAGAATAGTATCACCTTCAAAGGAAAACTTACATTTTAAGTAGTAAAAGGAGTAAGGGAGATTAGTAAAATGAAATTGAATTTTAAAAAGAAGGATCAATATATATGTCCCTATTGTTTTTCAAAACACGATTTAAGTGATGTGGAGTTTATATGCAAAAATGATCTTCAAGAATGCAGAAATGCTAAAGAAGGGTTTCCTTTAAAGCTTAGAAGCGAAGATAATAAAAATGAAATGCCAGATCATATGTTTTGCAATGAATGCGGTGAAACTACAAATACAAAGATATGCCCTACTTGTCATATGGAATTGCCATATACCATAGGTAATTATGATGATTTAATATTTGCAGTAATAGGAGCAAAGGAAGCAGGAAAAAGTCATTATATTGCAGTGCTTATAGATAAAATAATGAATGAGATAGGATCAGCCTTTAATTGTAGTCTTCAAGCAATGAATGATACTACTATAACAAGATATAGAAATGATTTTTATAATCCTGTTTTCAAGAAAAATGAAGTGATAAGTGTAACTCGTTCTGCAAAAACGGATTCATCTGTAAAAACTCCTCTTATATATAGTTTAAGTTTTAGAGAAGATGGCTTTTTTGGAAAGTTTTTAAAAGCTAACAAAAAAACTAATGTGGTTACTATTGCCTTCTTTGATACTGCTGGCGAAGATTTAGATTCTGAAGATACTATGAAGACTGTAAATAGATATATATATAATTCTTCAGGAATAATCTTCCTACTTGATCCACTGCAGTTAGAAAAGGTAAGAGAAAATCTTCCTAAGGATACACCTCTGCCAGAACAGAATACGGAAATAGAAGATTTGCTTTCAAGAACAGGAAATCTTATAAGAAGAGCTAATGGAATTAAAATGGATAAATTGATAGATATACCTGTAGCTGTGGCATTTTCTAAAATAGATGCTGTAGAATCTTTAATAGACCCTTCCAGCTGTATAAATTATTCTGGAAAACATGTAAAAGAAGGCTATTTTGATTTAGCAGATTTTGAAGATGTAAATGGAACCATGGAGGCTTTAGTTAGAAGTTGGGGAGGAGAAAATTTTGCTAATCAATTAAGTTCTAATTTTAAAGATTATGCTTATTTTGGCTTAACAGCACTGGGATGTAATCCAGAAAGCAATAAAATTATAAAATTGAGACCCCATAGAGTAGAAGATCCATTTTTATGGTTACTATATAAGTATAAATTAATAAAAGGAGAAAAAAGGAAGTGATTTGCTTTTGAAAATACAACAACTTTTATATACTTCCTGCAGAAAAGGACTTTCTTCTGGTGCTGGATTTCAAACTTATTCCATGTCAAAGGGAATTACTGAAGAAGAAAGAAAAGAAATAGAAACTTACTGTGTGTATATACCACCAGATAATCTTCCAACACAACCTACAGAGGAAGAGATAGAAAAGCTATTTCCTTTATCCTTTTCATATTTTATATTAAAAAATGGTAAATATTGTATTCTACAAGGAAAGTACATAGGAAGGGATTATTCAGGAAGATACGGAAACTATATTTGTCATGTGTTAATATTCGATAAGCCTTGTGACTTTTATCCTATAGAATTATATAAATCTATAAGTTTTAGAGATTCTCTAACTTTAGAAGAACAAAATGCTCTTAGTGTAAATTATCTTCCAGAATTGGATCATATTCATTTGGGAAATGTAATATATTTTGACAGTATAAGCAAATTTTTTAAAGAAAATGGTATTGTAAAAAAAAGCAAAAATTTTAGAGAACTAATGCAGAGCATTGTAGATTTTAATAAAAGTGGAAAGAAAATAGTGTTTTGTGATAGTGCAAGCAGTATACCTTACTTAATAGGAGCAGTGGAAATGTCACTGCCTAAGAAGCTTTCAATGCAATTTACTTTTACTACTTATGCATGTAATCCAGAAGATACTAATTATTTACTATGTGCTGTATATGGCATAGGAAGTAAATCTAATTTTAACATTGGTCAAAATATATACAAATACAATGTTTTTAATTTTTTAGAAGATAGGAATAAGAATGTGAAATTCAATAGCAATTTTTCAAAATTAGCTGAAATTGGTTTTACAGTCTCAAAGGAAATATTCCTACCTTTTATAGACTTTTTAACTCAGTTTGAATACAACAAATTAGATGAAGATATAGATAATTGTCTTTGTTTATATAATATGGTAAAGAAGGGACTTGCAAAATCTGATGTGGAAAGTGTAAAAAAAGCAGTAAATTTTGCAATTAATTATAAATCTATTGAAGCATATAAACAGTTATTTTCTGAACTAAAGTGTAATTTAGAAAAGATAAGTACTGAAGTAGATGTGGAGCTTACAGAGATAATAACAAAATTTTTATTTAAAATGAGTAAGGAAACAGGTTTTATAGAACATAGAAAAATTGCTTATGAATTTTTCTTTAATTCTATACATTATCTTATTGTAGATGCAGAAGAGATATCTATAGATACAATATTAAACTTATATAAAAATATAAGAAGCTTAAATGATGAAGAATTTGTTAAAAAGTCTTTAGAAGAAGTTAGGATAAAGGAGCTTATAACCTATATGGAAGGTGCTAAGCCTAGACATGCAAAATTTTATTTTGAAGCTGTGCTTTGTGATGTAAAGATTTTTAATAGAAATCCTGTAGGAGGACAATTATTCAAATTATTTGATTCTCAAAGACAAGAAAACAAAACCTTAACCATATTTTTATATAAATGTTTAGGTATACTTAGAAAGTATCCTGATTATTTAAGAGATGTTTTAAATTTTTTTAAAGATGACTATGAATACACTGCTAAGATAGTACTTACAATTTATTGCAAGTGTATAGACAGAGATAATATTTTAAAGGAACTTTTAATAGGTTTTATCGTAGATAAAGGAAAAGAGAAAAAAGACTGGAAAAATAGAATGTATTTTTATATAAGTAAAGATGCAGGTGGAAGTGATTTTTTACTTAGTATATATGCTTTTGAATTAAGCAAAAGATTGATTAAGGAAAAGTTTTTTATAAATTACTGCAATGAAGTATTTAATACATTTGAAAATTATAAAAAGGAAAAGTTTAAGGAGGCTTTGAGTTTATATTTAAATTACTGCAAAAATGACGATATGTGTAGTGATGATATAACATTGGAAGAATATGAAGCTATCTTAAACTATATAATAGATAATTCACTTTTGAAATATATGGATAAGGATTTTATAAAAAAAGTTATTTTAATGTTTGAAAATAAAATTAATAATGAAAATCAGGAAATAGATGATTATATCTTAAAAAAGCTATTCAATGTAAAGAAACAATATAAAATAAAAACTTCATGCAGTATAATAGAACTTTCATATATTGGAAATGAATTAGAAAAATATGGTTTTAGACAATGTGATGATTTGTTGAAAAATATTAAATGTGATTATAAAGAAATGGGTAGGAACAACTATAAAAGATATTTGAAATGGTTTTTACCTAATATATGTATATATCTCAAGGATGATGTAGATCATGGCAAGGTTAAAAAAGCTCTATATTGTGTTGAGTATGGAGAAATCTATTTTGAACAGTATATAAAGGTAATTAAAGAAATTGTTTTAGGAAAAAAATATAAAAATTTATTAAAAAATCTCAATGTAAATCCATATAAGATACTTTTGGATTTTGTAATATTTACATTAAAGAATGTGTACAATGTGCAAAAAACTGCAGAGGAAGTTTTTAATAATGGAGTTATAGATATACTAAAGGAAGCTTCTGAAAAGAAAATAAAGGCATGCAGCAGGTACGTAATTGAAAAAACTAAGCGCTGCAAGGATAGAGAAGAAATTATGATTAGGTGGAGACATATTACAAAAACAGCTGTAAATATGGAAAAAGGACCTCTTTTAAAAATAAAAAATTTATTCAATTAAAAATTTCTTTGAAATTATGAAGTAGGAGATGGTGTTTTGGATGGCATAGGTGAAGTACTTGAAAAAGTTGTTAGAGCTTTTGCTTCTATAGGTGGAATTTTTGTGGGAATTGTTCAAGGCTTTATTAAATCCAGTTATAGCTATTTTAAGGGTATGAAATATATAGCTTATAATAATTATTCTGTAAGAGCTAAAGAAGAGTTTGATGAACCTGCAGAAGAAAAGTACTTTTTTTACGAACAATATGAAGATTTAAAAAATGCTTATCATAGTGCAGCTGCTGTTAATAAAGGAAATATTTTATTATATAAAAAAGCGGAGCAAGAAAATCATTGTAGTTTAGGAAGAGCTAAAGGTGCATTAGTTTCTATATATGTATTTGGCAATATTTTTAACATAAATTATTTTTTTATACACTTTATCATTATTACAATTATAAGTATTCCTATCTATGCTTTATATTTTATTATAAAAACTATTGAAAGTGTAAAGTCAAAAAAGGAAAGTACAGGAACCATTTGCACATACTGTTACAGTAAGTTTAATGTACCTTATTATCTATGCCCAAACTGTGGAAGAGTTCATAAAAGCTTAGTTCCAGGGCCTTATGGCATTTTAAAAAGAAAATGTAGTTGTGGTGAAATAATTGCAAGTGCCAACATAAGTGGAAGACATAGACTTTCTGCAGTGTGTCCAGTATGTTTGAAAAACATTGAAGTAAAAGAAATACCATCAGTATGTATAGCCCTTGTTGGAGGAGAAACTTCAGGAAAAACAACATTTATTTATGGTGTTATACATGAATTACTTAACTCTAAAAAATGGAATGTGGAATTTTTAAATTCAATGGAAAAAGAAAATTTTAATGATATAAATGAAGGAAATCGGAATTTAGAAGCTTTAAAAGAACATAGAAATCTTTATAATGTTTTTATAAGTTCTAAAGAAAATTCCAGTAAAAAATTATTGTATATATATGATGCAAAAGGAGAAAATTTTAATAGCATAAATGGAATAATGAACCAAAGGTACTATAAGTATGTAAATGGATTGATTTTTATTGTGGATCCTTTATGTATAGATGAAGTAATAGAAGGTGAGTTTGTTAAGAATGAATTTAAAGAACTTAGCAGTAAAAATATAAATATAAATGATTTGCTGGATCGTTTTATAATAAGTATGAAAAAGCTTTGTGAAATAGAAGCAGATGAGAAAATAAATGTGCCAATAGCTGTAGTAATTAATAAAATGGATTTAATAAATTATAATGGAACTGCAGTAGATTTTCTTAAATTGGTACGTGAAGAGAAATTTATAAGAAAGGTTCAGTATAATTTTTCAAGCTCCGAATTCTTTTTCACTGAGAATTTAAATTCTATTTCTAATGACATAAAAGCAGCAGAGCCAGTGAAATGGATTTTAAATAAAGTTTGATGTAGCAATTTGGTATTATTATAAAGTTATTATTTGTAAATATAAATTAGAATTTTATATATATAGGAGGTATACAATTTTGATAAGGAAAATTAAATCCATTTTAATTATAGCTGCTATAGTAATTTTTCAATTAGGAAATATTCCTTTAGTTAATGCGGAAAGTAGTAATACTTCTTCAAATTTAGATGTAGTATTTGTTTTAGATTCTAGTGGTTCTATGAAAGAAAGTGATCCTGAAGAAATAAGGACAGAAGCTATAAAAATGTTTTTAGATATGTCACAGGTTCAAGGAAATAAATTTGGACTTGTAGCTTATTCAGATAATGTAGTTAGAGAACATAATTTGGATACTATAAATTCAAATGATGATAAAGAAAGAATAAAAAACATGGCTTTAAATATTCCTCTTGGACAAAAAACTGATACAGGTGCTGGTATTTTAGAAGCAGTAAATCTAATGAATAGTGGTCATGATAAAAATCATAAGCCAGTAATAATATTATTATCTGATGGTAAAAATGATCCTCAAAGAAAAACAGAGGATTCCCTAAAAGATTTGAAAAGTTCAATAAGTACTTGTAAGGATAAGGGATATCCTGTTTATACCATAGGACTTAATTATGATGGCACCGTAGATAAAACACAGCTTGAAGAGATGTCAAATGAAACCAAAGGTAAAAATTACATAACTAGTACAGCAGCAGATCTTCCTAAGATTCTTACAGATATATATGCTGATAATTCAAAATTAAAGGTTCAGGATGGGGGAACTGTTACAGCTAATGGTGAATATCAGGATTTAAAAGTTAAAATTCCTAATTCCAATGTAATGGAAGCTAATATATCCATGATTTCAGACTCAAAGGTTGAAGTAAAACTTTTAGATCCAAAAGGAACAGAAGTTAGTATACCATCGTCTAATGCAGTTTTTACTACATCTAAAAAGTATTCAATGCTTAAAATTATAAAGCCTACAGAGGGAGATTGGACAGTTAAGGTTAAAGGTGTAAGTGGCAGTAATATAAAAGTAAATTACATATTTAATTATGATTTACAGCTGGAAGCAAAATTTACTCCTTCTTCTCCTAAAAATGGAGATAAGTTAAAAGTGGAAGCTTATCTTGCAAGCAATGGACAAAAGATTACAGATAAAGCACTTTATACAAATATGAAGGGTAAGCTTATAGTAAAAAATATGAAGGATAACTCAGTTAAAGAAGTAGATTTGGATTATGCTGAGGGTGTTTTTAAAGGAGAATATTCAATTCCAGATAAGGGAAAATATGAACTTAAAGTGAGAGTTGATGGAAATAGTCTTTACAGAGAAAGTACGCCTTTATTAGTTGGTGGTGATAATGCAGCAGCAGGTGGTTCAGCTGGAAAAACTAGTATGTTAAAAAAACCTGCAGTTTTAGGTGGTATTGCAGCTTTAGTTGCAGCTATTTTAATAGGAGGAGCATTAGCTTTAGTTAAAAAGAAGCGTGTTCAAGGTTTCGGCCGTGTAGAATTAAATATAAAAGATGAAAATACTGATGAAATGTTACCTCCACAGTTTAGAAATTTAGATGGCTATGTTGGAAGCTTTACACTTTTTGAAGTATTATCTCTTAAAGAAGAATATAAGGAAACTGAAGACATAAAATTTATATTCAAGAATGATGATAGTCTTGAAATTCTAAATAAATCAAAATGTGTTATACAAAAATCAGGAAGAAAGCTTGAAAATGGTGAAAATGGTGAAAATATAACAATGTATAATGGAAACAAAATAACAGTATTTTTAAATAATGTATCAAAAAGTATAGTTGTAGAGTTCCGAGCTAAGTAAGATTATAAAATATGGAGGAGTTAATTTATGAATACTAGAATTAGAGAGCATCTTCAAGACCTTGAAGTTAGCAAGGGTGGAGGTATAATAAGTGATAAAATACGTATAGAAACTATATCAAATCCTATACTTGTAATAGGTCTTGGTGGAACAGGTATAGATGCAATGCTAAGACTTAAATATCAAATAAATAAAAGATTTATCCTTGAAGAAGATAAAATATCCAATACTAGAAAGGATAAACCTGAAAAAGTTGAATTTTTGGGATTTGAAACAAATCAGGGCGAAAAAAATAAGAAATATCCTGCAAATGGTGGAGTAGGATTAGATCCTCAAAGTGAGCTTGTTATGCTTTCAAATGCAGAAATAAGATCAATTTTAAATGATAGAAACATATTAGATGATTGTATAAAAGAATGGTTAGCACCTGAACTTTCAGCAGAAAGTGGAACCGATGGTGCTGGTGGTATAAGACAGGTAGGAAGACTTTTATTATTTACAAAGATCAATGAAATAGTAGATTGTATTGAGAAAAAGATAAGACGTCTTCAAGAGGATACAGATGAAACACTTCATGTATTCATACTTTCAGGACTTTCAGGTGGAACAGGAAGCGGAACCTTTATAGATATTGCTTATATAGTAAGAGGGATTATTAACAATATTAAAGGGGTTAAAGGTGACGATAGAGTTAATATAATGGGATATTTATTTACACCAGATGTTAACTTATCCAAGGCTTCTGATAACCAAAGCTCTCAATCCTATATTATAAAAAATGGATTTGCAGCATTAAAGGAATTAGATTATCTTATGGGAATTGCTGATAGACATGAAAGATTTAAACAACAGTACAGAAATAGATTAACTGTGGATTCACCAATGCCTCCATTTAATCTTTGTCATTTAATATCTGCTACCAACATAGATGGAAGACCTATGAGCAATGCTTATGATTACTGTATGAATGTTACAGCAGAAAATATAGTTAACTTTATATCCAATGAAGTAAGAGAATCTGGTGGAGCTTTTGCCATACAGGATTATATAAGTAATTTAAAGCAGAATACTGATAACATGGCAAAACCTTATATGGCAGGTTATAAGTATGTAATGATAGGAGCATCTTCAGCAGTATTACCACTGGAAGAGATAACTACATACCTTGCTTACAAGCTTTTTGAAAAAATTCAATATATGTTTGAAAATATGCCTACAGAACAGGAAACAGATCGTTTTATAAGACAGATTAACCTTGATGAAGATTCTGTAATAGATAGATTTGAAAGTGAACTTCAGGGTAGAAAACCTCTTACGGGTTATAAGGGAAGAGATAGGTATAACTATGATAATGTAATAAAAAAACAATCTGTAAATATTGATGATGAAATGAAAGAATATTTAAGAGAATGTACAAATGAATATAATAAGGTAAAAACTCAATATCCTGGTGAAGTTGTAAAGGGTGCAAGAGAGTTTATAAATGAAATATTTAAAGACCCTAAAAAAGGACCTTTTTATGCATCTAGAATGTTATTTCATCAAAGCTTTTGTGTAGTGAAGACTTTAGAAACAGAAGTAGAATCCCTTCAGGAAAGATTAGCTAATATTTCAAGAGAGATAAAGTTCAAAAGAGAACTTGCAGAAGACAAGATGCTAGAAGCTAGAAAGGCAATTTTGTTTACTAAAGAAGGAAAGAAAAATGATTATATAGAAGCTAAAAGTGAAGAGTATATGTTAAAGTCTGAAGAAGAAAGAACTCTTAGAATGATAGAATTTTATGGCAAAGTAATTTCAGATTTAAGTGACTTAAACAATAAAATATATAGAGTATATATTGAAATACTTAATGAATTAAATAAGATATTTAAAGACGATGGAGAAATCCTTGTTAAAGGTGAAGAAATAGAAGGTGCTCTTGGAAGAAATTATTCCTGGACAGTAGTAAAGGTACCTGATTTAAAGGATTATATAGAAAGCATTGTAAATAAGCAAAGTGCAGATGATATTGTTAGAAGATTTTCAAATAAACTTTTAGAGGAATCTAACAAATGGCTTGATGAGGTTCATATAGATGTAGTAGGATCAATTTCAAGCTTTGTATCTGAAGAATATGGTGATGTAATAACTCAATCCATGGAAGAGTTTTTAACACTAGAATATGGTGAGGATAAGTCCATTATAAACATAGTTAAAGATGAAATTGCACCAAAATTAGATAAAGATGCAGTGCCAATTTTCTATATGAGTAATACAGAGGCGCTTAATTTCCCATCATGGAGTATGGTTTCAGTACCAAGGAATGCTAAAAAAGTACTTGAAGGTATTAAGGAATATAAAAAGTCCTATATAAAAGGAGATTCCATTAATATAAAAGAAAGTATGGTAACTAATAGAATATTCTGGTTAAATACTAAAAATGGAGTACCTTTATATTCATATACTCCAATAAAACAATACGAAGATGTATATGAAAAAACTTTATTTGAAACTGATGGTATAGGAAGACACCTATATCAAAACGGAGATAGAAACTGGGTATTTTTACCATCACCTATACCAGAACAATCCTGGGGAACAACTTATTATAATGAAAGAGTAAAAAAATATAATGAAGAAGTAAGAGATGTATTTGATAGAGCTATAAAGCTTGGATGTATAGTGGACACAGAAAACAGCATAAATGAAAAATACAGATGTATTGTGACTAAAGACTTTAATATTAAGGATTTTATGAAAAATTATTCATTAAACCTAGAAGGGGATAGACCTAATGTAGGTGAAATAAGAAAGGCTTTATCAGATATTAAAGAGCTTTTGGAAAAAGGATTAGAACCTGTAGAAAACAGTGACTTACAGCAATACTGTATTTTTGAAAGCAGCAGCGAAGAAAAAGCAAAAAATAATTTAATAAGAACTCCACGCCTTGCTGGACTTGTAAAAAAGGAAGTTGAAAAGTATGAAGAAATACTACAAGAAAAAGCTAAGCTTGAAGGTATTATAAAGAACATGAGTAAGTCAGAAGCGGACATGGATGCTTTTTTAAGAGCTATGTATACAGATACCATAGTAAAAAGAGGCTTAATGTATGTTTATAATTGTAGTGAAGACAGTAAAGTAAATATAGAACCTTTTATAAATACTTTAAAGCAAAAGGAATATCAGTTAGAAGCAATATTTAAGAAATACACAAGCTTGGATGAAAGAGAAAGAAGTATCATAGATAGAACTTCAGATAAAAAGCAGGATGAACTTTCTATGGAATCTGGAGCAGTTACACTTACAGCCAATGTGGATGCTTTATTAAACAAAGTTAAAGATTCATTAGAAGAACTAGATACAAGAAAATATGATCTTATAAATGGTGATGAACTTTATGCATTTTACAATAACATGTTTTCAAAGATAAAAGATGTAAAGAAGCAATTAGAGTAAGTATTTAAACATAATGTTGTGCAAGTAACCGAAGCAACTTTCAACTGTATTCCGCCTGATATATGTTGAAAGTTACTTCTTAGTGCATTACGTGTACACATACTACATTGTGATATAGATTTCAATAAAAAGTGTAGTGTTCAGAATACTTAAAAATAGGAAATGACTGAGTTTTAAGCATTAGACCATATGTTAAAACAATTTCAATTTACTAAAATTATCTATGACAATGTAATTGAATGTGTACATTTGAAGTTACTAGTTTGGGTTTTAACTTTTATGTAGTGATATATGTTAAGTATTTCATCACATTAGCTAAATTGTTTCTTATTATTCTTAGCGAAAAGTTTGGGAAAGCCTTAGAACTTTAGTTTTGTTTGAGGGAACCGAGTTTGACAAAGTTCTTAGGTTTTCCAAAACTTCGAGCTTTAGAATAATTAGAAACATTTAGCAGTGATGAAATACTTAACATATATCATGGAGTAAAAGTTAAAATCCAAACTTCCACTGCAATTTAACTTGCTTCACAATATTTTTGTACTGGAGGGATTTTGATGGAGGATATATTAGAAAGTTTTGCTGAGGAGTACTCTTTAAATGCGGATAGAAAAATTTTTGAGGAAGATGCTCAAAGAAGTGCAAATAATCCTATACTTTTTTTGTTTATAGGAGAGGGTGCTAAAGATGCTTCAAAGCATATAAGTAGCAATATAAGATGTAATTGGGATAATGGAAAAGCTATAGTTTTTATGAATGTTTTAAAGGAAAAAGTTGAAGATGATGATAATGTATTCAATTTTCAGATAGAATATAGTGATCTAGATAAAAAAAGTTTAAGAAAAAACATAAGAGACAACTTTTATAGTGATAAGAAGATGCTTGCTTGTTTAAATGAAAAAATAACTATGGTTAGAGACAAGATATTAAGTTCTGGAAAATTATTTAATTCTTTTGAAAATATAAATATTGCTGTGGTTACAACCTCAGATGATCCTCTAAACATAATATTGCCTGAAATAACTATGCTTGTAAAAAAGAGAATGCTTGAAGTTTTTAAGCTTGGGATTGCTGATCTTTATATACTTATAAAAGAAAAAGACGTGGAAGATGAATTCTTTTCAGAGGCTATGTCTATGAGCTTTTTTAGGGAATTGGAATATGTGCAAAAAAAACTATTTTCTTTTAAAGAAAAAATAGAGATATATGGAGAAGAAAGAGAACTTTCAGTTGAAGCAAAAGGACCTGTATTTTATCTTACATACATATTAGAAGAAAAAAATGAAAAAGGACTTATACCAGAAAAGTCTATGGAAAACAATTATAATATAATAGGTTACATCAATCTATTAAAAAATAGAAATGTGAGTATTGAAACTTACTCGGATACAGAAAATCAGTATTATGATAATACTAGATTTAAAGCTAATATAAGTTTAGATGATTCTTTAAATAGATATGTTTCAGCAGGACTTGCAGTAGTAAAAAGACCTAATAAAGCTATTGCTATTACTGTAGTTAGAGCTTTTTATGAAAACTTTATAAAAAGATTAAAAGAATTTTCTGAAAAAGATGAAGAAACTGTAGTTAGTATTTTGAAATTAGATGAAGATAATGTGGCTTTAAATATAGAAAGAATTTTGCCTAAAGCTGTTACAATTTATGATATGAACAGCATAATGATGAATAATACTAAGTCTTTAGAAAAAAGACTTTCAAAGCTTAATTTAAGACAAATAGAAGAAGAGTTATATAGGGATAGATGTGAAAATTTTTTCAATAATAATTTTATAGAATATGCTGATAAAAAACTTAATAATATTAATTTTGAAAATGAATTTAGTGCTTTAGTTGAAAAAAGTGTATTAAATAATGACAAATTAGGTTTGTATTGTGCTTTAAATTGGAGTGAGGGAGAAAGTATTGTTTTTAAATACATAAAAAAAGAAAAAAAGATTCTTTCAAATTCTATAGAAGGGTTAAAGAAAGAAATTGAAAATACATATGAAAGCAGGTTTGTAGAAGAATTTAGTTTGAAAAACATTTTTACTAGAAGAAAAAATATTGATAAAGTAAAAGAAAAATTGTTCATAGAAGTATATGGAAGAAAACTTAGCATTTTAAGATTAAACATTTTTATAAAAATATTAGAAAAATACGAAGCTGCATTGAATAGTATTCATAAAGAAATTTACAAATATATTGAGAAAACTAAAAATATTCACAGCATAATTCTTAAATATGAAGATGAAATAGTAAGAAAACAGCAGAGTTATACAGGGCAGAATATAAAGATCTATTACACAAAAGTTGTAAATAATATATTAGAAAATCTTATAAATAAATATGGAGAAGATTTTTATTTTGGAGAAGAATATTTCGGAAATTCTTCTGAGATTATAAAAAGAACTCAAGAAGATTTTATCTTGAAACTAATAGAATTTTGCAATAAGTACATTTTGCCACAGCCAGATTTTATAAAGTCCTTTGAAGAGGAATTGAGCGAAAGATCTAATGTGGATACAGGAAATTTAGAAAATAAAGTTTTATCTAAAGATGAAATATATAGAAAACTTTATGATATTTTAGGAGAAAATTCAGCACTTAAGATTTATATAATGAATTATGATGTAAAGAGTTATGCAGAAAAATATTTCTTTGGAGATTACAGCAGTGATTTTATAAAATATGCTTTTGATTTTGATAGGAAAGTTAGAAATTATAAAATAGGATATGTACATGAAAAAAGAATAAGTGGAATTGAAAATTTAAATTTAATGGGTGGCTTTGCTGCCAAGGATATATTCTATATAAGAAATTCTATAGACAAATATAAAGCTTGTTTGAAAAGTGGATACGAATTCCATGGGATAAATATAAATGAGCTGCCAGAAATCAAGTAGATGAACAATATATAATTAAAATTAGTTTGGGGGGCGAATTTTGGTAGAGAAAAGAATAAATATAACTATGATTATAATGAGTTTAATTGGAGGGGTAATTGGTTTTATATTAGGAGAAATACTTTTAAATTCTTTAAGATATACTACGTCTTCAGTTGTTCTCATGGGATTATATTTTGGAATATTAGCACTTTGTATAGGAACTATGTGCCTTATAGGAGAGATGATAAGTCCTAGATTAAATGGGCAGGGGTGGAAAAACAACTATTTAAAAACTTCTTTTAAATTATTAATTCCATGTACTTTAATTGGATTATTTGTATTTGGAGCTATGTTTCAATTTCTATATGAAATAAGTACGCAAAAGTTTAAAAAGGTGGATGATATAGTATTTGCTATAGATACATCTGGAAGTATGAAGAATACAGATCCTAATAATGAAAGATTTTCTGCAGCATTAAATCTTATAGATAATATGGACAAAGATAATAGATTTTCTATGTATAAATTTGATGATACTGCAGAAAGAATAATTCCTATGAGTCAGGTTACAAAACAAAGCAGAGAAGAAGTTTCGAACAAGTTAAAAGGTATGCAAAATCCTAAAGGAAATACTAACATGAGAGATGCTTTAGAAAAATCTTATGGTGAAATAAAATCTTCAGAAACTAAAAATAAAAATGCCATGGTTATAATGTTATCAGATGGTGGAGATACATATGATTTAAGTAAGAAGTTTGATGAGACTCTAAAACCTTTTAAGGAAAAGAATATATCTATTTATACTATTGGAATGTCTAATGGCAATAATTTTTCTATGCTTAAGGAAATAGCTAAAGAAAGCGGTGGAAACTACTATAACGTAAAGGAAATAAAAGATTTAAAAAATGTATTTAATAAAATATATAGGGATAGACAGCAAAGGCTTCTTGTAGATAAGAGATACGGAATTTATGAAGCTTCTTCATTGTATAAATTCCTTAGAGTAATGTTTATTACTTTCTTAGGAGCATTAATAGCTTTAAGTGTGAGCTTGGTATTTGATAACAAAAATTTGCTTAAGGGATTTTTAGTAGGTGGAATTTTATCAGGACTTGCAGCAGGGATTATTATGGAAGCAGGATTTTTATATGTACCATGGATGGGAATGCTGCATAGATGTATAGCAGACATTGTTATTGCTGTGATTTTTACCATTATACCTGTAAAAGTAGATGTAAAAGACTATTCTAAGAAATCCTCTTATATGGATAAAATAAAGAACTTTAATGTTTATGAAGGTGACAGTTCAAACAATATGTTTCAGTAAAATTAAAAAGAGGTGCTTTTATGAAGATTATAGAATTTACTAATAAAGAGCAACAAATACAAGATTTAAGCTACAATTTGGATAAAAAAAACCTTACAATAAGATGGAGATGGCCAAAGGACATTAATATAGTTTATATAGTAAAAATGGACATTTTTGAAGATTTTCAATTAGATAATATTAATGAAAAAAGTGTTAAAATGTATACTAAAGAAGAGTTTAAAGAGTTTAATGGTTATGTGGAAATTATAAGAGAAATAAATCAATATAGATATTTTATTTTTCCTGCAATTGAACAAGAAAATGAGATAACACTTTTAAAACAAAGTGATGGTAAAAATGAAATTTTGGTAACTACAGGTACTCCTAAAATCTGCTATGAAATAAAAGAAGTAAGGTCTTTTGGCAGTTTCTTTTCAAAGGAGAAAAAACTGCAAATATGTATATATTCAGAAGTAAATTTAAGTAAAGATGTATTGTGCTATGTGAAAAAGCAAGGTTCCTATCCTTTAAGTAAGGAAGATGGAATATGTTTTGAATTCATTGAAGATATTTATGCTGGTACAAATGTTATGCCAGAAATTACAGTAGGTAAAAATGAATTTTTAAAATTATTTATAAAGAATACAGAGAAATATGGAAATATGTATAATCTTAAGAAACAGTGATTTTAAAGGAGTTGAGACTTATGGGTCTTTTTCAAATTTTTCATGGAAAGAATAAAAAGAAAAATGAATATAAAAAAGCTACTTATGAAAAGGGACCTTTTATGATAAAATGCCCCTTCTGTTTTGAGAAGTTTAAAACAGATCAGGTAGTTTTTAGGGCTTCTCATGCAGAAGAAGGAGACCCTGAATATGAAAAGACAGTAGATGAATTATTAAATGAATACAATAGAAAAACTGGGAAATCACCTTTGTCGGAAATAAATTCAGTAATTAAAACTCAGGATATTCCAGAAAAAAGTAAGACAAAAGTGGATGGAGTTCTTATAGAGATTAAAGATAAATATGATATAAGTACCAGTGAAAGGCTTTGTCCTTATTGTCATAATGAGCTTCCTATAACTGCTGGTAGAGGGCCTTCAAAAGTTATTTCAGTAGTTGGAGCTTCTCAGGTAGGTAAATCTGTTTATATGACTGCACTATTATATGTGCTTGAAAAATATACTTGCGAGAGAATAGATGCATCGCTTATTGCAGGAAGTTCTGAATACAATGATGAAATAAGAGAAAATCAAGAAAAAATCTTTGATAACAATATAATGCTGGATCCAACACCTAAACAGCATATAGAACCATTAATAGCAAATATGAAATTTAAAAATGATAAGATTCCTCCTATTACTCTAATTTTTTATGATGTACCAGGAGAAGGAATGACGGATAAGGGTTATATAGAAAAGCATGGAGAGCATATAAAAAATTCGGATGGAATAATATTTCTTGTGGATCCACTTCAAATGAGAGCTTTAAGGAAAAAGATAAGTCTTATGAATAAAGAAGTTAAAGGAGACTTTACGGAAAAATATCAAGAACCTAAGGACATAATTGTGTACTTCTTTGAAAATTTTATATCAAAACAATCTCACGAAAAGACAAGTATACCTACAGCAGTGGTGGTAACTAAAAGTGATATGCTTAAAAATTTAAGAGATGAAGAATACATAAGTGAAAATAGTAATATTTTTAGAAATTATAATCATGAAAAGTTTTTTAATTTAAATGAGTTTGAAAATATAAATGGAGAAGTTATGAAATTTCTAGGGAAAGCTGATGCTCCTTTTAAAGGTGCCATGGATGCTTGCTTTAAAACTACAGGATATTTTGCAGTATCTTCTTTAGGGTGTAATCCTCAAAATTTAAAAATAGATGAAAATGTTGGTATAGAGCATATAAGGGTAGATGAACCTTTTTTATGGCTGCTTTATGAGATGAACTATTTAGATGGGAGAAGGGATTAACTATGATTGAGCAGCACTTTTATACTAGAGATAGAAGAGGTATATTTAGCAAAACTCCAGGGTATGATACTGTGGCAAAGAGTGTCAATTTGCAGGATAAATTTATAATAAATACATTACATGACTTATGTTTTTATGAAGCTCCAGCTAGTCTTGCAGGAGAAGAAGATTTGTCCAAATATCCCAAAGCACTTTTTTGTGTAAATACAGAAGAAGGTAGTATGGTAATTGGTGAATCTGCTTTTGTAGGAAGAGATTATACAGGAGAAAGAAATAGATATTTTACTCATAATTACATAATTCCAGAAGAAGAAAAAGATGATTATATAAAGAACCCGGAAAAAATAATATATTCTGAAGGGTTTATTAATAATTATGATATAAATGAGGGGCATGTTATTCCAGAAGTTAAGGAAATTAGAAAAGCTGAGTTTTTAAGTGGTACTTCTTCTATAGAAGAAATGTATAGTAAAGCTTCTATAAATGAGGAGATATTTGTAAATATTATTAAAGCTTCTTTTCATGCAGCACAGTATGGGAAAAAGATTTATGTAGTGCTTGATTGTGAAAATAATTATATTGAATATATTTCCAGGGAAATTTTGAGATATTTGTATAGAGTGCTTCCTTTTCCAGTGAGAAGAAGAATAGGCTTCATAACTTATATGAAGGTCCCTAAAAACAAAAATTTTATAAATATTATTTTTTTATGTAAAGGCAGCATAAAAAGGATTAATACAGAGTTAAAAGCAGGATATATTTTTGATATTCCAAGTAAGGAATTTTATATTGAGGGAATAGATTCATCAAAACATATATTCATTGATTTTGTTATGAATAATGTAGAAAATGAAGCTGTTCTGAATGATTTTTTTAATAAAGTGGATAATAATAATCTTGAAGAAGCGTTGAATTTATATAAATATGATGATATATTTAGTGGTAATAATAGGAATACTATTACCACTAAAAAAACTGATGAAACTGTTAATAAATATGGAAAAAGACAGTATAATAATTTTAAAGAAAATGATAAGTTGAATAAAAATAAGTTTTTAAAAATTATAAAGTTTTTTATAGATAAAATTAAAAATATGTTCAAAAATGAATAAGTGAAATTTTAAGTTTTATATTAATAAAGGTTTTCTAAAGCTACATAATATTTGGATTACGAGAAAGTAAGGTGATTTCTTTAATGAGTAAATGCAGAAAATGTGGATATGAACTAAGTAATAAGGATAAATTTTGTCCATCTTGTGGTACGAAGCATAAAATAGAAGAAGACAATATAAATAGAGAGACAGAAGATAATATAATAAAAGATACTATAAGAAATGAAGATAATTTAGATGAAAATACTATAGTAGAAAAAGGTGAGTATGTAGAATTCATAGAACATAAAGAAAAAAGAGATTATGACGATAATACTATAAATATAGAATCTAATACTAATGAATTTGATAAAGTGGATAATAAATCAGAATCTAGAATTGGCAATTTAAAGTCTAGAGGTATAAAGTTAAAAGCCTTGGCAGCAGCAATAGTGCTTGTATTTTTTGTAGGTTTTGGCATTACTTATATGCATTTAAGTAAAGGAAAGAATAATAATTCGAGTGATTCAAATAATCAAACTATCTATAATAATGAAAAAACATCAACAAAGCAGAATACAGAAAAAGATAGTAAAAAACAAACAGAAGAAAAAGATGAGAATTCAAATGAATATATACTTCCATATAGCAATAAAAGACCTATAACTAAAAATGATCTAAAGGGATTAAGTAAGAAACAACTTCAGTTAGCTAGAAATGAAATATTTGCTAGACATGGATATGTTTTTGGAGAACCCTTTAAGAGTTATTTTAAATCAAAATCTTGGTACAAAGAAGATAAAAGTTTTACTGGTGAAGGAAAGCAGCTTTCAGCATTAGAAAGACACAATATTAAAGTTATAATAATCCAAGAAGGTGGTAAAGTAGCACCTGGATATGATTCTGATTATAAAGAAAGTGATTATACCAATTGATTTTAGCATGTAAGGAGTAAAATTAAATGGATACTGAACTAACTATTGAAAGTAAAGCTTTGAAATATGTTAAAAATAAAAACTTATGTTTTGTAATAAAACTTATAAGCAGATCTGTAGAATGTGAATGAAATGGTACTAGGACTCAGGCTAGGAGTCTAAACATAAAAATTTATTACGAAGATGAAATTGAAAAAGAAAATTATGATGTTCTTGAATTTGAAGATGTTAAGGTATTTGTATCTAAAGAACTTAAAGTAAAAGGAAATATATCTATTTATAGGAAATTAAAATTACCTTTCATGCAGCCAATATTTGGAGTGAAAGGTGTAGATTTGTACTAAATATCAAATTTTAAATATAGTTATTGCATATATTGTCATTATATGAGATTATATATTTAAACTACTTACTTTAACTTACAATATAGAAAAGCTAAAGTTGTTTTATAATTTTCAATAATACTAAAATGGAGAGAGGGATAAAATTATGAACACAAATATATTATTAGAAAGTGGTACTGGAGAAGTTGAAATACTGGAATTTGTAGTAAATAATAAACATTATGCAATCAATGTTATAAAAGTTAAAGAAGTATTAGAAGTAGATAATTTAACTAAATTGCCACAATCACATCCTGCAATAGGTGGACTTATATTATGTAGAGATGAAATAATAACATTAATAAATTTAAAATACATATTGGAGAAACAAAGTGAAATAGATGAAAAATCTAAGGTTATAATATCTGAATTTAATAAAGTTAAAGTAGGTTTTAACATAGATGATATTTTAGGAGTTCATCGTATTAGATGGGAACAAATAATGAAACCAGATGATATATCTGCAAATTCATTAGTAATAGGAAATATTGTTTTAGATAACAAGATAATATTGTTGCTTGATTTTGAAAAAATAGTTACAGACATTAATCCAAGCACGGGTATAAGTGAAGATAAAATTGTGAAAGTAGATTATAAAGATAGATCAAATGTTAAAATAGTGTTAGCAGACGATTCAGCTTTAATAAGAAAACTATTGAAGGATACGCTTACCAAGGCTGGATTTAAGAATTTATTAATGTTTGATGATGGTAAACAAGCTTTAGACTATTTAGCAAACTTAGTAGAGGAAAAGAAAGATAAATTTATAGATGATGTTCAAATGTTAATTACAGACATTGAAATGCCCCAGATGGATGGACATACCCTTACAAGAAAAATTAAGGAACATCCTATTTTAAAAAAATTGCCAGTTGTAATATTCTCATCATTAATAACAGGTGATTTGAAGCATAAAGGAATTTCTGTAGGTGCTGATGCTCAGTTAAGTAAACCAGAAGTAGGAGAGTTAGTAAATGTCATAGATGATTTTACAGAACGTATAAAAGCAAATAAGTAAAAATTTAATTATTATGGAATGGTATAACTAACAAGCATAGGGGATTATGAATATGCTAAAATTATTTTTAAGCATAGTTATGAAAAAGACCAGATGATTGTTAGTTTAATTTTGGGACATATTATAATATATATATTTAATATCCTCATAAGTAAGAATCATCTTACCCATGAGGATATTTTTAAGGCATCTGAAAGAAAAGAATTAGTTTAGATATGATAGATATTTTACATTGGTTGGGAAGAGACAGGTTTAGTATATAGTGAGTATCTAAGGATTCTGCTGATGCTGCATGAAACAAAATAGAATAGTAGATGGATTTATTATTTTTGAAGATATCTAAGAAGGAGGAGAAGTAATGGCAACAATTGTAGGATATATCTTAGTAGTTTTGGTTATAGGAACTATAATTACATTAGGATCAAATTTCAAAGAGAATAGGGAAATTAGATATAGAATAGAAGATGAATGGGGAAAGGATGTAGAAAGAAAATATAGTGAAGATGACTTTAAAACTGTTTCTGAATATTTTAATAATAAAAAAGAGGATGAAAAAGATAAGTTTTTTATAGATGAAATTACATGGAATGACTTGAATATGGACAGCATATTTAAAAAAATAAATTCTACCGAAAGTAGTCCTGGGGAACAGTACTTATATAATATGTTGAGAGAACCTTCTTATGATGAAAAAGAACTTAAATTGAGAGATAGATTAATTAAGTTTTTTCAAAGTAATGAAAATGAAAGAAAGAACATACAATATTTGCTTGCTAAATTAGGTAAGAAAAGGAATTGTTTTATATCAGATTACTTTTATGATAAAGATAAAAAAAGAAATTCATCTTTACTTTATTATAGAATTTTAGCTGCTGTGCCTATTATATCATTGGTTATTACATTCATAAATGTTCATGTTGGTTTTGCCATAATGCTTGCAGCTGTGGCTATAAACATGTTTATATATTATAGTGAAGAGAAGAAAATTAAGTATAAATTAGAAGCTTTTAAGTATATAGTGAAGATAGTTAAGTATGCACAATTGATTTCAAAAGAAGAAATAGAAGAATTAAAAGACTATAATGAAAAGTTAAATGAAGCCCTTAAATCAATGAAATCTATCAGAAAAGCATCATTTAATTCAAGCAATAATGCCACAGATATGGGATTAGTAATGGAATATATAAGCATAATGTTTCTTACAGATTTAATTAATTATGAAAAAGTATCCAATAAACTTGTAGAAAGAAGTAGAGAATTTAAAATTATATTTGAAGTTATAGGTATTATAGATAGTTGTATATCTATTGCTGCTTATAGAGAGAGAATTGGAGAATATGTTACTCCTGAGTTAATTAAGTGTGGTAAAAAGACAGAACACATTAACATCTTTAAAGATATCAGTCATCCTCTTATAGAGAATACAGTAGTTAATTCTATAGAAATGCCAGATTCAATTTTAATTACAGGATCTAATGCTTCAGGAAAATCAACTTTTTTGAAGACTTTAGCTATAAATATTATTTTTGCACAAACCATATATACATGTCTTGCAAAGGAATTTAAGTGCTGTTATTTTAGAATATATACTTCCATGGCATTAAAGGATAACATATTTAATAATGAAAGTTATTATATTGCAGAAACTAAGTCATTAAAGAGAATTATTGATAGTTTAAATGAAGATATACCAACAATATGCTTTGTAGATGAAATTTTGAGAGGAACCAATACTGTAGAGAGGATATCGGCTTCTTCACAAGTTTTAAAATATTTAACTTTAAATAATTGTGTATGTGTTGCTGCAACTCATGATGTAGAACTTACTCACATACTTGAAAGATATTTTTCTAATTATCATTTTCAAGAAAATATTGCAGATAACGAAATAACTTTTGATTATAAAATACATGAAGGAAGATCAACTACTCAAAATGCTATAAAGCTTTTGGGAATTTTAGGTTACACCGATGATATTGTTGAAAAAGCACAACAAAAAGCAAATGTATTTTTAAAAGATGGTGTTTGGGAAGCAGAATAAATTTCTGCTTTTTTTATTTAGTAGGAATTTAAAACTTTTTTGCTCAAAAAAACATGCCGTTAGGCA
>NZ_JIBU02000073.1 GCF_000633595.2 Clostridium drakei | reverse complement strand
TTTGAGCAAAGCTCCAAAAGTTATCCACATTTTTCAACTTTCAATTCTGCAATCATCTAACTAAAAGGTTTAGTTACATAGTCATCTGCACCTAAGCCAAGAGCAAGAATTTTATCAACATCATCAGATTTTGCAGATAAAAAAATGACTGGAACAAAGGAAAACTCTCTAATGTGTTTGCATACATCAAATCCATCTATATCAGGCATCATAACATCTAAAACTACTATATCTGGATTTTCCATCTTGCATGCTTTTATGCCATCTGTGCCGTTTGTAGCTTTAGATATTCTTCTAAAACCTTCTTTTTTTAAAACTGTTTCCATAAGTTTTAATAGTTCTATTTCATCATCAATTAAAAGTATTTTTCTATCTAAAATATTATACATGTATATTTTAGTGAGAGTAAACAAGTATTTAACTCTCACTAAAAATCACTTCCTTTCACTATAATTAGTAAGTCCATAAAAAGTTAAGGCATCTTTTTTGCTGAAAACCTAATTACAATTATAACATTATTTATGTTTTCTTTTAGATTAAGGAAATAATTTTAAGGTTCCGTTAAGGTTGTCATAAATGAAATTTAAGTTTGGACCTTTAGTATATAAACATAACTTAATTAAAGGAGGAGCGGTAATGTCAGAAAAAATTATAGAAACAGTAAATTTAACAAAGAAATTTAGAGATTTTAAAGCGGTAAATGGCATAAATTTAACAGTCAAAAAAGGAAGGGTTTATGGATTTTTAGGACCTAATGGTGCAGGGAAATCAACAACTATAAGAATGCTTTTGGGACTTATAAAACCTACAAAAGGACAAGTTAAAATTTTTGGTATGGATTTGAGAAAAAATAGAATAGATATTTTGAGAAAGGTAGGTTCTATGGTAGAGGCACCATCCTATTATGGAAATTTAACAGCTTATGAGAATCTTCAAGTAACGGCAGAACTTTTAGAACTTGACCATAAGTATATTGATGAAGTTCTAGAAGTGGTAAAGCTTACTGAATGGAAAAATAGACAAGTAAGTAAATTTTCATTAGGAATGAAGCAGAGATTAGGAATTGCACAAGCTTTAATATCAAAACCTGAGCTTTTAATATTGGATGAACCTACTAATGGACTTGATCCAGCAGGAATTCATGAAATAAGAGGCCTTATTAAAAAACTTCCAAAGATTTATGATATGACAGTGATTATATCTAGCCACAATTTAAGCGAAATTGAACTTATAGCAGATGACATTGGAATTATAAATAGAGGAAATATATTGTTTCAAGGAACACTTGAGGAGTTGCATGCTAAAAGTAAAGGAGAATTTTGTATAGGATCAAAAAATCTACAAGAGACTATGAACACATTAAATAACTATGGATGTAAATTTAAGTTGAAAGATAAAGATATTTTTTTGCAACCTGAAGGCAGAGAAGCTGATGATATTTTAAAACAGTTAATATTAGATGGCAATAAAATATTTAAATTTGTAGAAGTGCAAAAATCACTTGAAGAAATATTTCTTGACCTTACTGAAGGAGGAGAAATTAAATGAGCTTCATATCAATTTTAAAATCTGAATTAATGAAATATAAAAGATCAGTGCTATGGAAGGGAGTTTTTTTCATTCCTATTCTTTCATTTGCTATGTTATTTGCAGATTTATATATTAGAGTTGATTTTTTAATGTCGAATGATCATATAAAGCAACTAGCTCATATTGGAGTTAATGGTAGATTAGAAGCTTTAATTTATGAAAATCATCTTTCTACCTTTTGGTTTATGCTTCTAAGCTTGTCTATTGTTGTAGTAGCAGTTATTGTAAATTATACGGAATATAATGAAAATACCTGGAAACAAATAATAGCAAGACCAGTTGAAAGAAGAAGAATTTATATGTCAAAATGGATTGTAGTGTTAATAGCTGCAATTATTTTAGTAGTTTTAAATGGAGTATCAGTAATATTTATAAAAAGTTTTTTTGGTATTAATGGTGATTGTACATTGATTTTTAAATATAAAATATTGGAAATATGTGCAACTCTAGGTGTAGTAAGCCTCCAGCAATTTATAAGCTGTTATATGAAAAACTCTTTAGCATCAGCAGCTATAGGTTTTGCAGGGAGTATAGGAGCTTATATGTTTGCACAAAGTA
Organism: Clostridium drakei; assembly: GCF_000633595.2. Lineage (GTDB taxonomy): Bacteria > Bacillota > Clostridia > Clostridiales > Clostridiaceae > Clostridium_AM > Clostridium_AM drakei. The sequence goes on along the minus strand of NZ_JIBU02000073.1, from coordinate 14,074 downwards.
AGATACTTTCATATATAATTCCTTATGCTAATGTCATATTAGCAATGCCTTTAGAAGGAAATAGGGATGCACAAGCAGCAGCTTTTTTTGGAATAGCATCTGGTGTTTTGTGGCTTATAATAGGAATTATAGAATTTAATAAAAGGGACATTAAATAAATCAACATTTCATAGTTTAGAAATTATGTTCATAATTAAGTTAAATTATTTTATGTGTAAGAATTAAGTAAATAATTTTTATATTTATATAAAGTAGGAGGTTAAATAAAATGAAGAATGTATTTAAAGTGGAATTGTTAAAGTTAAGACATTCAAAAATATTGAATATAGTAATGTTTCTTCCACTATTTTTTGTAATACTTGGTTTTACAAATTTTTTGAGATATAGAGAGCTTTTTACAGAAAAAGGTCAAAATGTATGGTCACAAGTTTATACTCAAAGTTCTATGTTTTATGGATTATTTCTTATAGCACTATTTATTACCATTATTATAGCTGTTTTAGTTAGAATAGAAAATGCAGAGGACAACTTCAAGAGAATATTGACATTACCTATAAAAAGAAGTGATTTATATATAGCTAAACTAGTTGTGGTATGCGGTATAGTGGCATTAAATCTTATTATTTTTATGTTACTTACTATTTTTGTAGGAATGATTATGGCTCCAAGTAATCAAAGTATGCCAATGGAATTAATATATTCACCAATGCTTTGTATTGTAGCTTCACTGCCTGTTATAGGAATTCAATATTATTTAAGTATGAAGTTTAAAAATATTGCTGTCCCCTTAGGAATTGGTTTAGCATTTTCTATTCCAGCTCTTCTTATTAACAATACTAAATATTGGATGCTGTTTCCTTGGGCTTATCCTGGAAGAGTATTGTTAAATGCTGGAGGTATAAGTTTTGATTGCCCAATATATATTTATATAATATCAGTTATTGTGTTTATATTCTTTACAATAGTTGGATTATATGAATTTAATAATAGAGATGTCTAGATTACGATAAGGTAAAAGTTATTCTAAATTATGAAATTGGCTCAATTAAATTTGTTTTATTCTAACCATATTTGTTAATATTTGAAATGAATTTTAAATAAATATATAATATTTATATATTAGTTTAAAAGATTTTTTATATTAAAATATTAAAAAAGGTTGGAAAGGAAAATGAATATAATATGAAAATTAAAGTGAAAAATGTACTTGCAAGTGCTGAATTTTCAGATCCAGATGACATGTATGCAGATGCACTTGTAGCTTCGGCTATATCTGGAAAATATTCAGCACCGCTTGTATTAGTGGATAAAGACTCTTCTGATGCAACAGATAATGCTGTAACTTATATTAAAAATAATGCAAAGTTAAATACTGATAAACAATTGATAGGTGGAACAGAAGTTATTTCACAAAATTTCGAAGATCAGATAACTCTTGTTTATAAAATTAATTAAACTATAAAAATAAAAGTTGGAAATATATATTAAATACACAATTACAGTTGGTTAAATCTCCTTTGCCAGCTGTTTTTGTGTTGGAATAATCAAGGATTTTAGACAGTAAACAAATTAATATAAAAAACTAAAAGCGTATACCTATTTATATAAGTATACGCTTAATACTGACATTTTTATTGACAAGTGTGCAATAATTGTTTATACTAAAACAACATTCTATAAATTTAATTATAACACATAATTTAATAAAAGTCAATAGATATTAGAAAAATAATTTTAGCAGAAAATTATTTTTCTATAGTTCATAACACATAGGTTACAATTTATTATGATGATTTAGAGGGGGAAACAATAAATGAAAATTGAAAATGGAATTTACGTGCTTGAATTATCTGCTAACATAATGGGAACGTCAATGGATATTAATCCAACCTTACTTTGCGATAAGGATTCATTGATTCTGATTGATACTGCATTTCCTGGTCAGTTACATCAAATTCGTGAAGCAGTTGAGAAAGAAGGAATACCATTTAACAAACTGAATACGATAATTTTAACCCATCAGGATATTGATCATATAGGAAGTGCTTCTGACATTTTGAGAAATATACCTAGAACGGTTAAGGTTCTTACTCATGAAGAAGAAAGAGCATATATAAATGGTGAGAAAAAGCCTGTTAAAATTGCTCAACTTGAAGATAGATTAGATTATTTGCCTGATAATATAAAAATAGTATACGAAAAGCTAAAAGTAGGTTTTGAGCACAGTAGAATAAATGTAGATAAGACATTGATTGATGGTGAGGAGTTGCCATACTTAGGAGGAATTACTATTGTTTACACACCAGGTCATACACCAGGACATATTTGCTTATATCTTAATAAGTGGAAAATACTAATTGCTGGAGACATTCTTAGTGTTAAAGAAGGTTTGCTTGTTAAAACAGATAAAGATATTAATTTTGATAATGAATTGAATATTAAGTCCATAAAAAAATTGATGAAGTATGATATTGAAACAGTAATTTGTTATCATGGCGGTATATATAAGGGTGATGTGAATAAACGTATAGCAGAATTGATAAATGATTTATAACAATGGTAAAATAAGATGAATAAAAAATGTTATATATTATTACTTAGAAATGGAGAAAGCATGTTATTGTGAAGATTGATAGATTACTGGGAATTTTAAATGTCCTTGCAAATACGGAGCGAATTACAGTACAAGAATTAGCGGAAAGGTTTGAAGTTATACTAGAATATGATATTACTAATGAATTTTTCTTAACAGATAAAATAGATGCGAAATTTTTTCATAGAATGAGCAGCAAAGAAGATAAAGGACAAATTATATTTTCTGTTTCTGAATTAGAATGGACTTCTAATTTAGTTTTCAGCCTACAGGACAAAGTTAAAGTTATAGCTCCATTTGAATTAAAAGAGGCAGTAAAAAACAAAGTAAAAAGAATAAATGAACTCTATAAAGATGACATATAGGTGTCATCTTTTTCATTTCAGGAAACGAAGAGGAGTTTCCAATTTAAAATAAAGCTCGAAATTTTTGAAAGCCTAAGAACTTTGTCAAACTCGGTTCCCTCAGACAGGACTAAAGTTCTAAGGTTTTCAAAAATTTTGAGCTAAGAATAATACTAAAGCAATTTAGCTAAGGTGATGACACCCTTATCATATATCACTACATAAAAGCTAAAATTCAAACTAGTAACTTCAAGTGTACGCATGTAATTAAATTGTTATAAGCTGCTTTAGTAATTGAAAATTATATTTAACCATAGCTTTTATACACCATATATTCAATGCGGACTTCACCTAAAAAGTTATGTTGCAATGTATTTATTTTACTAAATTTAAATTGTCTATGTGCGAAAGTTGAGTTACTAATAAGTTAGCAAACATTTTATCATATATGCACATTGATCAATGGCAACTTCTTTATTAAGACCTGAATTGTGGAAAAAAAGTAATTCATGACAAAGATTATCAGCAGTATTTAATGCAAGAAACATTTTTTCCTTTTGGTTATTAATGATAATATTTCTTTCTTCTAGTTGCTGAAATATTCTAATTGTTATTTGCTGATGTTGATTTTTAAAATGATTTTTTATATCTTCATCCAAAAAACTTAAAGCCATAATTTCATTATGAAGATTTTTAGATAAATCGTGGGATTCAATTAATATGTTGATAACTTGTTTAATTACACTTAATAAATCTTCTTCAATTGGTATCTGATTAAATTTGTTAAGCACAAGTTCTTGCATAATATTGCTGTATTTGTGCAAAGCTTGAATAAATATATCTTTCTTATCTTCAAAGTAGGCATATACAGAACCTGTAGCAATGCCTGCTTCTTTTGCTATATCCACAGTAGTTGTATTATTATATCCTTTTTCATTAAATATTTTATAAGCAGCATCAATAATTTTATTTTTCTTTTCAATGGACCTCTTTTGACGAGGTATTCGTATTTTTCTATCCATTTTCATCACCTAAAATGATTTTAGTATAAAAAAAATGTTCAGTCAAGGATAATATGAATATGAAAAAAGTTTCATATTACTCTTGACAAACATGAAATATATTTCATATAATTCAAATATGAAATATATTTCATGTTTATGGCAAAAAATTTAATTTTAATATTTTTATTTAGGAAGAAGTGTGAGTTACAGAATGAAAAAAGTAATCTTTATTTTAGTATTTTCTTTATTATTGGGTGGCTGTAGTAGTGCAAAGACAGAAGTAGGTGAAAATTATAAAGCTCAAGCAGCTCCAAGAGAGGTATTTATTTTTGCAGGAAAAATTCAGTCTAACGATTCAATAAATTTAGCTTCTAAAATTACACCTACTAAAGTTTCAAAGGTTGCTGTAGATGTGGGAAGTAAGGTTAATGCAGGAGATGCAATTATTTATTTAGATACTACAGATTTAGATAATCAAGTAAAACAGGCAGAAGCAAAAGTAAACACTGCAAAAGCTGGTTTAAGCAAGGTTGAAAGTGCAGCTAGACCTGAAGATATTGCTATATCAGAAGCTAAGATGGCTAGTGATGACAAAGCCCTTCAAAATATTCAAAGTAATTATAATCGTGTAAAGCAGCTTTATGATAAAGGATATGATACAAAACAAAATATGGAACAGGTAGAGACAGCTTTAACTGCAGCTAAAAATACATTGACTTCCGATAATGAAAATTTGAGCAAGTTAAAAAATGGTTCAACACAGCAGGATATAGCTGCATCTCAAGCATCAGTGAAAGAGGCACAAACTTTAGTAGATTCTTATAAAACTCAATTAAGCAATGGGGTAATTAAATCTCCTATATCAGGTGTAGTAAGTATCTGTAATATACATGAAGGAGAAATTGCTGCTACAGGGGCTAATTTAATTACTGTAGTAAATAATGATGAATTATATATTGATGGATATGTTCCAGAGGATATGCTTTCACAAATTAAGATTGGACAAGCAGTGATTATAAAACCATCAAATATGCCTGAAAAGAGGTTTAAAGGAGAAATATCTGTTATAAATCCAATGATGAATTCTAATAATAAAAATGTAGTGAGAGTTACAGTAAAAGATGAAAGTCATGTTTTAAAAACAGGCATGATTGCCCAAATAGGTTTTAGTAAGTAAAAGAAGGTGTATATTATGAAATCAAAAAGAAAGATTGTAATGATTGGTATGCTGCTTATAATGGTTATATGCATGGCAACTATTGGTATATATTATTGGTATAATAGTACATATTTTGTTTCCACAGAGGATGCAAAAGTAGATGGAGATTTATATAAGATAAGTTCTCAAATATCTGGTAAACTCTTAGAATTTAATGGAGAAGAAGGTACTATGGTGGATAAAGAACAGATAGTTGGACAGCAGGAATTAGCTGGACAACCTGATTCTAATTTAGATACTTCTGTTTTGCGCGCACCTATAAAAGGTACAATAATAAAAAAGGCAGTAAATGCAGGTGAAATAGTAACTGCTGGTCAGGTGCTTGCCTATGTAGTAGATACAGATAAAGTTTATATTACAGCCAATATAGAAGAAACAAAGTTGATTAAATTAAGAGAAGGCGAAAAGGTTGATATTTCAATAGATAAATATAAAGGTAAAAAATTTACTGGATTAATACAGTCTATTGGTGAAGCTTCAGCTTCTGAATTTTCATTACTTCCAACCTCTACAAGTGCTAATTTTACTAAGGTTGTTCAAAAAGTACCCGTAAAAATAAAATTAAATAGTTATGGAAAAGTTAAATTATTACCTGGAATTAACGCAGTGGTAAGAATTCATGTGAAACAATAATCTTTAGAAAGTCAGGTGTTTACAAATGGAAGAGAAAGAAGCAGCTTCTTATAAATGGCTTTGTTTAATGGTAATCATTATAGGAACCTTTATGGCATTTCTTGATACTAGTATTGTAAATATAGCATTGCCTAAAATAATGTCAGTTTTTTCTACTTCTTTAGATATTGGTCAGTGGGTTTTAACTGGATATATGCTTACTGCAGGAGCGGTTATACCTTTAACAGGGTATTTAGAAGAGGTTTTAGGTTATAAGAAAGTATATATATTTGCAATAGTGGTATTCACTATAGGTTCATTTTTGTGTGGAATATCCTGGAGTATAGATGTGTTAATACTGGCAAGAATTTTACAAGCCATAGGTGGAGGCATGATTATGCCAGTTGGCATGTCTACTCTCTATAAGGTAATTCCAAAAGAAAAAATTGGATTAGCAGCTGGCATATATGGTATATCAATAATGGTAGCTCCAGCTATTGGGCCAACATTGGGAGGATATATAGTTCAATACTTAAGCTGGAATTTGATTTTTAGCATCAATGTACCTATTGGTATAATAGGTACAATTCTTGCTATAGCAATATTAAAGGAAGATGTAAAAAAAGTTGATAAAAAATTGGATGTTATTGGAGTTTTAACTTCTATATCAGGACTTGTAAGTATTTTATATATAATAAGTGAATGGTCTAAAATAGATTGGGGAGATATAAAATATCCATTATTAATTGTATTTGGAGGTTTTAACCTTGCAATATTTATATTCAATGAGCTCACTATAGAAAATCCATTACTAGAGTTAAGAGTTTTAAAAATAATTCCATATTCAGTCAATACAATTTTAATTAATATAATAGTATTTGCTATGTATGGGGTGCTTGTATTTATACCATTGTTTTTGCAAAATATATCTGGACTTAATGCCATGCAGTCAGGTATTATTATGTTGTATTATGCAATAGGGTCAGGACTTACTATGCCTATAGCCGGGAAAATGTCAGATAAAATAGGGGGTAAATCCTTTATTATTGTAGGTATAGTTTTAATGATTATATCAACTTATGAGTTATACTTTTTAAGTACAGATATGAATAATTCAACACTTAAATTTTTATTGTTTATAAGAGGAGCTAGTGTTGGTTTATGTATGATGCCTGCCACTACTATGAGCATGGCACAGGTACCGCCAGAACTCATAAGTAGGGCTTCAGCTCTACAAAATACAGTAAAACAGGTAGCAGGTTCACTAAGCACAACTGTACTTACAGTATTTTTACAAAACAGACAGAACTTACACTATTATAGATTAGCTGAGCAACTAACACCTTTTAATCCTGTAACTTCAAATTTTGTTAATACTGTTCAAAGATATATAATGCAAAAGGGCGCAGTAGTAGCAAATGCTAAAACAGGAGTATTATACTTAGCTTATAAGTATGTATATACAGAATCTTATATGAATGCAATAGATGATGTATTTATGTTAACTTTAATTGTTTTGGCAGCAACAATACCTTTAATGTTTATAGAGAGAATAAAAAAACAAATTAGTAAAATATAAAAATAATTTAAAAGAGTGTTTTATAATGGTTTAAAGTAAAAATGTATATATGGGAAAAGGGGTTGTTACACTAAGAATAAATACTACAGTATATTGTTTTTATTATTAATATTTAAAACAATATATTGTATGTAAGTTTCTTAATGCCACAATCCCTTTAAAATTAGTGATCCTTATTGCTTAATTTGAAATTATATCTATAGTTTTATTATAATTTGTTTTGTAGATCATGCGTTGGATGTTTAATTCTAGGTTATTGCCTGTTCCTATAAATTCTAGTGTTCTGGTATAAGAATCTTTATTACCATTTTCTTTATTAGTCTTATTAAGAGGAAGATTTTTTCCATCTATAGTCATATTTACTTTTGTTAGAATTATATCTTGTTCTGTAGAAATTGTAATATAGGTATTTCCATTAGCCTCATATATTTTATCTATTTTAATATTTTTATTTTCAATGTTGATATTTTCATTTTTTAGTTCTTTTTTCAACTTAAAATTTTTATTTATAATGTGCTCAGAGGTTAAGCTTGAAAACTCAATTTGAAGCTTTTTAAAATTAGCAGGTAAAGGCTGAAAATTATACTTAAAAGTAACTCCAGTAATATTTGAACTTAGTTCTGCTGCTTGATTTTCAACAACTTTTCCATCAGCAATGAGTTTTATATCTAAATTACTTGGTGAAAAGGTTATACCTTTGATTTTATTAAGTGCTATTTCTAATATATTAGATATGCTTCCTTTAATTACTGTAGTGGTAGGAGAAGCAGAAATATATTGCAGATGGAGGCTAGTGTCTTTTGTTTCTATAGTTCTATTTAGAAATTTTTTTATGTTGTGTCCCATAGCTTTATTTTTGTCTAGTGCAAATGAAATTTTTCCAGTTTCATTATTTTCTTTAGAAATTACATTTAATGTTAAATTGTTATCAAGCATTGAAGGAGGATTAAAATTTGCAGTAAATTTCATTTCTGTTTTGGCATCATTAAGAGTTCCATAAGAATTAGTAAATAAATGGCTTCCGAAAATTCCATTTATTTCTAATTTTATGTCTGTATTTTCAACATTTCCTTTAGAATTTTTTATTGTATAAAAAGTTAGGAGTTTATTATCGTCAACCATTATGCCATCTAGGGTAAAAATTAATCCGCTTTTAAAAGTAAAACTTTTATTTATAGTCTGCCCTTTGCCTAATTCATTAAGTTTTTTTAAATTTGTATCCATAACTTTATCATAACCTGTAATTTTTTCAGAATAATAAGCTAAAGTGTTAAAATTATAGATTGCTAATATTAAACAAATGAATATAGAAGCAATTTTTATTTTTGAAATTTTATTATTTTTAGGTTTAATATCTTTAAGTGCAATTCTCAATTTAGCTTCTAGAGCTTCTGGAGTTTCTAATTTATCAAAGTTTAATTTAGTTTCTTTTAATAGCTTTTCTGCATCATTCACTATTCATCACCTCCGAGGCTTTCTTTAAGTTTTTTTAAGCCATTAAATATACGAGATTTTACTGTTCCAACTGGTATATTGATCATTTTTGATATAGTTTCATTGTCTAAATCCAAAAAGTAATGAAGCTTTAACACTTCTTGATATTTTTCTTTTAAACTTGATAGGTGTTTTTGGAGTACAATTTGTTCATCCTTTTTACCAAAGCTTTCTTCAGAAAAATCTTCTTTAATACCATCAAGAGAAAGTATTTTTTTATTTTGTTTTAAAAGTTTTTTGCAACAGTTTACCAGAATAGTTTTACTCCAGCTGTAAAAAGCATCAGTGTTTTTTAATTTGTGTATATTTTCATATAAGATTACAATAGTGTCCTGCATGGCATCTAATGCATCATGTTCATTTTTCATATATAAATAAGCTAATTTATAAAAATCCTCTTTTTGTGCCATTATAAGTTGTACTAGAGCTTCTTTATTACCTTGTTTTGCTTTTTTTACTAATATATTTATATCCATTTAGCACCTCGATTCTAAATATAAGAGTGTTGGGATGTGAGAAAAGTTCATTTTTAAAACATATTATTTACATACTATATTTAAATGATAGTTGAGAAAATTGGAAATGTCTTTTATTTTTCAATAATATGGGCCATTTTTATCAAAAAAGTTCCAAAATTCCTATATTAGAACTTAATATTAACCAAAATTTCTAAGTAGCTTGAAAAAATCAATGTATTTTAAATTAAATTTAAAGAACATATTGACAAAAAAAATATAATTGCTAAAATATAGTTAGCACTCAATAACGATGAGTGCTAACAAAAATAATTTAAAAATACATATTGATAAAATAAAAATTATAAAATCACGAATTTACAATATATGTTCTTAATCAGTAAAGATTGTTTAGTGGATAATTTCAATGAGTTTATGTGAATCTTTTTGAAATCTATAAGGATTGAGAGTAGGAAAGTGGCTTGATTAATTTAAAAATAACCGCACCTACTTTATAGGTGTGGTTTTAATATGTTAAAAAATTTCAATGAAGGGAAATGATATAAATGGCTACAAAACAATTTAGAGCAGAATCTCAAAGACTACTTGAATTAATGATTAACTCAATTTATACAAACAAAGAAATATTTTTGAGGGAACTTATATCAAATGCAAGTGATGCAATTGATAAGAGTTATTATCGTTCACTTGTTGACAGCAATATAAGCTTTAACAAAGAAGATTTTTATATTAGGATTACAGCAGATAAGGAGAATAGAACTCTTACTATTACTGACACAGGTATTGGTATGACAAAGGATGAGCTTGAAAATAACCTTGGTACTATTGCTAAAAGCGGTTCTTTATCATTCAAAAATGAAAATGAAGAAAAAGAAGGCGTGGATATAATAGGTCAGTTTGGAGTTGGCTTTTATTCATCTTTCATGGTATCAGATGTAGTTACTGTTGTAAGTCGCTCTATAGATTCAGATGAAGCTTATAAGTGGGAATCAAAGGGAGTAGAAGGTTATGATATTGAATCTACAGATAAAGAAACAGTTGGAACTGAAATCATATTAAAGATAAAAGCAAATACTGAGGATGAAAATTATGATGAATTCTTGGATGAATATAGATTGAAAGCTTTAATTAAGAAGTATTCTGATTTTATCAAATATCCAATTAAAATGATGGCAAAAAAGAGTAAGGAAAAGGAAGGCAGCGAAGCAGAAGACGGAAAAAAAGAATATGAAGATTATTATGAAGATGAAACTTTAAACAGTATGGTTCCAATTTGGAGAAAAAATAAAAATGAATTAAAACAAGAAGATTATGATCAATTCTATCTGGATAAGCATTTTGGTTATGAAAAACCTTTAAAATCAATCCATACTAGTGTTGAAGGATTGGCAAGCTATAATGCTTTATTATTTATTCCAGCTAAAGCACCTTATGATTTCTATACAAAGGAATTTGAAAAAGGTTTAGAGCTTTATTCTAATGGTGTTTTAATAATGGAAAAGTGTTCAGATTTATTGCCAGATTACTTCAGCTTTGTTCAAGGTCTAGTTGATTCTGCTGATATTTCTCTTAACATTTCAAGAGAGCTTTTGCAGCAGGATAGACAACTTAAATTCATTGCAAAGAAAGTAAAAGATAAAATAAAGAGTGAACTTTCATTAATGCTTAAAAATGATCGTGAAAAGTATGATGAATTCTTTAAGAGCTTTGGAAGACAGCTTAAATATGGTGTTTATGCTGACTTTGGAACTAACAAAGAAGTTCTTCAGGATTTATTGATGTTCTATTCTTCAACAGAGAAAAAACTTGTAAGTCTTGATGAGTACATTTCACGTATGAAGGAAGATCAAAAATTCATATATTATGCAACTGGTGAAAGTGTAGAAAAGATTGAAAGGTTGCCACAAACTGAGTTAATCAAAGATAAAGGTTTTGAAATATTATACTTTACTGATGATATTGATGAATTTGCAATTAAAATACTTATGAAATATAAAGAAAAAGAGTTTAAATCTGTTTCCAGCAAAGATTTAGGTATTGAATCTGATGAAAAAGAAAATGAAAAGGAAACACAAGAAAACAAAGATTTATTTGATTTCATGAAGGAAGCCTTAAGTGGAAAAGTTAAAGACGTTAGAGCATCAAAGAGGTTGAAGACTCATCCAGTTTGTCTTGCAAATGAAGGTGAACTTTCTATTGAAATGGAAAAAGTGCTTAACATGATGCCAAATAATCCAAATCTTAAAGCTGATAAGATTTTAGAAATAAATACAAATCATGAAATGTTTGATGCTATTAAAAAAGCATTCGAAGAAGATAAAGATAAGGTAAAAATGTATTCAAATATTTTATATAATCAAGCATTATTAATTGAAGGTCTTTCAATAGAAGATCCAGTTCAATTTGCAAATGATATATGTAATTTAATTAAATAAGATATATGTAAGTGTTGAAGTAAGATGTTAGTTGTATGAGTCAAGGTTAAAAATTGTATTTAATTTAAATTTCAAGAACGTATATGGATCATGTAAATCTATATACGTTCTTTACTTTAAAAGACTTGAGTTATATGTTTTATATGATGTATTATTATATTTGGGAATGATTTACTTTGATTTAGAATTGATATATTTTATTTGAAAACCATTTAGATAGGAGGATTAAGTTGATAATAGCATTAAAGGAATATGAAAAGAGAAAAACTAAATATAATTTATTATTAGAAAAACAAGAGAAACGTATGAATAGTCTAAGTAATTTAAGGCTTGCTGTTTTTGTATTGGGATTTGTAATTTTAATAAGAATGTATACCTTAAAATTGTATTTCATATTTGATTCTGTAGTCTTAGTTATGATTATTTTGCTTTGTTATCTAGCTCATTTACATAAAAATTTAGAAAATGAAAAGAAATATATAGATGCACTTAAGGAAATAAATGAAACTTCAATAAAAAGACTAAAGGGAGAGTGGAAAGATTTTCAGGATACTGGAGAAGAATTTGTAGATGAAAACCATAATTATTCATATGATCTTGATATTTTTGGAAAAATTTCTTTGTTTCAATGGATAAATACATGTCGCACTTACATTGGAAGACAAAGATTGAAAGAAATATTAACAAAAAAACCTGAAAATGAACAGATTATACATGATAGACAGTGTGCAGTTACAGAACTGGGACCTAAAATACACTTTAGACAGAGGCTTGAGGCAGAAGCAAAAATAATTTGTAATGATAAACAAGATACCAAAGAGCTTTTTGCATGGATAAAAGAAAAAAATGACTATATATTAAAAAATAAAATAATTTGGATTTTAAGAGTTCTTTCAATAGTGACTGGAATAACCAGTTTAACATTAATAGTTAGAATAATTGATTATGTCATAGCAGTTTTACTGGACACTAGTACAAGTGCACCAAAAATATTTTACATAATTCCATACTATATTCCTATTTTTTTCATCCTTGTTCAATGTGTTATTTTAAGGATAAAAAGAGAAGATAGGATGAAGAACTTAATTATTGCAGAGAAATATAATTATAGTATAAAAACATATAGAAATATGCTCAAGCATATAGAAAAGCATAAATTTAAGTCAAAGTACATTATAGATTTGTGTAAAACACTTTATGACAATGATGCCAAAAGCGCATATAAACAAATAGATACTTTTTCTAAGATTTGTGAATCTATAGTAAGTAGACGTAATACATTATATCCTATTTTAAATTCAATTCTCATGTTAGAATATCACTGGACTATTTCTATTGAAAAATGGAAGATAAAAGCAGGTGATGACTTTGAAAAGTGGCTTGTTATAATAGGGGAACTAGAAGCATTATGCAGTATTGCAAATATTAAATATGATAATCCACATTGGAGTATGCCTAAGATTGTAGCTAGAGCATCGATGATTACAGCAAAAAATATGGGTCATCCGCTTTTAGGAGAAAAAAGAGTATGTAATAATTTAAATATAGAAGAACCATATCAAGTTGCACTTATAACAGGTTCTAATATGTCAGGGAAAAGTACATTTATGAGGACTGTAGGAATTAACATCATATTGGCATATGCTGGAGCTCCTGTATGTGCAGATGAATTTTGCTGTACTATCATGGATCTCTATAGTTGTATGAGAACAAGCGATAACTTGGGTCAAAGTATATCTTCCTTTTATGCAGAAATATTAAAAATTAAAAATATTGTTGAGGCCTCAAAGGAAGGTAAAAAAGTATTATTTTTATTAGATGAAATTTTTAAAGGAACTAATTCAAAGGATAGACATACTGGAGCTATGATTTTAGTAAAGCAATTAAGTAGAACAGGAAATCTTGGATTTATATCCACTCATGACTTGGAACTAGGTGAAATGGCAAATGATAAAGATTCCAAAATTAAAAACTACCATTTTTCTGAATACTATAGAGATAATAAAATTTATTTTGATTATAAATTGAAGTCTGGAATTTCACCTACAAGAAATGCTTTATATTTAATGAAGTTGGCTGGAATTGAAATAGAAGAAAATAATGAAGATGAATAAGTATTTTTATTATTAATTACTCGACTTAAACATAATGCGACTCAAGCGTATGTAAAGCGAAGTAACTTTCAACTGTATTTCGGCTGATATATGCTGTGAAGGAAAACTCACTTCATTAAGAAGTTCTAATGCTTGAGATATTGAAAAATTTGTTCGCATCTTCCTTCACAGCATATATCAGTCTCCATACAGTTGAAAGTTACT
>NZ_JIBU02000072.1 GCF_000633595.2 Clostridium drakei | reverse complement strand
GGCTTTTATACACCATATATTCAATGCGGACTCCACCTAAAAAGTTGTGTCGCAATGTGCCTATATTTAGTCAAATCTATATGTGTGAAAGCTGAGCATTTAGCTGAAAATTATGTTAGTTAACTTTAAACTTAGTTATTTGTGTTTCTAACTGTTTTGCTAACATTTGAAGTTTGTTTGAATGCTGTGTAAAATCTTCCATAGTAGCGGTTATTTCTTCTGTAGAAGCAGTAACTTCTTGAGAAGCAGACGCTGTTTGTTCAGATATCGATGAAATATTTTCAATTTCAGCTAATGTAGATTGTTTTTTATCATTGGTGTCAACAATCAACATCTTTACTTCATCCACTTTAGTAATCATTGTTTCAATGGATTTTAAAATATTATTAAATATCTCCTCTGTTTTGTTTACTGCTAAATATTGATCATTTACAGCCGCTTCGGTTGAATTAATAGCACTTACTGCTGTTTCTGATTTTTTCTGTATAGCAGCTATAATTTCCTTTATTTTTTTTGTGGAGCTTTGTGATTGTTCGGCAAGAGTTCTTATTTCTTCTGCTACCACAGCAAATCCTTTACCAGCTTCGCCAGCACGTGCAGATTCTATACTTGCATTTAATGATAAAAGATTAGTTTGTGCTGTTATATCGGATATTGTTTCAGATATAATATTTATTTGCTTAGCACTTTCGTTCATAGCATAAATTATATCATTTACTGATTTTGTAGTTGTTTTAGTTTTATCTGACTTTTCTACTAAAGTATGTATCATTGAAAGTCCTTTTGAACTTAATTCTTTAGTGTCTTTTGAAATTTTATCCATTTCATTGGAACTAATATTGATTTTGTCTAATTTATCAGATAAGTTTTCCATCTCAGATGCACCTTTTTGAGCATTTTGTGCTTGTTCTGTTGCACCTAAAGAAACTTCCTCTATTGCTTTTGAAACTTCAGTTATGGAAGCTGTTACTTCCTCAGATATATTTGCAAGATTTGATGAGGTGTCTAATACAATTTCAGAAGACTTTGTCACACTAGTTATGAGCTCTGATATATTTTTCATCATTAAATTAAATGATTCAGCTAGATCCTTGAATTCATCTTTTGTTGTAGAGGTTATGGATACTGTCAAATCTCCATTTGAGGCCTTAGCAAATACATGTTTTAAGCTTTTAATATTATTAGAAATTCCCTTACTTAATAATAAAGATAGACCAATTGAAAGTAATGCCATTACTAGTATTATTAAAGAAGTTATTTGTAGTATGGCCATTGTGTCATTGGAAAGTTCAGTTTCGTTTAAGCAAGCTACTAACTTCCAGCCTGTTAATTTATTTGTTTCATATACTCCGAATTTTTTTGTACCATTATATGTATAATTTATAAATCCATTATCCTCTGATTTTACTTTATTCCAAAAGGATAAGTTGGAAGCTTCCTTTGTGCCAATAAATTCTTTGTGAGGATGAGCTAAAATGGTACCTGATATATCAGAAATAAACACATATCCTGTAGTACCTATTTTCTGTGAGGATATTTTTTGTGAAAGTGTAATTAATGAACAATCCATTCCAATAACTCCAACTATTTGTCCATTTTTTTCTACTGTTTTTGCAAGTGTAACAACATTATTTCCAGTAGCGGCATCTTTATAAGGTGGAGTTATTATAACTTTTCCTTTATCGTTTAAAGCTTGTTTATACCAATCTCTTTTTGTTGAATCGTATCCATCAGGCATTTTTGCATTAGGATATATTGTGAATTTTCCTGATGAAGTTCCATAATATACTCCAAGTATGTCTTTATCACTTTCCTGTATACCTTTTAGTGTTTTTGATATAATTTGAGTATTATTATCTGTATCAATATTTACAATGCTTGGATTATTTGCAGTAAGAGAAACTATATCTGAAAATCCAGTAAAGTAATTAGTAAGACCATTTTCTATTTGTAAAAGTGATTGAGAGCTGGTAAGAGATAATTTTTTGTTGAGTATTGATTTTGATTTCACATAAGAAACGGCCCCAGATATGATTAAGGGAATCAAACAAATTGATATTAAACTAATAACCAATTTGGTGCGAATGCTATTTAACTTAAATTTTTTAAGGTTCATTTTAGTTGCTCCTTTTTCGTTATAATTTTAAAAAAGTAATTATTAGTTGATATAAATAAGTTTTCACTAACATATAAGTAGAGAAAGAATATTTTTGAAAATTCGCTTAATTTCAACTTTGGTTATTTCTCCTGAAATTGTCTCATATACAATATAATAAATTACATATCGACAAAAATCAACATATTCTAATTATTTGTTAAATTAAAATACTATTTCTTTTATCAAAGGTTTATATTGTGTATTTTGTTACATTTTTATTACATTTGTTAAACGTGTTCGATACATTATTGACAATGATATAAACAAAGATTATCATAAAAAATAAGTGACATTTTATATAATAATTATTTATGATAAAATAAAGTGTATAACTTTTTATATAAGACATAATATCCAATGAATGGAGGAAATATTAACTAATGAATAACGTATATGATTGTCTGATAGTAGGTTGTGGATTTGCAGGTGCAGTGATATCTCGTGAATTAGCAGAACGGGCAGGCAAGAAGGTATTAATTATAGAAAAACGTAGTCATATAGGTGGTAATACTTATGACTTTTTTAATGAGGATGGAATATTAGTTCATAAATATGGACCTCACATATTTCATACTAATAGTAAAATGGTATATGATTATATTTCACGATTTACAGAGTGGAGAAATTATTCGCATGAGGTTTTAGCAAATCTTCATGGGAAATTAATACCAGTACCATTTAATCTGAATTCTCTTAATATAACCTTTAATGCTGAAAAAGCAGAAATGTTGAAAAAAAAGCTTATTTCTGTTTATGGTATAGATAAGAGATTGACGATTGCACAGCTTCGTAGTGAGACAGACCCTGATCTTCAAGAATTAGCTAATTTTGTTTATAATAATGTATTTTTGTATTATACTCAAAAGCAGTGGGGGGTTACTCCTGAAAATATAGATCCATCTGTTATAGCAAGAGTTCCTGTATTAATTTCGCAAGATAATAGATATTTTCAAGATGCATATCAAGGAATGCCATCTGATGGATATACTTCTCTTTTTGAGAAGTTGTTGGATAACCCTAATATACATTTAAGAGTTAATACAGACGCAAATAAACTTTTTGAAATAAATGAAAATAGTATGTTTTTTGCAGGCAAGCCTTTTAATGGGACTATAATATATACTGGTGCTTTGGATGAGTTTTTTAATTGTAAATTTGGACGATTACCTTATCGAACATTAGACTTTCTATTTGAAAGACATGATATGACTTGGTACCAACCAAAAGGTACAGTAAACTATACTGTTGATGAGTCATTTACAAGAATTACTGAGTTTAAGCATTTAACAGGTCAGAATATTTGTGGGAAAACTACTATTATGAAAGAATATCCAAAGGCATATACAGGAAGTGAAACTGAAATACCTTATTATGCTATCTTAAATGAGGAGAATTCGGAACTTTATAAAAAATATGAGCAACTTACTAAAAAATTTCCTAATTTTCATTTACTTGGTAGATTAGCAGAATATAAATACTATAATATGGATGCAATAATTGAAAGAGCATTAATTTTAGCTGATAAAATTATTTGTGATGAGAAAGGAAACGATTAATGAAGATAATAACATTTACAGTTCCGTGCTATAATTCAGAGGCTTATATGGAGCATTGTATAGAAACTTTGCTTCCAGGTGGAGAAGATGTAGAAATAATACTTGTTGATGATGGTTCTTCCGATGGAACCGCTATAATTGCTGATAATTATGCTTCAAAGTATCCTAGTATAGTTAAAGCAATACATCAGGAAAATGGAGGCCATGGTGAAGCTGTAAACACTGGTATAAAAAATGCTTCTGGTTTATACTTTAAGGTTGTAGATTCTGATGATTGGCTTGATGTACCTGGAATGTTGAAAGTGATATCTGTACTTAAAGAGCTTCATGAACAGGGAAAAGTACTGGATATGATGATTTGCAATTATGTTTATGAGCATTCAGTAGATAATACTAGTCATGTTGTAAGATATAAAAATGTTATGCCAGAAAATAGAGTGTTTGGATGGAGTGATGTCGGTAAATTTAAGATGTCACAGTATATTCTTATGCATTCTGTAATTTATAATACAGAGCTTTTACATGAATGTGGACTTGTACTTCCAAAACATACGTTTTATGTGGACAATCTATTTGTTTATCAGCCACTACCATATATTAAGACTATTTACTATATGAATATTGATTTATATAGATACTTTATTGGAAGAGAAGATCAGTCTGTCAATGAGAAAATTATGATAAAGAGAATAGATCAGCAGATTCGTGTGACTAAGTTAATGATTGATTTCTATTGCACTATTGGCACAATACCTAATAAACGTCTGGATGACTACATGAAAAACTATCTTTCTATGATGATGACTATTTCATCAGTACTTCTTGTGGTGTCTGGAACTGAAGAAAATCTTCAAAAGAAAAAAGAACTATGGCTATACTTAAAAAACGTAGATGAAAAGGTGTATTTGCGCATGAGATATCGTCTTTTTGGTATAGTATCTAATCTCTGGGGCAATATTGGAAGAAAAATAACTAAATATGCATATTATTTAACTAGCAGGAAGTATAAATTTAATTAGAGATTAGTATATTTTATGAAGAATTTTAGAGAAAATTACTATAAAAATAGACGTGTTTTTTATCACGTCTATTTTTGTGTATAAATCTTTACATAAGTATGAGGAGAATAAAGCTATAAAATTAAATATGAAAAATTAGTATAAATGAATATCTATAACTATAAACAATTCTTGTTGAATTTTATTAAAATTAATATAAAATATACATATAAGGTATTTATGTTGAAAGAGTGGATTATAATAATTTATTTGTTGAAAAATGCATAAGTATATATTTTTATAGTAAAGTGTGGCAATAGAATTATAAATATTGAATTGTAAATAAGTTGAGCAGAGTCTAATTTAAATGGAGGGGTACTATGTTTCAAGGGCTAAGAAAAAAAATCTACTCGATTTCTCAAAAAATTGGAAAATATAAGTATGAATGCCTTAAAATATGTTTAATATATTTTATTTTAGGATTTCTATGGATTTATTTTTCAGATAAAATCATATATGAAATTGTTAAAGATAATGATATGTTATTAATTGTAAGTATGTCTAAAGGTTGGCTGCATGTTATTATTAATACAATTATTATTTATTTTCTGTTAAATAAATTCTTCAAAAAAGTTTACTTAACAGAAAATAAACTTAATGAAAGCTATAGGGAGTTATCAACAGCTAATGAGGAACTTGAAGCCTATATACAGCAATTAACAGCATTTCAAGAGGAACTAACAGCTCAATATGATCAACTTATAGAAAGTGAGAAAAAATTAAGCAAAAGCGAAGAAAAAAATAAAACTATTGTTAAAGCAATGCCAGATTCTTTGTTTATCATTGATAGTGATGGGTATTTTACAGATTGTATAGCAGATGATGAAAAAATTATACTAATGCCAAAGGAAGATTTTGTTGGAAAAAATATTTCGGAAGTTCTACCTTTTGAAACAGCAAAGATAGCTTATGAAAAAATTAAATCTGTACTTAGTCATGGAGGAATGGAAAAGATTGATTATAAGATGGAAATGCCTAACAAGGAATATTTTTTTGAGTTTAGAATTGTAAAAAATAATGAAAAAGAAGTAATAGCCATATCGAGAAATGTGACTATTGAAAAACAGAATGAATTGGAGCTAAAAATAAGTGAAGAAAAGTACAAGGCTCTTGTGAATGAAATGCAGCAAGGATTAGCAATTTATGAAGCAACTACAGAGAAAGAAGAAAAAATTATAAATTATAGGTTTTTGGAAGCAAATCCTAGCCATGAAAAATTAATGGGATTAAAAAATAAAGATATATTAGGAAAACCCATTTATGAAATATTTCCTAATATGTATAAGGATTCAATTGAAAAGTTTCAACAAGTTGTGAAAACAGGAAAACCTGTATGCTATGAAAGTTATTTACATGACAAGGGTAAATGCCATGAAATAATAGTATACATACCTCAAAAAATGCAGCTTGCAGTAATTGTTACAGATATTACTGAAAGAAAAAAAGCAGAAGAGGCTGTTAAATCAAGTGAAAATACGTTCAGAAATCTTTTTGAAAATTCATCAGATGCAATAATTATAATTTCAGATGATAAAATATTGGATTGTAATATAGCTATGGTTAAAGCCTTAGGATATGAATCAAAGAAATTTATAATTGGCAAATCTCCAGCTGAATTTTATCCAGAAAAGCAGCCCGATGGAGAAAATTCTAAGTTAAAGTCTTTTAAAATGCGAAAAAGAACTATGGAAATTGGGAAGTGTAAGTTTGAATGGTGGTACAAAAAAGTTGATGGAACTTTATTACCAGTAGAGGTAATGCTAACGACTATTTTTCTTAATGGAAAAGAAGTTTTTCATTCATTATGGAGAGATATTAATGACAGAAAACAAATGGAGCTTAAATTGGAGTATTTAAGTTATCATGATCAATTAACTGGCCTTTATAATAGAAGATTTTTTGAACAAGAATTAAAAAGGTTAGATAAGGAACAAAATTTACCATTAACTATCATTATGGCAGATGTTAATGGATTAAAGCTTGTAAATGATTCTTTAGGACATGGTGTAGGAGATGAATTACTTAAAAAAGTTTCTAATGTCTTAATTAATGGTTATAGATCTAGCGATGTTATTGCCAGACTTGGAGGAGACGAGTTTGTAATTTTGATGCCTAATACAGATGAGTATAGAACAGAGCAAGTTCTTAAGAATATTAAAAAAATGGCTTCAAATGAAAAGATAGGTGCCGTTGATATATCTATTTCATTTGGTTATGAAACCAAGAAAAATATGAATATAGATATATTAGAAATTTTAAAGAGAGCTGAAGATTATATGTACAAGAAAAAACTTTTTGATAGTCCAAGTATGAGAGGAAAAACTGTAGGTGCTATAATTACTACTCTACATGAGAAAAATAAAAGAGAAGAACAGCATTCTCACAGGGTTTCTACTTTATGTGAGAATATGGGAAAAGTACTTGGTTTACCTGAAGATGAAATTAAAGAACTTAAGACTGTTGGATTACTTCATGATATAGGTAAAATAGCTATAGAAGAAAATATATTGAACAAGCCAGGAAGATTAACAGGTGAGGAAAGAAAAGAGATAGAAAGACATCCTGAAATTGGATATAGAATACTTAGTACAGTAAATGATATGGCAGAAATGGCTGAATATGTACTAGCTCATCATGAAAGATGGGATGGAAGAGGATACCCAAAGGGATTAAAGGGAGAAGAAATACCGCTTCAATCAAGAATTATAACTATAGCAGATTCTTATGATGCCATGATAAGTGAAAGAAGTTATAGAAGTGCTCTACCAGAAGAAGTTGCTATAAAAGAATTAAAAGTAAATTCAGGTGTCCAATTTGATCCTGAACTTATAAGTATATTTATTGAAAAAGTATTAGATAAATCACCTGCATAGTTTTCTAAAGCAATGTATAAGAATAAAGACTATGTCTATTATAATAAATAGAAAGGTATGAATGATATGAAAAATAATTTTATGCAAAAAATTTGTTCTGTTTTTCTTTTTTTATTTATTAGTATAAATTTAATAGGTTGTGCATCAGTAAATAAAAATGTTACAAAAGAAAAACAAGGAACAAAAATTGAAAGTGTAAAAATAGAAAATGTAAAAGATAAGAAAGTAATTAATGATTTTCAAGGAGTTGCTGATTATATTCACAAAAATGGACATCTTCCTGATAATTTTATAACTAAGGCACAAGCAACAAAACTTGGATGGAATCCAGGAAAAGATCTTGATAAAGTAGCGCCTGGTAAAAGCATAGGAGGAGACATTTTTACCAATGCAGAAAAGTTTTTGCCAGATGCTCCAAAACGAATTTGGCATGAGTGTGATATTAATTATAATGGAGGACATAGAGGAGCGGATAGGATACTTTATTCTAATGATGGATTGATCTATTCAACTTCAGATCATTATAAAACCTTTAGACTCTTATATAATGGAAAATAATTTATATTTAATGAGGTGGACATTTTGAATAAAGTGGTATTAGAAGGAAGTAAATTGACAGATAGAAAGATTTTACATAAAGTCTTAAAAAAGGAATTGAGGTTTCCAGAGTACTATGGAGAAAATTTAGATGCCCTTTGGGACTGCCTAACTACAGATATAGAAGTACCAGTTGTAATTGAATGGATAGATTTTGAAATGAGTAAAAAGCTTTTAGGAGATTATGCAGAAAACACATTGAAAATTTTTCAAGCAGCTGAAAAAAGTACAGAAGGAAGAGTAAAAATAAAAATTTAATTTAAAATAATAAAGAATATGATTTTTAAAATAGAATTAAGCATAATTCTTATGAATAAATAATTTAAAATTGAGATTTTAATATAAAATTAAAAGATCTACTGAAAACTTGTAATTAGTTTTTAGTAGATCTTTTATATAGGTTTGCTTTAAATTGTATAATATCAAAGGTTTATTACAATGAAAGTGTATTAATTGAATCATTGTTAACATTTTTTACCCAAATATTCACATCTTCAAATGTACCGCATATATTAGAATTGTTTATCAATCTTCCTCTAAATTTATAACCATGTTTACTTAGAACTAGATTGATACCAGGACTTATTGATCTAGCTAAACCATATAAACAGATAAATCCCATGTTTTTAAGGTCTAATTCTAAAGAATATACAATATTTGACAATGCACCTTTGCATCTATACTTAGGATAGGTTGCACAGTTAGTTATTTCAGCATTTAGGTTTAAGCTATTTAAATCGGCTGAAGCTACAGAAATTATTTTTCCATTGTCAACAGCAACCTTGTACAAAGTTTTTTTGTTCATAGTTTTCTTTAAATACTCTTCATCATGAACAAGAGAAGGAGATGTGAAAAATGTATTAGAAAATAATTTAGCTATTTCTTTTGCATCACTTTCCTTTGCATCTCTTATTTCATATTTGAAATTATTGTCATATACAAAACTATTTCCAGCATTTAAGCTTTCTACTAGAAATAGATTTTCCTTATTTAAACCTTTATGAAGCTTTCTGCTATTTCTTATAAAATATGACATACAAAAGGCATCTTCGCCTTGAAAATATCCATCTATTTTGCCTTCTAAGTGGAACTTAGCATTAATAAAGTTTTCAAAGGAATTAGCATCACAGTTGCAAATAACTTTTCCTAAATTTTCTTTAGCTGCAAAGTGTACAATTCTATTTATATTTTGAACTGATATATTGTGAAAGTTAACTATTTTTGCACAGCTATTAGAATAGTCAACATATACTTTATATTGATAAATTTTGATGCAATAATTATCATCTAATTTACAGCTGCTTGTATTCATTATAATGATCCTCCTTTTAAATATAACATTGCTTTTGGACATTAGATAATATGAATAAAAAAAATATTTGTTACAAAACCTCCATTTAAATTATTCAAAAAAATAATAAAGCTGCAGAGAAGTATCTGCAGCTTATAAAGCATTGCTATTTATTGGTATACAAAATATACTATCTTGTACACCAAAACTTCTCTCCAACGCTTACGAGATTAGCTGACGGATTCGGATTGAAGAATAACCCTACTTGCCCATACTGACAAGATTCACCCCAAAAATTGGTTCTCCCGTTCAAATTGATTCAGCGATATAAATATTTAATTTTTACGATTCTAATTATATACCTACAATAGTATAACATATTTACTCCAATATGTATATACTTTTTTAAAATAAAGCCATAGAAAACAAATGAATAATAAAAAGTTGTAAAAAATTTTATTATGTGATATTATTAATATTATTAAAATTGCATATTTATAGCTAAGTATTAGCTGTTTATTTTCGGTTGAACAAATTTTTATTTGATTTCAAGAGAATTTGACTTTTGGGGTGGAAAGTCCTTTATTGGGGACTTTCTACTTTTTTTGCTATTTAAAGGAGGTAAACATGGAAAAAACATTATTAAGTATAGTATTAATTCTTATATTTACAAAGATAGGAGGTATAATAAGTAGAAAATTAAAAATGCCTGAAGTTTTAGGGGCATTGATTGCTGGTGTAATACTTGGTCCAGTAGTGTTAAATATTGTTCAATATGATGATAATATCAAACTGCTTTCAAATCTTGGAGTAATTATGCTTATGTTCCTTGCAGGTCTTGAGACTAATGTAGAAGAGTTCAAAAAAGCAGGATTTTCTTCATTAATAATTGCAGTAGCAGGTATAATACTGCCACTTGTTTTGGGAACTTTAAGTGCATATATGTTTTTCAATAATTTTTGGGAAAATGTATTTGTAGGAGTTATTTTAACAGCTACTAGTGTAAGTATTACAGTAGAAACTCTTAAAGAACTTGGAAAGCTTAATACGAGAGCAGGTATAAATATTCTTGGTGCGGCTGTAATAGATGACATTTTAGGGCTTATACTTATATCTATAGTTCTTGCAGTAGCACAAACTTCGGGTTCAAGTGCTGGAGTGTCAGGAACATTATCAATTATATATGTGTTTATAAAAATAGTTTTATTTTGTTTATTTTCTATAATTGGAGTGATATATTTACCTAAATATATAAATAAATTTATAAGTTATGTAAAACCTGGTAGAGAATTTCTTACGTTTTCTATAGCCTTTGCTATATTCATAGCATATATTGCTGAAAGTTTAGGTATTGCAGCTATTACTGGTGCATATATATGTGGACTTATGTTTTCATCAATTTCTCATAAGGAATATTTGGAGAGAAATGTTAAAGCAATTTCATCTGGTTTTTTGTCTCTCATATTCTTTGCAAGTGTTGGAATAGAAGCAAATTTAAAGGGATTAAATGAGAAAGTATTTTTTATAACTTTAGTGATGTTTATTGTAGCAGTAATTGGAAAAGTAGTAGGATGTGGTGCTGCTGCAAGATTTCTTAAGATGAGTAAGAGTCAAGCTGTTCAAATTGGAACTGGTATGATTTCAAGAGGTGAAGTGGCTATAATTACTGCTAATATAGGTCTGCAGAAGGGAATAATTTCAGAAGAAGTATTCCTCCCAACTCTAATTGTTGTAATATTAACTACAATTATAACTCCTATTTTATTGAAATTGGCATTTTCTCATAAAGTAGGTAAAAGTATAGAAAAGCAAAAAATTAAATAGATAGGAAATATGATCAAGCATTTTTACATTAAATAGTGTAGTAACATACAATTCGTTACTATTAGTACCTCAAATAGTTGAGAAATATAATACTTATAGTTGGCATACTTATTACATAAAGTGTGTTTATATTAGTCGTATAATGACTTTTATATAACACAGGATATAAAGTATGCCATATCTATTTTTTTATTTAGAATTATCCATAGGTATTCTTAGTGAAAGACATGTAAGTCCACCATCCATTTTTTCAAATTCAGACATTTCAACTTCAATAGTTTTATAACCTGCATCTATTAAAGCCTTTTTTGAATTTGGAAAGTTTTTTGGAATTATAACATTATCATTTATCAGTATGCAGTTTGCTGAATATGCCTCTCTACTATCTACATTTATAACTGTAAAGTCTTTAAAAATATCATTATTGATAAATTCGTCGGTTCCAATAAATGTGTTTTCTTTTAAATAAACTATGCCTGTTTTAAGATGTAGTATTTTTTTAACAGGTACTGTTGAAGTTGTATAGCCATATTTGTTTAATATTTTTGTAAGCTGTTTTGCACCTTCTGCATTTGTTCGTTTTGATTGACCTATATAAAAATGATTTTCAAATCTTAATATATCTCCACCATCTAAGCATGCATTATCAGATGAAAATTCTATGTTATTATAGAATTTTTTAAGTACATCAATAACTTCTTTTTCTTCTCCTTTTCTTGATTGTGCACTGGGTTTAGTGATTATAGCACATTTTTCAGTTACAATTGCTACATCTTCTACAAATGTTGAATCTGGATACCTTTAATCACTTTTATCATCATTTCCTTTTTTTAATTGTAGAGTTATATTTTTTCTTTGTTTTTCGGGGTCGATATATGCAGAAATTTCAACAGCACCAATTATTTTGTTTCCAGATTTTAATGAAAAGGTAGAGTTTACAGCATCTATTTCAATTTGTTTATAATTTACAAGATGTTGAGTTTCATTAAGAATTGCATTACCGCTTTTTAAAACTTTTAGTAAGCTACTATTATGTTCATTTAATTGTGGGTATATGTCGCAAATATATTTCCCTATAATTTCTTCGGAATATAAATTGTAAATATCTGTTCTAAAATTATCTGAATATCGTATTATTCCATCAGTATCTACCATTACTATTGCATCAATATAATTATATAAGCTTAATATTTGCTTAATGTAACTTTGTAACATTTTAGTCACCTCAATCTATTATCTCACATTTTGCTGGAATATATTAAAATAATACTAAGTTTTAAATTTAAAAATTATTTTGTCACAATTTTATGTGTTTTTTCAATTAAATACTTTTGTGTAAATATGAATATATAATAATGAATATATTATGTATGAAAATCAGTATTTATTTTTTAATAGTAAGTGATTTTTGGAAATTTTAAGTTGTAGTATAGATATAATAGAAATTCTTTGAAATTAACACCTACAAAGTTAATAAATATTTATTCAATAAAATGTATAAATATGTATTGACATATTCATATAATGGAACTATAATTTTAACAAGTAAAACTTTAGGACATAAAAATTATTGAGTTTATACAAAATACACCAAAGAAAATGAACATTAATGAAATATTAGGAATTTTAAATATATTTTATAAGAGGAGTGATTAGTAATGTTTAATCCACAAATATTCAATTCAAAAAAAGAAATAGTTGATTTTATTTCAGAGTATCTTATCGAACATAAAGATACTATAGCAATTGTAAATAAAGGATTGAGAAAAGGTCTTGTTAAGTCACTAATTACTAAAGAAGATTTTAATAAATTTGAGGATGTTTCTAATGAACAAGGAGAGACGCTATTTTTTATTAAAACGGGAGATAAAAAAAATAGAACATTAGGACTTAAAGTATGTGATGCTTATAATCAAAATACAAAATGTTTTAAAATGGTTGACATAGATAATATTTTAATTGTTGATGGCTCAATTACTAAAGAGGAAGAGAAAGAAATTATTTATTATAAAGAAATGTCTAAATTAAAATTAGAAGCATAATATAAATATTAATCCAAGAACAAAAAATATTATTATAAAAAGTTCTACATATAGGTGAACTAAATGTAGGACTTTTTTTATTTGCAGTAATTTAAATAGATTTAATGAATACAAAAGTTTTTATATAAATCATTAATATAATTCCAAATAAGATAAAAATATAAAAGTAAAATGATAATATAAGTGATACAATTGTGTATATAACATAAAATATGGAAAATGTTTTTTACGGAGGGATATTATTGAATTTTAAAATAATTGTAGTTGAAGATGAATTTTCAATAAATGATATATTAACTTTTGCATTAAAGGAAGAGGGGTATAAAGTTAAAAGTGCTTTTTCTTCAAAGGAAGCTAGGGGATTTTTTCAGGATTTTAAACCTAATTTAGTACTACTTGATATAAATTTGCCAGATGAGAGTGGATTTGAACTATGTAAATTTATTAATGCTAATTATAAAATACCAATTATTATGCTTACGGCTAGAAATGATATTACTGATAAAGTACTTGGTTTAGAACTAGGTGCAGATGATTATATAACAAAACCATTTAATATAAAAGAAGTATTAGTAAGAGTAAAGATAGCCTTAAGAAGAGTTGACAAATATAGAAACTTGGACAATTATAATGATTTCATAAATTTAAATGATAGTATAAAAATTAAATTAGAAAATAGGATGGTAATTAAGGATGGAAAAGAAATTAAATTAAAACCTAAAGAATATGATTTGTTAGTATTTTTTATTAAAAATAGAAATAGAGTTTTTTCAAGAGAAGAAATTTTAGATAAGGTTTGGGGTATAGATTATTGTGGTGAAATTAGAACTATAGATATTCATGTTAGAAGATTAAGAGCAAAATTAAATTTAGATAGTGGACGATCCTTCATTGAAACAGTTTTTGGTGTAGGATATGTGATGAGGTAGTGATGTGAAAAATAGTGTAAGATTTAAATTTATGTTAGGCTTATCAATTATATTTATAGTTGCAGCAGTTGTTTTAAATATTTTAATCAGACAAGTATTTCAAAATAATTTAGAAAATTCTATAAAGAGTTCTATGAAGGATACAATGAAAAATTCAAGAGAATATATTAAATATAATATGTTTACGAAAGATTTGTATATGGGAGAAGAAGTTCTTTATGAAAAATTGTGGAGAATACTTAATAGTTATGTACTTACGTATAATTATGAGATGGAAATAAGAACACCTTCAGGAAAAATTAAAGAAAATACTATAAGTTCAGATTTCACTGAATTAACAAATAGAGGAACAGAGGAAGCTCTTAAAGGAAAAGCTGTTATAAATTTACAATATGGTAAAGATAATGTTCAGGCAATATTGTCTTATCCATTATATGATGGAGATAAATGTTTAGGAATACTAAATATAAGTAAAAGCTTTGGTGAGGCCTATGTTGAAAACAAAAGAATAATAGATATTATTACTTTAATAGAGTTATTTATTTTTATGTTTGTTTTTATAGCTTCCTATTTATTTGCATCAAGAATAATAAAACCTATTATAACATTAACAAAACAAATAAAGAAAATTGAAGAAGGAGACTATGAAATAAATTTAAATATTAAAAATAATGATGAGATAGGCATTTTACTAAAAGAATTTATTAATATGAAAGAAAAAATAAGAAATCAAATAGAAACTATAAGTATGGAAAAAGACAAGATTTTAAAGCTAGAAAAAGGAAGAAGGGAGTTTTTTAGTAATGTAACTCATGAATTAAAGACTCCACTAACAGCTATTTCTGGTTATGCCCAAATACTTTCAGATAAAAATGTTAAAGATGAAGAATTTAAAATTAGGGCTATACATAGAATTTATTTGGAAAGTGAGAGGCTCCATAAGCTTGTAATTAATTTGATAAATGCTTCAAAAGGAATAGATTTTCAAGAAGAACATAAGGAGAGTATTGAAATGAAAACTCTATTAAATGATGTGTGTATTGATATGGCAAGTAAAGCTGATAAGTATTCAATTCATATAGTAGCCAATTTAGAACAAGGTTTTATATTTGGTCAGGAAAATAAAATAAGACAGCTTATAATAAATTTATTAGATAATGCAATTAAATATTCTTTTTCAGAAGAAAACATCAATGTCAATGCTTTTAAAGATAATGATAATTATAAATTAGAAATTTTGAATAAAGGAAATCCAATACCTGAGAAAATTTATGATTCTATTTTTGAACCTTTTGTAAAGGGGATTAATTCAATTGAAGGTGGAAGTAATGGTCTTGGATTATATATATGCAGTGAAATAGTTAAACAACATAATGGAGAAATACATATAGAAAATGGAAATATAATAAAAGTAGTAATAAAAATTCCCTCTTTTTCACCTAGTGGAAACAATTTGGAAACAACTTAAACAAATTTGGAAAACACTAAGTGATATCATATATATAAAATAAACAAATATAAGAAAAGAAACTGTTCTTTACGCTTGACTTAAGAACAGGAATAGTAGAGTAGTCATAGAACAAATGTCCAATTTTGAAGGGGGAAGCAAATATGATGAGAAAAAATATGAAACAAATAGCTTTATTTTTAGCTTTAGTATTTTCAATTCCATTAACTTTTAGTGCTTGTGAACAAAAGCAGAAAGAAATTAAAATTTCTAGTGATGTTAAGCAAGAGATGAAAAATGAGGATATAAATGCTTCTAAGATAGTAAAGGTAAAAGATTTAGACCTAGGTGATATGATATATACACCAATATGTTGGAAAGATGATGAAAATATTGTAGTTACAGAGGGGAGGTATAAGAATAACAATGAAATAAGCTTAGAAAATATTAATATGGGAGATATCAATGTATATAGTGTCAATATAAAAACTTCTAAGGCATCTAGGATTAATACTATAAAAGATGCTGTATGCGGAGAAGTAGGAAGTAAAGATATGTATGGTAATTTTCTTTATATAAAAGATAACAAAGTTTGTATGTATAATGCAATAGAAAATATTGAAGAACCAATATATGACTTATCACCAATAATGAAGGAAGAAAAAGAAAATTTGAAAATTAAAGATGAGAAAGAACTATTAAAAAAAATATATTGCGGATTCATATTTGGAAGTGATAAATCTATATATATACTGGCAGAGACAAATAATCATACCTATAGTATAAGAGTAATTAATCTGAAAAATAAAAAAGTAACTGAAGGTTCTTTTGTAAAAAGATTTTTTAATAACTTTGGTAATGTGCAAAACTTATATTCCTTAGCATATAATAAAAATAAAGATACGTTTTATGTAACTTCGATTTATTATAATGTTATGTATGAATGCAAGTTAGAAGGAGAAAAAAGTACTATTAAAGAGAATAGTGTTGTTGGGGGACAAATATTTGATATATCAGAAGATGGAAATGATCTTTATTTGAATAGTGCATATTATAAAAAGGAAAAAAGGAGTCTTATAAAATATGATATGGCAAAGAATAAAGTTACAGAAATAACAAGTGATTATATGTCTAAAGGTGGAAAAAACCAATTTAGTGTCTTTGCAGATGTTGCTGCTAATTATAATAACAATATTATAGAATATAGCGTAAATAATGCTGTATATGAAAAAGATAATAAAAATGTATCTAAAATTCAATCTACTTCTTTTATAGGAGATTTTGATGGTAAAGAAATAAAAAATAGTGTAATGCTTCCAGTAGAACGGATTGAAGGTAAGAATAACAACAATAGAATTATTATTAATAAAAAGGGAGACAGTTTTATTTATACAGTTTTATATTTTGATAGTAATTACAGTGTTATTAAAACACATAAAATGAAAAGTTACGTATATCAAGTCAAAAAGTAGAAAGTTAGAAAAAAGAGCTGTTGCATTAAGGGTAAATATTACGATACTATTGTATGTAAATTCCTTATTGCAACAGCTCCTTTTAGTTTAAAAGCTACTTTTGATAAACATGTTTTTTCAAATAATAAACTTTGTTATCTACTAACATCAAATTACATTTAAAACTTATTTTGTATTAAAAATTATAAAATAAATTAAAGAAATATAACGAAAATTAAATAAATAATAAAAAATATATGCTATAATAATTTTATATTTTAGTATAAAATTGGATTTATAAACGACTTTTGTAAATAAGTACAACTTACATATTAAAGATTCCATGTAATTTTATAGAAAGATTTATTATTTTAAGGAAATGTATATACAACAAATTGTCTTCTGAATTTAATGTAAATATGAAGGAGTGAGCAATTCTTGGCAGGGAAGATAAGAGAAATTATTAATGAAATTATTAAACAAAGGTCTAAAGGAAATCCAGCTATTATAGAAATGACTAAAGCAAAATTTATTTTAAAAGGTATTAATCCTGATAAATTTCATGTTGACTCTGAAGATGATCAAGCTGTAATGGATAAGCTTTTTAAAATTGCTGAACAATTGAATGTGAAAAAATCAACATATGATGATGTAAATATAAAATCTGCTTTTTCAAAGAAATGTGTGGAGAATGAAGTAGTAGATGATATTAAAAATCAATTAGATTTATTTGGAATTAAGATGATAGTATATTTTGCTTCTTCTAATTTTGATCAACAGCTTTTAAGTAATTTAATGCAAGAAACTTTTAGAGATTGCATAGTAGTTGGATGCTCAACTTCTGGAGAAATAGTTAGTGGGAAATTATTAAAAGATTCAGTTGTAGCAATGGCTTTTAATTCAAATATTATCTCTGATGTAAAGGCTGAAGTAATTGAAAAAATGAAAGAAGGTTTAAATGTAGAAGAAGCATTTACCTCTTTTGAAAAATATTTTAATGAAAGTTTATATACAATGAATTCTAAAAAGTATGTGGGAATAATATTAATAGATGGTGTAAGTAAAAAAGAAGAAAAAGTTATGGATTTGATTGGTAATAGAACCAACGTCTTTTTTATAGGAGGATCTGCAGGAGATAATTGTAGATTTGCAAAGACTCATGTTTGTGCAAATGGAAAAGCCTATAGCGATTCAGCGATACTTGTAATGTTGAAGATAAATGATGATGCAGATTTTAGTATTATTAAAACTCAAAGTTTTAAATGTTTAGATACTAAATTAGTTGCTAGTAAAGTAAATGAAGAAAATAGAGAAGTTATAGAATTTAATAATAAACCTGCAATTTTAGCATATGCAGATGCTCTTGGAATCAGTTCTATTGAAGATGCAGAAAAATATTTTATGACTAATCCTGTAGGTTTATTAATAGGAAAAAATGATATGTTTGTAAGAAGTCCACAACAAGTAAAAGGTACAAGTATGCTGTTCTATTGCAGCATATTGAAGGGTATGGAGGTTAGGTTACTTCAAGCTACTAATATTATAGAAGATACGAAAAAGGCTATTGAAGATAAAATTCAGGAATTTGGGAAAATTGATGGGATTATAAATTTTAATTGTATAGAACGTACACTTGAACTAGAAAGAAAAAATCTTGAAGGTCAATATGGAGAACTATTTAGAGACATTCCTACTATTGGTTTTTCTTGTTATGGAGAAGAGTTTATAGGACATATAAATCAGACATCTACTATGTTAGCCTTTAGATCAAAGACAAATGCATAAATTTTAAAAGTTGCATGTGAATAAAAGTGTTTGTATAATTTAAGAGATAAATTTTACTGTATAAGTTAAAGCGTTCATAAAATTTTGACTAAAATATTTTTGAAATGAGGAAATAAGCCATGGATGATGTAGAAGATTTTTTAAATAATGCTAGTATACTTATTATTGACGATTCTTATTATAACATTAAAATATTAACTATGATACTTAGGCAAAAATGGCATAATGTAAGAAATGTTTTAAGTTATGAAATGGGTATGAAATCTGTTATGAAAAACCATCCAGATATAATTTTACTTAAGAGTAGTGCAGATGGATGCAAAGTTTGTGAAACTTTTAAATGTAATGACAAACTTGAAAAAATTCCTATTATTTTTATTAATAATAAAAATGAAAAAGTTGATATAGATGATTTATTTAGTGCTGGAGCTGATGATTATATAAATATGCCTATTAATTATAATGAAGTTATAATTAGAGTGACAACTCAATTAAAGCTATATTTTATGAATAAGCAAATGTGGAAATATAGTGAAAAGAGTTATAATCAAATTAGTAAGTTTAATGAAAAGTTGATGAAAGACAATAATGATTTAAAAGAACAAGTCAGGAAAAATAATCAGCAATTAGAAGAAATAACTGATGAACTAAAAGAATTTAATGTTATGCTTGAGGAAGAGATTACTGAACGAACTAAAACTGAAGAAGCTTTAAGGGAAAGTGAAAGGAAATTTCGTTATTCTATAGAAGAAGCTCCAGTGCCTGTAATGATATATGCTGAAGATGGAGAGGTAATGAATATTAATAAAACTTGGGAAAGGATTACAGGGTATACAATTAAGAATATTCCAATAACCTCTAAATGGGCAGATATATCAGATATATTTAAAGAAGATTCACAGTGTAGTGAAAATATACCGTATAGTTTTGAAGAAAAACGAAATGATGGAGAGTATTCTGTAAAAACGAAAAGTGGATGTGTAAAAGTTTGGAATTTTTATTCGGCTTGTATTGGTAAATTAAGTGATGGGCGTAATGTAATAATTAGAGTAGCAATGGATATAACTGAAAAAAAACGTATGGAAGAATTACAAAAAAGTATTGAGAAAGAAAGAATGAGATTATTTGAGATTAAGGAATATGATAGAGTTAAAACGGATTTTTTTGCTAACATTTCTCATGAATTAAGAACACCAATTAATGTTATATTTTCTGCTATACAAGTGCATAAGCTTAAGCTAAAAGA
The DNA here is from genome assembly GCF_000633595.2 of Clostridium drakei. Lineage (GTDB taxonomy): Bacteria > Bacillota > Clostridia > Clostridiales > Clostridiaceae > Clostridium_AM > Clostridium_AM drakei. The sequence continues at coordinate 15,449 of NZ_JIBU02000072.1, read as the reverse complement.
TTGTAATTTTAATGATAATTCTGTAGATAGATATAAATATATAAATATCATGGAACAAAATTGTTACCGACTCTTAAGATTGGTTAATAATTTAATTGATATTACAAAAATAGATTCAGGGTATATTGTAATAAATGAAATTAATTGTAATATAATAAGTCTTATAGAAGATATAACCCTTTCGGTAGCGGATTATATAGAAAATAAAGGTTTATCTGTGGTATTTGATACGGATATCGAAGAAAAAATTATTGCTTGTGACCCTGAAAAGATGGAAAGAATTATGTTGAATTTATTGTCTAATGCAATAAAATTTACACTTCGTGGAGGAAGCATTTTTGTTAATGTAGAAAATGGTACTGAAAGTGTTTGTATAAGAGTGAAAGATACAGGAAAAGGTATTCCTAAAGAAAAGTTAGATTTAATATTTGAACGTTTTGTACAAGTTGATAAATCTCTTACAAGGGAAAATGAAGGAAGCGGAATAGGGCTTTCTCTAGTAAAGGCGTTAGTAGAATTGCAGGGAGGAACTATATCAGTAAATAGTAAGGAAGGGTATGGTAGCGAATTTATCATACATATTCCATGCAAATTAGTAAACGATGGAGAATTTAATTATAATTCTTATAAAAATACAATGAAGAAAAGCTATATTGAAAAAGTGAATTTAGAATTTTCTGATATATATAATTAAAAACATTCATATAAATATATTAAATCATTATTATAGGAGAATATATGCCAGGGAATATTTTAAAATATGCTAAGTATATTGCTAATGGACCTTATCCAGAACCAGAGGTGGAAGGTAAAAATATTTTTTATGCTAATCTACTGCTTGAAGATTATGCAGGTATGGTTAGTGAACTTACAGCTATAAATCTTTATATCTTTCAACACATAGTTAGTGAAGGAAAGTATGGTGACTTTGCAGAACTTATAGGTGGAATAGCTATGGCAGAAATGAAGCATTTAGAACTTTTAGGAGATACAATTAAGTTACTAGGCGTGAAACCAGTGTATGCTAATTCTACCTGTCCATTTAGTAAACTTTGGACTGCTAAATATGTCAATTTTACTACTGTTATAAAGGCTATGATTGCAGAAGCCATTAGATCGGAAAAAAAGGCCATTAATCAATATAAGGGGCATATTATTTTGATTAAGGATGAATTTATAAAAAAATTGATTAACAGAATTATAGTGGATGAGGAGCTTCATTTAAAGCTTTTAGAAGAAATGTATGAGAAATATTAAGGTAATATTTTTGAGAGGACAGTGACTGTCCTCTGTCTTTTTATTTATCTATGATTAATTTCAATTATGAAGATATTAACATTGATAAATGTGTCTTTTTCATAAATTTTTTACTTCTTAACTTAATTTTTAATTTATTAATATAATTATATATTTATTAAGTTAAGTGGATATTATATAAAGCTAAAGCTGTGTTAACTTTATGAATAAATTTATACTTCTATTGCACCCTTCTGTCGGAATATTTTTAAATTATAAATTTAGTAGCTTTTTAATTATATAAGTAATATAATAACATAAAATATAATTTTAGAATCGATACATTCAATTTAAATTATAAAAATTATAAATATTAGTTAAAGTTAATGAGTATATATGCAGCAATGTATTTATTTATATTATCTATTTAATTAATGAACATATAATTTACACAAGGAGGGGTATTATGAATATAGCAGCTTTTTTTGATATTGATGGTACTTTATATAGAGAAGGATTGATTACAGAAGTTTTTAAAAAACTTGTGAAATATGAAATAATACCACCTGATAGGTGGTATAAGGAAGTAAAACCGGAGTATGAAAAATGGGATAAAAGACAAGGAAATTATGATAATTATCTTTTGAAAATGGCAGGAATATATATTGAGGCTATAAAAGGCCTTCATAAATCTCAAATAGAATTTATAGCTAAAAATGTAGTGTCACAAAAAGGAGATAGGGTTTATACTTTTACAAGGGATAAAATCAAGTGGCATAAAGAAAAAGGACATAAGGTTATAACTGTCTCAGGAAGTCCAATAGAGTTAGTAAGGGAAATGTCTATAAAATATGGTTTTGATGATTATAAAGGAGCAAAGTATATAATAGATGGCGATGAAATGTATACTGGAGAAGTAATCCCAATGTGGGATAGTGAAAGTAAAGAAAATGCTATTTATGATTTAGTAAAAAAGTACAATATAGATTTATGCAACAGTTATGCTTATGGAGACACGTCTGGAGATTTTTCAATGTTTAAATTGGTAAGATATCCTGTTTGCGTAAATCCAACTAAAGAGCTTCTTCAAAAGGTTACAGAGGATGAGGAAGTTAGAAAGAAAATACAGATAATAGTTGAAAGAAAGGATACAGTATATAATCTAAAACCAGATTGTATCAATAATTTTAACTAGGATATATGAAGTAAAATAACAAGTCAAAGATATTAATATGTTTTGGCTCAGAGTAGTATAATACAAAGCATATTAATGCCTTTCTTGTTGTTTTTTTATGTTCAAAATTTATATTTATGTCATATACATGAATTAAATTTCACTTGATTGCTAAAAAATGATATAATATTAAAACGGATGTTTTACATAATTAATTAGAAAAGAGTGGTAGAGTGATAGAAAGGCATAATGTTTTAGAAGTTGAAAAATTATCAGAAGAAAATATGCTGAGCATAAGTGGGGAAAATTGTTTATTTAAGGATGCTTTGTTCTTTGATTTGGAACATTATATATATAAAAAACCTATTTGTATAGGGGTTTTCGGATGCTGTTATTTTGATGATATAGAAAATGAGCTTAATGTTACACAATATATGATAGAAAATGGAAAAGATGCAAGACATATATTAAATCTTGCTAAGAATTATTTTCAGACTATGAGTTCAAAATATGATAAGAAGTATTTAGTAACTTTTTCAGGTAATAATGATTTTACAGTAATTAATTATCTTTTTGAAAAGTATAATATAGACTTTGATATAGAAGCGCATTTTAAACATATAGATCTTCAAAAAGAATATGAAAAAGAAAAAAAAATTTGTATTGGACTTAAGGCATTAGAAAAAGAATTTGGTATAGTTCGTGAAAGTGAGGTTATAAGTGGTTCTAATTTAGCTAAAACTTTTAGTAAAATTGTAAAAGATAGTAGCTATGTACAGAGAATGCCGAAGGAAAAAATAGATAAAATACTTTTGTATAATGAACAGGATGTAGTAAGTTTATTTCAGATTTATGTGAATTGGAACATTGTAATGAAAAGAGACAAGATATTAGAGAGTTAGAGATTTTTCTAATGCAGTTTGATAAAAAGGGAGGTTTGGTTTCATGTTCAGCCCAATAAAAAATACAAAGGTCTATGAACAGGTAATAGAACAAATTAAAAATATGATTATAGATGGTACATTGAAAAAAGGAGATAAATTACCTTCAGAAAGGGAGCTGGTAGAACATCTTCAAGTTAGCAGAACATCTATAAGGGAAGCTTTAAGAGCGCTTCAGATTATAGGATTAGTTGAATGTAGACAAGGTGAAGGAAATTATATTAGGGAAAGCTTTGAGAATAGCCTATTTGAACCTCTATCTATGATGTTTATGCTTCAAAAAAGTAGTTCTTCTGAAATTATGGAAATTAGAAAAATTATTGAAGTAGAGACTGCGGCTTTAGCTGCTCAAAGAATCACAGATGAAGAATTAAAGCATATGAAAGTATTATTAGATTCAATTAATTCTAATAATGAAGTTGATAACGTTAAAATTGATAAGGAATTTCATTATAAAGTTGCAAAAGCTTCTAGAAATTATTTGATAATCAATATTTTAAATGCAATTTCATCTTTAATGGATGAAGTTATTAAAGATGCAAGAAGAAGAATATTGGTAGATGAAGCTAATAGAGAAGTATTATTTAAACAGCATGATGATATATATAAGGGTCTTAAATCTCGTAATCCTAAAAAAGCATCAGAAGCTATGAAGAAGCATTTAGATTTTGCTAATGAATATTATAAAGATTTTTAGGTTGATGAAAGAGTATTACTTATAATTATAAAAGTAATACTCTTTATTTTATAGAGTTTATTAAACAAATATTAACTTTTAATGAGTCCTGTTTACATATAATTACAAAATAATTTGTTATTAAAATAACTAAAATGCAATTAAATTGCATTTTAGAAGAAAATTCAAAAAATTATTTCTTTTAAAATATTAATTAAAAAAGCTATTAAATCAATGCTTAGCAATAGAAATATAAAATTCAGAAGTAATGTTAATTAGATAACAATTATAGAAATTATTAAAATAGTGTGGTAATATTAAAACAACAACTGGTCATACCATACTACCAATTGAAATCTGATATTTGGGTATATACAATGTAGAATTGTAATATATCTAAAGATTAGTGTTAAATAAATAACCTCTTTAAAGCTATTGAGCAATATTTCAAAAAAATATTAAAATATTTTTTATTAAAATATTTTAATGTAAATGTTGCAATAATAACGTTTACATAAATTTGAAGGCTTGAATAGCTGGTGTTAATGAAATAACAATTGTAGAAATATTGAGAATATTATGCTAGAATCTACTTATCAACTGGTACTACCATAGTACCATGTTACCATACTACCATTTCATTAACAGGAGGATAAAAAATGAATATGTATGTACTATTCTTTATTGCATTGATACCAATAGTTTGGCTTATGATTTCACTGGGAGTCTTAAAGACACCTGGTCATAAGGCAACACCAGTAACATTAATTGTAACATTAATTTTAGCGATCATAGTATGGAAAATGCCTGTAGTTGATGCATTGAAAGCAGGACTAGAAGGTGCTGCAAGTGCAGTATGGCCCATAATCATAGTTATAATAGCAGCAGTATTTATTTACAATTTATCTATTTATACAAAGAGTATGGATCTAATTAAGAATATGATGACAAGCATTACTACAGATCAGAGAATTTTAGTTCTTATACTTGCTTGGGGGTTTGGCGGATTTTTGGAAGCTATTGCGGGCTTTGGAACAGCAGTTGCAATTCCTGCCAGCATAATGGCTGCTCTTGGATTTGATCCAGTATTTGCTGCAATTATATGTTTAATAGCAAATACAACACCAACAGCTTTTGGAGCTATAGGACTTCCAGTGTCCACGCTTGCTAAGCTTACAAATTTAGATCCTAATATTTTAAGTTATGCAGTGGGTTTACAATTATCAGTATTAATTGTTATAGTACCAGTAATATTAGTGATGATAACAGGTAAAAGTGTTAAGGCAATTAAAGGCGTTTTAGGAATATCAATAGTTTCAGGACTAGCTTTTGCTATACCAGAAGTATTAACAGCTAAATATATGGGAGCTGAGCTTCCAGCAATACTTGGTTCTATAGTCTGTTTAGCAGTGACTATAGGTTATGCTAAAGTATTTCATAAGGATAAGGCTTTCAAGGATGCTGAGAAAATATCATTTAGTAAAGGATTTATGGCATGGGTGCCTTTTATATTAGTATTTGTAGCTATAATATTTACAAGTTCTTTATTTCCTGGAATAAGTAAAGGTTTATCAAGAATAAGTACTACTGTCAATATTTATCATTCTTATACGTTTACTTGGATAAATAATCCTGGTTCATTAATTATAATAGCAGGAGTTGTAGGTGGATTATTACAAGGAGCTAAATTTGGTGAAATACTAAATGTTCTAGGTAAAACAATTAAACAGATGACAAAATCAGCTATTACCATAATAGCTATCGTGGCCCTTGCTAAAGTGATGAGCTATAGTGGAATGATTAAATCTATAGCAGTGGTTCTAGTTGCAGTAACTGGAAGTGCTTATCCAATAATAGCGCCTATTATAGGAGCACTTGGAACGTTTGTAACAGGAAGTGATACTTCAGCTAATATATTATTTGGACAACTTCAAGTAGAAGCTGCTAAATCCTTAGGTTTAAATCCATATTGGCTAGCAGCAGCTAATACAGGTGGTGCTACAGCAGGTAAGATGATTTCACCACAAAGTATAGCAGTGGCTACAGCAGCTACAGGGCTTGCAGGTGCAGAAGGTAAGATTTTAAATGCTACGTTGAAATTTTGTATAGTATATGTAATCGTTTTGGGAGTTATAGCTTATTTTGGAGGCGCAGCATTCAATTTATAAAGAATATATTTTATATTTATTATTGGGGGGTATAATGTAATGTCAAAAATTAAAATTCCTTATCACAAAAAAATGCTAGAAATCGCCATAGAAGATAAGAATTTAGCTGGAATTTTGGAGTCAAGGGCAGGAGAATACAGGACAGATTTATCTCAAGAAGAAACAGTTGAAAAAGCTTTAAATAATCCTATTGGAAGTGAAAGCTTAGAAGATTTAGTAAAGGGTAAAAAAAATATGGTTATTATAACTAGTGACCATACAAGACCTGTACCAAGCAAGATTACAATGCCTATACTTTTAAGGAGAATTAGAAAAGTAAATCCTGACATAGATATAAAAATACTTATTGCTACAGGATTTCACAGACCGACTACTCATGAAGAGTTAATAAATAAATTTGGAGAAGAAATAGTTAAAAATGAACAAATAGTAATACATCGTTCTACAGATGAAAGTACTTTGGTTAAGGTTGGAACTTTACCTTCAGGAGGAGAGCTTATATTAAACAAATTAGCTATGGAAACAGAGCTTTTAATAGCTGAAGGTTTTATAGAAGCACATTTCTTTGCAGGATTCTCAGGTGGAAGAAAAAGTATACTTCCAGGAATTGCATCTGCTCAAACTGTTATGGCAAATCACTGTTCTGAGTTTATAGCAAGTGATTTTGCAAGAACAGGTATACTTAAAGGTAATCCTATACACAAAGATATGCTTTATGCAGCAGAAAAGGCAAAGCTTGCTTTTATATTAAATGTAGTTATAGATAGTGAAAAGAAAATAATTAATGCTTTTGCAGGTCATAGTCAGTTTGCTCATGAAGAAGGATGCAAATTTGTGCTAGAGCTTTCAAAGGTGGACAAAATAGAAGCCGATATAGCAATTTCAACTAATGGTGGATATCCACTAGATCAAAATATATATCAATCAGTAAAAGGAATGACAGCAGCGGAGGCTACTTGTAAAGAAGGCGGAGTAATAATAATGGTTTCTGCTTGCAATGATGGACATGGTGGACAGTCATTCTATGACAATCTGGCTAATGCTAAAAGTCCTAGAGAGCTTCTAGATAGAATAGAAAAGGTACCAAGAAATAAAACTGCTCCAGATCAGTGGGAATTTCAAATATTAGCTAGAATGCTTGATAAATTTACAGTTATATTGGTTACTGACATGTGTGATCCACAGATGATAAAAAACATGCATATGGAACATGCTTATACCTTTGAAGAGGCATTAAAAAGAGCTTATGAATTAAAGGGGAAGGATGCTAAAGTAACAGTTATACCAGATGGGGTATCAGTTATAGTTAGATAGAATGTTAATTTTGAATTTTAATATAGTAGATAATAAAATTAAATGGAGGTATTTCACATGGAAATATTAGTATGTATAAAACAAGTACCAGGTACTTCAAAAGTAGAAGTAGATCCAGTAACAGGAGTTTTAAAAAGAGATGGTGTTGATTCAAAGATGAATCCATATGATTTATATGCATTAGAAACAGCACTTAGAATGAGAGCAAAGGTAGGAGGTACTGTGAAGGTTATAAGCATGGGACCACCACAAGCAGCAGAAGTTATAAAGGAAGCTTATATGATGGGGGCAGATGAAGGAGTTCTTCTTTCAGATAGAAAGTTTGGTGGAGCAGATGTTTTGGCAACATCCTATACTATATCTCAGGGCGTCAGAAGTATGGGCAAAGTTGATTTAATACTCTGTGGAAAGCAGACTACAGATGGTGATACTGCTCAAGTAGGACCAGAAATGGCAGAATATTTAAAAATACCACATATAGCTAATGTGAGAAAAGTAGAAGAGCTTAAGGAAAAATCAATAGTAGTAGAGATGGATATGCCAAATACAATAGAAGTTGCAGAAGTTAAATATCCATGCTTATTGACTGTAGAGAAGGATATATTCCAACCAAGACTTCCATCTTACAAAAAGAAATTAGAAACTAAGGATAGAGAAGTTAAAATTTTAAGTTTTAAAGATCTTGAAGATAAAAATGAAAATAAATATGGATTAAATGGTTCACCAACTCAGGTTGAAAGAATATTCCCACCAGCAGTGAATACAGATAAAGAAATGTGGAAGGGAACAGGAGAAGAATTAGCAGCTAGGCTTGAAGATAAACTTAAAAAGATGAAGTTTCTATAAGATTTAAATTATCAAATATATAATGGTTAAAGTTAGTTAAAAATGTTTTTAAGGTAAATTTAAGGAGGAACGAGTTATGGGTAAATTAGTAGTAAATCAGGAGAAATTAACTCCTTCAGCTATAGAAGAATTAGTAAAAATATGTCCCTTTGGAGCTCTAGAAGAAAAAGAAGGAAAAATAGAAGTAAATGCAGGCTGTAAAATGTGTAAGCTTTGTGTTAAAAAAGGACCTGCAGGGGTTATGGAATTTATAGAGGAAGAAGTAGAAGCTATAGATAAAAGCCTTTGGAAGGGTGTAGCTGTATATGTAGATCATGTAGAAGGTGATATTCATCCAGTAACTTATGAACTTATTGGAAAAGCTAAAGAATTAGCAGCAAAAATAAATCATCCTGTTTATGCAGTATTTGTAGGACATGATATAGAAAAAAAGGCAGAAGAAATACTTCATTATGGAGTAGACAAGGTTTTTGTATATGATGATGAAGAATTAAAGGATTTTAGAATAGAACCTTACACTAAAGCTATGGAAGACTTTATAAATAGTGTTAAACCTTCAACTTTACTTGTAGGTGCAACTACAGTAGGAAGATCATTAGCACCAAGAGTAGCAGCTAGATTTAGAACAGGACTTACAGCAGACTGTACTATACTTGATATGAAGGAAAATACTGATTTAGTACAAATAAGACCAGCTTTTGGTGGAAATATAATGGCACAAATAATAAATCCAAACCACAGACCACAGCTCGCTACAGTAAGATATAAGGTTATGGATGCACCAGAGAGAAGTGAAGAAAAGTCTGGAGAAATTGTAACTTGCAGTATAAAGAAAGAAGAATTAGCTTCTAATATAAATGTATTAAAGGTTACAAAGAAGGAAGTAGAAGAAAGTATATCTGATGCAGATGTAATAGTAGCAGTAGGAAGAGGATTAAAGGCAGAAAAGGATATGGAAATGGTAAAAGAGTTTGCTGCTTTGATTGGAGCACAAATAGCAACTACAAGACCACTTATTGAAGCAGGTTGGGCAGATGCTAAAAAACAAATAGGATTAAGTGGAAGAACTGTTAAACCAAAGCTTATAATTACTTTAGGAATATCGGGAGCAGTACAATTTGCAGCAGGAATGAATAATTCTGATTGTATAATTGCCATAAATAAGGATCCTAAAGCTTCTATATTTAATGTAGCTCACTATGGAATAGTAGGAGATATTTACGAAGTAGTACCGAAACTTATAAATAATGTAAAAGAAGGAAAATCTTTAACAGTTTAGTATATTAATGAAGTTAAACTTGAGCAATTATTAAAAATTAAAACGAATTTGGAGGTAATTAGGATGGAATGTCTATGTAATAAAGAATATAAAAAATTAGATAAAAAGGACATTGATTTTTTAATAGATATTTTAGGTGAAGACAGAGTTTACACAGGAGAAAATATAAATGAAGATTTCAGCCATGATGAATTAGGTGGAATAAGCAAAATGCCAGAAGCTATGGTAGAAGTTTTAAATACAGAGGAAGTTTCTAAGGTAATGGCTTATGCTTATGAAAATAATATTCCTGTAGTAGCTAGAGGATCAGGTACTGGTCTAGTTGGAGCATCTGTTCCAATTCACGGCGGTATAATGATAAACTTAACAAACATGAATAACATACTTGAAATTGATGAAGAAAATTTAACTCTTACATTAGAGCCAGGAGTGCTTTTAATGGAAATAGGCAAATATGTAGAAGAGCATGATTTATTCTACCCACCAGATCCAGGTGAAAAATCAGCAACTATAGGTGGAAACATAAACACAAATGCTGGTGGAATGAGAGCAGTTAAATATGGAGTTACAAGAGATTATATAAGAGGATTAGAAGTAGTTCTTCCAACAGGAAAAGTAATAGAAGTAGGTGGAAAGATAGTTAAAAACAGTTCAGGCTACAGCATAAAGGATTTAATTTGTGGTTCAGAGGGAACTTTAGGTATTGTAACAAAGGCCGTACTTAGATTGCTTCCATTGCCTAAAAAGGCTATAAGCTTACTTATACCATTCCCTAACCTAGAAAGGGCAATAAATACAGTACCAAAGATTATAAAATCTAAATCTATACCAACAGCCATAGAATTTATGCAAAGAGAAGTTATACTTGCAGCAGAAGAATTTTTAGGCAAGAAATTCCCAGATAATTCATCAGACGCATATTTACTTTTAACATTTGATGGAAATAGTACTGCCGATATAGAAAAGGATTATGAAAAAGTAGCTAATATATGCTTAGAAGAAGGAGCATTAGATGTATATATTTCAGATACAGATGAAAGAAAAGAAGCTGTATGGTCAGCTAGAGGAGCCTTCCTTGAAGCAGTAAAGGCAACTACTACAGAAATGGATGAATGTGATGTAGTAGTACCAAGAAACAAGGTGGCAGAGTTTGTAAAATATACAGATGAGCTTCAAAAGAAATTCAATGTAAGAATAAGAAGCTTTGGACATGCAGGAGATGGAAATTTACACGTATATGTATTGAGAGATGATTTATCTAAAGCAGAGTGGGAAAAGAAATTAAGTGATGTATTTGAATGCATGTATAAAAAATCTAGAGAATTGAACGGGTTAGTATCTGGAGAACATGGAATAGGTTTTGCTAAAAAGAGCTATATGTTCGAACAATATGGAGATGACTATATAGAACTTATGAGGAATATTAAATTAGCCTTTGACCCTAAAAATATATTAAATCCAGGAAAAGTTTGCGAATAGTTTTAATCAATAAAGTATGCTAGAGGAATAGAACCTCTGGCATACTTTATTTTTTGCATATAATAGTTGAGGTGCAAAATTAAGTTTTTAGAATAAAAATAAAAATACTTGTAAAAATAACAACATAAATAAATTTTAATTACATAAGAGGAGGGTGAAAGTATTGACGGTTGCTTCAAAATTGAAACAGACTATAAGCAGCTTAAAAGGAGTTGAGAGCACTTTAAGAATTTATTCACTTCAAGCACAGAATAAAGAATTTAAAGTTGTATATAAAAATGCAATAAAAGATATTAACGAAGTCATACAAAGTTTGCAGGAGAGAGAAAAAGCTATAGAACTTGAAGAACCTCAATATAGAAGTAATTAATTTGGAGGAAATAATGTATGAGTACATGGATATTGGTATTGCTAAGGGCTATAGGGTTATTTTTTTTGACTTTAATTGTAGTAAGAATATTGACCAAAAACTATTCAGTTAGAATCACTCCATTTAGGATTATTAATTATGCTGTAATTGCTATTTTAGTTTCATTGGTTTCAGTAAATGCTATTGCAAATTGGGTATTTGGAATTATTACCCTAGCAGTTTGGATTTTACTACCAATTATATTAGATTACATGTCCTTGAAAGTAAGATTTATATATAACTTAGTTAATGGAAAGGAAAAGGTTTTAGTTAAAGATGGGAAAGTTATGGAGGAAAATTTAACAAAGCTTGGACTTACAGGAGAGGATCTTTTAAGAGAACTGCGTTCAAAGGATGCATTTAATTTAGCAGATGTAGAATTTGCTGTAATGGAGTCTACAGGAGATATGAATGTTATTTTAAAGTCAGATAAAAAACCAATCACTCCACATGATTTAGGAATCAAGGTCTCTCCAGAAACACCACCACAAACGGTAATATTAGACGGAAATGTTATCAATGAGTCTTTAAGCAATTTAAGGTTAAATCAAACTTGGCTTAATGAAAAACTGGAAAACTTGGAAGTGTCCTTGGATAATGTTTTTGTTGGTCAGGTAGATTGTAATGGTGAATTGTATGTGGATGTTTTCGATGATAGTGTAGAACTTCCTGAAGCTAGTGTTAAAGGACTACTTTATGCAAGCTTGGAAAAAAGTCAAGCGGATTTAACTACATTTTCTCTAGAAACTGAAAATATAGAAGCTAAGCATATGTATGTGAGAGAAGCTAATAGACTTAAAATAGTTATGAAAAAATTAGAACCATATTTATTACGTTAGAAGGTGAAAGAATTGGCTAATAAAAAAAAGAAAAAATTGACACCAGCACAGCAGCAATATCAAAATTTAGCTAATGCAGTAGAACCAAAAAGACCTGTATTATTAAATTCAGTTAGAGCATTTTTAGCAGGAGGGACTATATGTACAATTGGTGAAATTATTCAGTACATATTTATAAAATATTTTCATTTTAGTGAAACTACAGCAGGAAATCCAACCGTAGCAGTTTTAATTATAATATCTGTACTGCTTACTGGCTTTGGAGTATATGATCATATTGCTCAATGGGCAGGAGCAGGAACAGCTATTCCAATTACAGGTTTTGCTAACACCATTGCATCTAGTGCTATTGAACATAGAAGTGAGGGATATGTTTTAGGTGTTGGAGGAAATATGTTTAAAATAGCAGGGCCGGTAATTACCTTTGGAGTTTTTGCAGCTTTTGTAATGACTATTATAAAAATTACTATTAAATGGTTAGGTGGGATATAAATGATTACAGGTCATCAATCCTGGACTTTTAAATCTAAGCCAGTTATATTAGGATCATCTGCTGTAGGAGGTCCTTTTGAAGCAAAGGGGGCTATAAAAGAAGACTTTGATATTCTTCATCAAGATATATGGGTAGGCCAAGACAGTTTTGAAAAAGCAGAAAAGAAGATGTTAGAGGAAGCATGCCAGGTGGCAATCAAAAAATCTAATATTAAGAAAGATAGAATACAATTTTTTGTAAGTGGTGACTTAATGAATCAGATAACTACAAGTAGCTTTACTGCTCGTACTTTAGGAATACCTTATTTTGGAGTGTTTGGTGCTTGTTCCAGTTCAATGGAAGGGTTGGCATTAGCTTCCTTAATGGTTGAAAGCAAGGCTGCACAATATGTAATATCAGGAACATCAAGTCATAATGGATCAGCAGAAAAGCAGTTTAGATATCCTACAGAATATGGAAGTCAAAAACCACCAACTGCTCAGTGGACTGTAACTGGAGCCGGAGCGGCAGTAATAGGTCATGAGGGACATGGCCCTAGAGTTACTTCTGCAACTATAGGAAAAGTAATAGATATGGGGATTTCTGATCCTTTTAATATGGGAGCAGCTATGGCACCAGCAGCAGTGGATACTATTGAAGCTCATTTTAGAGATTTTAATATTGAACCTTCTTACTATGATGTTATTGCAACTGGTGATTTGGGAAAAGTAGGTCATAAAATTGCCAGTAATTTATTTGAAGAACATGGTTTCAAAATGCCATCAAATATTTTTACTGATTGTGGAAAAATTATATATGAAGAAGATCAACCTGTTTTTGCAGGAGGTAGTGGCTGTGGTTGTTCTGCTGTAGTTACTTATGGTCACTTTTTAAAACGTATGTTAAAGGGGGAATTAAAGAGAATTCTAATAGTGGCAACGGGAGCGCTAATGTCACCAATGTCCTATCAGCAAAAGGAAAGCATACCTAGTGTTGCACATGCAGTGTCTATAGAGATGTGAAAAGAAGGGTGAATAGTATATGGAAAAATTCATGTGGGCATTTATAGTAGGTGGTGGTATATGTGTAATAGGTCAAATTATGATGGATGTATTTAAACTTACACCTGCACATACTACAACTACTTTAGTAGTTGTAGGAGCAATATTAGGAGGTTTAGGTTGGTATGATCCTTTGATTAAATTTGCAGGAGCAGGAGCTTCTGTACCTATAATGAGCTTTGGAAATTCTTTAGTAAAGGGTGCCATTATGGAAGCAGAAAGAGATGGAATTATTGGTGTACTTACTGGAACTTTTGAAATTACCAGTACAGGTATTTCTGCAGCAATTATATTTGGTTTTATAGGAGCTTTGATATTTAAACCTAAAGGATAAGTAAGCATTTTTGCACATATAAAATTTTGATTTAATATAAAAATATTGCGGTGTATTGTGCTCAAACCGTGAAAATTGAGTGAAAAATTTTACGCAAAGGAGGTGATAAAATGACAGTAGGAACTCAAATGCAGCAAGCAATTGCAGGAATACAAAGTGCTGCTGCTACAATGAAAACATTTGCACTTGAAACTGAAGATAAATCTGCAAAACAGGACTTTCAACAAATATCTAAAAATCTTGACAGTGCTCTCGAGGTTTTAAAAGGAAGACAAGAATATATTCAAGAACAAGAACCCCAATATAAACAATGTTAATTTACATAAAAGCTGAAGGTAGTCCTTCAGCTTTTTATTTTAAAGTTATTTAGAAATTGGATTATCATCATTAATTATTCTATTAGCTTCTTCTTCTGAAAGATCATAATTTAAAAATGTCTTGTAAAAGTTTCTTGTTTCTTTAATTATATCTATGTTGGCAAATTTATCTGGATTTATAATTTTTGCAGCCCATTGAATTTGCAATGCTTCTTCTGCACTATATCTATCCCAGTAAAAAGCTCCATCTGGATTGAAGTAAACTTTTGATGCCTTCACAGCGTTTACTTTTTGCCATGATTGGTCAGTTAATAATTTGTCTATACTTTTTTTGCCATTATTTAATTTCATAAGCGTGTTACTGCTTAATATTACAATATCAGGATTCCATTTTAGTACTTGTTCCATAGATACTTGTTTATTATTTCCTTTTACTTCTGAGGCTGCATTTACGCCACCTGCTGTATCTATCCACGCATCAATTATTGTATTACTACCATCTACAGTTAATGGAGAGAGAGAAGTTACATGAAGGACTTTAGGTCTTTGCTGTTTAGGTATTTTTGATGTTACACTAGTTATAGTATTAAGCTTACTATCTAAATATGATATGTAAGCATCTGCTCTTTTTTTACTATCTTCTCCAAGAATATCACCTGTAAGTTTAATACATTCCTTTAAACTTTTGAAATCAGTAAAATTTAATTGAACCACTGGAATGCCTAAATCTGATACTTTTTTTGCATTTTTATCATTTAAAGGCATAAATACTATATCAGGTTTTGCTTTTACAAGTTCTTCTGTATTAACACTATCTGAAGTAAACACTGTTGATGCATTTTTCATTTAGTAGGAATTTAAAACTTTTTTGCTCAAAAAAACATGCCGTTAGGCATTGTAGGTA
>NZ_JIBU02000071.1 GCF_000633595.2 Clostridium drakei | reverse complement strand
GATAATGACATAAAGGTAACACCCGTTCCCATTCCGAACACGATGGTTAAGCTTTATAGTGCCGATGGTACTGCAGGGGAGGCTCTGTGGAAGAGTAGGTCGTTGCCAGGTAAATACGTTCCGCGATAGCTCAATGGTGGAGCACTCGGCTGTTAACCGATAGGTTGAAGGTTCGAATCCTTTTCGCGGAGCCAATTTTATATGAATGATCAAAGACTGTATATTATACAGTCTTTTTTTATATAGTTAAAAATTGTATTATTCATTTTAATATTTGGAAAAATAATTAATTTTTAGTGGTAAAAGATTTCAAACATGTATTCTAAAAACAAGTTTTTAAATATATAGTATATAAAATGAAATATATGGGTATATATATAATCGAATTATTTTGAAAATTTCATTAATTCAAAGAGGAATTTTCAATTTAAAATAGAATATATAAATTAAGCTTAAAAGTAAGAGGGGGAATTGCTTATGAAAAATTATACAACCAAAAATTTAAGAAACGTAGGAATTGTTGGACACAGTGGTTCAGGAAAAACTACTTTGACAGAAGCAATACTTTACTACACGAAAGCTACAGATAGATTTGGAAAAATTGAAGAAGGAAACACTGTAAGTGATTATGATTCTGAAGAAAAGAAAAGAAAAATATCTATATCTACATCCATAGCCCCATGTGAATGGGAAAATACTAAAATAAATTTAGTAGATATTCCAGGATACTTTGATTTTATTGGTGAAACATATGAAGGATTAAGAGCAGTTGATGTAGCTATGATAGTTGTATCAGGTACATCAGGTATACAGGTAGGTACAGAAAAAATTTGGGAATATGTAAGTAAAAATAAGTTACCAAGATCATTCTATATAAACAAATTAGATAGGGAAAATTCTGATTTTGATAAAGTATTGTCTGGATTAAAAGAAAAATTCGGTATGTCTATAGTTCCAGTTCAGTATCCTATAGGAACTGAAGAAAATTTTAGAGGAGTTATAAACATCATATCTAGAAAAGCCAGAATTTTTGATCCTAAAACTCATGATATGAAAGAATATGAAATACCAGAAGAACTTATGGATAAGGTTGATGAGTGCAAAAATATGATAATTGAGGCTGTAGCTGAAACAGATGAAGTTTTATTAGATAAATATTTCAATGAAGGAACCTTAAGTGATGAAGAAATTTATAATGGGCTCATTAATGGTTGTGCTAAGGGAGACATAGCTCCAGTAATGTGTGGGTCAGCATTGAATATCATAGGGATTGAAACATTACTTGAAGATGTAGTTGAATGTTTTCCATCACCTGAAAATTTAGAGCCACTAGAGGCTACAAATTTGAATACTAATTCTAACTTAGAAGTTAAGATAGATGAAAATGCACCATTGTCAGCTTTTGTATTTAAAACTATAGCAGATCCTTTTGTTGGCAAATTATCATTATTTAGAGTGATAACAGGAAAAATTAAGTCAGATTCTACTGTTTATAATGCAAGCAAAGGTAAGAATGAAAAAGTAGGAACTATGTACTTTTTAATGGGTAAGCAGCAAATTCCAACAAATCAGATAGTGGCAGGAGATATAGGTGCTGTTTCAAAATTACAATTTACATCTACTGGAGATACTTTAAGTGTAGTAGAAAATCCTATAGTTTTTAATGGAATTAAGTTTCCAGAAGCAACAATGTCAATGGCTGCTTTACCTAAATCAAAAAATGATGAGGATAAAATATCTACTGGTTTAAATAAATTACTGGATGAAGATCCAACTTTTAAGCTTTCAAGAGATATAGAAAATGCCGAAACTATAATTTCTGGATTAGGAGAAACTCATCTTGATGTAATAGCATGTAAGTTAAAGGTTAAATTTGGAGCAGAAGTGATACTTCAAAAACCAAAAATACCTTATAGAGAAACTATAAAGAAAATTGCTGATGTTCAAGGTAAACATAAAAAGCAGTCAGGAGGTCACGGTCAATATGGAGATGTAAAAATAAAATTTGAACCTAGAAATGATGGAGAAGACGATTTACTTTTTGTTGATAAGGTAGTTGGTGGTGTTGTACCAAGACAATACATTCCAGCTGTAGAAAAGGGATTAAAAGAATGTATACAACATGGTGTGCTTGCAGGATATCCTGTAATAAGATTAAAAGCTACTTTGCATGATGGTTCCTATCATCCTGTAGATTCATCAGAAATGGCATTTAAGGTTGCATCATCTTTAGCATATAAAAAGGGTCTAATGGAAGCTCAACCTATACTATTAGAACCTATTATGCATGTAGAAATACTAGTTCCTGAATATTATATGGGAGATATAATAGGTGATATAAATAAAAAGAGGGGGAGAGTTTTAGGAATGGAGCCTGATGAAGATAAGCAGAGAATAATAGCAGAGGTTCCACAGGGTGAAATGTTTAAATATGCTACAGATTTAAGGTCTATGACTCAGGCAAGAGGAAATTTTATTATGGAATTTGAACGATATGAAGAAGTTCCACCTACTGAGGTAGATAGGATAATAGAAGAAGCTAAAAAAATTAAAAGTAAAATTGAATAGTAAATAATTTAAAACCAATAGCGAAAGCTATTGGTTTTTTATAATAATATATTGAATATTTTAATAGACTATAAGAGAAAATAATTATGTTAATATAAATAGAATGTTAATTTAAGGAGAGGTTTTATGGCACAATACCAAATGAACATAAATGGAAATATTCAATTAATGGATTACAGTAGTATATATGATTATATGGCTATAGTGGATAAGTGTGATAGTCTTACAATAAGTTTCAATGAAGGACAAATCAATGATATAGATATATTGTGTAATATTTTAGAGAATAATCACTTTATGGTTAATCGTGATAAACGTTATAATAAAGAAGGGTATCATATTAATGCCACAAAGTATTGAAAAGTAAGTCTGTTATAGTTAAGGTACATATAATAAAAAACTATATTACAATAAAAAAATTATATAGTACAAGCTATAAATAGTTTTAAGTGTATTGCATAGCTATTTAGTAATATATGAAGAATAAATTAGAAAATTAAAAAAATATTAATGCAATTAAAGCTTTTAGCGTAAAATACATAAATTTAGGGATATATGAATATTGAATAGAAAAAGAAAAAATATTAATATTAAATTAAAGTCAAAGAAAGGCAAAGTCAGGGAGGCGTTATTTTGGCAAGATTGTCAGATATTATAGAAGTATTTATAAAGGATATGTTAGATAATAGTAAGGAAAGCCAGCTACAGATTGGAAGAAATGAATTAGCAAGTTATTTTAGTTGTGCACCCTCACAGATAAATTATGTATTAACAACTAGATTTACGACTGATAAAGGCTATTATATTGAAAGTAAAAGAGGTGGTGGGGGGTGCATAATAATAAGGCGTGTGCAATTTGAGGGAAACAAATCACTTGCAGAAATTATAAATGAAAAATTGGGAAATAGCATAACATATGATGCAGCGGTTCAAATAATTGATGGATTACTAGAATCTGAAATAATTACAGAAAGAGAAGGAAATATTTTAAAAATAGTTATAAATGACAGAACACTGAATAGTTCAACGGATAAAAAGAATAAATTGAGATCAGATATATTGAAATCAGTTATTATGGTTATACTTAATGAAATTTAAGTAAATAGTTAAAGATAAGTTGATCTATTTTCTATTTGAATATTATTAAATAAAGGAGTGATATTATGTTGTGTGATATATGCAAGAAAAATGAGGCTACAGTTCATATAACAAAAATAACTAATGGAATGCAACAAGAATTTAATATATGTGAAAAATGTGCAAAAGAAAAGGGAGAGTTTAATTTTCCAGGTCAATTAGATTTTTCTTCACCATTTACTTTTCAAAATATTTTGACCGGAATAATGGATTATATAAGTAGTCCTAATGAATCTCAGTATAATTTTGATTGTTCTTGTAAAAATTGTGGCATCAGTTTTTCAGATTTTAAGAAAAGAGGGTTAGTTGGCTGTAGCCACTGTTATAGTGATTTTACATCTGCACTAATACCTGTTATAAAAAGAGTACAGGGAAACTTAGAGCATACAGGAAAAATTCCTAAAAGAGCTGGTAAAAATATTATTGGAAAGAAGAAGTTATTGAAATTAAAAGAAAGTTTAAAGGAAGCTGTATCAACTGAAGAATATGAAAAGGCAGCACAAATTAGAGATATGATAAAAGAACTGGAAAAGACACGAGAACAGGAGGGATAGCTATGGAAAATTGGATTGAATGCTGTAAAAGTAATAATGATTTGGTATTAAGCAGTAGAATAAGACTTGCAAGAAATGTAAACAAACGACCATTCCCTCACATGCTTAAAGAAGGTGAGGGAAGAGAAATTGTGAAATTAGTGGAAGATGCATTTTACTCATCTTCATTTAGTTCGCAAAGTTATAAAACAAGTTATTTATGGGAAAGAAGTAATATTTCCAATGAAGTTTCTTTGGAGAAGCATTTAATAAGTAAAAATCTCATAGACAATAGTAATAAAGCTGCATTTATATTGGATAAAGATGAAACTGTAAGTATTATGATAAATGAAGAAGATCATGTAAGGATTCAATGCATAACATCTTCTTTAAATTTAGAAGAAGCATATGATTTTGCTGATAAAATAGATAATCTTCTAGAAGAAAAGCTTGATTATGCTTTTGATGAAAAACTTGGATATTTAACTGCATGTCCAACAAATATAGGAACAGGTATGAGAGCTTCTGTTATGATTCATCTTCCAACACTTTCTTTAAGTAATAAATTAAATAATATGTTAAGTGCAGTAACACAACTTGGTATGACTATAAGAGGGTTATATGGGGAAGGATCAAAGGGTAAAAGCAATATATATCAAGTATCTAATCAAACTACACTAGGATTAAGTGAAGAGGAAATAATAAATAATTTAAAGGCTGTAATAATTCAAATTGTTAATGAAGAAAATTTATGCAGAAATACCTTGATAAATAAGTATAGATATGAAATAGAAGATAAAATTTATAGAGCATTAGGTGTATTAAAATCAGCAGTAATTTTAAATTCTAATGAATGTTTAAAACTTTTATCAGATGTAAGATTAGGTATTGAAATGGGAATAATTAAAGACGTAGATAAAATATCTTTAAATAATATTTTAGTAAATACTCAGACAGCTAGTATATATGAAATGTATAACGGTAAACTGTCAGATAAAGAGACAAATTTCAACAGGGCTAAAATTGTAAGAGAAATTTTAAAAAAGGAAACATTATAAAAAAGGATGGTGAGTATAAATGATGTTTGGAAGATTCACTGAAAGAGCACAAAAGGTCCTCTTTTATGCACAAGAAGAAGCTCAAGTTCTACAGCATGGCTATGTAGGTACAGAGCATATATTGTTGGGTATTCTAAAAGAACAAGGAATAGCTAAACAACTTTTAAATGATATAAATATTACTGTAGATGATGTTAGAGATTTAGTAGAAGAATATGAAGGTAAGGGGGATATTGATTTATATAAAAATGAAATTCCACTTACTCCAAGAACTAAAAGACTATTGGAGTTAAGCTTATTTGAAGCTAGAAATTTAAATCACAACTATATAAGTCCAGAGCATATACTATTAGCACTTATTAGAGAAGCAGAAGGTGTAGCATTTACAATATTGAATAATTTAGGTGCAGATTTTGATAAGTTAAGAAAAGAATTAACAGAAGCTTTATCAGGAGAGCAAGCTAGTAATAATAGTGAATTTAATAAATCAAATGTAGAACCAACTCCTACTTTAGATCAATTTGGTAGAGATCTAACTGAAATGGCTAAGGAAAGTAAATTGGATCCTGTAGTAGGGAGAGATAAAGAAACTCAGAGAGTATTAGAAATACTTTGTAGAAGAACAAAAAACAATCCTTGTTTGATAGGTGATCCTGGAGTAGGTAAAACAGCTGTAGTAGAAGGATTAGCACAAAAAATAGTAGTAGGAAATATTCCTGAGCTGCTTAAGGACAAAAGAGTTGTAACTCTAGATTTATCTTCTATGGTAGCTGGTTCTAAATATAGGGGAGAGTTTGAAGAAAGACTAAAAAAAGTCATGGAAGAAATAAGAAAGTCAGGCAATGTAATTCTATTTATTGATGAAATACACACCATAGTGGGAGCTGGGGCAGCAGAAGGCGCTATTGATGCATCTAATATATTAAAGCCAGCACTGGCAAGAGGAGAAATTCAATGTATAGGTGCTACTACTATTGATGAATATAGAAAATATATTGAGAAAGATTCAGCATTAGAGAGAAGATTTCAACCTATTACTGTTGGAGAGCCTAATAAAGAAGAGGCTGTACTAATACTTAAAGGATTAAGAGATAAATATGAAGCTCATCATAGGGTGAAAATTACAGATGATGCTATAGAAGCTGCAGTTAATTTATCAGATAGATATATAACTGATAGATTTCTACCTGATAAAGCAATAGATTTAATGGATGAAGCAGCATCGAAAGTTAGAATTGAAAGCTTAGTTGCTCCACCAGATTTAAAGAATTCAGAAGGGCAACTTGAAAAGATAACTAAAGAAAAGGAAGATTCTATAAGAGTTCAAGATTTTGAAAAGGCAGCACGATTAAGGGATAAAGAGAAAGAATTAAAAGATAAGTTAGAAGGATTGAAAAACAATTGGAAAACTAAGAAAGAAGTTTCTACTCTTGTTGTGTCAGAAAAAGAAATAGCATCAGTAGTTTCTAAATGGACTAATATACCAGTAGAAAAACTGACAGAAAAAGAATCACAAAAGCTATTAAAATTAGAAGAAATATTGCACACTAGAGTTGTAGGTCAAGATGAAGCTGTTAAGTCTATATCAAGAGCTGTTAGAAGAGCAAGAGTAGGTTTAAAAGACCCTAAAAGACCAATAGGTTCATTTATATTTTTAGGACCTACAGGAGTAGGAAAAACAGAACTCTCAAAGGCATTAGCAGAAGCTATGTTTGGTGATGAGAACAATATGATAAGAATAGATATGTCAGAGTATATGGAAAAGCATACAGTATCAAGACTTATAGGATCTCCTCCAGGATATGTAGGCTTTGATGAAGGTGGCCAACTAACAGAAAAAGTTAGAAGAAATCCTTATTCAGTAGTGTTATTTGATGAAATAGAAAAAGCTCATCCAGAAGTATTTAATATTTTATTGCAAATACTTGAAGACGGAAGACTTACAGATGGAAAAGGCAAAACTATAAATTTCAAAAATACAATAATAATTATGACATCTAATGTAGGTGCAGCTACTATTAAAAAACAGAAGTCTATGGGATTTGCATTAGGTGGTAAAAGTGAAAAAGAAAATGAATATGAGAAAATGAAAGAAAATATCATGGAAGAACTAAAACGTTCCTTTAGACCTGAATTTTTAAATAGAATTGATGACATTATAGTATTCCATCAATTGCAGGAAGAAGATTTAAATTATATAGTAAAATTAATGTTAAAGACAGTATATGCAAGATTAAAAGAACAAGATATATATATAGAATTTACTGAAGAAGCCCAAAAAAATCTTGCTAAAGAAGGATTTGATTTAACTTATGGAGCAAGACCTCTTAGAAGAGCTATAACTAAAATCGTAGAAGATAAGCTTTCAGAAGAAATGTTAAGAGGAAATATAAAAAAAGGAGATAAGATTAAAGTAGAAGTAAAAGATAATGAACTAGAGTTTGTTAAGGCAGAATAATATAATTTTAAAAAGTGCTGACTAAAATCTGATTTATAAAACCTAATAAAATATAAATTTTATTTTAAGTATAAAAGTTATGAAACGTAGGAATAACACCTTAATTTCATAACTTTTATTTTACATAAAGTTTATATTTTTTTGGATAATTATTTTTAAAACTTTAATTATTATTGACAACATACGGGAATAATACTGTATAATTATATTTTGTATAGAAAGAGGTGTTTCTTATGGCAAAAAATAAGACTATTTTTGTATGTCAAGAATGTGCATATGAATCATTAAAGTGGCTTGGAAAATGTCCTAATTGTAATAGTTGGAATAGCATGGTTGAAGAAACTAAAGTGCAAAATAACTCAACCAGTCTTAATATAACATCTAATAGTTTGCCTAAGAGTATACTAAATATAAAATCTAGTGAATACGAAAGATTTGATACTGGTATAACAGAATTAAATAGAGTACTAGGTGGTGGAATAGTAAAAGCTTCACTAACTTTAATATCTGGTGCCCCAGGTATAGGTAAATCTACATTGCTATTACAAGCAGCAAATAGTATTTCTCGAAAATATGGAAAAGTTCTTTACATTTCAGGAGAAGAATCTGAAGAACAAATAAAAATGAGGGGCGATAGGCTAGAAGCTATGTCTGGTGATTTGTATATAGTTTCTGAGACAAGTATTGAAAAAATAGAGGAGCATATAGAGAATACTAAACCTGTTTTTGTTATTATAGATTCCATACAAACTCTTTTTAAACAATCTATTACTTCTGCACCAGGAAGTGTATCTCAAGTTCGGGAAAGCTCCAACGATATTATGCGTATAGGGAAAACAAAAGGTATACCATTTTTTATTGTAGCTCATGTTACTAAACAAGGTGAATTAGCAGGACCTAGAGTATTAGAACATATGGTAGATACTGTACTGTCCTTTGAAGGAGAGAGGACCGAAGAATTTAGAATACTTAGAACTATGAAAAATCGTTTTGGAACTACTAGTGAGATTGGGGTATTTGAAATGAGAGAAAGCGGACTTGAAGAAGTATCAAATCCATCAGCAGTGTTTTTGGAAGAAACTGATTTTCAAAAGGAAGGTTCAATAGTTATAGGAATAATGGAGGGAACTAGGCCTATATTAATAGAAATACAAGCACTAGTTAGCGAAACTAAAGCAGTAATGCCTAGAAGAACTGCAGTTGGTGTAGATATTTCTAGACTAAATCTTATTTTAGCAGTTTTAGAAAAAAAATTAAAAATACCTTTTTATAATTGTGATGTTTATGTTAATGTAGTAGGAGGACTTAATATTGAGGGAACATTTGCAGATTTAGGATTGGCTTTGGCACTTATATCTAGTGTTAAATCTAAAGAAATAAACTTAGAAAAATTAATAGTATTTGGAGAAATAGGACTTACAGGAGAAGTAAGACCTGTAACATTTGGAGACAGAATTGTAAATGAAGCAGAGAAAATGGGATTTAAAAATATTGTAATACCAGTAAGAAATAAGGAAAAAGTAAAAAATAAAAGTATAAATATTATAGGAGTCTCTTCTCTTAAAGAGGCTACAAATAAAGTTTTTTAGTGTAGGGTGATTAAATTGAGATTAGAAAAAGATAAAGAACTTATGAGTATACTTAAACTTTTAGCACCAGGAACACAACTTAGAGAAGGATTAGAAAATATATTAAGGGCTAAAACAGGTGGTTTACTTGTACTAGGTGACAGTGAACAGATATTAAAAATAGTTGATGGAGGATTTACTATAAATTCTGATTACAATCCATCTTATGTTTATGAGCTTGCAAAAATGGATGGCGCTATAATTCTTAGTAATGATTTAAAAAAAATATTATATGCTAATGCGCAGCTTATACCAGAATCCAATGTGCCAACCTTTGAAACAGGAACTAGACATAGAACTGCAGATAGAGTGGCTAAGCAAATGGGGGCAATTGTTATTGCTATTTCACAAAGAAGAAACATAATAACAGTATATAAAGGTAATATAAAATATGTTTTAAGAGATAGTAGTATAATACTTGGAAAAGCAAATCAAGCACTGCAGACATTAGAGAAGTATGTGTCAGTGTTGGATAGAGTTGTAAGTAATCTTAATATTTTAGAATTTCAAGATTTGGTAACATTATTTGATGTAATGACTGCTATTCAAAGAACAGAGATGGTTATGAGAGTTGTTGCTGAAATTGAAATGTATATATGTGAACTTGGAAACGAAGGAAGATTAATTTCAATGCAGTTAAATGAGTTAGTAAAAAGTGTGGAGCAAGATGGAATATTACTAATACGAGATTATTGTCAAAATGATATGGATTATAATGAAATATATAAGCAAATTCAAACTATGACATCAGAAGAATTGATAAACTTAGATAATATATCAAAATCATTAGGTTATATAGGCGTTCCTTTAGTAGATACTCTCATATCACCAAGAGGATATAGAATGTTGAACAAGATACCGAGAATACCTACAAATGTAATAGAGAATTTAGTAAAAAATTTCAAAGAGTTAAAAGGAGCAATGGAAGCTTCTTATGAACAGTTAGATAAGGTTGAAGGGATAGGAGAAGCTAGAGCTAGAGCTATAAAAAATGGACTTAGAAGACTTAGAGAGCAGATTATGTTAGATAATAATTTTAGCACAAAATAATGATTAGCATTATTTTGTGCTAATTTTTATCTAAAAGTATATTTTCCTAAAGTATTAATTTTATCATTTTCCTTAAGAAGAACATCAAATAGATTTAAATCAAGAGAATTGCAAAGAGATGTTAAGTAAAATAAATTGTTCCCTATTTCATGTTCAATTACTTCTCTACAGCTATCGCAAAGTTTTCCGCTTATGTGGGATTTTAAACAATCCTTTAATGATTCAATGTTTATGTTTTCATCGTGTTCTGGCAAATGTTGTTTTTCTGCTGTTAGCTTTATGCAGCCACAGTTGGTAATAGATTTAGCAATAGCACGATTTATTCTAGCATTAGATTCTTGAAGTTTAGTCATTATATCCAAAATACTTTTATGTCTAAGTAAAGACTCGTCTACTGCGTTTTGAAAATCGTCAAAAATTACATCTTTCATCAGGTTCAACTCCTTATAAAGATTTAAGTTGGATTTATAAATTAATTATAGTTTTTTTCAGATAATTTTGTCAATAAAGTATAGTACGAAATTTCCTCTACTTTTATATAATAAATCAAGAATACTTTTATTAATAGGGGGATTACTATGGTAATTAATGAACGAAAAGTATTTGTTCCAAATTATGGAGCTGGAATTATGACAAAAGTTGAAGATAGCAAAAGTTATGATTTAAATAAAAAATATGTAAGTATTTTTATTTTAATAGATAATATAAACTTATATATACCTGAGGATAGACTATTAGGCTATAGAATAAGGAATATTGCTAGTAAAGAAAATTTAGATAAGGCTTTTGATATAATTAAAAGTATGCCACAAAATATTGAAAAAAAGTGGAGTAAAAGATATAAGAAAAATAATGATAAAATAAAACAAGGGGATTTGTTTCAAATGTGTGAAGTAATACGTGATTTATATTATCTAAAATCTAATGGAACAATTCCACCAGGTGAAAGAAGGATATTAGACAAAGTTGAAAGCATGGTAGGAAGTGAGGTAGCATTAATATTAGATATTGAAGTTGAAGATGCGTTAAGTGAAATAAGAAAATTAGGTAAATAATTTATTAAATAAATTTAGTATTATTGAAAAAAATATTTTATTAATATATATTAGATATTAAGGATTTAAAAATGAAAATATTGTTAATAATTAATAAGGGAGGTGAGGCTTTTGCTTAAAAAAACATTAAGAGCTATTTTTACAATTATAGGACTTATGCTGGGGTACTTAATTGGCAACGCAATAGTCCATACAAATTACTTTGTAAAAATTGGTTATACTAGCAACAGCCCTATAAAAACAGTTTTATTTTTAATTTTATGTTCTTTATTCTTTGGAATTATATTATTTTTATTATCACCCTTGATTAATACAATAATAATAAAAATTATGGATTACATTGAAAAAAGTGCTCAAAAACTTCCTGCTACTGAAATGTTATTTGGAACTGCAGGAGCTATAGTTGGACTTTTAATATCAGCATTATTTGTAAATCTTTTAGCTAGTATTCCTGTAATAGGTGCAGTTTTGGCAGTATTTGTTGCAGTGGTAATGGCAGTTTTAGGTGGCAGAATAGCTATTAAAAAAAGGGATGAGCTAATTAGCTTATTTTCTAGTATAAGTATTAGAAGATCCGCAGCTAATAAAGATAAAAAAGGCAAAGGAGATTCTAAAGGTAATGCTAAAGTTTTGGATACTTCGGTAATAATAGATGGGAGAATATTTGATATATGCCAAACAGGTTTCGTAGAAGGTACTTTAGTAATACCTAACTTTGTATTAGAGGAGTTAAGACATATAGCAGATTCCTCAGATGGATTAAAAAGAAACAGAGGAAGAAGAGGTTTGGATATATTAAACAAGATTCAAAAAGAATTGAGCATAGATGTGCAAATTTATGAAAAGGATTTTCCGCAAATAGCGGAAGTAGATAGTAAGTTGCTAAAGCTTGCTCAAGTTTTAAATGGAAAGGTAATAACTAATGATTATAACTTAAATAAAGTTGCCGAATTTCAGGGAGTTCCAGTGTTGAATATAAATGAACTTGCTAATTCAGTAAAGCCAGTAGTTCTTCCAGGTGAAGAAATGAGGATACAAATAGTTAAAGATGGAAAAGAGTCGGGTCAAGGGGTAGCGTACCTAGATGATGGAACTATGATAGTTGTAGAAGGTGGTAGAAAGTATATAGGTGAAACTAAAGATGTATTAGTTACATCTGTATTGCAAACAGCAGCTGGAAGGATGATTTTTGCAAAACAAAAGGGAGAAGTTTAATATGGGCAAAAATTATGCAATTATTCTAGCTGCAGGAAAAGGAAAAAGAATGGGTGCAGGAATTAATAAACAATTTTTAAACATAAAAAGTAAACCAATTCTTTATTATTCTTTAAAGACATTTTCTGATAATCCATTAATAGATGAAATTATTTTGGTATGTTCAAGTAGTGAGATAGACTACTGTAGAGAACAAGTAGTGAGGAAGTATGGTATAAAAAAAGTGCTTAAGATTGTATCCGGAGGAGAGGAAAGGCAAGATTCTGTGATAAATGGATTAAGGTCAATTATTGATTGTGATATAGTACTTATCCACGATGGAGCTAGACCTTTTGTAAATTTTAGTATTATTGAAAATGGAATAAAATATGCTGAAACTTATGGTGCATGTACTTGCGGAATAAACCCAAAGGATACAATAAAAATTAAAGGTAATGATGGATTTTCGCTGGATACCTTAGATAGAAGTAAGTTATTTTGTGTTCAGACACCTCAATGTTTTAAATATGATCTAATTATGAAGTGTCATGAAAAATTAATACAAGATAATATTTTTGTTACAGATGATACTTCTGTAGTGGAGTTTTATGGAAACAAAGTCTATTTATACGAAGGAAGCTATAATAATATAAAAATAACAACTCAAGAAGATTTAGTTGTTGCTGAAAGAATATTAGAAAAAAATTAAAATGAACGAATATAAATCTCTTACTAATTTAAAAGTAAGGGATTTATACTTATATAAGAAAAAATATGGGGAGGGATAATTTTATGAAGTTATCAAAAATGATATTAGGGACTCTAAGAGAGGTTCAAGGGGAAACTGAATTAGAAAGTTATAAACTTATGGTAAGAGCTGGTATTATAAGAAAAGTGGCATCAGGAGTATATAACTTTATGCCTACAGGAAAAAAAATTATAAATAATGTAAATAGTTTAATAAAAAATGAGATGGAGAAAATGGATTCTCAAGAAATAGAGGTTTCACAGTTTGTTCCATTTGAATCATTAAATCAGTGCAATAATAAAGAAAATAATTCCACAGATACTTTTGAAATAGTTGATAAAAGCCAAAAAAAGTTTTATGTTGGAGCAGGCTTTAAAGAATCTTATATAGAAATTATGAAAAATGAAATAAAGTCATATAAACAATTACCTGTAAGTATATATTCTATACAAAAACGAATTAAAGATGAGACAAAGCCTAAGTTTGGAATTATAAAGTCTAAGGAATTTAATGAACTTCAATGTTATGTTTTTTATGATGATTCAGTGGAAGCTGAACAATATGTTAATAGGTTATGTGAAGTTTTTAATGGTATTTATCATAAATGTGGGATAGACTTTATAAAAACTAATTCTTTAAAGTTTTTTATAAAACACTCTTTAGGAGAGGAAGGGATGGCATGCTGTGAGGCTTGTGAGTATAAAGAAGATTTAGAAATAGCTAAATGTGCTTTACGAGAAAAAGAAGAGGATGACATGAAGCCTTTAAATAAGATTTCTACACCAGACACTAGAACTATAGATGAATTGGCTTCTTTTTTTAATACAACACCAGAATATTTTGTAAAGACTATTATATATAAAATAAATAATAAGATTGTTGCTGTAATGGTTAGAGGTGATAGGGAAGTAAATGA
Organism: Clostridium drakei; assembly: GCF_000633595.2. Classification (GTDB taxonomy): domain Bacteria; phylum Bacillota; class Clostridia; order Clostridiales; family Clostridiaceae; genus Clostridium_AM; species Clostridium_AM drakei. The sequence continues at coordinate 6,091 of NZ_JIBU02000071.1, read as the reverse complement.
AACAAAGGTTAAAAGCAGTATGGGATATATTGTAAGTTTTGAACTGGCAGATGAAGATATGGTAAGATATGCTACATCGGCTGAAGTAGGTTTTGCAGGTCCAATAAACTTAAAATGTGATACATTGTTAGTAGATGAAGAAATAACTAGAATGCGTAATTTCATGGTAGGAGCTAATGACACTGGATATCACTACGAATATGTAAATTATGAAAGAGACTTTACAGGTATCGTTGGTGATTTTAAGAAGATTACAGAAAAGGATAAGTGTCCTGTTTGTGGAAACTCTATAAAAATTAAAAGTGTAATGAGATTAGGTGAAATTGCAAACTTGGAAACAACTTATGCAGAGAATATGAATGCTGTTTTTTTGGATAAATTAGGTAAAAATAAGCCTATGAGTATTATTGAAGCATCAATTAATGTAGATAGACTTTTAGCATTAATAGTCGAGCAAAATCATGATGAAAATGGAATAGTGTGGCCAAAAAGTGTAGCACCTTATGAAGTTATTGTAATAGCTGCAGTATTTAAAAATGAGGAGCAAATGAAAGCAGCTGAAAATATATATAACAAATTAAGATCAATAGGAATAGATGTTTTATTGGATGATAGAGACGAAAGAGCGGGAGTAAAGTTTAAAGATGCGGATTTAATAGGAGTGCCTATAAGAATAACTGTAGGTAAAAAAATATCTGATGGTAAAGTTGAATTTAAATTAAGAAATAATGATAATGTAGAAGATATAAATATAAGTGATATAGAAGAAAAAGTTTTAAGTGAATTACATAAAAATTAATTAAACATATTTTAGTATGAAAGCGACATTGTCGCTTTCATTATTTTATAATCTATACATATGTATAAAAAATGTTAATAAGACTTAAATAAGTTGTAATAATGTGTTAAAATATTTAAGAGAATTTTAGTTTAAGTATGTAAGTAAATTTAATTATATACTTAAAGCCAGGAGGTAAAATTTAGCTATGAAAGTTTTTAATACAATCACAAGAAAAAAGGAAGAGTTTATTCCTTTATCAGAAAAAGAAGTTAAAATGTATGTATGTGGGCCAACAGTGTATAATTTTTTTCATATAGGTAATGCTAGAACTTTTGTTGTTTTCGATACAATAAGAAGGTATTTTGAATACAGAGGATATAAAGTTAAGTTCATACAAAACTTTACTGATATAGATGATAAGATGATTAAAAGGGCTAAAGAAGACAACATAACAGTAAAAGAACTAGGAGATAAATTTATAGAAGAATATTATAAAGATGCAGACTCTTTAAATATAGAAAGAGCTACAGTAAATCCCAGAGCAACTGAATACATAAACGACATTATTGATTTTGTAAAAGAATTAATAGATAGAGGATATGCTTATGAGGTAGATGGCGATATTTATTTTCATACAAAAAAGTTTGAGGATTATGGAAAACTTTCAGGACAGAATTTAGAAGATCTTCAAGCAGGAGCTAGAATTAGTGTAGATGAAAGAAAAAAAGATCCTATGGATTTTGCAGTTTGGAAGAGTCAAAAGCCTGGAGAACCAGCATGGGAAAGTCCATGGGGGATGGGAAGACCTGGTTGGCATATAGAATGCTCATGTATGGCATATAATCTATTAGGTGAAACTATAGATATACATGCAGGTGGTTCAGATTTAGCATTTCCACATCATGAAAATGAAATAGCACAGAGTGAAGCCAGAACAGGCAAAACTTTTGCAAAGTATTGGATGCATTCAGCTTTTGTAAATGTAAACAATGAGAAAATGTCTAAATCACTTAATAACTTTTTTACTGCAAGGGAAATACTAGAAAAATATGATCCAGATGTTATTAGATTATTTATGCTTTCAGGACATTATAGAACTCAAATAAATTTTAGTATAGAATCATTAGAATCAATGAAAGCTGCTATGGATAGACTATATAACTCAATTTCTAATCTGGAAAGCTTACTAGAAGAAACAAAACAGGAACAATTAATGGATCAAGAAGTTGAATACATAAAAACTTTGAATGGATATAAAGAAAAGTATATAGAAAAAATGGATGATGACTTTAATACAGCAGATGCTGTATCTGTTATTTTTGATCTTATAAGAGACATTAATACTAATGTTAAAATTGATTCTTCGAAGGACCTAATAAAGCATTGTTTAAATTTAATAAAAGAATTAGGGAAACCATTAGGAATATTACAAAAATCTAAAAAAGGTGATTTAGAGGAAAAAATAGAAGCACTTATAGAGGAAAGGCAGCAAGCAAGAAAAGATAAAAACTGGGCATTATCAGATAAAATAAGAGATGATTTAAAAGAACAAGGGATATTACTTGAGGATACTCCTCAAGGAGTTAGATGGAAAAGAGCTTAATCAAATGAATTGTAGAATGGAGAATTAGAATGGATTTCAGTTTACTAAAAGGTAAATTTACTAAAGAGTCAGTAAGGCAGATAAATCCATTAGTGCTTGCTTTTGTTGGTGATGCTATATATGAAGTTTTTGTGAGAACTTATCTAGTAGATAAAAATAGAGATATGTCTGTACATAATCTACATGTAGAAGCTATAAAATTTGTAAAAGCACATGCGCAGAGTGAATTTATAAAAAAAATAGAAAAAGAGTTAAGTGAAGAGGAAATGTATTTTTTTAAAAGAGGAAGAAATTCCAAATCAGGTACAGTTCCTAAAAATGCAGATGTACAAGAATATAGATTTGCCACAGGTTTTGAAACTTTAGTTGGATATTTATATTTGACGGAACAGGAAGAAAGATTAAATTTATTATTAAATACCATAATAGAATTACAAAAAACTGGAGGAATATAAATGGATTTAAAAGTTAAATTAATAGAATATACACCTAATCCAGAAAAGGTTATAGCTTCAGCCGCAAAATTGTGTTATAGTGCTGTAGGCATAGATGAAATTGAAGAAAATTTACAAGGTGAAAAAGCTACAAAATTTTTGAATATGTTGATGTCCTATGGTCATGAATCTCCTATAGAACATGTGTCATTCACTTTTGCTGTTGAAGGGGTATCAAGAAGTTTGACACATCAGTTAGTACGACATAGGCTGGCATCCTATTCTCAACAGAGTCAAAGATATGTTAAGCTAAGTCAGTTTCAGTATATAGTTCCTCCTGAAATAAAAAAAGATGAAGAAGCTAAAAAAATATATATTGAGGCTATGGAAAATAGTCAAGAAGCCTATAATAAATTAGCAGATATTTTAAGAAATAACCATATAAAAAATGGAATGAATTCACCATCGGCAGAAAAGAAAGCCATTGAAGATGCTAGGTATGTTTTTCCAAATGCCTGTGAAACTAAGATAATGTTAACTATGAATGCAAGAAGTTTGGTGAATTTTTTCAAACATAGGTGTTGTAACAGAGCTCAATGGGAAATAAGAGCTCTGGCAAATGAAATGCTAAAACAATTAAAGGAAGTAGCACCAGTGTTATTTAAATATAGTGGACCTTCTTGCTTGAATGGAATGTGTCCTGAGGGAAAAATGACTTGCGGTAAAAAAGATGAAGTTAGAAAAATGTATTTAGGAGTATAAATAATCTAAATGTGATGCATATTGAAAATATATAGCTTTAAGATATTATCGTGGGATGAATAAAAAATGAAAGAGGTATTGGTGTGAAGGATACTAAAAAGAGTTTTAAAGATAATTCAAATAGAAGAAGAGAGAATGATAACAAATTTTCAAGTAATACTAACGAAAAAACTTTTAGAGAGGATTTGATAGAAGGAAGGAATGCAGTGATTGAAGTGTTGAGATCTGAAAGAACTGTGGAACAAATATTAGTTGCTAATGGAGATGTATCAGGATCTATAAACATGATATTAGCTTTAGCTAAAGAAAAAAAGATAGTTATAAAGCATGTGGATAGAAAGAAATTAGACCAACTTTCTCAAACTGCTGCACATCAGGGAGTAATTGCACAAATTACACCATATAAGTATTGTGATATAGATGATATAATTAATTATGCAGAAGAAAAAGGGGAAAAACCTTTTATTGTTATACTAGATGAAATAGAAGATCCTCACAATTTTGGATCCATAATTAGAACTGCTGAAACTTGTGGAGTACATGGTATTATAATACCTAAAAGGAGAAATGTAGGATTAACTCCTTCTGTATATAAGGCTTCTGTTGGAGCAATAGAACATATGAAAATTGCTAAAATCACAAATATAAATAGTGCAATAGATAAGCTAAAAGAACGAGGTATTTGGATATATGGTGCAGATATGAATGGAGAAAATTATTGTTATGATATAGATTTTAGAGGTGCAGTAGCTTTAATAATAGGAAGTGAAGGAAAAGGTATATTAAAGCTTACTAAAAATAAATGCGATGTACTTGTAAAGATACCTATGGTTGGAAATATATCATCTTTAAATGCTTCAGTTGCAGGTGGAATACTTATGTATGAAGTATTAAAACAAAAATTTAAAAAGTAATAGTGATAAAAAGTGAAAAATATTTTTGTAGATGGATATAATGTAATAAATAGTTGGTCTGAACTAAAAAAAATAAAAGAATATAGTTATGAAGCTGCAAGAACTGAACTTATAGAAAAATTAACTAATTATGCAGCTTATAAAAATTATAAAGTTTTCATAGTTTTTGATGCTCATATGGTAATCAAAAGTATGGAGAAAAAAGAGAAAATTAGTGATAATATAGTAGTAGTATTTACAAAAGAAGGGGAAACAGCAGACTCCTTTATAGAAAAAACAGTAAATAAAATAGGGCGAAAAATAGAGGTATGCGTCGTAACATCAGATTCTTTGGAGCAACAGGTTGTTTTTCAAAGAGGTGCTACGAGAATGTCTTCGGTAGAGTTTTATCATGAAGTTAAAAGTGTAGAAAATAAAATTAAAAGCAAAATAGAGAAAAAATATTCAGAAAAAAGATTTACCTTAGAAGATACAATTCAAAAGGAAATACTGGAAAAACTTGAAAAAATTCGAAGAAGCAATTAAAAAATATTGACTATAAATTTGATTCTAATGTATAATCAATATGTGGTGTATTTTTATTTTGGAGGGGATATCTTGGATAGAAGGGGTTGTATTAGTAAGAAAATTTCCTCCTTTGAAAAAAAATTAGATGAGGAAATCGTTATTCAAGCAAAAAAAGGAGAGACTAGGGCTCAGGAATACTTGATTAATAAATATGAAAATTTTGTGAAAGCAAAAGCGAAGTCTTATTTTTTGATAGGAGCAGATAAAGAAGACATATACCAAGAAGGAATGATAGGGTTATATAAAGCTATAAGAGATTTTAAACCTGATAAGTTATCATCTTTTAAAGCTTTTGCTGAGTTATGTGTTACACGACAAATAATTACTGCTATTAAGACTGCCACAAGACAGAAGCATATTCCTTTAAATACATATATTTCCTTAAATAAGCCTATATATGATGAAGAATCAGATAGAACTTTGCTAGACGTTTTGTCGGAAGCTAAGGTGGCAGATCCAGAAGAATTAATTATAAGCAGGGAAGAATTAAATCATATACATGCTGAAATAGGCGAGGTTTTATCAAGTTTAGAAATGGAAGTATTAATGTCTTATCTCGATGGTAAGTCTTATCAAGAAATTGCTTGTGATCTAGATAGACATGCAAAATCCATAGATAATGCACTACAAAGGGTAAAAAGAAAATTAGAGAAGTGTTTAAATGATAAATAAAAAATTGTATATTGACAAAAAAATATAGTTGTATTAAAATTGATAATCGGTATATAACTTTTTATTAAGTATGAGCAGGAGTAGTTCAGCGGTAGAACACCAGCTTCCCAAGCTGGCTGTCGCGGGTTCGATCCCCGTTTCCTGCTCCAGTGAAAAATTGCCCATGTAGCTCAGTTGGCAGAGCGTCACCTTGGTAAGGTGGAGGTCACCGGTTCAATCCCGGTCATGGGCTCCAATAATATATAAACCTTACAACACACCAGGGTGAGTTTACTTAAACTAAAAGTCAACCAAATGAGGAGGAATAAAAATGTCAAAAGCAAAATATGAAAGAAACAAACCACATGTAAACATAGGA
>NZ_JIBU02000070.1 GCF_000633595.2 Clostridium drakei | reverse complement strand
CCGCCTTATTTTTAGAGAGCGACAGCAACAACGAGGCCCAAAGGCCTCTTTTTTATTTTAAGTACAAGAAAATAATAGAAATTTTTTTTATAAAATATGTATTTTTTACTATACTCTGGACAAACTACAAAAAGGAGGTGTTCATATGGACAAAAAATTTTTGAACAAAGTAACTAATTTTTTTAAGAAGGAGGGCTTTTATGTAATACTATTTGTTTGTTTATGTATTGTAGCTACAGTAGCAGTTTTAACTGCTAAGTCTAGCAAAAATGCTAACAATGCACTAATACAACAACAGAATACTCAAGCACAAGATAAAGCAAAAAAACAGACAGCTAAGGGAAACAATGAGTCATCTTTAAATTATGATAATGCCCTTCAAGTGAAAAAAGATTCTAAACCACAAGTAGTTGTACCTAAAAGTGAAACAAAATCACAGAGTGTATCTAATTCAGTTAGTACTTCTTTAAGTAAGCCAGTAGAAGGTAGTTTGGCAAGAGCTTATTCAGAAGATCCTGTATATTGGGAATCTACATCAAGCTATAGACCTAATCTTGGATTAGATATAAAAGCAGATTTAGGTAAACCAGTAATGGCTGCTATGGATGGAAAAATAGAAGAAATTGATACTGCTACTCAAGATGGTGTAAAGGTTGTTATAAATCATCAAAATGGATTAAAAACGGTTTATTCCAATTTAGATCAAAAGATAAAAGTTTCAAAAGATCAAAATGTAACTAAAGGTACAATTATAGGAACAGTGGGAAAAACTACATTGAGATCAGCTTATGAAAAATATGGGGATCACTTACATTTTGAAGTTTTAAAAGGAAATGGTTTTGTTGATCCAGCAAAGTATGTAAAATATTAATTTTTAAGCCGTTTTCTGATATGTTTATCGGAAAATGGCTAACCTGATGAATTTAAAAAATGTAAACAGCATATTTATAAATATAGAAGGATTAGGGAGGTAGCATCCTTGAAAGATTACATTGAAGAAAGAGTTTTAGAAGTAGCAAATTATATTATAGGTTCAAAGGCTACAATAAGAAAAACAGCCAAAGTTTTTGGAGTAAGTAAAAGCACTATACACAAAGATATGACAGAAAGGTTACCTAAAATAAATCCTCAAATTGCTAGAGAGGCTAAGACTATTCTGGACTATAATAAGGCAGAAAGACATATAAGAGGTGGAAAAGCAACAAAAATGAAGTATAAAGCTATTGAAGGTTAAAAACATTCCTATTATAATTAAATGAGTAGATATAATAAAAAGAGAAAAAATTAACATTTTTTATTATAAAAAAGCATGGAAAGATTAGGAGTGAGCATAGGAATGTTTTTTAGTATAGGAACTGATATGGGAATTGATTTAGGGACAGCCACAGTACTTGTTTATATTAAAGGCAGAGGGGTAATTTTAAAAGAACCTTCTGTAGTTGCTGTAGATAGAAGTAGAAATAAGGTATTAGCTGTAGGTGAAGAAGCATGGCAAATGATAGGTAGAACACCTGGAAATATTGTGGCAATTCGTCCTTTGAGAGATGGGGTTATATCTAATTATGATATAACAGAAAAAATGCTTAAGTATTTTATAACTAAAGCTTGTGGCAAAAAGAGAATGTCCGCACCAAGAGTAGTAGTGTGTGTTCCATGCGAGGCTACAGAAGTTGAAAAAAGAGCTGTAATTGATGCTGCCAAAAACGCTGGCGCAAAAAAAGTATTTTTAATTGAAGAACCGTTGGCAGCAGCTATTGGAGCAGGTCTTGACATAACAAAAGCAAGTGGAAATATGGTAATAGATATTGGAGGAGGTACTACTGATGTTGCAGTTATTTCTTTAGGTGGAATAGTTGTAAGAGCTTCCATAAAAGTTGCAGGAGACAAGTTTGATGAGGCTATCATGAAATATGTAAAAAAAGAGCATAAGCTAATGATTGGAGAAAGAACATCAGAGGACTTAAAAATAAATATAGGTTCTGCATTTAAAAGAGAAGAAAAAATGATTATGGAAATAAGGGGACGAGACTTAATTACAGGTCTTCCCAAAAATATAACAGTATCCTCAGATGAAATGAGGGAAGCATTGAAAGATGTAGTAAATTCTATAGCAGAAACAACTCATGCAGTGCTTGAAAGGACACCACCTGAACTGGCATCAGATATAGCCAATAAAGGTATAATTATGACTGGTGGAGGAGCGTTACTTAATGGTCTTAGCGATTTAATACAAGAGGTAACCAAGGTTCCAGTATGTGTAGCAGAAGATGCTGTGTCTTGTGTAGCATTGGGAACAGGAAAAGTATTAGAGTATTTAGATAAAATGGAAGTTACTTTTACTGGTGATGATATAACATTAATAGATTAAAATGAAAAGTAAAACCCCCCCATAAAGGCTGTGGGGGGTTTTTGCATATACAAAATTTTAATTTAATATAATAAGCATAATGTGAATCAACTTTTTAAAATTGCGGAAGTTTAGAGGATTATATATTAATAAGTATTAGAGTACATAATTATAATGTAAGTCTAGTATTATCATATAAATAGTAGGTGTGTATAAGAGAGTGAGTTATAACTTTAGCCATGTTCAATACTAAATTTAATCGTATATTATTACTGGTAAATATTTCATCATTATCATTAGAATCTACTATGCCTATCACAGAACATTCACCTACGTTAGGTAGAAACTTCCCAACACCTTTTCCGGGATGTACAGGATAATCTCTAGCTTGAATTTCTCCTATACTGGATTCGTCTCCGAGACAAGCGTCTATACCTATTATATTACTATATGGATATAATACCTTAATTTCTTTTAATTTCTTATCAATGTTTAATGCATGTATTGGCTCTGCAATAGTTCCATGTACAGGCAATGGAAAACCTTTAGTTTTCAATAGCGTACCTACTAGTGGGCCAAGGCAATCCCCGATGCATCTATCAGTTCCAATACATACTACAATAGTATTTTTGTTAATATATTCTTTTAAGAAACATGCAATTTTATAATATGATAATGGATCTTTATAATTAGATTTCACCCTATTCAAAAACTCACCTCCTATATCAATAATTAATTTATATGTAAATAGTTCTTAAAATATTAATGTATACAGAATAAAAAAAAGCTTTATGGTTATACTAAGAGAAAAGTGTTTGCATAATACAAGGAGGCTGATGGTATGAGTAAAAAAATTCTATCATTAATTGTAATTTTATGTACAACTATTTGTGTTGGTATAATGATTTATTCAAGCAAGGTAAATATTAATGAAAATTCAGTAAAAGGAAAAGTAGAAGTAATAAATGAAGATAAAAAAAGCAATAAAGAAAACAGCAAAAAACAAAATGCCCAAAATGAAAATAAAAGTAATATAAATGAGGAAGCTGGTAAAAAATCAATAGAGATAACAGATAGTTATAAAAAAAATAAAATTGAGGCTATAGAAGATAAAATAAATCAAGATAAGAATGAAGTTTTTTCCAAAGATAATAGTATCAATAGTAAAGAAAGTGAAATAGCTCAATCCAAGTATGATGATAATAAAAATAATACTAACTCAAACAATGAAAAGGATGTATCTATATTTAAAGTTTCAAAATCAGAAATAAAAGATGATTTAACTATTGCTGATAAAGAAAAACTGTTATCTATAGGAAGTAAATTATCAGCTGTTGATTATGAAAAAATAAACGAATATTTAAAAAATGGAAATAAAGAGGATATAAAAAATACTATAAAACTACTTAAAGAAAGATTATCTGATAAAGATTATAAGAAGGTACAGCAAGTAGCAGAAAAGTTTATAAATATGGATTTGGTTAATAAATAACAAGTCTTTTATATAAATATATGATAATTAAATGAATTATTATAAAAATATTTCAGTGCGATTTTAAGAGAAAAACGTAGAAATTTAAAACAATGAGAAGTAGGATTGATGAAATGGAGTGTTTTGAACTTGAAAATAGAACTGTAACAATGTATACTAATCCATGTTGAAGCCGTTAATGGTGTAAATTTAATAAGCATGTGCTGGCATAGCTCAGTTGGTAGAGCAACTGACTTGTAATCAGTAGGTCGAGGGTTCGAAGCCTTCTGCCAGCACCAAATACGGAGGAATTCCCGAGCGGCCAAAGGGGGCAGACTGTAAATCTGTTGTCATCGACTTCGATGGTTCGAATCCATCTTCCTCCACCATATTTAATGGGCGCATAGCTCAGCTGGGAGAGCATCTGCCTTACAAGCAGAGGGTCACAGGTTCGAGCCCTGTTGTGCCCACCATTAAAAATCAATATTGTATGCTGGCATAGCTCAGTTGGTAGAGCAACTGACTTGTAATCAGTAGGTCGAGGGTTCGAAGCCTTCTGCCAGCACCAAATGCGGAGGAATTCCCGAGCGGCCAAAGGGGGCAGACTGTAAATCTGTTGTCATCGACTTCGATGGTTCGAATCCATCTTCCTCCACCAAATAAAAGCACTAATAAGTGCTTTTGTTTTTTGTGAACAATAGTTTTTAAAGTCATATAAATATTGACACTAAAACTTAGTTGTGTTAACATGATGTAGAACGAATTACAAGTGAATAAAGCTCTTATCAAGAGAGGTGGAGGGAAAGGGCCCTATGAAACCCGGCAACCAACAGATACACTGTTAAGGTGCCAATTCCTGCAGTGATAATCTGCAAGATAAGAGAGTTGTTAAGCTTAATTAACCTCTTCTTATTAGGAGAGGTTTTATTTTTTTATAAAGAGAAGGGAGAGTACGTATGAGAAGATTATTTACGTCAGAATCGGTTACCGAAGGACATCCAGATAAAATGTGTGACCAGATTTCAGATGCTATTCTTGATGCTATATTAGAGCAGGATCCCAATGGGAGGGTAGCTTGTGAAACAGCTACTACTACAGGAATGGTTTTAGTTATGGGAGAAATATCAACTAAATGTTATGTAGATATTCCTAAAATAGTAAGAAAAACTGTAGAAGAAATAGGATATACTAGAGCTAAATTTGGTTTTGATTATGCTACATGTTCTGTAATTACTTCTATAGACGAGCAATCTGCAGATATAGCTATGGGAGTAGATGAAGCATTAGAATCTAAAAATGGCAAAATGGATAAAATAGAAGCTATAGGCGCAGGTGACCAAGGAATGATGTTTGGTTTTGCTACAAATGAAACAGCTGAATATATGCCTATGCCAATAAGCTTAGCACATAAGCTTTCAAGAAGATTAACTGAAGTTAGAAAAAATGGAACTTTAGGATATTTAAGACCAGATGGAAAAACTCAAGTTACAGTAGAATATGAGGACAACAGACCTGTTAGAATAGATACTATTGTAATATCCACACAGCACGACCCAGAAGCAACACATGATCAAATAGAAAAAGATATGATAGAACAAGTAATAAAACCAAATATTCCATCTGAGCTTTTAGATGAAGATACTAAATATTTTATAAATCCAACAGGAAGATTCGTTGTTGGAGGACCTCAGGGAGATTCGGGTTTAACAGGAAGAAAGATTATAGTTGATACTTATGGTGGATATGGAAGACATGGTGGTGGAGCTTTCTCAGGAAAAGATCCAACGAAAGTTGATAGATCTGCTGCATATGCTGCAAGATGGGTTGCTAAAAATCTTGTTGCAGCTGGAGTTGCAGATAAACTTGAAATACAGCTTGCATATGCTATTGGTGTAGCAAAGCCTGTATCTATAACAGTAGATACATTTGGAACAGGAAAGATATCTGAGGATAAAATAGTTGAAATAGTTAATAAAGTTTTTGACTTGAGACCAGCAGCTATTATAAGGGATTTGGATTTAAGAAGACCTATATACAAACAAGTTGCTGCTTATGGACATTTTGGAAGAACTGATATAAATGTACCATGGGAACAGTTAAACAAAGTTGAAGAAATAAAAAAATATTTATAAAAGTAAGCCCTTATGCATTAGCATAAGGGCTCTTTTTAATATTTAAATTGTTTATGAACTCTGTATATTTATAAAGTTCATATGATATAATTAAAAATAAAACACTAGTAAAAATTTAGGAGAGATTTTATGCAGCAAATACAAGGCGTAGTTGAAAATATAGTTTTTCAAAATGAGGAAAATGGATATGCTGTGGCGAAAATTAAAGAGAAAAGTGAAAATATAACTATAGTAGGATGTATACCTTTTATTATGGAAGGTCAAAATTTAAAGCTTATAGGTGAATGGGTTCTTCATCCACAATTTGGACAGCAATTTAAAGTTTCTGGATGCGAAGAAATAGTACCAAATTCTATAGTTGGTATAGAAAGATATTTATCATCGGGAATAATATCTGGTATTGGGCCTGTTACAGCTAAAAAAATAGTAGAAAAGTTTGGTGAAAATACTTTAGATATATTGGATAATCACATAGAAAGACTTAAAGAAATCGAAGGTATAGGTGCAAAAAAAATAGCATTAATAGATGATTCGTATTCTAAGCAAAATGAAGTAAGAAATATAATGGTTTTTTTGCAGACTTATGGAGTTACTCCAAACCAATGTGTTAAGATACATAAAAGATTTGGAACAGAATCTATAAAAATTGTAAAAGAAAATCCATATATTTTGACAGAAGAAATATCAGGGATAGGATTTAAAACATCAGATAAGATTGCAAGAAGTCTTGGTATAGATGTAAATTCTCCTTTTAGAATACAAAGTGGAATAAGGTACATTATAAATCAATTTTGTGGACTTGGAAATACATATATGCCATTAGAAAAGTTACTTAAAGAGGGCATTAGTATATTAGGAGTGGCTAAAGAAAAAATTGAAGAGAATATATATGATAGTTCTATAAATGGAAAACTAAAGTTAGAAAAGTTTGAAGATAAATTATGTGTTTTTACAATTCCATATTATTATTGTGAACTTGGAGTTACAAAAAAGATACTTACTTTAGCTGTAAATGATTATGGTGATATTAAGATAAATGTAAATGAAGAAATAGAGAGTTTTGAAAATGATAATTATATAAAGTTTGCGGATTCACAAAAAGAAGCTATAAGGGGTGCTATAGATAATGGAGTTGAAATAATAACTGGAGGACCAGGCACAGGAAAAACTACTATTATAAATTGTATAACAGAAGTATTTGAAAAACTTAAGCTTAGGGTCTTTATGGCAGCGCCAACAGGGAGAGCTGCTAAAAGGATGACAGAAGCTACAGGACGTGAAGCTAAAACAATTCATAGGCTTTTGGAAATGGGGGTTGGTGATGAAGAAGAACCAGGTATGCTATTTTCTAAAGGTGAAAATTCTACTTTAGAGTGTGATGTCATTATAATAGATGAAGCTTCCATGATAGATATTATGCTTATGAATAACCTTTTGAAGGCAGTCGACATAAGTACAAGAATTATAATTGTAGGAGATGTGGATCAACTTCCATCTGTAGGTCCTGGAAATGTATTACGGGATTTAATTGAAAGTAGATGTATTAAGGTTGTCAGGCTCAAGGAAATTTTTAGACAATCAACAGAAAGCATGATAGTAGTTAATGCACATAAAATTAATAATGGGGAAATGCCTTTAATGAATCAAAAAAACAAGGACTTTTACTTTATAAAATGTGAAGATGTAAATAAAATAACAGATACATTAATATCTCTTGTAGATAAAAGGTTGCCTAACTTTAATAAAAAATGGAATAAAATCAATGATATACAGATACTTTCACCTATGAGAAAAGGGATTTTGGGAGTTTCTAACCTAAATAAAAAACTTCAGGATATTTTAAATCCTAAAGTTCAAAATAAAAAAGAAAAAGAATTTAGAGATATTGTATTTAGGGTCGGAGATAAAATAATGCAAACGAAAAATAATTATTCTTTGAAATGGACTAGGGTTTCAGGAGAAGGTGAATGTGAAGGAGTAGGTATTTTTAATGGAGATGTTGGATTTATACAGGATATAGATGAAGATAAGGATACTGTAGCTATAATATTTGATGATGATAGAAAAGTTATATATGACAACATGTATTTAGATGAAATTGATTTAGCTTATGCTGTAACTATACATAAGAGTCAAGGAAGTGAATTTCCTGTAGTTATTATACCTATGTATATGGGTGCGCCATTATTAATGAATAGAAATTTATTGTATACGGCTATTACTAGAGCGAAACAATTAGTTGTTTTAGTAGGAGAATTAAAAGCTATAAAATTTATGATAGATAATGATAGAAGTTTTGAAAGATATTCGTTATTAAAACATAGAATAATGGATATAATGGAGAGTGAAGTAAATGTTGTTATTTCAGAAGATGAGGTTGAATAATGAAAAAGAAAAGTTAAGTGAAGATATATTAACTTGGAGCATGGGCAGAGATAAATTTCTAAATGTAAGATCATTACCTTATAATTCTTCAGAAATATTTATAAAAGTTATATTATATTATGTGTTTGATCATAGGAAAGTAATGTATATTACAAATGAAAACACAGAAAAAGTTAATGTTATAGAAAAGATAAAGAAATATACAGAGTTTAGAAATTATGCTTATTTAAGAAACAATGAAATAAAATCAAGTGCATTATTGAAAATAAGTAATTTTTATAATGCATCTAAAATAGAGGAAAAGTTTGATTTGATAATTTATGATGATATAAATAGTTTTCCTATGCAGAATATTTATGAAATATTAGGTTTGATAACGAAAATTTCTAAAAGTAATACTAAGGTTATAATGTATGCTGTAGAAAACATAATGAGAAATAAAAAAGAACTTTTACTTCCTGTAAGAGATAATAAAAGTCCTATAATAGAACCAAGAACGATACTTACAAGAATAGATGTAAATAAAGATATACCTTTTATGGTATATGACTATATAAAATGGTCTATAAGTTGTGGTAGAAAAGTTATCATATGTGTACCCAATAAGGATAAAGTTCCAAAGGTACATTTTTATATAAGAAATTATTGCTCAGGGTTTACTAAAAGTATAATGGACTTATACAAAGAAGGTGAATCTAACAGTAATAAAAAGATAATCAATAATTTTGAAAAAGTCAAAAGGTCTATATTGATTACGAATAATTTTTATGAAACTTTTTCAAATATAAAGAATATTGATATAATGGTGTATTTTGCAGATGATGCTGAATTTGATTATAAAAAGCTTATCTATTTTTGTGCTAGCGCAGGAAGGAGCGAAAGAGACTTAAAAGGAGAAGTTATATTTTTAGCTAATGAAGAAACAGAAGACATGGAAAAAGCAAAAAGTATAGCTAGAAGTTTCAACAAAGAAGCATGGGAAATGGGATTATTAAAAATTTGATATTTTTAAAAGATTGTGTTTTAGAAACAATATATTCAAATGATGAAAAGTGTATATGCTGTGGAGAAGAAACTTATGATGGAAAATATATATGCAGTAAATGCGAAGCATTAATTAAATTTTGCAGCTATGGATTTGATATAAAAAGAGAAGGCATTAATTTTAAGTGTTATAGTGTATCATACTATTCAGGAGCTATTATGAATTTAATACTGCAATTAAAGTATAAAAGTAATTTTCAAGCTGGTAAAATATTATCAGAATATATGGTGAGTTTTATAAAAAATAAAAAAATCAAATGTGATTATATAACGTATGTTCCTATGACTAGAGAAAGATTAAAAAATAGAGGATATAATCAAGGAGCTTATTTGTCTAAAATGATATCTAAGTCTTTAGATATTCCTGTTATTAATTGCCTAAGCAAGGTGAAAAACACTAAGGATCAAATTGGATTAGGTAAAGAGGAAAGATGGAGAAATATTAAGGGAAGCTTTCAATTTTTAAAAAAATATTGCATTGAAAGTAAAAATATATTAATAGTTGATGATGTTATAACTACTGGTTCAACCGCAATATCTTGTGCTTTAGAATTAAAAAAGTATGGAGCGGAAGAAATTACTGTATTGACTGCGGCGAAAAGTAGAGTATAATCTTATTATATGGAAGTCAGGTTTGTGGTTGAAAGTCGATGCTAGTCGCAGGCAAAGCGATCCACGTAAGTTAAATAAAATATTTAATGAGCATGGTGCGGTTTAGAAGTAAGTCCTGCCGTTATATAAAATAGCGAGAGAATTAGTAGTGAGAGGTTAATTCCCGGTAGCGAGGATTCCAGCAGGCGAGTGTGGGGTCAAAGACCAGGTCAACTGACTTCATATAAAAGTTCTTAATCATTTAGATTAAGAACTTTTAATTTTTTTTGAATTTTTGAATATACTATTAAATGAAGAAAGAAATCAAGAATAAAGAAAGGATTTTAAGCAATGTTAACATAAGTTTGAATAATATTTCGTTAGTTCCTTTTTATGGTCTTGTAATTTATTATAAACAGTATTAAAATAGAATTAATAAAAAATCAAAACATTCTTAATATTGCAATATGATAAAATTTGCAATATTATCAAGGAAGGGGCTGAAAGTATGAGAATAACAGTAAGTGGAAAGAATATCGAGGTAACTAGTGCATTAAGAAATACAGTGGAGAGGAAGTTATCAAAACTTGAAAAGTATTTCAACCCTGATGTAGAAGTATATGCTACATTAAGTGTACAGAAGAATAGACAAATAGTGGAGGTCACTATACCTTTTAATGGTGTTATATTAAGAGGTGAAGAAGAAAATGATGATATGTATGCATCTATTGATTTAGTTGTAGATAAATTAGAAGGACAGATAAGAAAACAAAAAACAAAACTTCAGAGAAGAACTCATTCTGATTCGCTTAAATTTCAGTTTATACCTGACTTAGAACCAAAGGATAAAGAAGAATCTAAAATAGTTAAAACAAAAAGATTTGCAATAAAACCAATGTCTTCTGAAGAAGCAGTTCTTCAAATGGAGCTTTTAGGACATAACTTCTTTGTATATAAAGATTCAGAAAATGAAGAAGTAAATGTAGTGTATAAGAGAAAAGATGGTAATTATGGTTTAATAGAACCTGAATTTTAAATTTAAATAGAAATGTGGGAGGAGGCTTAATGGCTTCCTCTTTTTAATTAAAACTTATGTTGTTTTATTAATATTAAATGTATATTAAATGTAACAAAATTTTAAACTATGATAAGTAAGTTGTATATAAAGTTGAATAGCTAAGAATTAGGTGTTATAATCTATAAGGTATAACTTTATAAAAATTTGATATGTGAGGATGAAATTAATGAATATTTTTCAGAAGATGTTTGGTACATATAGTGACCGAGAAGTTAAAAGGATAATACCTATTGTTAATAAAATAGATGCTTTAGACTCCGAAATTCAAAAATTAACTGATGATGAATTGAAAGCTAAAACAACTGAATTTAAAGAAAGAGTAGAAAAAGGAGAAAGCTTAGATGTTATATTACCAGAAGCTTTTGCTGTAGTTAGAGAAGCTGGATTTCGTACTATAGGATTGAAGCATTTTAGAGAACAGCTTATAGGTGGAGTAGTTCTTCATCAAGGAAGAATATCAGAAATGAAGACAGGTGAAGGAAAAACTTTAGTAGCTACTTTACCTGCATATTTAAATGCACTTACCGGAAAGGGCGTACATATAGTTACAGTAAATGATTACCTTGCAAAAAGAGATAGAGATACTATGGCCCCAGTGTATGAGTTTTTAGGACTTACAG
Source organism: Clostridium drakei (assembly GCF_000633595.2). GTDB lineage: Bacteria > Bacillota > Clostridia > Clostridiales > Clostridiaceae > Clostridium_AM > Clostridium_AM drakei. The sequence goes on along the minus strand of NZ_JIBU02000070.1, from coordinate 19,107 downwards.
TAGGTGTAATTCTTCATGATCTAGATCAAGGTCAAAGACAAGCGGCTTATAATTGTGACATAACTTATGGTACTAATAGTGAATATGGATTTGACTATTTAAGAGATAACATGGTTATATACAAAGAAGAAAGAGTTCAAAGAGGTTTGAATTTTGCTATAGTAGATGAAGTTGACTCTATATTAATAGATGAAGCTAGAACACCTCTTATAATTTCTGGTGAAGGTGAAAAATCCACTGATTTTTATAAAGTAGCAGATTATTTTGCTAAATCTTTGGATAAAGATGCAGATATTAATGTTGATGAAAAAGCTAATGCAGTAATGCTTACAGATGAAGGTATTGCAAAAGCAGAAAATTTCTTTAAATTAGAGAACTTTGCTGATCCTGAACATATGGAAATACAGCACCATGTAGTTCAAGCTTTAAAAGCTAACTATATGATGAAGAGAGATAAAGATTATATGGTAAGAGATGGTGAAGTATTAATTGTAGATGAATTCACGGGAAGAATGATGGAAGGTAGAAGATATAGTGATGGTCTTCATCAGGCTATAGAAGCAAAAGAGGGAGTTAAAGTAGAAAGAGAATCTAAAACTCTTGCAACTATAACATATCAGAACTATTTTAGAATGTTTAAAAAGCTTGCTGGTATGACAGGTACAGCTTTAACAGAAGAAAATGAATTTAGAGAAATATATGGATTAGACGTAATAGTAGTGCCTACTCATAAGCCAATAGCTAGACAGGACCTACCTGATGTGGTTTATAAAACAGCTAAAGGAAAGTTTAAGGCAATAGTAGATGACATAGTGGAAACTCATAAAAAAGGTCAGCCAACACTTGTAGGAACAGTAAGTATAGAAAAATCAGAATTACTTTCTGATATGTTAAAGAAAAAAGGAGTACCTCATCAAGTACTTAATGCTAAATTCCATGAAAAAGAAGCAGATATAATATCTTATGCAGGAGAATCTGGAACAGTTACTATAGCCACTAATATGGCAGGTCGTGGTACGGATATAAAACTTGGAGAAGGGGTTGTAGAAGTTGGCGGCTTAAAGATTATAGGTACTGAAAGACATGAATCAAGAAGAATTGACAATCAACTTAGAGGACGTTCTGGTCGTCAAGGTGACCCAGGAATGTCAAGATTTTACGTTTCATTAGAAGATGACCTTATGAGAATATTTGGTTCTGATAAACTTCAAGGATTAGTTGGAAAATTAGGACTTGGTGATGACGAAGCGATAGAAAGTAAAATGGTTTCAGGTGCCATAGAAAATGCACAAAAGAAAGTTGAAGGAAACAACTTTGACATAAGAAAAACAGTAGTTCAATATGATGATGTTGTGAATAAACAAAGAGAAATCATATACAAACAAAGATCTGAAGTTCTTGAAGGAGAAGACTTAAAGGAACAAATTCGAAATATGCTTAAAGATTTAGTTTCTACAGTAGTAGACTCTCATATGTCAGGAATAGATGAAGAATTCGAAAATGATTTAAAAAAGCTTATTCATTATATGGAAGAACTATATGTTACAAAGGATTCTGTTAAATTACAAGATTTAGAGAACTTGTCCAATGAAGAAATTAAGGAAAAGTATATAGATATAGCACAGGATATATATTCACATAAAGAAGAAGAGTTTGGCGAAGAACAAATGCGAGAAATAGAAAGAGTTATTCTTCTAAGAGTGGTAGATACAAAATGGATGGATCATATAGATGATATGGAACATTTAAAGAGAGGAATAGGACTTAGAGCATACAGACAACAAGATCCAGCTCAAGCTTATCAGTTTGAGGGAAGTGAAATGTTTGAAGAAATGATATATAACATTAAGGTAGATACTATTAAGTATTTATTGCATGTTGAAATACAAAAAGCTCCAGAAAGAGAGAGAGTAGTTAAAGAAATTCATACAAATCAAGCAGATGATGATTCAGTAAAGAAACAACCAGTTAGAAAAGAAAAAACAGTTGGAAGAAATGACCCATGTCCATGTGGTAGTGGTAAGAAATATAAAAACTGTTGTGGAAGATTTGAGTAGTGTAGATGCATTCTAGAAAAACTTTTTGCAAGGGCAAAAAGTTTTTCTTATATTTATATAAAAGGAAGTGTGATTAAATGGTAATTCAATTAGAAGAAGTATTAAGCTCTTTGAATAATTTAAATGAAATCATAAAAGAAATTAGGGATTCACTTTGACGTAGGAAACACTAAAAATAAAATAGAAGAATTGCAAAGAAAAATGCAGGAACCTAACTTTTGGAATGATACAGATAAAGCACAAGAAATAACAAGTGAAGAAAGATTCCTTAAATCTAGATTAGACAAATATAAAGAACTTGAAACTAAAATTCAGGATGCTGAATTTTTAACTAAGCTTGCAATGGATGAAAATGATCTTTCTTCATCAAAGGATATAATAAGGGAAGTAGAAGATATTGAGAATGAAACAGAAAGATTTAGGATTGAAATATTACTTTCTGGAGAATATGATAAGAACAATGCTATAATGAATATTCATGTAGGTGTTGGTGGAACTGATGCTCAAGATTGGACAGAAATGCTTCTTAGAATGTATACAAGATGGGCAGAAAAAAAAGGATTTAAAATTGAAACTGTAGATATTTTACCAGCAGAGGATGCAGGAATTAAAAGTGCTACTTTGAGAGTAATTGGAGAATTTGCCTATGGATACTTAAAGGCTGAAAAGGGAATTCACAGATTAGTTAGAATATCACCTTTTAATGCTAATGGAAAAAGGCAGACCTCATTTGCATCTATTGAAGTATTACCAGAGCTAACTAATAATCAAGATATAGATATAAAGCCGGATGATATAAAAGTTGACACTTATAGATCTAGTGGAGCAGGAGGACAGCATGTAAATAAGACAGAATCGGCAATTAGAATAACTCATATTGCAACAGGAATTGTAGTACAATGTCAAAATCAAAGAAGTCAGCATCATAATAGAGAAGAAGCAATGAGAATGTTAAAAGCTAAGCTTGCTGAGCTTAAAGAAAGGGCCCATAAGGAAAAAATAGAGGATTTAACTGGAGAACTTAAAGACATGGGCTGGGGAAGTCAAATAAGATCCTATGTATTTCAACCTTATACTATGGTAAAAGATCATAGAACATCTGTAGAATGTGGAAATATTAATGCAGTAATGGATGGCGATATAGATCAATTTATAAATGAATATTTAAAACAATATAATTAAAGTGTTTGAAGATCATAAGTATATTTGCAATGTATTTATGACATCTATGAAAACTCATAAACTTGTTTCATTTGCATATGCAAGTGAAATAAATTTATGGGTTTTTATTATTTAATTTATTGGCTACGATTGCATTGCTTGACAAATATAAATGGTAAGCATATTATTAGTATAACAATTATTTTTATAACAATTATTATTTCGTCATATAAAGGAGGAGAAAATGATTACATCTCTAGATAAATCCATTGGAATGTCCATAAATTATGTCAATAAAAAAATACAAAGATATTTATCCATAAACCTTGAAAAATATGATATTACTACAGAACAATGGGCAGTATTATTAAAATTAGTTGAGAAAGAGGGAATCAATCAGAAATTATTATCTAAGGAAGTAGAAAAAGATCAGGCAACATTAACAAGGATATTAGATATTTTAGAAAGAAAGAGTTTGATTATAAGAAAAAAGTCACCTGAAGATAGAAGAGCTTTTTTAATTTATACTACTGATAAGGGTAAAGAACTTAAGGAAGAAGTGTATCCTTTTATTGAAAAATTATTTAAAAATATGATATTTGGTATTCCAAAAGATCAATTGGATCTATTTGTAGATGTTCTTAGTAAAATTAATGAAAATACGTGTACGGAGGAACAAAAAATAAAACAATGTAATAAAAAGTAATTGAAAAATATTTTAATAGGAGATCGATATAATGGAAGAAAGAATAGAAGAAAATCAATATCAACAAAAAGTTTTTAAAGTAGTGCCAATTAGTATAGCACTAATAACTGCTGGATTTCTTTGCATGTTAAATGAAACAGTATTAAACATGGCATTAAAAAACCTAATGGTGCAGTTTAGTGTAACTGCAAATACTGTTCAGTGGTTAAGCACAGGGTATATGCTTATTATGGGTATTTCTATACCTATTTCAGCTTTTCTTACTCAGAAATTTACGACAAGGCAATTATTTTTAGCTTCTGTAGTTATATTTATACTTGGAACAATTATATGTGGAGTTTCTACTGCTTTTTCAATTTTGTTAGTAGGCCGATTGGTTCAAGCTGTAGGAACAGGTGTTTTAATACCTAATATAATAAATACCTTAATAATTATTAATCCTATAGAAAAACGTGGAAAGGCACTTGGAATATTTAATCTTGTTATGTTTTGTGCGCCTGCTATTGGTCCAACTCTTTCAGGATTAATTATACAATCTCTTAATTGGAGATGGCTATTTTTGGGTATAGCGCCTTTTTCTGTTGTTGCACTTATACTTGGATATATTTATATAGAGAATGTAACAGAATTATCAAAGCCAACTCTTGATGTTTTATCGGTTGTATTATCAACTATTGGTTTTGGTGGATTTATATATGGAGTTAGTAATATAGGAGGAGCATCTAATACTACAATGCTTGTTCCTATGATTGTTGGATGTATTGCACTAGCAATGTTTGTATTACGTCAATTACATATGAAACAACCTATGTTGGATATGCATACATTTAAGTATCCAATGTTTACATTGGGAACTATACTTATTATAATTATGCACATGGTTAATTTTGCAACTATGCTTCTTTTGCCAATGTTTCTTGAAGGGGCATTGGGATTAGCAGCTTTTACAGCAGGGCTTGTTATGCTTCCGGGAGGACTTATTAATGGAATTGTATCACCTATTTCAGGACATCTTTATGATAAGTTTGGTCCTAAAGTATTGATTCTTCCAGGATATATTATTTCAACTATTGTATTTTTTGTATTTTCTAGAAGTCTGTCACTTAGCATAACTATTCCAACAATAATTATTTTGCATTGTCTTTCATTAATAGCTGTAGGATTGATAAATACGCCAACTCAAACTAATAGTTTAAATCAGTTACCACCAGAATATTATCCCCATGGTACTGCTATAATGAATACATTACAACAAATAGCAGGGGCATTTGGAACCTCATTATTTGTTGCTATTATGTCTGCTTACCAAAAGAATTATTTAATGACTGCAAGTAATCCTAATGATTCTAAACAGCAAGCTTTAGCATTAGTTTTAGGAGTACGCCATACCTTTACGATTGAAGTAGGGGTACTTATTGTTGCTGTAATAATATGTTTATTTATTAAAAATAATAAAAAGGCAGTAACACAGTAGATTTAAGAAATTACTAGAATTTAATATTATTTGAAGTTATTAGCTTATATTAATTTGCCAAATACTATGCTGGTGGTGTAATATATTATTAGTTATTTTTAATGTAAAATGAAAATTGCTACTTAATAGTAGCTTAATATTTGTAATAGACACCCTTATTTATTATTGTTTTAGGGTGTTTAAATTAAGATAATAAGGTTGGAGGCAAGTATAAGTAATATGAAAAATATAGTAGATAGATTGGTAGAAGAACTTAATTTAAATAAGAAAAATGTTGAAAGTGTAATAGAACTTTTAGATGGAGGAAATACTGTACCATTTATAGCTAGATATAGAAAAGAAGTAACTGGTAATATGGATGATGTAACTCTTAGAAATCTATTTGAAAGACTTACATATTTAAGAAATCTAGAGAGTAGAAAAGATGATGTTATAAGGCTTATAGATGAACAGGATAAGCTCACAGATGAATTAAAAGCAGTCATAATGAAATGCGATACGTTAACTGAAATAGAGGATATATATAGACCATATAAGCCTAAAAAAAGAACAAGAGCCATAATAGCATCAGAAAAGGGTCTAAAACCATTAGCAGAAGTCATATGGAATGGTGAGTTTAAAGATAATATAAAAGGGTATGCCAATGAATTTATAGATGAAGAAAAGGAAGTAAGATCAGAGGAAGAAGCACTGCAAGGTGCAATGGATATAATAAGTGAAATTATATCTGATACTGCTGGATATAGAAAATGGATTAGAAACTTAGTTAAAAATGAAGGACTTATAGAAACTGCTGGTGAAAATAAGGAAAATGAAACTACTCCTTACGAAATGTATTATGATTATAAAGAAGCTGTAAAAAGTATTCCAGCTCATAGAATACTTGCTATAAATAGGGGAGAAAAAGAAAAGATCCTTTCAGTTAAAATAACTGTAGACATGGAAAAAATAATTGTCTATTTAAAATCCCAGTGCTTGAAAGGAAATAACAATACAGATATTTATATAGAAGAAAGTATAAAGGATTCATTAAAAAGACTTATATATCCATCTATTGAAAGAGAAATAAGAGCTGAACTCACAGATATAGGAGAAGAGGGAGCTATAAAGATATTTAAGGCTAATTTAAAAGCACTATTAATGCAGCCTCCTATTAAAGGAAAAGCAGTGTTGGGCTATGATCCTGGATTTAGAACAGGATGTAAAATAGCTGTGCTAGATGATACAGGTAAGCTGATGGATACAGCTACAGTATATGCAACAGTACCTAAAAATGATGTGGAAGGATCTATAAAAATACTTAAAGAATTAGTATATAAGTATGATGTTGGTGTTATATCATTAGGAAACGGTACTGCTAGCAGAGAATCTGAAGAAGTTATTGTAAGATTAATAAAAGAAGTTAAGCAAGAAAAGAACAAAGATCTTTATTATGTTATTGTATCAGAAGCAGGGGCTTCAGTATATTCAGCATCTGAACTAGCAGCTAAAGAATATCCAGATATAAATGTATCCATAAGAGGAGCTATATCCATAGGAAGAAGACTTCAAGACCCACTAGCTGAACTTGTAAAAATAGATACTAAATCTATAGGGGTAGGTCAGTATCAGCATGATGTTGCACCTAAAAAATTAGATGAATCTTTGAAAGGCATTGTAGAGGATTGCGTAAATAGTGTAGGTGTAGATTTAAATATAGCTACTCCATCACTTTTAAGTTATATCTCAGGAGTAAATGCAACGATATCACAGAATATTGTAAGTTATAGAGAAGAAAATGGTAAGTTTAAAAGTAGAAAGGAGCTCTTGAAAGTTAAAAGATTGGGAGCTAAAGCTTTTGAGCAATGTGCAGGATTTTTAAGGGTTATGGAAAGCAAGGAGCCTTTGGATAATACATCAGTTCATCCTGAATCATATGAAGCTGCTAAGGCTTTATTAACTACATTAGGATATACAATAGAAGATTTGAAAAATGTAAAATTAGCAGATATAGATCAAAGAGTAGAGAATATAGGCATTGAAAGTTTAGCAAAAAAATTGGGAATAGGTGTTCCTACGCTTAAAGATATAATAAAAGAAATGAAAAAACCAGGAAGAGACCCAAGGGAAGAAATGCCAAAGCCTGTATTAAAAACTGGGATTATAGATATGGCTCAATTGAAACCAGGTATGCAGCTTACAGGGACTGTAAGAAATGTAGCAGATTTTGGAGCATTTGTTGATATAGGTGTTCATCAAGATGGACTTGTACACATAAGCCAGTTATCAGATAAATTTGTAAAACATCCATTGGATGTAGTGCAAGTTGGAGATATAGTTGAAGTAACTGTGCTCGAAGTAGATGAAAAAAGGAAAAGAATAGCATTAACTATGAAAAAATGATTATTAGGAAATAATATGTTTAAATTGTTTTGTTATATTACTTGAATTTTAAAAAAACTTGTACTATAATATAAACATAAAAGTTAATAAAATTAGTCTTCAGGGCGGGGTGAAATTCCCCACCGGCGGTATAGCCCGCGAGCCTTAATAGGTATGATTCGGTGTAATTCCGAAGCCGACAGTAAAGTCTGGATGGAAGAAGATAAAGTATAATGTTTATTCGCCCTGGTATTATATACCAGGTTTTTTGTTTATACTTATACATCAAATCCCAAAGAAGATGAATTTATTTTAAGTTCTTAAATTTAATTGGAGGATGGTAAAAAATGAAAAACGAAAAATTAAACAGATTAGTGAAGGTGTCTTTACTTGGGGTAATCGGATTTATACTTATGTTTATAGAAATAGCTACACCATTATTTCCAAGCTTCTTGAAAATTGATATAAGTGATTTGCCAGCTTTAGTAGGAGCTTTTGCATTAGGACCTGTAGCAGGTATATCTATAGAATTTTTAAAGAATTTACTTCATGGATTATTTGTTGGAGGAACAGCTTTCATAGGAGAATTAGCAAACTTTGCGGTAGGATCAATCTTAGTAGTAGTAGCAGGATATATTTATAATAAAAATAAAAGTAGAAGAACAGCTATATTTGGCTTAGCTATAGGAACAGTTGCAATGTCATTAGTAGCTAGTGTTTTAAATTACTTTATATTATTGCCCTTATATGAAACAGTGCTTCATTTCCCTATAAGTGCTATAGTAGCAATGGGTAATAAGATAAATCCAAATATAAAAGACCTAAATAGTTTTGTAGTTTTAGCTATTATGCCATTTAACTTAATTAAAGGAATAATATTATCTTGTTTAACATTTGTAATGTATAAAAGTGTATCTCCAATTCTTCATCAAGAAAAAAACAACAGGAGAGAATTTGCAAAGAATAATTAATATAAAAAAATCCAGGTAACTCTGGATTTTTTTTTATTTACATACGATAATAAAAAGGAGGTGAATACTATGGCAGGTATATGGAATATAAATAGTACTTATAATGTTAATACCAAGAGAATGTTTAGTAAATTATCCTTTGAAGTTGGACAGAATTTTGCAGCTAGAATTATGAATTTGGATAAATTAACAGGAGAAGTTTTATTAAAGCTTTTAGATGGATGGCAATTTTCAGCAAAAATTCAAAAGGGTGTAGATATATTACCACAAAGTTTGATGAGATTTCAAGTAGAAGGCTTTGAAGATGGAAAACTTCAATTAAAGATATTAAATCCAGATAATAAAAAAAATAATACAGAAGAGGATTCTATAGATTTTTTATTAAAAAGTAAAAGTATTAATGTAGATAAAGAAGACTATCCTCTTTTAAATAAGATGATAAAGCATGAGATGCCTTTAACAAAAGAAAATATATCAAATATGAAAACTATAGTAGATTTTATGGATAAAATAAAACAGAATCCAGAAGAGGAAAACGCATTTATAGGTAAGTACATGCAAAGTAAAAATGTACTTCCAGATAGTCTTAAAGGTCAAGAGATTAAAAGTACATTAAAAAGTTTTTTTAATGAGTTGAAGAACCTTTCAGAAGATCAAATACTTATTTTTGCAGAAAATAATATTGATTTGACAGAGAATAATATTAAAAGTTTTAATGATATGTTCAAGAAACCAGGAAATTTATATAAGGAAATTAAAAATATAGAACAACAGGTTTTAAAGGATAACATACAAAAGCAACCTGATGGAAATGTGAAAAGTGAAAAAATTTATATTAATGCTGAACAAGGAAAACAAATAGTAGAGAATAGTTCTGAAAATGTAACATATAAACAAAGCAATAATTATATAAATACAACTGAAAATCAAGGCAAAAACACAAATAGTGATAAAAGTATAAATGATAATAAAAGTGTGACTAATAGTAATGTAAAAAATGAAGAAGGAAGCCTAGAGAATAATAATGCTGCAGTTAAAATAGAAAATAAGGTTAAAGAGCAAAGTACAGGTGAAATTAAAAACACTATAACAAATAAAGAAATAGAAACAGGCGAAACTATTGAAAAGGAAATTAAGAATTATGTAAGTAAAAATAATATAAATGATAAAGAAAAAATTGTAGATAGTATTACAAAGGCTATAAAAGAGCAGATAAATGAAAAAACTCAAGAAATGAAAAATATAATAGAAAGAGTGTTAGAAAAAAGCAGTGATACCAAATTAGAAGCGTTTAGCAATATTGCGCAAGTTTTAGATAAGAATATGAATGACTTCAAAATTTTTAATACTATGTCAAACTCATATTATTATATGGACTTACCTTTAAATGTAGACAATTCAGAATATCAGTGTAAACTTATGATAAAAGATGAAAGAAAAAAAGGTAAGAAAATAGATTCTACTAATGTAAAAATAGCAGCGTCTGTTAATACAAATAATATTGGTGTGGTGGATGCCTATATAAAGGTAAATAATTATAATATGGATATAAATATAAAGTGCGATGGCCCGTGGATTAAGCTATTGGATAATGGAAAAGACCGTATTTTTAATGGACTAATGGATATAGGGTATAATTTAAATATATATGTAAATGAAAGGAAACAAGAAGTTAATATTGTAAATTGTAGAGAATTTTTTCAAGATGATAACTTAGGATTAATAGATAGAAAGGTTTAAGATTAAAATATTAAGTTAATTTACAATGTAGGTTTAACGCTTTATAATATATATTATAATATTTGAAATCCCCTTATTAATTGAGAGGTGATTATTATGGATAAAAGGAAAAAAGCTGCAGCCTTAAGATATGAACAGGGGTATGAAGCGCCTGTTGTAACTGCAGCAGGGATGGGATATGTTGCAGATAAAATAATAGAAAATGCAGAAAAGGCTAATGTACCAATAGTATATGATAAAGAACTCACAGATCTTTTGAGCAGTTTAGATGTAGGAGATTCCATTCCTTTTGAATTGTATGATGCAGTGGCGAAGGTAATAGCTTATGTAATGGATGTAGATAAAAATATGGGAAAATAGAAGGTGGTTGGGTGGCATTATTTGCAATATCTGATTTACATTTAGATTTGAATGGTGATAAGCCAATGGATATATTTGGTGAAAATTGGTTTCAACATGATAAAAAAATTAAAAGTAATTGGATTGAAAAGATAAAGGAAGAAGATATAGTACTTATAGCAGGCGATATATCTTGGTCTATGAAAATAGAAAATGGAATACAAGATTTAGAATGGATTCATAAACTGCCAGGTACAAAGGTTATGGTAAAAGGCAATCACGATTATTGGTGGGTAAGTATTACGAAATTAAATGAAATGTATGAAGATATGAAATTTATACAAAATAATTTTTTTGCATATGGAGATTATGCTATATGTGGTACTAGAGGATGGACATTTCCAGGAGGAGATAACTTTTCAGCTCATGATGAAAAAATATATAAAAGAGAGCTTGGACGATTGAGACTATCTTTGGACAGCGCTGTAAAAGCTGGATTTAACAATTTTATTGTTATGCTTCACTATCCTCCCGTATATGATAAAAATATGGATTCTGGATTTGTTAGTATATTTAAAGAATATGGTGTAAAGCTTGTTATATATGGACATTTGCATGGAGCATCTCTATCAAAAGCTGTAAGAGGAGAAGTGGATGGAATTCAATATATTGTTACATCAGCAGATTATTTAAATTTTAATCCTATAAGGGTTTTATAAGAGGAAGAGTTATAGATTTTTATAAATTTATATATGATTTTATTAACTGAAATATTAGCTCTAATAGTTTTTTGATGTATATGTTAGAGCTAATATTTTTTAGTAAATGTATTAACTGAAAAATTTTGAAAAAAATCCTTTTTTTGGATTTTCTTCTTTTATAGAAGTTTCATCAGCATTTGACTTATCAGCACTTTTTTCTAAGTCTTCAGCTTCTTTTATCAAGTCTCTTTGATCTCTACTCTTATCTTTAAGCTTCGAAGGAGCACCTGGAGCAGTTATTATTTGACTGAACCATTTTAAGCTTTCATCATTATTCCCTAATCTCCTATTTAACTCTCCTATGATATACATGGAAGTGAACTTATCCATATTATACAAAGGGAAACCTTCATTAAAATAAGCAGTATTAAAGCCTTCTAAAGCTTGCTTTAAGAATGTAGTCTCATTTTCAGAGTCTTTTAATAATCTATACATCCAAGCTATTTTTAAGCAATTCATTGCTTTTTTGCTAGCTTTTGCATCTATTACGTAATAATTTAATAAAGAAAGTTTAAATCTCTCTATGGCTATATTTACATTATATACGTCTGGGTAAGTTTTAGGATGCCATTTGGGTTTGATTTTTTCCTTTACTAGTTCAGTTTCAGAATTTCTTATTTTATTAAAGTCTCTTTTCATTGCAGCATATCCACATTTGTTACAAATCCATACATCATAAAAATAAGGATTTATAACATCAAATATAATGAATGAATCAGAATCCTTTCTTAAAATCCTAGCAGCTGAAGTTTTAACTGCTTTAGTTTTAAAAACATTATCACAAACAGGACATGTAACCTCACGATTATATAATAAATTTCTTTGCTTTTCCTCATCGGTTAAGTGAAGTATTTCTTCTTTCTTTATTTGTTCTTTTTTAGTATGGTACAAATCTATTTCATCTATATCATCAAACCCTAAATCTTCCAAACCGGAAAATATATTTTTTGACATTGGAACATCTCCTTCATCATCTAAAAGATTTCATATAAATTATTATATCAAAAAAACTAATTAAATTATATTATTTTAGTTATAAATAACAAAAGTAGTAGTATAATATAAGAAATGATTACATCAAATCTACTGTATAGGGGTGAGTGCATATGGCTATAGGGGAATGGAAGGCATTTTTAATACCTTATGAGCAAGCAGTTGAAGAATTAAAAGTTAAATTTAGAAGTATGAGAAAGGAATACAGAAGGAAGAATGAGTATTCGCCTATAGAATTTGTTACGGGAAGAGTAAAAGAAATATCTAGTATATTGGAAAAAGCTAATAAGTTTAATATACCTTTAGATAGAATAGATAATGAAATAGAGGACATAGCAGGTATAAGGGTTATGTGTCAATTTGTTGATGATATTGAGAAGGTTGTTGAAATAATAAGAGGAAGAAAGGATATGCAAATACTATATGAAAAGGACTATATAACCAATGTGAAAGAAAGTGGTTATAGAAGTTATCATGTTGTTATAAAATATCCTGTAAATATGGCAGATGGTGAAAAAGATATTTTAGCAGAATTTCAAATAAGAACTTTAGCAATGAATTTTTGGGCAACTATAGAACATTCTCTTAATTATAAATATAAGCATGAAATACCAGATAATATAAAATTAAAATTAAAGAGTGCTGGGGATGCTGCCTTTCAATTAGATGAGCAAATGCTTGAAATAAAAGATGAAATAAAAGATGCTCAAAAGTTGTTCGAAGTAAAGTCAAGCCTTGTTTCAGATATAATGAATAATATATTGACGCTATCGTCTATGAGTAAGTTTTCAGAGGCTAAAAGATATCAAACTCAATTGAATAAGCTTATAGAAGAAGGAGAAGTATTTGAACTTGCTAATTTATTAAGAAATACAGAAAAAGTTCTTGAAATGTACAAATAGAGGGCTGTAAGCCCTCTATTACTATTTTACAACTATGTTTACAAGTCTACCTTTAACAACTATAACCTTTTTTAATTCTTTATCCTTGATCAAGGATTTGACTTCATCATTGCTAAGAATAATTTCTTTTATTTCGTCATCAGATAGTCCTGTAGCTATGTTTATTTTAGCTCTTACTTTTCCATTAACTTGAATTGCAATTTCTATTTCATCCTTTATTAATGCATTAGAATTAAATTCAGGCCATTTTTCATTAAATATAGAGAAATTCATGCCTATAAGATTCCATTGCTCTTCTGCAAAATGAGGAGCAAAAGGTGCAATAAGTTTTATAAAATCAACTATAACATCTTTTAAGAAAACAGCATTTTTTACATCCTCAGATAAATATTTAGAAAGAGCATTTGTATATTCCATAAGTCTTGCTATAGAAGTATTAAATTGGAATTTGCTAGCATCTTCTGATATAGACTTTATAGAAAAATGTCTTATGTAGTTTAATGCTTTTTCAGCTTTATCTAATGAAGTTTTGTTATTTTCAGAGTCATTAATTATTTCTCTACAAGAAGTTAAGATTCTTTCAATTCTATCTACAAATCTTGCTATGGATTTTATACCATCATCACTCCATGCTCCACCTTCTGAATAATCAAATCCAAACATAAGATACATTCTAAATACATCTGAACCAAATTCTTTAATGTAATCATCTGGTGATATAGTGTTTCCCTTTGATTTACTCATTTTCAAGCCATCTGGGCCAAGGATTAATCCTTGATGCCTCAATGATAGAAAAGGTTCATCAAAGTTTAAATATCCCATATCTCTTAATGCTTTAGTTATAAATCTAGCATATAAAAGGTGCATGCATGCATGTTCTGGTCCACCTACATACATATCTACAGGAAGAAGTCTATTTATTTTTTCAGTATCAAAAGCTTTTTCTGAATTTTTATTATCAGGATATCTTAAGTAATACCATGAAGAGCATACAAAAGTATCTAAAGTATCAGCTTCTCTTTTAGCAGGTCCGCCGCACTTAGGACATGTTGTATTTATAAATTCAGGTGATTTTGATAAAGGAGATTTTCCGTCAGGTGAAAATTCCACATCATAAGGAAGTTCCACTGGAAGATTCTCTTCAGCTATGGCTACTGTTCCGCATTTTTCACAGTATACTATAGGAATAGGAGCACCCCAATATCTTTGTCTTGAAACCAACCAGTCTCTTAGTCTATAGTTAACCTTCCAACCACCAAGATTCATGCTTTTAAGTTTATTTACTATAGCTTCTTTACCTTCTTCTCCAGAAAGACCATTGAATTCTGAACTATTCATCATTTTACCATAACCAGTGTAAGGAAGTGAGTCACCTCCTTCAATAACTCTTTCTATTGGAAGATTGTATTTTGTAGCAAAGGCAAAATCTCTTTCATCATGAGCAGGAACTGCCATAACTGCCCCTGTACCATAAGTATTTAAAACATAATCAGCAACCCAAATAGGAACCTTTCTTCCATTTATAGGGTTAATGGTATATGATCCTGTAAATACTCCAGTTTTTTCTCTTGTGATAGACTGTCTTTCTATATCTGATTGTTTTTTAGCATCTTCTTTATATTTAGCTACGGCCTCTTTATATTCATCAGTTGTAAGTCTATCAACTAAATCATTTTCAGGAGCTAAAACTGCATAAGTTACACCAAATAGAGTATCTACCCTAGTTGTAAACACTTTAAATTCAATAGAAGATTTATCTACTTTAAAAATAGCTTCAGCACCTTTTGACTTACCAATCCAATGTCTTTGCATAGCTTTAGTTTTTTCAGGCCAATCTAATTTATTTAAGTCCTGTAATAATTCTTCAGCATAATCTGTAATCTTAAGGAACCATTGAGTTAAATTTTTCTTTATAACTTCAGTACCACATCTTTCGCAAGCACCCTCTACTACCTGTTCATTAGCTAAAACTGTATTACAACTAGGACACCAATTTACAGGTGCAGCACTTCTATAAGCTAAGCCTTTTTCATAAAGCTTTAAAAATACCCATTGAGTCCATTTGTAGTAATCTGGCATGCATGTGATTACTTCATTTTCCCAATTAAACATGGCTCCCATAGCTCTTAACTGTTTTTCCATAGTTTCAATATTCTTCAAAGTAGAATCTTTTGGATGTATTCCTGTTTTTATTGCATAGTTTTCAGCAGGAAGTCCAAAGGCATCAAAACCCATAGGTTGGAATACATTAAAGCCCTGCATTCTCTTCATTCTAGCCCAAGAATCTACAGGTCCATAGTTAAACCAATGTCCTGCATGAAGTTTACTTCCTGATGGGTAAGAGAACATTTCAAGAGTATAAAGTTTTTCTCCTGGATTATTTTCATCGAATTTATAAATTCCAGAATCTTCCCATTTGTTTTGCCATTTTTCATCAATGTTAGTACCATAGTTACCCATGTTATCGCTCCTTTTCATACTTTTATCTGTTAAGTTTACTAATTTATAGTATTATTGTTGACAATATTTAAATAAAATAAAAGACCTTCGTCTATTTTAAGAGACGAAAGGCCAAAATTCCGCGGTACCACTCTAATTAAACCTAATAAAGGTTTCACTCAAAAATATAACGGTTTTAACCGTATCTATTTTTCAATAGATAAGCTCTAAGGTGAGTTCATATTTTATCAACGCTGCTTTGCACCAATTTTAACAGCTCTCTTTTGAAGATATAAACATTACTAGTCCTTTTCAAAGCCTTATAATTAACTTATTCTAAATTTTATAATAATAGAAACATTTTGTCAAGGATTATCGTTAAAACATAAATAAATAAGAATCCTCAAAATTAAGGATTCTTTAATGGCTGCCCATGCTGGATTCGAACCAACACAATGCCTGCTCCAGAGGCAGGTGCCTTACCATTTGGCTAATGGGCAATATTTTTATCAACATTAAATATTATATCAGATATGATAAATATGTCAATAATATTGAAAAAGTTTTTTAAAGATTAAACTTTTTGTTTACTACATCTATAAATAGTGTTAACACATAATCATATATTAAAAATGCAAATTGAGCACCTATGATTATAAAATATATAGATATATTTAATTTTAATATATTAGGAAAGAAAATCTTATAAATAATAAACATAAAAAACATAACAGCATTAAAGAAAACTAATTTTAATAAAAATTCCAGGTACATTTTTCTTATTTTTTCAACGTAATACTTTATAGTGCCATATGATCCGAAGAATATTATATAAAGTATAACTGGAATTTTAAAACCACATATAAGTATAGAAAGAGCTGAAGTGGCAGCGTATATAATTAGTGCATTTTTAATATTTGTTGTAATTACGGACAGTGGAATAATACAAGAAGCTATTGCTAGTAAATAAAGTTTATTTACAGGTAATAATGTACTCAAATATATACAAATAACCCCAAAGGCTGTAAAAAGGCCTCCTTTAGATATATAAGAAGCCTTAGTATTTTTACTATCCATATGAATACACTCCTAACTTTAGCAGCAACTTATAAGATCTCCACCACTACATTCACAGCAGCAGTCAAGGCAATATAAAGTAGCGCATATATCACATAAACCTGTATCTTTTCTTCTATTATTATAATAAGGTTCTCTGTAAGAATTATTCATGCTATTTAATCTATTAAAAGCTTCTCTATATTTCATATTCCCAGGATTTAAATTACAAGCCATACTTAAATTATTGTAAGCATCATTATACCAGCCTCTTTGAAGATTAAGTAAACCCATTAAATAATTCCATTCAGCATCTCTTGTAGTAATACCGTTCAATTTTCGTTCTGCTGAAGAAAAGTTACTATTTCTAATATCCATTTCAATTGATTGATATGAAGAATTATTATTATAACCTCCTTGGTTATTGTTAGAATAAGAAGCATCAGGAGTATTTTTCATTAAATAATCATAAGCTTCATTTAATTCTCTCATTTTATCTTCAGCTAAATCTTTTAAAGGATTATTGCCATATTGATCAGGATGATATTTTTTTGCTAGTTCTCTATAAGATTTTTTTATTTCATCTTTTGTGGCATTTTCTTTTACTCCTAACACTTCATAGGGATTTCTCATTTTTATCAGCACTCCTTTTAAACACTTTATCCATTTTTTCTAAAAGTCCATATTGCAAAATATTATATAATAAGTCTTCATTTTTTTTCAGCTGTAGCTTATTTAGAAAAGAAACACATTGAGAAGCACAGGTGCCTAAAATGAAGTCTATTCTTTGTTCCACTTGTTTAGAGAACTCATTAAATGGAAGATTATCATTGTTAAAACAAGCATTTACAGCATTAAACTTATTTTTATTCATGTCGTCTTCCAAATCGTCAAAGGCATCTATAATATAAATCCATTTCCCAAGGTTATAGCCTAGCCAATATAATGTATCTTTGTTATCATCATTCTTATAAGAACTTAAAATAAATCCTGTAAGTTCTGCAAAATGGTGTGCCAAAGAATCTATTGATGCATTTTTGGCATTAGATTCATAGTTATATAGCTCAGTTAATATATTCTCTATATATTTAATATGATCCTCTAAAATTATAGGAGTTTTTTTTAAATACCTTTTGAAAAGCATTGAAAAAATTTTTCCTTTAACAGAGTTATCATCATTCACATTATCTAAAAATTTATAATAACTCAAAATTGTATTACAAAAAGCAGCATAATGTAAACAAGGGTTATTTTTAATAATAGCTTTACCCTTAAAGGCATGGACGCTGCATTTTTCTTTTACATAAACAGGGGTCGTATCATTTAATGAATCTAAAAGTATAGCCAAGAAAGTCATATCATAATTAAGTGCCATTCTTGGGATATTGCCTATATTATTTTTTATGGATTTGCATAAACCACAATAATAAGCTTTAAACTTTTCATAGTCTTTAATTTTAAGCTCCATTTTACATGGAGTAACATAACCAAACATATTAAAAATTCTCCAATTCTAAAATTGACATTAAAGTCCTCTCTCTTCTAATATTTTAAATATAGTTTTTGAGGTAGTATCTCTCATAGTATAACCAAGTAATATAACTACTTCTTCTAATTCTTTATCATCAGATGTTTCTATTTCTATATAAGGAAAAGGACAGAAACTTTTGTCGTTTATATCAATTTCTACTAGAGTATTTTTATATGTATAACTTTCTCTATATTTCTTTATTGATTGAATAAGTTCTAACCCTAGTGACTCAAATATTTTTTCACCAGAATCAGCATCTAGTATTTCAGTTTCATTTTCTTCCATTATTTTATATGTTCCTTGACTTAATAACTTTTTTGTAGTCATGTAATAATGATTTGAGTTATCAAGTAAATTGTGAACTATTCTTATTCTTGCATATCCTTTGCTATTTATCAATCTTTTGTCGTGAAAATCATATATGTTATTTATTTGATTTTCCTCTTTTACTTTAACAGCATTCATATTTTGAAGTTTTCTTCTTATATTTTCAACATCTATATCAATTATTCTTGTTTCAAATTCGTTCATATAAAAACTCCTTGTAAAATAATACTTTTAGTCGCTTGCGGAATTCCGCAAGCGTTGATTCGCCTAACTTTTTAGCCGTTAGGCT
>NZ_JIBU02000069.1 GCF_000633595.2 Clostridium drakei | reverse complement strand
GCCTAACGGCTAAAAAGTTAGGCGAATCAACGCTTGCGGAATTCCGCAAGCGACTATATATATATAGTTTATAAGGAGTGATTGATTTGAAAATATACATAACAAGACATGGTGAAACAGAATGGAATAAAGAACTTAGAATGCAGGGATGGAAAAATTCTAATCTCACAGAAAAAGGTATTGAAGATGCCAAAAGCCTTGGAAAGCATCTTAAAAATATAGATTTTGATTTAATTTATAGTAGTCCTCTAAAAAGGGCTTTAGATACAGCTAAGTACATTCGAGGAATGAAAAATACAAAAATAGTAATAAATGAAAATTTTAAAGAAATGAATTTTGGATTATGGGAAGGGATGAATGAAGAAGAACTAACAAAACAATATCCAAAAGAATATGAAACCTTTATCCAAAAGCCACAATTTTTTAAACCTTTTGGCGGAGAAACTTTCACAGAGCTTGTAAAAAGAATAGAAAAAGGCTTATATGATGTTATTGATAATAACATCAATACAGACAATATACTAATTGTAGCTCATGCTGTTGTTATTAAGGCTATTATGAAAATAGTTAAAGGATATGGAATTGAAAAATTCTGGAGTCTTCCATTCATACGTGGTACAAGCATTACCGTTTTAGAAGTAGAAAATAGAAATATAAAAATTTTATTAGAGGGTGATACATCACATGTACTCTAAACTGCAAAAGTTGAGATTTTAAATATAAGTATATATAATATAATTATTAAAATAGAAGTTGAGGTGTTTTATAATGAAATTTAAATTTGATCATAACAATATTAATGTTTTAGACTTAGAAAAAAGTATTAAATTTTACAAAGAAGCTCTTGGGCTAGAGGAAGTAAGAAGACATCATTCTTCAGATGGAAGCTTTACATTAGCATTTTTAAAGTCAAGTGAGGGAGACCATCAAATTGAGCTTACATGGCTTAAGGATAGAAAAGAGCCATATAATTTAGGAGATAATGAAATACATATGGCGGTAAGAACAGATGCCTATGAAGCTGCTCATAAAAAGCATAAAGAAATGGGCTGTATATGCTATGAAAATGAACAAATGGGACTTTATTTTATAGCAGATCCAGATGGATATTGGACTGAAATATTACCTTTTAAAGCATCAGAAATTAAATAGGTTAGTATCAAACAATCTCATATAACTTTTACCATGGCAAAGTTGATTTAAGTGAGAGGCGGGATGTATTTTGAATAAATTAAAAATACATTATTTGTATAATAGTGGATTTTGTGTAGAAACTCAAAACTATATATTTATATTTGATTATTATAACGATAAATGTTCAAAAAATGAAAAATCACTAAAAAACGGAGTCATAAGTGAAGATTTGCTAAAAACTGAAAAAGCAATATATGTTTTTACATCTCATAGCCACTATGATCATTTCAATCCTTTAATATTTGACTTCACTAAATTGAATTCTAATGTAAAGTACATCTTAAGCAATGATATAAAAAGCTTAAGAGAAGATGTAAATTCCTTTATTGTAAAAAAAGGTGAAACAATAAAAATAGATAATTTAATTGTGAAAGTATATGGGTCTACAGATGAAGGTGTATCTTTTTTAGTAAATTTCAATGATTTTAATATATTTCATGCAGGAGATTTAAATTGGTGGCATTGGAAAGAAGATAGTTCTGAAGATAATAAAAATGCTGAAAAATGGTTTAAAGAAGAAATAAATCTTATAAAAGGTGAAAAAATTGATATAGCATTTTTCCCAGTTGATGCAAGACAAGAAGAATTTTTCTACCTTGGTGGAAAATATTTCATAGAAAATCTGCAACCCAAAATTTTTATTCCTATGCATTTTAGAGAAGACTTTTGGGTAACACAAGAGTTCAAAACAATGATGAATGAATCCTCTACAAGGATTTACAATATACCATATAGAGGATTTGCGATAGAACTTTAATCTCACAATTTAAAAAATTCGAAGCATTCTTTTAGAGGACATTTGACAGAGGACAGAGGACAATGAAGGTGAGTTTTTCTCCTTACGTCGGAAAACTAATTTATCTGATGGCTATCTAATGTAACACTTCCACTTTTATTAAATTGGAAGCTAACAGTAGCTACGCCCCTAGATAATTCATCTAAACTTAGTGGGATAATTCCCACTAAGTAAGATTCATTGATTTTTAAAGCTTGTTTTGCTAACGCAAAACAAGCTTTAAATTTATTAGTCATCAATGTTTCGCCTTAGCGAAACGAATCATCAAACTTTTAATTAAAGATTTTCTGTAGCAAAGCGGAGGAAAATCATCCTTCACTGTTCTCTGTCAATTGTCCTCTGTCCTCTAAAAAAGTTGTGTCACATTGTGCTTAAATTGTAAAAAATGCGTGAACAATTATTTTACTTATTTTTACTCATTTTCTTGATTTTTCAATATAGTAAACATTTACATGCTAGTTTTTATATTTTTATAAATTGTTGAAAAATTATTATTATTATATTATAATATCATATGTTGTTCAAATTATTATTATGGAGATGAAATTTATGAAAGAACAAATCGAATCACTTAGAGAAAGCTTACATAAGTTGCTAGAAGTAGATAAATGCTTATGCTCAAATGAGATAGTAAAACTTAGTCAAGAATTGGACAAGCTTATTTATGCATATTATTCTTGTGCTGCAGAGATATAAATTATACTTGCAATTATTAGTACTAATATTAATAATATATTATTAAAAGTTTTATAGATTAAATTTATTTTAATACATTACATATGTATTAATTTATTTTTTTCTGGACTTTTTTAACTTTCTATCGTAAATTATATAACTTAAACAAAAAATAATCTTATTAAATAAATGGATCATTAATCAAGTAATTCTAAGACTCAGGTGGAGTTTGCTTGTGAGGAATACCTCTCTGAGTCTTAAAAAAACTTATCCCGGCGTGTAGCAGTGCTTATTATTAATACTTAATTCTAAATTTAATATGAGTTTTACAACCCAACAGTTTTTAAACTATTTGTGGTTTTCTACTCTCCTGCCAAACCACTATCTTTGAACTGTTTTACAAACTTCTCACTTAATCTATTTGCTTTCTCCTTAAAGAATACTCCAAAGAATATAGAAATCAAAAAGAATATTAATAATACCACTATATTCTTAATTAAAGCTTGTGGCAAAATTCCTCCCACAGCCTCTCTCATAGCTCCTATAGCATAGGTAAATGGTAGTATAGGATTTATATTCTGGAAAAAATGAGGCATTAATTCTATTGGAAAAGTACCTCCAGAGGCTGAAACTTGCAATACCATTGCTACCATAGCTAAAGCCTTACCTATATTTCTTAAAACAGATACCAAAGTGTAAATAATCATAGTAAATACAATACTTGTATATACACCTAACATTACATATACAATAGGAGATACAACATAGGTTTTTAAAAGAACTAGATTACCTATAGTTGTAACTATTGCCTGCATAATTGCAATAGTTACAAAAGTAAGATATCTTCCAAAAAATTGCTCTCTTGCGCTAAATTCTACACCATCTTCAAAGCTTTTAACTTCCACAGATAATAGTGAAAGTAATATAAATGCACCTACCCAGAGAGCTAGTGTAGTGTAAAATGGAGACATAGCTGAACCATAATTAGGAATTGGGTAAATTCTATTTTGCTTTAAATCTATAGGATTTGCTAAAAAATCACTTTCTTTTTTTGCATCTTTTTTTAGTATTTTAGTAATTTCATTAAATTTTTCATCTTCACTAAGGCCTTTTAACTTTTCCGAATTTGAATGTATATCTTGTTGTATTTTAGGAAACTTATCTTTTAATTCTTTCAATCTATTCACACTAGAACCTGATGCAGTGTTTATGCCTCCTATTAAACTGCTAATTAATGGCATATTTGTCTGCATATTTTGCAGCATTTTCACTGAATCATCCGATAATCCAATAAAGTTTTTTAAAGACTGATCAATAGCTGGAGCTGTTTCACTATCAAAATTATCAATCATATTACCCAATGTGCTTGAAATTTTATTAGCTCCTTGTATAGCTGAATTTATATCTCCAGGTAGCACTTGACTTCCACGATCTATAGTATCAATAAGCAAACTTATAAAATTTTGCTGATCTGACATCTGATTTCTAACATTTGAAAGATTATTAATAAAATTTTCCAATCTATTATTGCTTAAAGCATTATTTATTGAATTTAATAAGCTTAAGATCTGATCAAGTTTTTTCACACCATCTCCATATTTATCTCTAACATCTACTAGAATTTTCCTAGTAGCTCCAGTATCTGATGACTTTAAATCTTGAAGCTGTTTCAAAAGAGTTTCTGTATTATCTGATACATTTTTTACAAGAGATAAATTAGTCTTTACAAATGGAGAAATAGCCTGTAAAGATTGCTGTGTTTTATTAACATAACCATTTCCTGTTTGAGCAATACTTAAAGTTTTATTCAATGCATCTGATGTAACAGGTAAGCTATTTTGAACATTCTGCATATATTTTCGAAAATCCAAAGATTGCGAATAAAAACCATCTATATCTTTACTAATTTCAGGCATACTGCTATCTACACTAACGATAACATCTATAATATTTTTAAGTTCTGGTTTCATACTTTCCAATTCAATTCCAAATTGATTGAGATAGGATAAAATAGTATTACTGGATGTTTCAATAAAATTTCTAGTAATTTCTTCTTGCAAATTAGTTGCTCCTTTTTGAGTAATTTTAGGAGCTATAGCATTTCTTTTTTCATTAACTGAATATATTAATTCTCCTTTCTTTGGAGTATCTTGAGTTACAACGGAAAGAAGATTTTGAGAAAAATCTTTTGGTATAGTTAAGCTAGCATAGTATTTTCCATATTTCACTCCATTTTCAGCTTCACTTTCACTAACAAATTTCCATCCAATAGCTTGGTTATCCGCTAATTTTTTTACTACATCTCCTCCAACATTTATCTTTACATTTCTAAATTCTGTTCCCTTATCTAAATTTACGACTGCAACTGAAAGACCTTTTGTATTAGCATATGGGTCCCAACAAGCTTTAATATTAAACCATGAATAAAGTGAAGGCAATATAGTTAAAGCTATAATTATAGCTAATGTTACATAGCTTGTTAATATGTTTTTCATATCTCTTTTATATATCCTAAAAACATTTTTTATATGATTCTTAAAAATACTGAAAATATTTTTCATGTAACTAATTTTCCTCCTTTTAGAAATAATCAATAAAATCTAACCATTATTCTTATAGTTTATGCACTATTAGCCTTTCTATTAAATGTACATAAGTCTTTTTTATTTAATCACTATATCATTAAATTAAAAATTAGTAAATATGTTAACTAATTATTTTTATAAATTTCACATATGCTCTTCTACTACTAAAATAAATTTACAAATTAATCTTAATAATATATTATTAAAAAGGTAAAAACTATCCAGTAAGGAGATCAGATATGGAAAACTATTTTAATGATTCAAATATATGTATAAAAGAAGAAATAGAATTCAAAAATGCAGGAGAATATAAAATTAATATTGATAATACTCTTAAAAATATGATTTCAAAGAATGAAAGGATATGTTTTGCTATTATAGCCGAAAGGTCAGGTGTAACTCGTTTTGTAATAAGGCAGTATCCTGAACTAAGGAACTGTATCCTTGAAAAAATGACCTATTATAAAGAAATTCAGATTATAGATAAAAAAATAAACAGATCACTTAGAAACCTATTAAAAAATAATAAAACTGTGACTTTTATGTCATTAATAAACAAGTCCAAATTTACCACAGAAACTGTTTATCACAATGAATACATAAAGCAGAAAATTCGCAGCGTGATAATTGATAATGTTAAAAAAAAGGAGTGTTTTTATGAATCCACCGATTAAAGACCAAATACACGTTCTTGTAGTTGATGACGAAGAAAGCATAGTTGAATTTATAAAAATGGGATTAGAAGATGAGGGCTTTATTGTGCATACTGCTTTTGATGGTTATGAGGCAATTTCATTAGCAAAACAATTAAATCCTAACATAATAATATTAGATATCATGCTTCCAGGTATCAATGGATATGAAGTATGTTCTGAAATAAAAAAATGGGTGAATACATCTATTATTATGCTTACTGCCAAAGATGATATAGATGATCGTGTAAAAGGCTTAGATTTAGGCGCAGATGATTATATGATTAAACCTTTTAGCTTTAAAGAATTATTGGCTAGAATAAATGCTAGATTGCGTAATAATCTTCCTGAATTAAATGATGTTATGTCTATAGGAAGCTTCTATTTGAACGATAAGGCTCATGAGATATATTTCAAGAATAATCTTTTAGAGTTGTCTCCTACTGAATACAATTTATTAAAATATTTACTTTTTAATAATGGTTTGGTTTTAAGCAAGCCTACAATTTTGGAAAAGGTTTGGGGTTTTGATTTTAATGGAGATGTAAACATTGTTGAAGTATATATAAGATACCTTAGAGATAAAATTGGTGACAATGAACATAATATTATACGTACCATAAGAGGAGTAGGATATAAGGTGGTTATATAATGAAAAGCAAGTTTAATATGATAAAAACTCAAAGCCTACAGTGGAAACTTTTATCCAGATTTTTTTTGATATTAATGTTTCTGCTGTTAATAATGGAATCTTATCAATATATAACTATGAAGAAGTATTTATATAAAAGTAACGAAGAAGTTTTGGAGTACAGATTCAGAAATGTTCCAATATCTGACACGAAGAATATTCAAACCTCAAAAGATCTTATAGAAAATTCATCAATGCTTATAGAAAAAATGCTAGATGGTAATATAAGTGTATCTGTTATTGATAATAATGGAAACATAATTGCTAGCGATAGTAAAAGTAAAGATTTAGAAATGCACAAAAACCCCAATTACAATTTAGATAAACATGAAAGCGATGGTGACAATAAACTAAGATATCCTATTTCAATTCCTAAGCTTCCACAAGATCTTTATATAAAACAGATTCGTAAAAATGGAAACTTAGATGGATATATACTAGCTAGAGATGAAAATAAAAATTTACAAATAATTATTTTACGTAAACTTGGAAATGGTAATTCAAGTGCTGGGTTAATTCAATTAAGCACTCCAGCAGGTCCAATTGAAGACATACTTCTAAAGCAAATATACACGTATATTGGTGCTTCTATTTTAGTACTAATTGTAGGTGCTTTACTTGGATTAACAATTTTCAAATATACCTTAAAACCACTTCATAATGTAACTAATACCGTAAAAAAAATAAATGTAGATGAACTAAATACTCGTTTGCCCTTAGAAACTGGACAAATTGAAATTGATACACTGTCAAAGGCTTTTAATGATATGCTTCAGCGTATAGAAATATTCTTTGAACAAGAACAATACATTAAAGAAAAAATGAGACAATTTATTTCCGATGCTTCTCATGAATTAAGAACTCCTCTTACTTCAATTCATGGATTCGTAGAAGTTTTGTTAAGAGGTGCTGCAAAGGACGAAAAAAAATTGAATTTAGCATTAAATAGTATTTTAATTGAAAGTGAACGTCTTACTAAATTAGTTAATGATTTATTATTATTAACTAGACTAGAAAGAAAAGTTCCTGTAGAGATGAAGAAAGAAAATATTAGCCATATTGTAGAAGAAGTTTATCCTCAATTACAAATACTAGCGAAGGAAAGAAAACTTTTATTACAATTAGAAGATAACCTATTTATTACTGGAAATAGAAATCAATTTAAACAAGTTATTTTTAATTTAGTTCAAAATGCTGTACATCATACTAATGAAAAGAATGGAGTTATTAATATAAGCACAAGTCTTATACAAGAATCCAAAAACAAATTTATAGTACTAAAAATATCTGATAATGGAACTGGTATACCTAAAGAACAGCTAAACAGTATATTTGATAGATTTTTCAGAAGTGAATCTCACAGATCTCGTAAACATGGTGGTTATGGTTTAGGTCTTTCTATAGTTAAATCCATAATAGAAGCCCATGATGGAAAAATTGAGGTAGTTAGTGATTTAGGCTTAGGTGCTGCTTTTATTATATATTTAAAACCATTTGTAGAAACAAATGATAAAAAAACAAGATGATTTATTGAATCATCTTGTTTAGCTTTTCTTACTTAAATATGTTATCAAAGAAGCTTCTGATAGCAGCCCATATTTTACCAAAAAAACTCTTAGCTTCATCACTTTGTAAAGTTGTCTTTAATTGATCTGTAACGCCATTTAACTGACTCTTTAAATCATTAAAATTCAAATTTAAACCGTTTATCTTATTCATTAAAGAAGTTAAATTCTTTATGTCAGCATCACTTAAATTGTAATTATATTTTCCAGTTACATCTTTTACTATTTTTTCTACCTGTTCTTCATTTTTAGGCTTTTCTTTAACTACTTCTTTCTTTACTTCATTTACTAATCCAGCTGCTTTATCTTGTCCAATTTTTTCGCCTAAATTACCAGTAGTAACCAATTCTGCATTAGCAGCTTCTTTTTTATTTTCATCAATCTTCTTTCCACCAGTACTATTTTCAAAACCCTTTAATATTCCTGTAAGAGCAGCTGTACCAGATACATTAAATGGAGCTGCTGCTTTAACATTAGCATTTTTTATGCCTGCAGTAATTAACGCATTTCTTATCATACTTTCATTAACCCAGTATATATTATGTGTTGATATTTTTAATCCGCCTTCATTAGTAGGCTCTACATAAGAACAAGATATGGATCTAGTTCCTAATTGCTTTTCAGTAGCTACCCCTTTTAAATACTTAGCTTCTTCATCACTATTAACTTCAAGTACATTTGCTTCCTCTTTAGTAACACCAAAGTATTTAAGCATTTCCTGTTTTTGACTATCAGTTAAATCTGCTCCTAATGTAACATTTTTATAAGCATCAGCATGAACCTGACTCAATGGCATATACATTGCTACAGTCATAACAATGAACATAACTAGTAACTTACTCATAATCACTTTAAATTTCATAATTTTAGTCTCACCTTTGCCTTTCATGAAACTACCAAAATAAATTAATCTAAAATCAGAATAAACTTTACTCTTGCTAAATTTTTTTATTTGGCAGCATTTAAAATAACATTTATTATTATAGTATAACTTTACTTCTCAGTCTATTAAATAATTATTAACCTTTACTTTTTTATGGTATAGGTCAAATTTTAATACTGAATATCTTTTAAGCACAAACCTTTTGCTGCTGCCATAGGACCTGCTTCTGCTCTTTTCTTTTCATATAAAATTTTCTCTACATCTGATGGTTTAAGAGTTCCTTTGCCTACCTCTAAAAGAGTACCTACAATAATTCTCACCATATTTAACAAAAAAGAATTTCCATTTACCTCTATTTTTATCATGCCATGATCTTCTGTTATACTTATGTAATTAATAGTTCTAACAGTAGATTTAGTATTAGACTTTAAACTAGTAAAGCTTTGAAAATCATGAGTTCCTATTAATAATTCCGCTGCATCTCTCATTTCATTTAAATTAAGCTTTTCTTCAACATGGTAAACATATTTTCTATTAAATACATTTCTACATTTATTATTATTTATTGTATATAAATAAGTTTTTGATTTTGCATTATACCTTGCATGAAATCTGTCGCTTGTATCGTTTAATGATTTAACTACAATGTCTTCAGGTAAAAACTCATATAGATAATTTAACATATCTTCTACAGTCAATAAGGAATTAGTATGAAAATTTGCTACATAATTTTCAGCATGAACTCCTGTATCAGTTCTTCCACAACCTACGACTTGAATATCCTCTTCTGCCATTTTAGATAGTACATTTTCTATTTTATCCTGTATAGTTGATACATTATTATTATCCTTATGATTTTGTTTTTGCCATCCTTTATATCTACTTCCGTCATATTGTATTAACATTCTTAAATTTCTCATATGAAACCTCCTCTAATTTATCTGATGACTACCGTATAATAAATTATATGAAACTTTGTAAACATATAATAACACTGATTTTACATATATTCTATACATTTACCATAATTTATTTTATTTTATCCCATCGCTACCATTGCTAATACCCCCAGATAAGCACTGATACGCACCTGGATAAGTTCTTCTAAGACTCAGATGCGAGATATTACTAACAAGTAAATTCAACCTGAGTCTAAGAATCACTTGATAAAAAAGAGGCCTTTGGGCCTCGTTGTTGCTGTCGCTCTCTAAAAATAAGGCGGCAG
>NZ_JIBU02000068.1 GCF_000633595.2 Clostridium drakei | reverse complement strand
CGCAAGCGTTGATTCGCCTAACTTTTTAGCCGTTAGGCTTTTATATTTTCCTCCACTATGAAATAATAAATGTTACCACACAAAATAATAAAACATAGGGAGGAGAACAAACATGTTTTGTCTTAATAAAATTAAACAACTAAATATTTTTGAACAGATATCTGAATTAAAACACATGACTACTAAACAACCCGTAGGGTTCATTGATTTACTTGCTAATAATTTTGACATTAATATCTTTATTCCTAATTCATTTAAAGAACACTATTATTCTGATTTAGGAAAAGATAGAAAATATGAACTTTCTTCTGTATTATCAGCTCTACTAATCATGCAAATATTTCATATACCTACTACTGTTTTATTAACCGTTTTTCTTATTTTTTCTACTGAAATAAGGGA
The DNA here is from genome assembly GCF_000633595.2 of Clostridium drakei. Classification (GTDB taxonomy): domain Bacteria; phylum Bacillota; class Clostridia; order Clostridiales; family Clostridiaceae; genus Clostridium_AM; species Clostridium_AM drakei. Next base: position 1,062 of record NZ_JIBU02000068.1, on the reverse strand, counting down.
ATTCTGTGGCTTTTACAAATCAATACCTGATGAATCATTTTTCAGTAGATTTAAAACTACGTTTGAAAGTGATCTTGGTAATTTATTTGACTCAATGGTTCTTAAAGTCATTGATATCTGTGAAGATATTAATAATAATCTTCCAGATAATTCACCTGAGAAAAACCTTAATTCTAAGCTTATATATGATACTTCAGGCTTAAAACCAAAAGTTAAAGAAAATAATCCTAAAACACTTGTATCTGAAGTCAATAGACAAAAATCTTATGCTAAAGCTACAAATAAACAAAATTTCAATCCTTATGCTGCCGCATATAAGAATATGCCTAAATTTGCACAAGCTAATCCCAATATAAAATTAGATTTTGTTAATGGACATTTCGGTTACTTCTACAAATTTGGTCTTTTAACTAATGGTTGGGGCGTTCCTTTAAGTATAAAATTCTTTGATGAAGATTTTTATAAATCCATCGATAAAAAAGAATTTGATACACCAGAAGAACAAAAATATTTCTATGATAATGCCTCATTGAAACCAGTTATTATGCCCTTTTTGCAAACTCTAAAAACTAACTCTAGTTTTAGATTTAAAACTTTTCTTGGTGATTCAGAATTCGATAGTTATGATAACTTTGGTTTACTTAAACACTTAGAATTTAAAAAAGTCTTTATTCCTCTTAACACTCGAAATCAATCTAATAATAAAATTGGAGATTTAGAGTATGATGTTGAAGGTATTCCTCTTTGCCCTTTAACTAAAGAACCCTTTAAATCAGAAGGTCCTTGTAAAGGTAAAAACAGAAGCTTAAGATTTAAATTTACATGTCCAAAATCTCGTAGAGATAAACAAGGTAAATGCTATCACACATGTGAAAACCCATGTACTAATAATAAAAGTGGTCGTATGACATATGTCTATCCCGATAAAGACTTTAGGCTTTATCCTGGTGTTCAAAGAAATTCTTCAGAATGGGATGAAACATATCCTATTCGTGCATGTATTGAGAGATCTATAGCTTCTTTAAAATGCAATCCATGCATTGAACACCCAAGAACAGTAAA
>NZ_JIBU02000067.1 GCF_000633595.2 Clostridium drakei | reverse complement strand
TCACTAGTGTTTAATTAATGGATTGAAAATCCTATTGACAAAATTTCTATGTAATAAGTATCCATTTAAACCATCAATATATAAATGAAAATAGTCAGCAACCTTGCTTTAATATAATTACCACTAAAAATAAAAAAGCAAAAGGGGTGCTGACTATCTATGGATAATTATATCACTATTTTTGAAAAATTATTAGATATTATTAACTGGAACACTTTGAAAAAATCTGCGTATAAGTTAGATATTGACTATAATATCGCATCAAATCACTTAAAAACTCATCTCTACTTTCATTTAGCGAAGCTAGATAGTTTAAGAGATATTAGTGATTTTATGCAGTCCGATTCTAAGTTAAATGAATCAATAAAAAGCGTTAGCTTGGGAATGTTATCTAACTATAATAATTATCTTGACTATAATGTTTATGTTCCAATATTAAATGAACTAATGTCTGAAGCACTAGAAAATTTGCCTGTGGATGAGAAAATTAAAAAGTTCGGTACCATAAAATTAATAGATTCCTCAACTGTAAGTATGGTTAAAACTTATTTTCAATGGGCAAAATTTCGCTCTACAAAATCAGGGATAAAACTTCATACAAAATTCAACTTAAACAAAGGAGTTCCAGAGCTTATAGTTGTATCTAATGCTAAACCACATGATAGAACTAAGATGAAGGAACTTATTACAGAAGATAACTGTATATACGTTTTTGATAAAGGCTATGTTGACTATAAAATATTTGATGAATTTAGTAGCAAAGGTATACATTTCATAACTAGATTAAAAGACAATGCAGCTATAACAGAAGTAACTAGTAATGAAATTACTTATTCAGAAACTACTTTATTAGATGATTCTGTAAATATCATTGAAGATATTACATGCTATCTAGGCACTAAAGATATCAATATAACAGAAAAACAATACAGAATTATCACAGTAATTGATTCTGAAGGTCAAGTACTAACTTTTGTAACCAATATCTTTGAATATACTAGCGAAGATATAGCATGGTTATATAAAAAGCGTTGGGAAATAGAGCTATTCTTCAAATGGATTAAACAAAATTTAAAAATCAAAAGGTTTATTGGTCATAGTCTTAACGCAGTTATGATGCAAATTGTTTCTGCAATAATAACATTTATCATAGTAAAATTAATACAAGACATAGCTAAAACAGCCTACGGCTTATTGAAAATAAAAAGATTAATAAAACATTCACTTACAAAATTAGTAGATAATAGCTTATTTTGTTGGTGGAAATGGTTAGGTAGCTAATAGTAACTACAAAACCATATGATTCCACACAAGCTATCGCTATGCGGGCAACTCTGCCCTTTAATTGGTGAATATTATTCCATAACAGTTTAATTTAGCAATATTGCTATAAAAAACGATTATAATAAAGATGTCAATTGAAATATTTTCTAAAAATTAAACACTAGTGA
>NZ_JIBU02000066.1 GCF_000633595.2 Clostridium drakei | reverse complement strand
ATATCTAATAATTTTTCAAAAATAGTGATATAATTATCCATAGATAGTCAGCACCCCTTTCGCTTTTTTATTTTTAGTGGTAATTATATTAAAGCAAGGTTGCTGACTATTTTCATTTATATATTGATGGTTTAAATGGATACTTATTACATAGAAATTTTGTCAATAGGATTTTCAATCCATTAATTAAACACTAGTGACCTTGGTTAAAAGAAATAAAAAACGTTCCTATAATCGGTATCGGAGGAACAATTAGAAATATAGCAAAGATAAGTCGAAAAAAGAATAATTATCCTATAGATAATCTCCATAATTATCAAATCTCTATAGATGAAGTATTTGAAATATACAACATGACAAAAGTAAAAGATTCTGGGGAGCGTAAAAAAATAAAAGGATTATCAAAAGAAAGAGCAGATATATTTCTAGGTGCTGCAGGTGCTGTAGTTACTTTATTTGAATTTTTAGAATTAAGGGACCTCTATGTAAGTGGCTGTGGTCTTAGAGAGGGAATTATTTATGAATACATTTTACAAAATAATACACCATTGAATTCTGTTCTAGATTTTTCAATAAATAACCATATGCTAAATTATGAAATGGATATAAATCATGCCAAGCAAGTGTGGAAACTTACACAATCTTTATATAATGACCTTAAGTCAATACTAAATATAGATGATGATTACAATAAAATTTTGAAAACTGCTGCTCTTCTTCATGATTCTGGAATACGAATAAGCTATTATGATCATCATGCTCATTCTTTTTACATAATTGCAAATTCCAAAATAAATGGTTTATCACATAAAGAACAGTTAATGGCTGCATATATAGCAGCTCTTCATAGAAAAAATGATTTTAAAATAGATTTAAACAAATACGAAAAAATCATAACCGAAAGAGATCTAGAAATTATACAAAAGCTAGCAATACTCCTACGAATTTGTGAAAACTTAGACAGTGGTGCAAATAGCAACATAATCAATATATTCTGTAGTATAGAATATATTACTGTAACTATAAGTATTGAATCTAAAGCTGACTCTCCTTTAGAAATAAGTCAATGTCTAGATTGTGCTCCAGCCTTTGAAAAAATCACTGGCAAAAAATTAATTATTCAATAAAAACATTACATATTTCTCCTGATAGCTTCATATAATTAGGATAAATTTATTGTGTTAGGAGAACTATATGTTAAATGTTCACAGCTATCTAACTGAAAATGAAGTTCTTAAAATTATAAAAAAATATGATATTCATAACACTGCATTACACGAAAAAAAAGTAGCATCATATTCTATATCATTATTTAATTTCATAAATCAATATAATGAATTCTCATTAGGTGATAGAAACTTTTTGAAATATAGCGCTTTACTTCATGATGTAGGATATTTTATTCATAAGGAGAACCACCATAAACATACAAAATACATTATATTAGAAGAACCTATTTTGGATAAGCTTCCTGATAAAACTCGTTTTCTTCTTGCAGCAATAGCAAGTAGTCACGGAAACTTTATAGATAGTTCTATAGAATTTTCCCCAAATGGACTAAAATTATTAGCTCTATTACGAATTGCAGATGCTTTAGATCATCCTCATAATCTAAATATATCATTAAAACAAATTAAATTTAAAAATGAAGCTCTAAAAATTAAAATTGCAGGCGAAGGATCTGAATATGTATTAAAAAAGGTTAAGAAAAAATCTGATTTATTTTCAAAAGTATATGGGTTTCCAGTATGCGTGAAATGTTATTAATGATAATTTTAAATATAAATTAGTGCTTTACTATGAAGTACATTTCCAATATCAAATATTGGAAAGTGTGCTTTTTTATGTGCAAATTTTTATATTATAGATGCTTTATAAATTTATATTATTATTTTTAAAGTTTACTTAACAATATTTTAAAACGTTCTTAAAGATAAATATATATAATCTATATAAAGGGGGGAGAAGATCCTATGAAGATACTAAACCATATACAGCACAGTGATACATTTCTGCTTAAAACAATTAATATATCACTAAAATGCAAATGTTTGGATATTATTATGCCATTAGTCACTCGTTTAGCATCTAACTTTTCATTAATCACATTTTGTTTATTTACAGAATTAAATCCAAATTATTTTATCCATATGGTTGGAGTGAAATGTACAATTTCACTAATATTAAGTACCATTGTTTCTCAAATATTTAAGAAAAGCGTAAGTAGAATTAGACCATTTTTAATAGTAAATAACCTAAATATAAAAAAGATTGGAATAGATGAATATTCTTTTCCTTCAGGACATACAACAGCAGCTTTTACTATTTGTGTTATGATTTCATTATTTTGTCCATCTATAGCCTTTTTACTTATATTATTAGCTTCTCTTGTTGGTATATCCAGAATTTATTTAGGAGTACATTATCCTTCAGATGTATTTGCTGGTGCAATTTTAGGGACTCTATCTTCCTTCTTAGTTTTTTATCTAATATAAATTACAACAAAACTTATGAAATTGACTAAAAATCATCTTATTATCCGTAATTTTAAAAAGGAAAGGTGAATTAAAAATGTTTGATTATGACAAACAGCAATTTCTAATTTTTAGTATGATTTTAATGCTAAGCTTATTTATAAGCACATTCTCTAACACATTGATTAACTCTAATTACAATTCGAAACAACAAATTAATATTCCTATCAAACCTATTGCCCTCATTAACTTAGAACAAACTCCTGATGATATATCGAGAAATTACCAAACTGCCATAATTAACTCTGTTACACAAAAAGGAATTAATAAAAAATAAAATTAAAGGTTGGTGTTAAATTTGAAAAATCTTAATATATGTATTGATATTGATGGTACAATTACTGATCCTTACTTTTGGCTAGATATTGCCAATAAATACTTTAATAAAAATATAACTATTGATAAAGTAACAGAATATAAAGTTGATATAGTTATGGGTGTGACTAGAGATGAGTATTATGATTTTTATAAAAAGAACAAGTTCAAAATGCATAATGATAATGTAAGCTTAAGAAAAGATGCTAAAGAAGTAATAGAAGAGTTGATAAAGCTTAATAATATATATTTTGTTACTGCCAGAGATAAGGACCTAAAGCTTCTCACTTATTCTTACTTAAACAACAATGAAATTCCTTATGATGATGTTTTTGTTCTAGGTACTCATTACAAAGTGGATATGGCTCGAAAACTTAAATGTGACATATTTATAGAAGATTGCTATGAAAATGCTTTGCAGCTATCAGAAAATGGTTTTAAAGTATTACTCATAGATACCAATTATAATAGGAAACCTTTAAACAAAAATATAGTTAGAGCTTTAAACTGGAACGAAATATATGAAATAATAAAAGAAATGCCATTATGCAGCAAAGCTATATAATAGCATTTCTTTTACTTAGTTATTGATTCCACTTAAACAACTTATTCTTGTCTACAGGAATATCTTTACTTTCAATATCTTTCTTTAGTATCTTGTAGAAAGATACAAGAAGCAATGTTATAACAACCAACATCGGAATAGCAAAAACTGATGTAACAGATTGTATTGTTTTTAAAACATTTAGTCCAGGCACCATATGTTCAAGGAATAAAATGCTAACTGGTAAAAGTAACACAAGGAATGCCCAGAATACTTTATACCATTTATTAGGTTCTTCATCATTTTTAAGATTTTTAGAAGTAAGCATTGATACAACTGTAGAAGCCGCTGTAGCACCGCATGCTAAAGTAATAAATACTACTGCCATATACACAGCAATTGCTACACCAGATAAAGGTAATGTTTTGAGAACAGCCAATACTGCTGCATTGTTACCACTATCAATAACCATTTGAGATAAATTTAACTTTCCTGATAACTCTAAACTCATTCCATAGTTTCCAAGTACAGCAAATGCCACCCAGCAAGCTAGTGATGTCCAAATGCATCTTACCACAGCAATTTCACGGAATGTACGTCCATAAGAAACACGTGCTAACCACAATCCATCAGAAATAGTACATCCAACATACCAAGCCCAATAAAAGATTGTCCACTGTTGAACAAATCCAGTTTTCGCAATAGAATCAGTATTAAAACTCATATGAACAAATTCACGAATATTTGTTCCAATAGCCATAGTAAAATTATTTAAAATAAATGATTTAGGTCCTACTAAGAAAACAAAAACAAAGAATGCAATAGCTAATTTAACATTGAAACCACTTATAATTCCAACTCCCTTAGCAATACTTTTAGATGTAGATAGTATAAAAAATACGCAAAATACTAAAATAACACTTATACGCAATCCAAAAGTAACTTGAACATTTAACAAATGCCCCGCTAATTCAGCTAATATAGAAGTTCCTAAACCTATTGTACAAACCAAACCTCCAATGTAACCAAATGCAACAACGCCATCTATGCAAATACGTGTAATTTTAACTAACAGGCTGTCACCTTTCAAAACATTTTTACAAAGATCAGATAAATTCAAAGAATCCATTTTTTTATTCCAATAAATGTAACCTAATGCTAGTGAAACAGGCAAATAAATAGCCCAAGCTGAAAAGCCCCAATGAAACATTCCATAAGCAGATGCATATTCATAAGCTTGTACTGACATAGGCTTAACACCAAATGGTGGAGTTTTAACATAATACATCCACTCTACCATTCCAAAAATCAAAATTCCGGCTCCCGCTGCAGAACACATATTCATGGATATCCATGTAAAAAGGTTATAATGTGGCTTTGCTTCAGGACCTCCTAAACGAATATCTCCATACTTTGAAAACATAATAAATACTGCAAATACTGCACTTAAAAATGCAATTATCAAAAATAACCAAGGAAAATTCAATGTCATAGCAGAATAAAAATTGCTAATTACAGCAGCACTTCCATCTGGGAATAATATCATAGGAATAACCATTGCAATTAATAATCCTACAGCAAGTAATGCTATTGGTAAATTAATCTTTTTAAACATAATTGTAGCTCCTCCTTACAAATTAAACATTCTCAAAGACTGTTAACGCTTGTTTAAAATCAGCAATTAAATCTTCAATGGCTTCTGCACCAGTAGAAATACGGATAAGTCCTTCTTCCATTCCCATATCTTTAAGCTGTTGTGGTGTAAACTCGTTACGGAATGCAGTAGCTGGATGAGCTATAGATGTACGATATCCACCTAATGTTCCAAGATATTTTACTAACTTCAACTTATGCATAAATGCGTTCACCTTATCTCTATCATCTTCTACACGGAAACTAAGCATAGCACCACAACCATTTGGCATAAGTTTTGCTGCTAATTCATGCTGAGGGTGGTTAGATAAAGTTGGATAATTTACATAACGTACATGAGGGTCTGCTTGCAAAGCTTCAGCAATCTTTCTAGCATTCTCAAATTGCTTAGTTACACGCATTTCCATAGTTCTTATACTACGAAGCATTAACCATGAACTATTAGGATCTAAACATCCTCCAAAAAGCAAGTAATCTGAATATATTTTCTTCATTAATTCATTTGATGCAGTAATTGAGCCAGCTGTAATATCACTATGTCCTCCAAAATATTTTGTTAAGCTGTGAATAACAATATCTGCTCCATGTTCTAGTGGACGAATTGCAAACGGTGTAGTAAATGTGCTGTCAACAACTACTAATGCTCCTGCGCTGTGAGCTGCTTCAGATAAAGCTTCGATATCTACTACCTCAATAAGTGGATTAGCAATAATTTCTGTATATACCATCTTTGTATTAGGTTTCAAAGCTGCACGAAAACTATCTATATTAGTAAGATCAGCATATGCAACCTCAACACCAAATTTTTTTAATATATTTTCAAATAATTCAATTGTTTCTCCATAAATAGAACGGCTAGCAACTATATGGTCACCTGCTTTAACAAGAGATAAGATTGTAGTAGAAATAGCTGCCATACCTGAAGAGCAAACAAGTGATTGTTCTCCACTTTCTAAATATGATATAGCTTCAGCAACACCATCTCTATTTGGGTTTGCAGTTCTACAATAGTAATATTTTCCGCCAGTACTAGCAAAATCATAATCATCCATATCAGAAATAATATTTGCTGTTGAATGATAAATAGGCGGTGTTTCTGGACGTTCAATTGGAAGCTTAGACTCACTTCCTGCATATAAAATATTAGTCTCTCTAGTCAACTCATTAGAATTCATAAATATTTCCTCCCTATTTTCTCCACAATAAATTTAGTGGATTGTTTATCTGTAAGTGTAAACCTTATCACATTCTATATTTGTAAGTGTAAACCTTATCCTAAGATACATGTCAAGAATAATTTTAAAACACACTAAAGATAAATAATCATAAAAACAACAGAAGATATGTATTTCTGTACAGAATACAATATCTCCTGTTAATTTTATAACTATTAAAATGCCACTAAACTTAAAAAACAGCCTATTCTATCAAAATTTGAACTTCATAATCCGTATTCATGTACTCAACTAAATTGTCCTCAAATTCCAATGCAACAATGGTAGATGGCTTAGAAATAGAATTAAAGTACTTTTTTAAAATTGTAGTATCCCACTTTTCATGCAATAACTTAGTACGAAAACATAAATACTCTCCTGCTGGAAGTTCCTTATAAAAAGGTGTAAAAAACTTGGGTCTATCCTTAATATAAATAAAGTATGTTTTAGGTTGAAACTTGCTCTGAAACAAACCTGAAGTTGTTAATTCATATCCATATTGACGTCTATAAGACAATTGATGAAGTTCAGGCCGACTGCGTACTTTAGCTATCCTAATTTCCATATCTGCCAATTCATCATAATCATAACAAGGTACATAAATTAAATGTCTTGTTTCCATGTGCATACGATACAACACCTTTGATACATCCATTTTACTCAAATAAGTAAAGTAATCAATATACCATTCTATATCTTTAATCCTTGCACGAATGGTTTCTAACTCTTGATTAGCAGTCTGCCACTGTTGTTCCAATGCTGGCAGCAGGCCTTCCACTGTTCCTTTTTTTATTATATTGCCAATCTCAACTAATGATAAGCCTAAATATTGTAGATATTTTATACGATCAATTATATGAAATTGATTGAATTCGTAATATCTGTATCCGTTTTCATCACATATATAACTAGGCTCAAGAATTCCTATTTTTTCATAATGACGTAACGTTTGTGCAGTAACACCAAGTAGTTTCGCTGTTTCTCCAATGGTATAGTATTTTTTCATTATAGTAACCCCTTATATAAATCATAACATCAAATATTAGTTTATCTCAAAATAGTATTTACTTCAACTTAAAATTTTAAACCTTATTGTTGCAATAAGGTTTTTTGATGATTTAAATTTATTAAATTAAAAAAATCTCATCATAGCTAACATTTATATTTGGTGTTATACTCATGATAAAACCTTGAGCAACTCGAGAGTCAATAACTTGTTTTAGATTCATTGGATTTAATTTATTTCATATAAATTATTAGAAAAAGTATACCTATTCTTATTGGAACGGAGTACTTTTAATTTATATATAAATGAAAAACTGCACACTCTCACTATAACTGAGAATGTACAGTTTATTACATTCCTATATTCAATTAAAATCTATTTATACTATATATTAAAAAATATAGCATATCCATAACAAAGATTTTGATTCAACTTTTTTATAAAACTTCATCACAGTAAATTTAGTAATTATCTCTATTCTACCGTAACGCTTTTTGCTAAATTACGTGGCTTATCAACATCACAGCCTTTTTGTATTGCCATATAATAAGATAGTAATTGTAATGGAATTACAGATATTACTGGTGCTAATATATCTTTTACTTCTGGTATATATAATACTGAATCTACAGTTTTTTCTATTTCTGTATGTCCTTCAAATGCAATACCTAAAACATTAGCGCCTCTAGTTTTAACTTCTTTAATATTACTTACCATTTTATCATATAAGTTTTCTTGAGTAGCTCCTGCTATTACTATAGTTCCTTTTTCTATCAAAGCTATAGGACCATGTTTTAATTCTCCACCTGCATAAGCTTCAGAGTGAATATACGATATTTCTTTAAGCTTTAATGAACCTTCCATAGCTACTGCATAATCAAGACCTCTTCCTAAGAAGAACATATCCTTATGCATATAAGTTTTTGAAGCAAATTTTTGTATAGTTTCTTTATTTTCTAATACTTCCTTTGCCTTTTCTGGTAGTATTAACATTGCTTTCTTTATTTCTTCTATTTCTGATTGTTTTAATGTTTTCTTATTTTCAGCAAAGAATAAAGCTATAATATACATTGCTATAAGCTGAGTTACATATGCTTTTGTTGAAGCGACTGCAATTTCTGGTCCTGCCCATGTATATAATACATCATCTGCTTCTCTTGATACTGAGCTTCCAACAACATTAGTTACAGCTATTACTCGAGCTCCATTAGCTTTAGCTTCTCTAAGTGCTGCTAAAGTATCTGCTGTTTCTCCTGATTGACTTACCACAATCATTAAAGTTCTTTCATTTATTATTGGATCTCTATATCTAAATTCAGAGGCAACTTCTACTTCTACAGGTATTCTTGCTAATTTTTCTATTACATATTTACCTACAATTCCTGCATGATAAGCAGTTCCACAAGCTACTATATATACTTTGTCTATATTTTCTATTTGCTCTTTTGTTATTGTTATTTTATCAAGGGTTATTGGTTTTCCTGGCATAACTCTTGATGTCATAGTATCTTTTATAGCCTTTGGCTGTTCGTGAATTTCCTTTATCATAAAGTGTTCAAATCCACCCTTTTCAGCAGCGTCAGCATTCCAAGTTACATGATATATATCTCTCTTTATTTCTTCTCCTTCTTGTGATAAAAGTTTTACTCCATCTTGAGTCATAACTACAAACTCTTTATCATTTAGAAGATAAATATCTCTAGTATGATTTAATATAGCTGGTATATCTGATGCTATAAAGAATTCTCCCTTACCAAGTCCTACTATTAATGGACTGTCTTTTCTTACTGCTACAAGCTTATCTGGTTCCTTTGCACATATTACACCTATAGCATAGCTTCCTTCCATTTTAGCTACAGCCTTCATAACCGCATCTACTAAATCACCATTGTAAAAATAATCTATTAAATTAGGTATAACTTCTGTATCTGTTTCTGATACAAATTTATATCCTTTTGAAATTAACCATTCTCTTAAGTGCATATAGTTCTCTATTATTCCATTATGAACAACACTTATTGTTTCATCTTCATTACTGTGAGGATGTGCATTTAAATCTGATGGTTCACCATGAGTGGCCCATCTTGTATGTCCTATTCCTAATGATCCTTTTAAAGGTTCTTCTTTTAATTTATTTTCAAGATTTATAAGTCTTCCTTTACATTTTGTAACATTTATTCTTTCCTCATCAAATATAGCTACTCCTGCTGAGTCATATCCTCTATATTCTAATTTACTTAATCCTTCAATTAAAACTGATGATGCATCCTTTTTTCCTATAAAACCAACTATTCCGCACATAAAAATCTTCCTTTCTTAAATCAAATAATTTTTTTCACAATCCCAAAGCCTACTAAAACTTATCACTTTAAAATAAACAAAGCTTAATAGACCTATGGCAAATTTAAAATTCACCCTAGATTGTATTAAAATAAAGGTTTTAACACCAGATTAATATTGTGTCAGAAATCACTTCCTGATTTTATTAATCGCTAACGGTAGTGCGTTACCGTGGGGCACCCGCCGAAGATTCGATACTCCCCATCCTCGTCAACTTAAGTGACACCCCAAATCTACGATTTGGTTGGTGGAACTTACTCAGCCGTAAAGGCTGAGTTTCCTTTAAAAAAGAAACCCCCTACAACCTCATAAGCCATTTTCCATTCACCATAATCTACAACAAAAGTAAATTTGGTTAGTCGAACTTACTCTGCATAATCTAAGTTTCCTTAGTTCCATTCTTTCACTCAAGTCCTGGCGCTTTAAATTAACTTGTTTTTTTATATTCTATTCTCATCTCCTCTCCATTGTTACTTTAATATAAAGCATAATCACGCTGTCAATTTATTATATTTATAACTACATTTTTTGTCAACTTAAATGATTTACTCAAAATCACCATTTATTAGCTTATTATATATATAAAAAGCCTTTACAAGTATACTTTATGTATTTTTAAGTAGTACTTATTGCTATACTTTTCATATTAACGTTATACATTAAATATAAAATAGAACACCATTTAACTTTTATTATCATACATTTAATAGATTAGTCAAACATCTAAATTTTTTGTTAACTTGAAACTAAATCAATAAAAACCCTCAGAAATTATTAAAATTCTAAGGATTTCTATTGTAATTTTTTTACTTATTAAGATCAATTTTAAACTTTAAATTTTCTCCAAAATCAACATTACTAAAATCATTAGTATATATTGTATATTTTTTATTAGGATCTAATACCTCAAATACTTTTGTAAATTCATTAGGATTATTTTCATCTTTCCTTATATTATAATCCTTAATTTTAATATCTTTTCCTTGATCATCTTTTATAAGAAGATCTTGTGCTTGGAAATACGGTGCTTTACCTTGTGCTGTATACTTAACTATAGTTTTATTATTTTCTGTTTTTATTTCTTTTACTATAACTTTTCCCATTTCGCCTTGAGGCAATTCTATTGGATATATTCCATCTATAACTTTACTTATTTCTTTAGGCTTTTTGGTTTCCACTTTCATAGATGTTTCTTTACCATCCTTATCCATACTTACTCCACCACCACCAGAAGAAATAATTTTACAAGGAACAATAGTTAAATATTTAGGAACACTTTTCATTCGTACATAATTCATTTCACAACTAAAGTTTCCATCATTTAAGTTTCCTGATCCTCCACCAAGTCCTTTTGGCGTAATCTCTGTTCCTTTATCATCAAAAGCAATCCAATAGTCATAGTCAAGCAATCCATGTCCTCCACTTCTTTTAGTTTTTGATTTTCCACTTAATAAAATGGATGTATCTATTGGTGAAAATACCACCTTGTCAATTACTGCACTGCTATCTGGAAAATCTATTTTCTTATTTGGCTTAAATACAGTACTATCCTTTAATAATTCTTCTTTTGATATACTAAATGCAAAATTCCATTTACCCTTTGCATTTCCTATTTTACTAACATTCAAGTTAACATTAAATTTATTAGAATCCTGAGGTATTTTAGTATGAATTTCTTCAGTACCTACATAAGTATAATCGTCTATATAATTTCCAGTTGAGCTACCATGTGATCCATTAGGCATTTTTCCATTTATCTTTACTGAACTCAATACAAACATCGCTTCTTCACCACTTATCTTTTTGTCACTTTTTATTGTATATCCTATAACCACTTTTGAATCATCTGCTAAAACTTCATTTAATGTAAAAGTTATATCTTTATCTGTAACACTTTTATTTACTACTTGAGAATACTTTTCATATTCTCCATGAAACCCAAATTTATCATTAAGTGTTTGTGTTATAGAACTCAATACTGGAATATTTTCAGCAAAAGCAGGTGAAGCTGTACCTATACCTACAATACTTATTAAACTTATAGCTGCTGCTATAGATCCATATTTCAGTTTTTTAAAGCCCTTTTGTTCTTTAATCTTTTTATTCAAATTTTTCTTTATCCTTTCTTTTTGAATAGTAGGTATTTCTTCTTCCATTTGGTCAAATTCACTTTCTTCCATCTTTATTTCATTAAATAATTTATATATATCTTTTTCCTCTAAATTAAAATCCTTATTATTCATTACAATATATCTCCTTTCAAAGGTATAAGCCTTTCTTTTAAAAATTTACGTCCTCTTGAAAGCCTTTTATCTACTAAATTTCTATCTACTCCAAATATTTTTGCTATATTTTCTATTCCTTCATATAAAAAATATCTTCTTATAAATATTTCTTTATCCTCAGGTCTCATTCCATTTATAGCAGTTAAAATTTCTTCTCTATTTTCTTTTGATATTAGTGCATTTTCTACATTAAGCTCATCTTTTAAATTATAGTCATCTATACATTCATCTGTACTATGCTTAAAAAGTTTCCTTTTATAATCTATAGCTTTATACTTTGCTATAGCAGTAATCCAATATTTAAAATTTCCTTTTTCTACGTCAAAGCTTTCTATATTATTCCACACTGCCCAAAACACATCATTTACACATTCTTCTGCATGCTGAGCATGAAAACTTGAATTAAGCACAGTCCTCACTATCTTAAAAATCAAATTGCTATATTCATCTACAACAAATTCTAATGCTTTTCCATTTTTCTTTTTTATCTGTTCTGTAAAATTACTTTCATCTATATTCACTTTTTTCCTCCTTATAAGAAGCTTCTCACAAATTAATACGAAGGTTCTATGGATTTTCTGACAATAAAATTATAATATTTATGTATTTTTTCAACAATAAATAAAATATAACTTACAAAATTATTTTTTATACCCTGTTAATTTTTCTTAAATAAAAAAACAAAAGCCCATTAGTGTGAAAACACAAACAGACTTTTATGTTTATTATTTATTAAGTTCTATTTTAAATTTCAAATCATTCCTTATTTCCATATCATCATTAGTATTGGTTCCTATTTTATATTTTATATTTTTACTCAACGGTTCAAATTCCATAATGTAATCATTGGGATTATTTTCATCTTTCTTTATCTCAAAAATATTACCCTTTACTTTAACACATTCATCTTTTTCATCCATAATATATAATAATTTAGCTTGAAGAAATGGTGCTTGGCCTTCTGCTGTATATCTAACAATAGTTTTATCCTTATCAGTTTTTATTTCCTTGACTATAAGCTTTCCCATTTTACCCTGAGGGAGTTCTATAGGATAAGTTCCATCTATATTTTTATATACTGGAGGTATATTCTTTTCTTCTCCTGGCTTAGGATAATTAATTCTATAAGGTATAACTGTTAAATATTTAGGAATACTCTTTAAACTAACAAATTTTAAATCATAACGAAAATCAGCAGAAGATGAATTTTCAACAGCATTACTAGAGGATCCTTTTGTTACAATTTCATCCCCTTTGTCATCAAGAACAAACCACTGATCATATAGCATATTCCCCATCATAATATCCTGCTTAAAGACTTCTTTTCTCTTGTTATCATCCTTATATTCTTCTTTATTATACTTGCCTTCAAAAATTATAGAAGTATTTATAGGTGAAAAACTTACTTTTTGCACATTAATAATAGCATCTTGGAATTTTACTTTAGTATTTGGCTTGAATACCTTAGTGTTTTTAATTATTTCATCTTTTGACACACTAAATTTAAAACTCCAATTTCCTTGTAAACTATATATCTTTTTTACATTTATATCTACATTGAAATTTGTTGGAAGATTTTTATTTGATATATTCATAGTTTCTGAATTTATATAAGTATGGTCATCTAAAAATTTGCCACCAGAACCTGATCCACTATCAGCTTGCTTTCCATCTATTTTGGCAAACTCTATTAATGAAAATGGTACAAAGCTACTATCTTTTCCTTGTATCTCTATAAGTTCCTTTCCTGTTTTAACAAGATCCTTTATATTCCCTTTACTTTTCATGGTATACCCTATCATTAAGGTACTATCATCACACAGTACTTCATTTATAGTTAAAGTTATTCCTTTATCCGTTACGCTTTTATCTACTAATTCAGAATACTTCTCATATTGTCCATGATCGCTTCCCCTACCATTTAGTATTTGAACTATAGAATTTAAAGCTGGAATATTTTTAGCAATAGCAGGCACAGCTGCACCAATGGATATTATAGCTATTATTACAGCTGCTGCCACTTTATATTTAAACTTTTTTATTTTATTTTCTCCTTTTACCTGAGTAAGTAAATTCTTTCTTAACTTCTTTTTTCTTAAATCATCCATTTTTAGGCTTACATCATCTTGTTCTTCATCGGTGTTTATATAATTGAATAATTTCAACATGTCTTTTTCATCAAATATATCTCTATTCATTTATACAACCTCCTTTTCTTAAAAATGCAAGCTTCTCCTTTAAAACTTTTCTTCCTCTAGAAAGTCTATTATCAACTGCACTTCTATTTATCCCAAGACAATTTGCTATATCTACTATATCTTCTTGTACTAAATATCTTCTTATAAAAATTTCTCTATCTGGTTCATTTAAATCTTTTATAGCTTTAATAACTTCTTCTTTGTTTTCTTTTGATACAACTAAGTTTTCCACTTGCTCCTTTGCTTCAAAAATATAATGTTCTATACAATCCACATTAGTATCTTTAATAATTTTCTTTTTATAATTTATAGCTTTATATTTTGCCACTGCCTTAAACCAATATTTAAAACTTCCCTTTTCTTCATGAAACTTATCTATGTTATTCCAAACACACATGAATATATCATTAATACATTCATCTATATAGCTTGAATACTGATTAGAACCAAATACTGAAAATACTACTTTATATATGTAATCACAATAATTATCAAAAACATATTCTAAAGCTTTTGAATTTTTATTTTTAAGTTGTTCAATAAAATTGTCTTGATTTATTCGCATTTTTACCTCCCAATTATTCATTATTATTTTTACATCTAAATTGCATTACACATATGAAATAAATATACTAACCTACTTTTCCTTTATTTCCTAGTGTATCTTATATAAAACAATTCCAAAAGCGCTTTCATATACTAATACAAATCCTTTTATACTTTTCTATCACTAAAAAATACTTTCTTGTATATTTTTAATATAAATATAAAAAAGACACAGGATATTCCCATGTCTTTTTGTATGTTTATATTAATTATTAGCTTTTTTCTCAATAAGTGCTGCTAGTCCATGTGCCATTTCATCTAGTTCACTTTGAACTTCACCTTCAAGCATTACTCTAACTAATGGTTCTGTTCCTGAAGGTCTTATTAAAACTCTTCCACAGCCATCTAATTTAGCTTCTATTTTTCTTATTTCTTCAACTATTTCAGCATCCTCTAAATATATATTTTTCTTACTGTTTGGAACTGTAGCATTAGCTAAAACTTGTGGTAATTCCTTCATCATAGATGCTAGTTCCGATAGGGTCTTTCCACTTTCCTTAATTACAGCAGCCATTTGGATACCTGTAACCAATCCATCTCCAGTAGTGTTATACTCTGTCATGATTATGTGTCCTGATTGTTCTCCACCTAATTTGTACCCTTTTTTAACCATTTCTTCTAGTACATATCTATCTCCAACTTTTGTTTTAACTGCACTTATATTTTCTTTCTTTAAAGCTATATCTAATCCAAGATTGCTCATAACAGTAACAACAACTACATTTTTATCAAGCTTGCCTTTATTTTTCAGATGCTTACCTAATATAGCCATTGTAAAATCTCCGCTAATTAAATTTCCTTTTTCATCTACAGCTAAGCATCTATCAGCATCTCCATCAAAGGCTAATCCTAAATCACAACCTTTTTTTACAACGTAGTCCATTAATTCTTCTGGATGAGTTGAACCACAATTCTTATTTATATTTATTCCATCTGGATCATTGTTTATAACATAGACCTGTGCACCAAGATCTTTAAAAGCTTTTACTGAAGTTATATATGATGCTCCATTTGCACAATCCAATGCAACTTTAAGTCCCTTTAAATCTATATCTATAGTTGATTTTGCAAATTCTATATAATCTCCAACAGCTTCTCCAGCTTCTTCTATTTTTCTTCCTATATCTTCTCCAGTTGGTAATGGTACTCCTTCAAAATTATTTTCTATAACACTTTGAATTTTATCCTCTAATTCATCTGATAATTTATATCCTTGTGAATTAAAAAACTTTATACCATTATATTCTACAGGATTATGTGATGCTGATATAACAACTCCTGCATCAGCTCCATATTTTCTTGTTAAATGTGCTACTGCTGGAGTTGGAATAATACCTACACATACAGCTTCTGCACCTACAGAAAGTATTCCTGAAACTAAAGCACTTTCAAGCATGTCTCCTGATATTCTTGTATCCATTCCTACAAGTATTTTAGGTTTGTGCGTTCCTTCTGTTAATACAACTGCTCCTGCTTTTCCTAATTTATATGCTAATTCTGCTGTTAACTCTTTATTAGCTATTCCTCTAACTCCATCAGTTCCAAACATTCTATGCATAAACAATACCTCTCTTTTTATTATTAACCTTTAATATAGTATTTTAAATATTTTAAATTTGTTTATTAACCAAGTTATATTATATTACAATTCATAATTAGTAACAATACTTAAAAAAACACCCGGAATAAATCCGGGTGATAAACTGATTTTTCTATTTTACAAAATCTATTCCCTTTTGAATAGCATTTTTATTTGACTCAAAGAACCTTTCTTTTCCATGTGCCTTTAGTGAATCTAATAAAGCTTCTATAGAAACTATTCCTGTTTCCTTTACTAGTGCTCCCAAAAGTATCATGTTTGCTATTTTTTTA
>NZ_JIBU02000065.1 GCF_000633595.2 Clostridium drakei | reverse complement strand
TTATATGTGTACACTTGAAGTTACTAGTTTGAATTTTAACTTTTATACAGTGATATATGAAACACTTATCATATATCACTGAGTAAAAGTTAAAATTCAAACTTCCACTGCACCTTTGCGTCGCAATGTGCTCATATTAAGTGTGAAAGTTGAGACCATAATATTAAAAATTACTTGATAAGTGGATATAAGTACTTATCTTCTTTATCCAGCCTATTTTTCAGAACTTTTATAATTTCAGCTGTGTGATTTTTAAAATTTTCAATATTATCATTAATTTTAGTTTTAGTATTAAATTGAGCTCTATATTTTTCAAACTCTGTACTTATATTTCCCATTTCATTTATATAATGTTTAGCCATATCTTTAAGGTTATCATCATCATCTTTTAATAATTGAGGATATAGGAAATTATCCTCTGATTGTAAATGAACTTTTAATACCCCTATTAGTAAATTAATATTTTTAGATATTTCAAAAGAATCATTTTCTATATTATTCTTGTTAATTAAAATTTCTATTGTTTTTACATTTTCACGTATTGCTTCATGCTGTCGTACAAGATTATTAATATTCATCATATTCCAATTCCCTTCTTTCACTAAAAAATGGACTTAAGTTATTGATATTATTTTACCTGCTTTAAGTATATTATAATATTTAACTTAATTCGGTAACCAATGGTACAAATGATGAATTTTATCAAATATCAACAATAATAACTTTTAAATTACGTTTAATAAGCTTTGCCACAATTTTTTAAATTATTATCTATAATTTAAAAAATGCAGCAAAGCTTATGGGATGTTACTAAATGGTATTTTTAATTATTTATATTCAACATTTAAATAATTAAGCTATATTAATTTATAAAATCGTATACAAGATCTAAAAAACTATTCACTTAATCTTAATATACCTTCTTTTTCATTTATATAAGGTAGTGTTTTTACAATTTCGTAAACATATTTTAACTTTTGTTTTTCTTCTTTTAATATGCTATCTTTTTCAACTTTATTAAAGCAAAGCATATTACACCAAAAGTCTACAAAGTCATCCTTAGTTACAAAGTGAGTATCTTCTTTATCTTTAACTACAAATCCACTTTTAAATTCTTCCAATATCTCAATATCTTCAATTTTATTATTTGAAATACTTCCGCATACATCATTCCACATAGTTTTAAATGCTATCATAAAATTATACCTCCTAATTGTATAATTAGCTCTCACATATATACATATAGTATATCATATATTGTGTTTAAATTAAACCTATTTACTCAACAAAATAATAAAATACAATATTAAATTTTATTTAACTACATTTATCTACAATAGTGTACCTAATTAGAACAAATAAATTCATTAATATATTCAATTTAACTCACATTAATTAGATTTTTGATAATAATAATTTGTTCCCCATACCCCAGCTAATATCATGATTGCACCGATTATATGATAAAAATAAAAACTTTCATGTAATACAAGTATTCCTGCTATAATGGACACAATAGTTGATATATTTGCAAACACTGAACATCTAGAAGCTTCCATTTTTGAAAGTGTATAATTAGCTAAGAAATATGCTACTATAGATGATAAAATTCCAAGATATAATACTGAGTTTATAAATATCGCACTGCTTAATGGTTTGAAATAATATGATAACTTTTTATCTATTAAAAGTCTAGAAATTGAAATTACATTAAAGCATACAGCTCCTGAAAACATCATAAAATATGTTATTTCAATGGCATTAAATTTTCTTGATATCTTTCTTGATATTATATTAAAAAATGCAGCTGAAAATACTGCACCTAATAATAACATCACACCTAAAACAGAACTCTCCTTTTCATCAGAACTTCCCATTACAACTATTAAGATCACTCCAGCTACAGATAGTATTATACTTATACTTTGCTTTATAGATGGCCTTTCATTTAAAAAATACACTGCTAAAATGGTAACCGCCATAGGTATAAGTGCAATCATAAGACCTCCTACTGAAGATGCAGTTCTTTGAAGCCCATATGTTTCAAATATAAAATAAATTACAGGTTCAATAAAACTAAGGATAACAAGCCATTTTATAGGTTTATTCTTATAACTTACCTTAATCACTCTAAAAACTATAAGCAATGTCATAACTAAAAAAGCAATTAAAAATCTAAAAGAAAGAAGAGTTATAGGATCAGTTACACTTAATGCTCTCTTTGAAAACAGAAAACTCAATCCAAAAATAAAATTCATTGCTAGTGCAGTTATGTAAGGAAGAATATTTGACTTATTCCCCATAATGATAATCATTCCTTTCCATTTCTGAATATAAAAAATTTTGATTTATGTAAGTAAAAAGGCCGCTAATGCAGCGACCTATTATTAATTCATTGGCTTGTACAAAGTTCATTATTAAGTATAAAATCACTTAGTAAAACACTCATAAAGTAAGTATACTATAAAGCTATAAATGATACAATGTAAACAAAAATCTAAAAGCTTTTTTACTTTAAAAAAGTTGAGGTTTTAATTTTTAGTGTTAAAATTATTATATTAGTTAATATAATTCGTAATAAATATATTATGAATTACACATTAGGTTATTATGGTGGTGAAAATACATGAGCAGATATATTGTTAGTAATCCTAAAAAGGTAGGTTCTGCACCTGGAACACTTGTACATATTGGCAACAAATTTAAGGAAAAGTCAGAAATAACGCTTATTCAGTATAATAATGAAACTGAAGAAACGTTGCATACACATAATATTGACAAGTGTTTTTCCAATTTTAATGATGAAAAAGTAAGATGGTTAAACATAGAAGGACTTCAGGATATCTCTATTATAGAAAAAATAGGTAAACAATTTAAACTTCATCCTCTCTTACTTGAAGATATACTAAATACAGGTCAAAGAGCCAAAATTGATGACTATGATAATTATATATTTATTGTACTTAAAGTACTTACCTATAATAAGGATTTAAAGAAAATAAAATCTGAACAGGTAAGCTTCGTTTTCATTGACAATTGTATTATCAGTTTTCAAGAAAGAGATATAGGTGTTTTTGACAATGTAAAAAATAGAATTAAAGTTTCTAACGGAAATATAAGAAAATTAAGTGCTGATTACCTTCTCTATACTTTAATAGATGCAATTGTAGACAGCTATTTTGTAATGCTTGAAAACTTTGGAAACAAAATAGATTTTGTTGAAGATCAACTAATAAACAAACCTGAAAAAGGAATTTTAAAAAGTATACATAATCTTAAAAGAGAAATGCTTTTTTTGCGTAATTGCATATGGCCTTTAAGAGAAGTTGTAAGTATACTTATAAGAGGTGATAACTCCCATTTCACTGAAAACACTATTGTATATCTAAGAGATGTATATGATCATATTATACAGATAATTGATACCATAGAAGTATATAGAGATATGCTGTCTGGCATGCTGGATACCTATCTTTCTAGTATAAGCAATAAAACAAATGATGTTATGAAGGTACTAACCATAATATCAACTATTTTTATTCCTATAACATTCTTAGCTGGAGTATATGGCATGAATTTCAAGTACATTCCAGAGCTAGAATTGCCTTATGGTTATGGCTTCTTTTGGGTTATTGTAGTAATAATCACATTACTAATGGTTAGATATTTTAAAAAGAAAATGTGGATTTAAGTTTTTCAAATAAGCATAATACGAAGCAAAGCCTCGCATTATGCTCATGGCTTTACCTTACTCATAAAATCACACTTTTTTATTACAATAGGTGTAACTGGCTCACCATAAAAGTCTATTGCTTTCCCTGCAGTTTCATAACCAAATTGTTCTAAAATCTTCATAGTTATATCCCTAGCTTCAGCAAAAACCTTTTCTGCACCAAGATTAAAAATTTCATTTAGTGAAAATGCAAGCATTTTTTTGCCTATACCTAAGCCTCTTAGTCTTTTATCAACTGCAAATCTTCCCAAATGCCATTGATTATTTTCAGTCCAAGCAGCTATTATTCCTATAATATCTTCCCCTACTCTTGCACCCCACCAAATTGGATTCAATTCTTCACTTATAGGCATTAATTTTTCAGGAATATTTTGCTCATAACTAAATACTTCTACTGCTAATCTAATTGCATCATCCATATGATTTAATGAAACTTTTTCCATTTTTATCCGAGAGTTATCTTTTATAAGATTATTTTTTAATGCAAGAATACGAAAATCTTTTAATGACTTTGCAATATTATCATTAACATCTTTACATCCTAAATCTAAAATTTCATCAATAAAGTTATTTGACTTACAATCTCCATTTATTATAGCTTCCATACCTAACGATAAAATGCTGACATATTTCATTCTTTTATCAATTTTGGATTTTTCTATTTTAATAAACTCTTTAGTTACTAAATTATTAAGAATCCTGCTTAATGAAGCCTTATCAACTCCTAATTGTATTACCAATTCACTAAAAGGAACACTTCCATTTTGTTTAAGGTAACTCAATATATGTGCTTGAGCTAACGTTAATCCAGAATTTAGACAATCATGATTAAGTAAACCTAATTCCCTTATAATTAATCGAAGTTCTTTTCTAACTATTTCCACACTATCCAATCTAATCCCACCTTTTGTTGATAATATCAACAAAATTATACCATATTCAAATATATACTACAACATTGGGAAACATGAATTATCATTATTTAAAAACTTCATATAAAGATAATTATGAAAATATCTTATGCCCCTATTTTCCTGATTATGTTATCTTTTCAAGTTAGAAATTGCCACCAAATCATGTTAACTTTGATCGTTTATAAAGAATTGCTTTAACTTCGCTAATGTCCCTTTCATTACTTTTAGCCATCTTAATATAGCAAAAAGCTGATGGAATGAGAAACAATTGAAATATTGACAAAGTAATTATATAGTTATTAGGTTCTCCTGAATATCTAGATACAGCAGCTAAAAGTGTTCCAACTCCAACATTTCCTAAAGTTCTTCCTAAACTATTGGCCAGATTAGCTGTACTAAAGGAAGTTCCTCTATGCTCTGGAAGATTTACATCTGTTATCAATGCAAGCCAATTTGGTGTATTTGCAGATTGTGCTGCTGAAGCAAAAAAAGATAAAATAAACATTGCAGTAATCCATGGATTTAAAATTATTTCTCTTAATAAACTAAAAAAAATTAGAGAAGCATTATAATTCCCGGGCAATAATAAATTTTTCATTGGGATTACAAATATTAGTATATAAAATGGTATTGTAATAAAAACAAAAAATGAAGTTAATACAGCTCTTCCCTTATAATTTTTTCTTTGTGCTTTATCACCAAGGTGACCAAAATACGAAGACGTTAATCCACCTATTTGAAATATAGCAAAAAGAAAACCTGAAGCAATTATTGCTGTTTTATTATCATATCCTATGTGTTGTATTTTTGAAATATACAGTGTCGGAAGCCATATCAAGCTTCCAGTTGTAATATTCATAAAAAAACCTTGAAAAAACAATAAAATATTGCTGTGCTTTGAAGCCAATTCATATAAATGATTAAATTCTATATTGTAATTATATTCATAACCTTCTTTAATAAGCTCCTTCAACTCAGGTTCAGCTTCTCCTAATGTAGGTTCCTTTATAAAAAGGTATAAAATAATCAATAAAAAACCTATTATACTTACAATCTTAAAGGGCCTCCTCCATCCTGCATAGGCAGTAGTAAGAGAAGCCATTAATGATCCTGCAATTCCTCCAAAGCCTTGAGACATTCCCCAAAGGCTTAAAATCATACCGCGCTTTTTGTGAGGAATATAATCTGTTAAAACACTAAATCCAATTGATGCTATGCATCCAAGTCCTATTCCAGTAAAAATTTGAAAAATCAAAAGTTGCAAATAGCTGCTGCTTATAGATGTTAAAAAAACCGATATTGACCAAATTATGGTACCTATAATGATAAGTCCTTTTCTTTTAAACTTTCCTGAAAGATATCCCCAATAAACTGACGAAACTGATGTAACTAAAATATTAACAGCAGAAACAACTCCAAGTGCAGATAAATTCACATTTAATTCCTTAGCTATAGAAGAAAATAGTGGTGGAAATAACCCTATAATAATGTTATCAAAAGCAGCCAAAGCCACAAAAACAAATATGGTATATATCATTTTTAAGTTTTCCTTATTCGTAAATCTTCACCTCTTCTCATAAGTTCACACATATTCAAAATAATTATCTATTAAACTATAGTTTCTACCAAACTTACATAAAAAATTAATTTTTAACGCAAAATAATTAAATAAAAAGGTTTTTTGCTTAAATCAGGGCAATTTAAATTCATTTTTACATATTTAAATTCTTATTATAACTGTATGTTTAAGAAAGGAATGATATTTATTATGGCCAAAAGCATACTTATTATTTCCTCTAATTACACAGGACATGGACATAAAAGCATAACTGAATCCTTATGTGAAGTTTTTTCTGAGAACAATGATGTTAATATTCATGTTGTAGATGGATTTTCATTAGGTGGTAATACTCTTTTAAAGATAGGAAAATCTTATGGTCCTATAACAAGAAAATCTCAAAGTTTATGGGAATTAGTGTGGAATATGTCTACTTTAAAACCAGTATTAGTTAATGAATTCATTGAATTGATAATAAAAGATAACCTAATGAAGCTTATAGAACAAATACATCCTGATTTAATTTTATCTGTTCATCCTAATTTCAATGGTTCTGTTATTAATGTATTGGAAGAAAATAAAATTAAAATACCATTTATTACTTTAATAGCAGACTTAGTAAGTATATATCCTCTTTGGGCAGAGCCTAGGGCTGATTATACTATAAGTCCAACAATAGAAGCAAAGGACAAATGCATAAAATTTGGAGTTCCAGAAGAAAGAATAAAAGTTTTAGGTTTTCCTGTACGTTCGAGATTTAATAATCATGGAGAACATAGTGATTATAAGGTAGATACGCCTTTGAAATGCTTAATAATGAGTGGTGGAGAAGGCGTAGGCAATATGAGAAAAATAGCTGAAGTTCTTCTTACCAATTTTAACTGCATTGTTAGAATTATTGCGGGTAGAAATACAAGACTTAAAAATTCACTTAACAAATCCTTATCAGAAAAGTATGGTGATAAAGTTGAAATTTATGGATTCATGGAAAACATACAAGAATTAATGTTTTCTTCTGACATTGCTTTTACAAGAGGAAGTCCAAATGTTATGATGGAATCCATAGCATGCAATACACCTTTAGTTATAACTGGTGCTTTACCTGGACAGGAAGAAGGCAACCCCAAATTTGCTGAAGATTATAATCTAGCAGCAATATGTACAGATGTGAAAAAAATGAAGAATACCATAGAAGATTTACTAAAAAACAATGCAGAAAGATTAAATAAAATAAAGAAATCTCAAGCCAATTATAATAATCCCAATGCTGCTAGAGATATTACAAATTTTATTTTAAGTATTCTTAAAAATGATTAGTTTAGGTATACACAAATGACATTCACTGTAACTTCATGTGAATGTCATTTTCATAAAAAATAAATTTAATGATTTAATCTTAATTATTAGAATTTGCTAACTTATTTAATGTATCAACAAACTCTGTAATTTCTTGTAAACTTGCAGTAACTTCTTCAATTGCAGCAGATTGTTGTTCTGTATTTTCCAATGTAGAATTGGATGATTCTATAGTTTTATCTACAGAATTCTCTATCTTACTTGTAAGATCTGATATTCTTAAAGCTGTTTCTTTAGAATTTTGAGATAAGTTTCTTATTTCTGTTGCAACAACACCAAAACCTCTTCCAACTTCTCCTGCCCTAGCTGCTTCTATAGCTGCATTTAAGCCAAGCATTTTTGTTTGGTCAGCTATACTTTTTATTGAATCAAGTATCGTATTAATTTCTATTGATATATTTTTCACACTAACTATTTCTTCACTTAAAGAATGTTGATTATTAGTAACATTAACTGAAGAGGCCGACAACTCCTCCATTGTAGCTGAAATCTGACTAAAATTCTCTGAAAGCACTTGTGACATATTTCTAATTTTTAATTCTTCATAGCCTATTTTTGATAAAGCATTAGCAATTATATACAGAACTTCTGCAGCTGCTCTTACACTTTTTTCAGTAGTAACCTTTACTTTATTTGCTGCTTCAATATATCCATCTTCATTAACTCCTATTTCATTTGCAGTTTTCCTAAGATTAGATTCATCTGGAACAGAAGTTAATATTTGTCCTCCTAAAATTGTTCCAATTTGTTTACCTTCTACTAATATAGGTGCAGCAAAATCAATTAATCCTGCATGACAAGTATAAACATATGGTCTTCCTGTTCTTGCAGCTTCTTCACCGCCTCTTTTATGTGACTCAGCACACCTGTCATCACCTACCTTAGTAGATTGAGTGAGTTTTAAACAAAAATCTGTATAAGAACTTGGCTTAGTTACTGGTTTTCCATTAATATCTACGGTTACACTAGCAATATCCATGCTTTCTGCAAAATTATCTTGAAATTTTTGAAGTAAATCAATATTAATAACATCCTTTATCTCTATTAAATTTAAATCAACATCATTACTACTAACTGTTTTTGACATAATAATTCCTCCAAAATATAATAAATTTAAATTTTAAACTTTTGAATCATATCACTAAGACCTTGCGCAAATTCTGCTTGTTCTTGAGCTGTTATAGCCACTTGCTCTACAGCCTTTGATGTTTCTTCAATACTTGCTTTTATAGTCTCTGCATTTTCAGATGATTTTCCAGCATTTCCTGCCATACTTTGTACTGATCCATTTACATGTCCTATTGTTGTATTCAATTTTTCAGACATTAATGCTATTTCACCTGACATTTTACTTATAAACTCTGCATCTTTATAATATTGATTTCCCATATTCTTAAATTCTCCAAGCTCAGGATCTACATTTTCATTTATAAATTTCAAGATATCATTACTATTATCTGCACTATCCTTAAATGCTTGATGCACTTTTTCAAGAGTGTTTTGAATAACTATTACTGATTCTGATGACTGCTCTGCAAG
Source organism: Clostridium drakei (assembly GCF_000633595.2). Classification (GTDB taxonomy): domain Bacteria; phylum Bacillota; class Clostridia; order Clostridiales; family Clostridiaceae; genus Clostridium_AM; species Clostridium_AM drakei. The sequence continues at coordinate 1,770 of NZ_JIBU02000065.1, read as the reverse complement.
ACTTCTCACTTCATCTGCAACTACTGCAAATCCCTTACCTTGCTCCCCAGCTCTAGCTGCTTCTATAGCAGCATTAAGAGCAAGTAAATTTGTTTGTTCTGCTATATTTGCTATGGATTCAGCCATATCCTTTATATTGTCTACCACTTTTCCTGCTTCTATTGATTTTAGTATTTTTTGTTTTTTATCTTCATAAATACTTCTTGTTTTCTCTATAGATGCTTTTCCTTTATTACTACCTTCTATTGCTCTTTCCTTAGACTCATTTGCAACTGTACTTCCTTCTAATGCCTTTTGTGACAGTTCAACAATATTTGAATTAACTTCTTCTATAGATGCAGTTATTTCTTCTGAAGAAGCGCTTGTTTCTTGTATTGTATCTGTTATATTTTTAGTTGCTTCATTTATCTCATTAAATTTTGATGTCAACTCTTCAGTAGTAGCTGAAAGTTCTTCACTAGAAGCACTCATATCTTGAGAACCATCCATTATCTTTTTAATCAGTTGGATCAATTCCTTTTGCATAATAATAAATGAATTTGAAAGCTGTCCTATTTCATCCTTATGAGACAATAAAACTTCACAGCTATTATCATAAGTTAAATCATAATTACTTATTTTTTTCATAGATTTTGATAAAGTTACTATTGGATCACCTATTTTTTTACCAAAATATATAGAAACTGCAACAGCCACTAATAATGCTGCAGCCATTATTGAAACAAAAGCTATCACCAATTTTTTCATTGGTTTCATTACTTCAGTTACAGGTACTGAAAAACCAACTGTCCAATTGCTTATTTTCACTTTAGAAGTTACAAAATATTTTTCCTTTCCATCATAATCCTTTAAGGTACTAATATTATCACTTAAAATTTTAGAAAACTGCCCATTCATAACTTTATTAACATTTTGAGCACCTTTCTCGGTAGGTTTAAAATCCTTATTGGCATGAATTAAAAAATTATTTTCATTATCAATTAGAAAAGCATAACTATTTTCTATAGGCTTTGCCTTTTCAAGAATCTCTGTGATCGTTCCTATTTTAATATCACAACCTAGCACTCCAATTAACTCGCCATTTTTAGTTACAGGCCTAGCTATACCAACCATCATTTGTTTAGTTTTGGCATCCATGTATGGAGTTGAGTAAATTAATCCATTTTTCTTAACAGCATCTTTATACCAAACTCTTTGTGTAAAATCCACATCTGTAGGCGGAATCCAATCACTTCCAACAAGCATTTTTTTATTGGCAAATGCTATGTAAATCTCTGAAGCATATGAATTGTTTTGCATTTTTTTCTTGAAATATGTCTTGATTTTTCCATCATCTAAATTATCCATATTTTCTATAGAATCACCAATTTCATTAACTATTTTTCCTTGTCCATCCAGCCAACCATTAATTATTTCAGAATACTTATCTGCTGAAGTTAAAAGTCCATTTTTAGATTCTTTCATTATAGAATTATAAGATATTGAATAAGTAATTAACGATGATATCAATAAGCTTAAAATGCATACCAGAGAAATTATTAATGTTATTTTTGATTTAATACTTTTCATAAAAATTCTCCTTCTATGATAATCTTAATATTTTATCGAATATTTTATAATCAACTTAAACTTTGAGTTTAATTAGTGAAAAATGTACTTTTTCACAATTTATTTCAACTAAACATAAACCATAAGATTATTACTTTTTTTACCTTTGACATCTTTTTTTTAAAACTATATTATTTATTAGAACAAAATAGATATTTTGTA
>NZ_JIBU02000064.1 GCF_000633595.2 Clostridium drakei | reverse complement strand
TAGAGAAACCTTGGTAGATGCTATGGAAAATCCAGAAAAGTATCCGACACTTACAATAAGGGTATCAGGATATGCTGTTCATTTTAACAGATTAACTAGAGAGCAGCAAATGGAAGTTATAAGCAGAACTTTCCATGAAAAGATGTAATTTTAAATTAAAAGGTAGATTAAAAGTGTGAAGGCTTTTAATCTACTTTTTTAAAAATATTTATATGTATTAGAATACAAAATATTTTAATCAACTAATTTTACACCTAGCTTTGAATAGAAACTGTAGCCTATAGTATCAGAAGTAGGAAGAGAGTTGTCTTTCTGGAATTTATGCACCACAGACTTAAAGTAATCATTATAAATTCCATTAGGCTTAGAATTATAATAACCTCTTGATTGAAGTATAAATTGAAGTTGATATACATCTGACCCTGTCATTCCAGGTTTTAAAGTTCTGAGATGATTTCCAAAGTTACCATAGGGGCCTCCCCAAACTATGACAGTTGTACCATATGGAATAAATTTATACAATTCTGATACTTCCGAGTTTTTCATTCGTATACATCCATGAGATGAATTCCATCCTATTGAATTTGGGAATAATGTGCCGTGTATACCATACTTGCCCCAGGGGACATTAAACCCCATCCAGTATCCGCCAAAGCCATCACCCCAATTGTCCTTCTTTATTATTTTCCAGGTACCTAAAGGTGAAGGTGTATTATATTTTCCACTTGCAACTTTATAGAGTTTAAATTGAATACCATCTTTAAAGACTATTAAATTATTAGAAGAAACATCAACTAGAATTATATAATTACTTTTAGAATTATTTATATTGAAAGCATTTTTATTAGATGATGATTTATATACACAATATATTATTATAGCCTCAACAATTAATATTGAGATTAAAATTATTAGCAATTTTTTAAACTTAGACATAAAAATCCCCCCTTTAATATATTATGAAAGAGGAGAGATTTAAAGCATTATTTTTTAAATTTATTTTTAGATTTTTTCTTCTTTTCAACGGAATATCCAAATTTTCCTAAAGCTTTTGAGTTAAGCGAAAAATATTCTCCATGAGAATAGCATATCAGATTTGCTTTTTCTAAGTGAATTTTACCATTTTCGTCTAAAAGATTTTCTTCTACATGAATAGCTAATACTTCAGCTAGAAATAAATCGTGACTTCCAAGAGGAGTGATAGTTTTAACCTTACACTCTAAAGAGACAGGACATTGTTTTATACTGGGAACTTTAACTTTTTCACTTTGTTCTAATGTTAAATTGCAGTGTTCTATTTTATCTATGTTTTTACCAGAACGTACACCGCAGAAATCTACAGTTCTGACCATATCTTTAGATGGTAAATTAACTACAAATTCTCCCGCTTCTTTTATATATTCATAAGAAAGTCTTTCAGGACGTATAGCTGCAGTTATCATAGGAGGCCTAGTACAAGCAGTTCCAATCCACCCTACAGTAAATACATTTGTTTTTCCTTCTTTATTTTGTGAAGTTATAAGAACTGATGGAACAGGATTCAGCATTGCACTTCCTTTAAAAGATATTTTAGTCATAACTTTTTCCTTTCTTTACTGTTTACTTCAACTAACATTTTATGTTTATGGTAATATAATTTAGCCTATTTGTAAATATTTAAGCCATATTCAAAAAATAATCCACAAATGTTTTACACTTGTGGATTTATTTTAAACATGAAAAAAGTTCACAATTATAATTTGTTTGAATTAAGGAGCTTCTTTCATGTTATTTATGAGAATTATTATTATTTTTGCCTTTAGCTACTTCTATATTAACTCTTCTACCATTTAACCTTTTACCAGCACTCCTTGATAAAATGGTGTCTAGTAAATCTTCAGGTAGGTCCATGAAAGTGAATTTATCAAATATGTCTATATCTCCAATTTCATTTACATCTATATCAGATGTTTCTTCAAAGAAATTAAGTAGTTTAACAGGAGTAACTTTATCAATTCTACCTACAGATAAAAACAATCTTACAGGTTTTGTTGATTTAACTGATGAATCTTCATTATAATCAAAATTAAATTCTCTATCAAAAAGCATTTTCATAAGAGCAGCAGCCACATCTACTAAATTATAATCATCATCTAATCCTGTTGCTACAGGGATAAAATCTTTATAATCATTTTGCTCTAGAGTGTTTTTTACATCCTTTAACATGCTGTTATATTTAGCTTCAAAAATTTCATCTAGAGTAGGGATTTCTTTTCTCTTTATTTTACTTTTTGTAAATTTTTCTAACTGCTTTATCATAATATATTCTCTAGGAGTTACTAGAGAATAAGCGATTCCTTCTTTATTAGCTCTTCCGGTTCTACCAATTCTATGCACATAAGATTCCATATCTTGAGGTAAATCATAGTTTATTACATGAGATACGTCATCAACATCTATACCTCTAGCAGCAACATCTGTAGCAACTAAAAAGTCCAAAGTACCTTCTTTGAATTTTCTTAATGTATTTAGTCTTTGATTCTGTCCCATGTCACCATGCATACCTTCAACATTATATCCTCTTCCTTGCATAGATTCTACAAGTTCATCTACGCCTCTTTTAGTCTTACAAAAGATTATAGCACTAGAAGGTTCATCTATATCTAAGATTCTGCATAATGATTCAAAACGATCTTTATGTTTTACTTCATAATAATACTGCTTAATTTTTTCAACAGTTAAAGAATTTTTAACTATCTTTATATGTTTTACTTCATTTTTCATGTACTTAGAAGCAAGCTTTGCTATTTCTTTTGGCATAGTTGCAGAGAAAAGAAGTGTCTGTCTATCCTTGTTTAAGGCTTTTATAATATCTTCTATATCATCTATAAATCCCATATTAAGCATTTCATCGGATTCATCCAAAACTAAGAATTTAACACCACTTAAATCTAGAGTATTTCTTTTTATGTGGTCTAAAATTCTACCAGGAGTTCCAACTACAACATCTACGCCTCTTCTTAAAGATTTAATTTGTCTATCAATCGGCTGACCACCATATACAGGAAGTAATTTTGTTCTTTTAAACTTTGCAATACGAGCTAACTCATCATTTACTTGTATTGCTAGTTCTCTTGTTGGAGTAAGTACTAGTGCAGATATTTTATCACTAGATTCTATTTGACTTAATACAGGAGCACCAAAAGCTAAAGTTTTACCTGTACCAGTTTGCGCTTGACCTATCATGTCATTACCTGATAAAATAACAGGTATTGCTTCAGCTTGGATTTGAGAAGGTTCTTCAAAACCCATAGCGTCTATAGCTTGTAAAACCTTATTATGAAGGTTTAAATCACTAAATTTAATATTTTCCATTCAAATTCCTCTTTCTTTTTTATAATACAAAACAAATCTTATCATATCATAGTAATTGGATATTAGCAAATTAAATTTTTATTATATTTATTTTATGTAGCTTTTTATTTATTATAATATAAAATATAATATACTTATAAGTTATATTTTACTCAAAGTAAAGGAGATATTTTATGTTTGATGCTAAACAAAAGGTTATGCCTAATGGAATAAGGTTAGTTACTATAAAGAAAGATACCCAAATAGCTTCTATAAATGTGGGAGTTAAAATAGGTTCCATGTATGAAAACATTGACGAGAAAGGAATATGCCACTTTATAGAACATATGCTTTTTAAGGGAACTAAGAATAGAGACAATGAAAAATTGAATATTGATTTAGAAAATTTATGTGGAGAATATAATGCCTATACGGATAAAAACAGTACGGTATATACCATTACTACACTAAATGAAGAATTGGAAAATGGAATTGAAATTTTATCGGATATGCTTAGAAACTGTATTTTTCCACAAGATGAAATAGAAAAAGAAAGAGAGGTAATATTAGCAGAAATAAGAACAAGTAGAGATGATATAGAAGATTTAAGTTTTAAAAAAGTAAATGAAATAGCTTTTAACAAAGGCCCTTTAAAATATGAAATTATAGGAGATGAAAAAAGTGTTAAAAATCTTACTAGAAAAAAAATAGTGGATTTTTATGAAAAATATTATGTCCCTAACAATTGTTATATATCTATAGTGTCACATCTTGACCATGAAGAGGTCTTTAATATAGTTTGGAAGTATTTTAATGAATGGATATGGAAAGAATTTAAAAGAAAGGAAGTTATTATAGAAAAAAATATTCCAATAAAAAAGATTTCTTATAAAAAGAATATAGAACAAAGCACAATAATTTATCTTTTTACATTTCATCATTTAAGTAAAGAGGAGGAGCTGGCACTTAGAATATTAAATCATAAATTTGGAGAAAGTGCTAATTCAATATTGTTTAGAAAGCTTAGAGAAGAAAAGGGATTTGCCTATGATGTATATACTGACTTGGATTTAACAAACTATGTTAAAACTCTTTATATATATACTGCTGTAGGCGAAGAAAATGTAGATGAATCATTAGAAGTAATAGATGAATGTATTAAAAAAATAAAGAATGAAGAAATAGTATTTGACAATAATACAATAAGGCATATGAAAAAGGTTTTAAAAACTGCTATTGCTTTTACTTTAGAAGATGCATCAGATATAGGAAATTATGTGCTTCACCAAGCAATTGATGAAGATAATATATATAAGTTTGTTACAGATATGGATGAAATAGAAAAGGTAAAAAAGGAACATATATATAATGTTGCTAGGCTTATTTTTAATGAGCCAACGATACACATATTTAAAAGTGAAAAATAAGGTGATTATATAATGGAAGATTCAAAAAAAATTATTACTAAAGTTGAAATTCAAAAAAGAAACAAGGATAGGGTAAATGTGTATATTAATCATGAATTTGCCTTTGCATGTAGTGCAGAATTAGTATATATTCATAATATTGAAAAGGGAAAGAGTGTGGATCTTAATTACTTAAATCAAATAGTAATGGAAGACAATTATATAAAATGTAAATCCAGCGCTCTTAAAATTATAGAAAAAGTGTACAAGACACAAGCACAGATATATTCAAAGCTTCTTGAAAAGGAATATGATGAAAAAACTGTGGTTAGAACTATAGAATTTCTAAAAAAATATGGCTTTATTAATGATGAAAAATTTGTACAAATGTATATAAAAGATAAGTTAAAAAGCAGCGGTAGAAATAAAATAAAATACGATTTGATAAAAAAAGGAATAGATGAGAAAAAAATAAATGAAGGTTTTGCTTGTATAACTAGTGGTGTTGAAAAAGAGACAGCAACTGAGTTAGCAGAAAAGAAATATAACTTATTAATTAAAAATGAAAAAGATTATAGAAAGATTTATAAAAAATTAGGAGAATTTTTAATTAGAAAGGGATATAATTCAGATATAGTTTCAGAAACATTAAATAATGTTATAAAGAAAGATGTTAGCGATTTTGAAAAAAAAGATGAAACTCATGAAGATGAACAAACTGACTTAGATAAATTACATGTGCTTGCAGAAAAAAGATATAACATAATAATAAAATCTGAGAAGGATTATAAAAAAATTTATAAAAAACTTGGTGATTATCTTTTGAGAAGAGGATACTCATGGGAAAATATAAAAACTGTATTGAGTTCTATTGTAAATAATGAAGATTCATATATTTAACAAAAACCTCTTAGTACCAAGTGTAAGTATATATTTTAGCTTTGTTAAGTATAGAATTATAAAGTGCCATCAGGCATAAAGTTAAGAGGTGAGTATAAATGTTAGGTATGAATAATATTAATATGGTAACCATAATTCTTATTTTAATATTTCTCTATCCTTTAATAAGAGGTTTTTTGTTTAAATTTTCATCTTATGATTTAAAATCAGATATTAATGGAATTAACAGAAGTATATCTTTTATTTTAGCTTTATTTTTAGGAATTTACATTGGAAGAAAGATATTTATTCAACATGATTCTGGTATTTATAAAAAAATATATATATTAATACCAGCAGATTTTTTAAATTATATAGAAAGCAATGCACTCATAATTTATGCTGTAATAATACCATTAATAATACTAATAATTTATAAAATTATTAAACTTAGTTTAGAAATTATAAATTGTTTAACTGTTTATCCTATGCTAGATATAATAGAAAAGTCTTTAAGTTCTAAAGGAAATTTCTTCAGGAGATTGACAGGTTTAGTTTTTCAATTGCCTAGAGCTATATGCTATTTACTTTTAGTAACGCTTGCATTAAATGTACTGTCTATGTTCAGTACAAATGCAAAGTTAAATAAGTATTTACAAACATCAAAACCTTACAATATTATGTGTAAGGAAGCAATAATACCTATTACAAATTCAACTATAGCAAAAAAGCTTCCTAGTATTATAGATAACTCTTTTAAAATTGTAATTAAAAAAGGAGAAAGCAAGGAAGCTTCACCAGGAAGAGTTAATAATGATAGAACTGTAGTATATTATAATGGAGTTACTTTAGATCAAGGAGTAAAATCTAACGATGAAATAAATAAATTTTCAAGAAGCATAGTATCAAAAGAAGATACTACTAAAAGTAAAGCAAAAATGATATATAATTGGATAGGAAAAAATATAGCCTATGATCATGATAAAGCCAATAAGGTTTTAAACAATGATTTTAATGTACAATCTGGTGCTATATATACTTATGATACTAGAAAAGGTATTTGTTTTGATTATTCTTGTTTGTATGTGGCTATGTGTAAAGCAAATGGCATAAAGGTAAGATTGATAACAGGTGAGGGATTCAATGGAGTTAGTTGGGTAAGTCATGCATGGAATCAGGTTTATTTACCAGAAGAACAAAAGTGGATAAATGTAGATTCTACATTCTATAGGGGAGGCAATTATTTTAATAGCCAGAGATTTCAGTTAGATCATAAAAATGCACAGATAGCAGGTGAATGGTAAAATGCTTATTTGTCTTAAAAAATTTAATATCTTGTGTAATTATGAATGATAGAATTTAGGGGATGATATGAATGGAAAAATACGAAGAAAGGATTAGAAAAAATAAAGTAAGACAAAGAAGAAATCTTATATTATCAGTTATTTCTTTATTAATTCTATTTTCAGTTGGTTTTTTCATAGGGGGAAAGATATCAGCCAGAAAAAATGTTATAGTTAATGCTGCAAATTTAAAGGAACAGCAGAAAAAATTAGATCAAGAAGCTATGAATAAGAGGGAAAACAATGTGAACCCTAATAATACGAAAGATGAAGGAGCTTTTGATCCTTATAAATCAGATGGTAAGAAAGTAGTATATTTAACTTTTGATGATGGGCCATCTACAAACAATACACCTAAGATATTAGACATACTTAAAAAATTTAACGTAAAGGCAACTTTTTTTGTTATTGGACAAAATGCTGAACAAAATAAAGATTTGATAAAAAGAGAAATATCAGAAGGACATGTAGTAGGTAATCACACATATACGCATGATATGCACTATGTATATTCTGATCCTAAAGTTTTTATTAATGACCTAGATAAGTGCAATAATGTATTGAAATCCATTATAGGAAGTAAATATAGTTTAAAGCTTATAAGATTTCCAGGAGGATCTTTTGGACAAAGATTGGCTTCATTTAGACAGGAAGTTAAAAAAGCAGGATATCATTATGTGGATTGGAATGATCTAACAGGAGATGCAGAACATAATAGTGTTCCTGTAAGTAGTCTAATTAGTAAAGTTAAAACCTATGGTAATCAAGATCATTTAGTAATTTTGATGCATGATGCACCAGCTAAGGTGACAACTGTACAAGCATTGCCGCAGGTAATAGAATATTTTAAAGCAAAAGGATATTCATTTGAAACTTTAAAATAATCAAAGTAGAAAAATATTCAATTTAATAACTATATTTAGATAACATAAAATAAGTGCAGAAAAACATAAAAGTTTATTCTGCACTTATTTTATTTAGACAAATGTTTTTTTATTATAATATTTATTGCTTTTTCACAATCGACATCATCATTGTTTAAACACCAAGCCATATTAAAGTATATTAGGGCTTTTTTATTATCATTAAGCATTACATAACAATATGCAAGATTAAAAAAGTATTTACTTTCCTTTTTTACCATGATAGCTGATTTAAGTAGAGAAATTGCTCTTTTATACTCTTTAAGCTTTATAAAACATACTGCTGAATTATAAAGAGCCGCAGGTTCATTATCTTTATATTGAACAGCTTTTTGATAAAGATTAATAGCATTCTGATAATCTTTTGCATTATAATACTCATTGGCTTTGTGAAAGTAACTCATGTGAATCCTCCTCAAGTTTTTATATGAATTTATCTACATGTACATTTTATTAACTATTAGATTTTATGGATTATATTAAATTTATATCCATGTTTTGAGAAAAGTATTCCACATTATCTATAAAAAATATTTGTTGGTATTTTAAAAGATTTACTTGATAGCTTTTTCAGCAAAACTATTATTTACTATTTTACTGAAAGCTGGTCTTTGAGGAATAAGGCTTTGATTGTAGGATTGGATTATATCCATAAGTCTGTTAAGATTTTCTTCTTTCATCACAGGTGTTGAAGCAAAGGCATTTATTGATCTATAATTTTTTATTACAGATACAATTATACTTTCATCAGTTCCAGGGAAGAAAGATTTTATGGATTTTGCTACCTCTTCATCATTGTGATTTTGAATCCAAATTTGTCCTTTATAAATAGCTTTGGTGAATTTTTCTATAATTTGAGGGTTTTTATCCATATAGGATTTTGTTGAAAAGTAGCAGGTATAAGGTATAATTCCAGCAGACTTTCCTATGGAAGCAACAATATATCCGGATTTATCTTGTTGAAGCATACTTCCTGTAGGCTCAAAAAGGGCCACGTAATCTCCTGTACCAGCTTTAAATGCTCCAGCGGTAGCAGTATAAGCGATATTAGTTAAAAGATTTACATCTTTTCCAGGTTGAATACCATGGTTCTTTAAAACATATTCTAAACTCATTTCAGGAACACCACCAGGTCTTCCGCCTATGATGCTTTTACCCTTTACATCTTCCCATTTAAAATCTTTTATATCATGACGTCCTACAAGAAAAGAACCGTCTGTTTGAGTAAGCTCGGCAAAAAGAACAGGATAATCTTCTTTATTCTGATTGTTAATATATATTACTTGTTCTGGTCCACAGAAGCCAATATCACAACTTTTACTTAATACTTGTTGCATGGTTTTATCAGCACCTTGCCCAGTGCTAAGATCTATGTTTATACCTTCTTCCTTAAAGAATCCTTGATTTATAGCTGCATACATTGGAGCATAGAAAACAGAACGAGCAACTTCATTTAATTTTACAGTAGTAACGGTACTAGTAGATTTCTTATTACCACCACAACCAGCAAAAATAACAGCAACAAATACAAAACTTAGTAAAAGTGAAAAAATATGAATTCTTTTATTTTTCATAATATATCCTCCGAGGTTTTTTATATCAATTCATAATATGACTTTTAAAGAGATTGTGTTAAAGTTTTTATTATTAAACCTATAAAAATATACTTTAATACAAAAAGTGGTATAATAAATGTATGTTTGTGATCGGAATATTATAGCAAAATTTTATATATTTCAGTTGAAATGTAATAAGAATAGGAGGGGAACATTTGGAACAGTATATAGTAAAAAAAGTTTTAAATAATAATGTTGTAATTGCTGAAAAGAATGCAGAAGAATTTGTTATAGTTGGAAAAGCTATTGGATTTAATTGTCACAAGGGAGCTGAAATAGGAGAAGATAAAGTTGAAGGAATATTTGTTAAGCAGTCGGCAAAATCCAATGAAGAATTTAATGAAGTATTAAAAAAGATTAATAGTGAGATTATAGGTATTTCAGAAGAAATAATTTCATTATGTGAAAAAGAATTAGAACAAAAAATTAGTGAAGCCATACATATATCCCTTCCAGACCACATTAATTTTGCAATTACAAGAATTAAAGAAGGAATAAAAATTGAAAATCCATTTTTAAGCGAACTAGAAGTATTATATCCAAAGGAATATAAATTAGCAAAAAAGGCACTTGAAATGATTAATGATAGATTTCAGGTAAATTTACCTGAAGATGAAATAGGATTTATATGTATGCATATTAATGCAGCTATCAGTGAAAAAAAAGTGAGTGATACTTTAGTACATACTAAAAAGATAAATGAAATCATGCAGTTTATATTTAAATTATTAAAAAAGAAAATTGATACAAAATCTTTAAGTTACATAAGAACGATTACACATTTGAATTTTATGATAGAAAGAATATTGAATAAAAAATCCATTAAAAATAATTTGCTTGATGCTATAAAAAAGGAATATTATAATGAGTACGGAATAGCAATTAAAGTTGCTATGAAAATTGAAGATCTATTTTGTGTGAATGTTCCAGAAGATGAAATTGGATATATTACTTTACATATAAATCGAATTAAAGATATATAGGCAATGTTACTATTAAATTAGGCATGAGCTTAAAGAAGTAGCTATTTGTATAGCTATTGTATTTTTGCTGATGTCTTTTAATTTTCAATTATATAAACTTATGTGCTGGGATATATTAAAAACAATATAATAGTCTGTTTTATATATTTAATATTGAAATCTTTTGGATAAAAACATAAATAGGAGGAAATGGTGTGGAAAAGTTATTTTCAGTATTGCAGAAAATCGGTAAATCTTTGATGCTCCCAGTGTCAGTTTTGCCAGCAGCTGGATTGTTATTAAGATTTGGTCAGCCAGATTTATTAAATTTAGCTTATGTAGCTAAAGCGGGAGATGCTATTTTTACTAATTTACCAATGATTTTTGCAGTTGGAGTAGCAATTGGATTTTCAGGAGGAGAAGCAGTTGCGGCACTAGCAGCAGTGGTTGGACAGCTTATACTTGAAGCTGTAATAAAAGTGGCTAGTTCTAATGCTGCAGAAGTATTAGCAGCAAAAGTTGCTTCTGAGCAGCATATGGCATTGGCAGCTTTTATGAAAACTGCAGCTTATACAGACATAGTTTCAAAGACTACAATTAATATGGGCGTTTTTGGAGGTATTTGCATAGGGCTGATTGCTGGAGTACTATATAATGAATTTTATAATATTAGGTTGCCACAAGTGTTGGGATTCTTTGGTGGAAAAAGATTTGTACCAATTATTACAGCTATTGCAGCTTTAATATTTGGAATAGCAGGTGTAAATGTTTGGACTCCAATTCAAAATGGAATTAATATATTTTCACAATGGGCAGATACATCTATACTTGGGCCAGCATTTTATGCAGCTGGTAAGAGATTATTAATTCCAGTTGGATTACATCATATGTATTATCCAGCATTTTTATACCAATTTGGAGAATATGTTTCAGGTGGTGTGACTTATTTTGGTGATTCGGCTAGATACTTTCATGGTGACCCTACTGCAGGAGTATTTATGGCATCAGAATTTCCAATTTTAATGTTTGGTCTTCCAGGAGCGGCAACTGCTATGATTATGGCTTCTAAGAAAGAAAAAAGAAAACAAATAGCGGGAATGATGACTACTGCAGCTTTTGTTGCGTTTCTAACAGGAATAACAGAGCCAATTGAGTTCTCTTTCATATTTGTAGCACCAATATTATTTGTATTCCATGTATTTGCAGCATTTTCATCTGGAATTGTTACTAGCTTATTACACATTAGATTGGGATATACATTTTCAGCATCATTTATTGATTATTTGCTAGGATTTAAATTTGCTGGTCATCCATTGCTTATTTGGCCAATAGGTATAGGATATTTTGTTATGTATTTTTTTGTATTTTATTTTACAATTAAAGAAATAGATATAAAGACACCAGGTAGAGGAGATGAAGATAGTTTAGAAGTATTCCATATAAGTTCCAAAGGTAGTGAAAAAGCAGCTAAAGTTTTAGAAGCTGTTGGTGGAAAAGATAATGTTGAAGCTTTAGATGCATGTATTACACGATTAAGATTTGCTTTAAAAGATGTTTCAAGGGTTGATAAAGATAGATTAAATGCCCTTGGAGCAGCTGGTGTGTTGATAATTGGAAATAGTGTGCAGGCTATTTTTGGTACAGAAGCAGAAAAAATTAAAGATGATATAAAAGTTATTATTGCAAATGGAGTAATTGTAAAGAATTCAGATAACAATCAAATCTCGTCAAACAATAAATTTGAAATGGATGGAAATAAAAAAGATTCAAATAGATCACATACACTATTTAATCCTGTGGATGGAGAAATAGTTGAATTAGAGCAAGTGCCAGATGATGTTTTTTCAGATAAAATGTTAGGTGATGGATTTGCTGTTATACCAAAAGGGAATAAGATATATTCTCCTGTAGATGGTAAGATAAAGGTATTATTTCCTACTAAACATGCAATTGCTATTGTAACAGATGATGGATTAGAAGTATTGGTACATATAGGCATTGATACTGTAAAATTGAATGGTGAAGGATTTACAGCACATGTAAAAAAAGAAGATAAAGTTAAAAAGGGAGATTTACTTTTGAATTTCGATTCTAAGGTAATTAAAGAGAAAGCTAAAAGTATAATTACACCAGTAATTATTACTAATATGAATTCTGTAGAAAGTATTAGTATAGATTTAGGAAAGAAGAAACATGGTAAAAGTGCAGCAATAATAAACATGAAGTAAGTTGATTAAGTCAAAATTTTATGTGTATAAAATTTGAATTAAATAAATTATAAAGAATATACTTGACAGTTTAATAATTAAGGTTATAATAATATTTAAGTTAACATAGTTTTATTGGCTGTGAAGAAGAGGAGTAAAGGTAAGGAATATATTAAGAGAGGAAAGTCTATTAGCTGAAAGGCTTTCTATATGGATTACTTTGAAGGTAGCTTCTGAGCTTCTTTATTGAAATTTAGTAGGTAAAGACGGTTTTCTTAACCGTTAATTGTATTAAGAGCCTGTAATTTTGCAGGAAAAAAGGTGGTAACGCGAGGTTTTTCGTCCTTTTAAGGATGGAAAGCCTTTTTTATTTTTCTAAAAAATTAATAGTTCTGTTTATGGAGGCGAAAGTATGAATTTTATTATTAGACCAGTGGAATTAAAAGATGCCAGAGACATAAATGAAATTAGAACTATGGATGGCGTAAAAGAAAATATTTTGGGAATAATTAGTGAGAGAGTTTCACAGTAAAAATATGCTGCTGCCCGAAATGGCAAATATGCAGATGAATATATAATGGCAAGATACAAAAATATATAAGGAAACTTAAGGAGGAAATTTCATGTCAAAAAATAAGGAAATGGCAACCACTTATAATCCAAAAGAATTTGAGGGCAAACTTTATAAGAATTGGGAAGAAAAAGGATACTTTACTCCAAAGGTGGATGAAAATAAAAAACCATATACTATAGTATTACCACCACCAAATATAACAGGAAAGCTTCATTTAGGTCATGCACTAGATGACACTATTCAGGATATAATTATAAGAACAAAGAGAATGCAGGGATATAGTACTTTGTGGCTTCCAGGACAAGATCATGCAAGTATAGCAACAGAAGTTAAAGTTGAAAATGAACTTTTAAAACAAGGTCTTAAGAAAAAAGAAATGGGCAGAGAAGCATTCCTAGAAAAAGTTTGGGATTGGGCAAATGAATATAGAGAAAGAATAAGAAATCAAGTAAAACAACTTGGATCATCGGTAGATTCTACAAGAGAATGTTTTACTATGGAAGAAAAGGCTAATAAAGCTGTTATAACTTTCTTTGTTAAGCTATATAATGAAGGACTAATCTATCAAGGAAACAGGATAATAAATTGGTGTCCTAAATGTCAAACTGCTATATCTGATGCAGAAATTGAATATAGTGAACAAGAAGGACATTTCTGGCATATTAAGTATCCAGTAGTAGGTAGTGATGAATACTTAGAAATAGCTACTACAAGGCCAGAAACAATGCTTGGGGATACAGCTGTTGCAGTTAATCCTAAAGATGAAAGATATACTCATTTAGTAGGAAAAACATTAATGCTTCCATTAGTTAATAAAGAAATTCCTATAATAGCAGATGATTATGTTGATATGGAATTTGGAACTGGTGCAGTTAAAATTACTCCAGCTCATGACCCTAATGACTATGCAGTTGGTAAGAGACATAACCTTCCAGAGATAATTGTTATGCATGAAGATGGAAGAATTAATTTCCCAGGAAGTAAATATGATGGTCTTGATAGATATGAGGCTAGAAAAGTAATAGTTGAAGATTTAAAAAATCAAGGTTTCTTAGTTAAAATTAAAGAACATGCTCATAATGTAGGATGTCATGATAGATGTGGCAGTACTATTGAACCTATGATTTCAAAGCAGTGGTTTGTAAAGATGGAATCTTTAGCAAAACCAGCTTTAGATGTTGTTAGAAGTAAAAAAGTTAAATTTATACCTGAAAGATTTGAAAAGACATATTTTAACTGGATGGAAAATATTCAGGATTGGTGTATTTCAAGACAATTGTGGTGGGGACATAGAATTCCTGTTTGGTATTGCAAAGATTGTGGTGAAGTTATTGTAAGTGTAGACGAACCAACAAAATGTACTAAATGCGGATCAAGCAATTTAGAACAAGATAAAGATGTACTTGATACATGGTTCAGTTCAGCTTTATGGCCTTTCTCAACACTTGGATGGCCAGAAAAGACACCAGATTTCAAATACTTTTATCCCAATAGTACATTAGTTACAGGATACGATATAATATTCTTCTGGGTAGCAAGAATGATATTCTCAGGATTATATTGTGCAGATGATATTCCATTTAAAAATGTATTAATTCATGGAATAGTAAGGGATTCTGAAGGAAGAAAGATGTCTAAATCCTTAGGAAATGGTGTAGACCCATTAGATGTAATAGATCAATATGGAGCAGATGCTTTAAGATTTACTCTTATTACAGGAAATGCTCCAGGAAATGATATAAGATATTATCCTGAAAGAGTAGAATCTTCTAGAAATTTTGCAAACAAGATATGGAATGCATCAAGATTTGTACTTATGAATTTAGATGAAGAAATCATGAATAAGTACAAAGATTGCAAGAATTACAGCTCTGCTGATAAATGGATTTTATCTAGAATGAATACTTTAATAAAAGAAGTGACAGACAATATAGAAAAATTTGAATTAGGTATAGCAGCACAAAAGGTTTACGATTTTATTTGGGGTGAATTCTGTGACTGGTATATAGAACTTGTTAAGCCTGTTATGTATGGAGATGATGAAGAAGCTAAGGGTGTTGCCTTTAATGTCTTAAACGATGTATTAGCTACAAGCTTACAATTATTACACCCAATAATGCCATTTATAACAGAAGAAATATATACTCATCTCTATACTGATTATGAGTCAATAGTTATATCAAAATGGCCTGAGTATAATGAAGCACTTAATGATGAGAAGGCAGAAAAAGATATGGAATATATCATCGAAGCTATTAAATCATTGAGAAATGTGAGAACAGAGATGAATGTACCACCATCAAGAAAAGCTAAGGTAATGGCTTATGTAACAGAAAATGATGCATTAGAAGCATTTAAAAATGGAGAAGATTATTTCAAGAAACTTGCTTCAGCAAGTGCAGTAGAATTTTTAAATACTAAAGAAGAAGCTCCAGAAAATGTAGTTTCAGTAGTTACAAGAGGAGCAGAAATGTTTATGCCTTTACTTGATCTAGTAGATCTTGAAAAAGAACTTGAAAGATTAAATAAGGAAAAAGAAAAATTAGAAAAGGAAATAGATAGAGTAGAAAAGAAACTTGCTAATGAAAAATTTGTTTCAAAAGCACCTGAAGCAGTAGTTAATGAAGAAAAAGCTAAAGGTGAAAAATATAAAGAAATGCTTCAATCAGTATTAGAAAGACTAGAAAGTTTGAAATAGTTAAAAATAATATAATTATTTTGTGCAACTACTGGCAATACATCTTGTCAGTAGTTTTTTGTGCACAATTGATTAAATATTAAAAATTTAGTAAAATAAAATGGAATTTAAGATATATTTCAGAAATAAATAACTTATAGGTATTATTTATTTTGCAAAATTAAAATATGGGGATGTGACAATATGAATTATGAAGATACTATGAAATACATAACTAATACGGCGAAGTTTGGAAGTAACTTGGGCTTAAGCAGAACAGAAAAGATATTAGAACTTTTAGGGAATCCACATAAGAAAATAAAATATATACACGTAGCGGGTACTAATGGTAAAGGATCTGTTACGGTTATGATTTCAAAAATATTAATGGAATCAGGTTTTAAGGTAGGAATGTATAC
Source organism: Clostridium drakei (assembly GCF_000633595.2). Lineage (GTDB taxonomy): Bacteria > Bacillota > Clostridia > Clostridiales > Clostridiaceae > Clostridium_AM > Clostridium_AM drakei. The sequence continues at coordinate 21,320 of NZ_JIBU02000064.1, read as the reverse complement.
TTCTCCTTACCTTGAAGAGTTTGAGGAAAGGATTCAGATAAATGGAAATAATATATCTAAAGAAGCTTTAAGCAGTGTAGTCACAGAAGTTTCTAAAGCAGTTGATAAAGTTATAGAATTAGGTTATGATCATCCTACTGAATTTGAAATAATTACTTGTGCTATGTTCTATTATTTTTATAAAGAAAAAATAGACTTTGGAGTAATTGAAGTAGGACTAGGAGGAAGATTAGATTCTACAAATGTAGTGCAGCCATACACTTCTCAACTCGGTGGAGGGGTACTGGCTAGTGTAATTGTGTCTATAAGTAAGGATCATATGAACATATTAGGAGATACACTGGAAAAAATTGCTTATGAAAAGGCAGGAATAATAAAGAATAGTGTTCCAGTAATTATGTATCCTCAAGAAAAATCTGTAGAAGAGGTAATAGAAGGAGTATGTAAAGAAAAGGAATCAAATTTAGTAAAAGTTCCTTTTAATTGTGTAGAGCATGTTGAAAGTGAAAAAATAAGCAGCAAAAGTAATAAATATGTTCAAAAATTCATAGTAAAAACTTCTAAGAATATTTATAATATACAATTATCCCTTTTAGGAAAACATCAAATGGTAAATTGTGCAACAGCTATTTTTGCCATAGAAGAAATTATAAAACAGGGATTCAATATAGAAGCAAATAGCATACTGAATGCATTAAAGAATGTTAAATGGATTGGAAGACTTGAAGTAATGAAAAGTAAACCTTTGGTAATAATAGATGGAGCACATAATATAGATGGCATTACCAAGTTAAAGGAAAATATAGAGAAATATTTTAGTTATAAAAAAATGGTTTTAATTCTTGGTATATTAGCAGATAAAGAAGTAGAAAAGATGGTAAGCACTATAACACCTATGGCGGAAAAAATTATAGCTGTAACCCCTGATAGTTATAGAGCTGAAAATGCACATGAGTTAGAGAAGATAATTAAAAAGTGTAATGCTAATTGTGAATCTAAGGACAACTATGAAGAAGCTTATAAAACTGCATTATCCTATTTAGAAGAAGAAGATATTTTGATAATATCAGGTTCTCTATATATGATAGGCGGAATGAGAAAAATCATTACAAAAAATAATATAGAATAGATAATAGAGTGCAAGGTAAATACATTGCACTCTATTTTTTATGTAAAATTTAAACTTAATGTATAGCTTGTTCCAATGCGGTAGCAAGCTGATCAGGACAAGATGTTTCTTTTCCATCACAAGTAATTCCCTTTAATTTTTTTATAGCATCATTTACATTCATGCCTTCTATAAGACTTGACAACCCTTTTAGATTACCATTACATCCACCTGTAAAGCATACATTGCATACTTTGTTGTCAACTATGTCAAAGTTTATTTGACTTGAACAAACACCTTTAGTTAAATAATTGTACATAAATATCACCACCTTTTTTAAACAATAAAGATATTATATATAATATTAAAAAATTACTCAATATAATAAGCAAAAAAATATGTCCATTTTCGTTAATATTCATATTATATTTGTGAGGGGGGATAAACTTGAATTATCTATATGTGTGTAATACTTCTTCTGATTTTATTTCTAAAGTAAATTTAAATGAATTTAAAGAAGAAAATAGAATATTTTTAAAACGTTATAATGCTGATTATAGAATTGGACCTCATGGGATATGTTTAAATGATAAAAAAATTGTAGTAGCCAATAATTACAGTAACACTATGTCTATTGTAAATTTAGAAAAAGGCATAGAAGAAAGTACTCACTACATAGGAGTACATTGTAACGATGTAGTGGTATTCCAAAATAATGCATATATAATATGCGGTGACCTTAATAGCCTATTAGTTTTTGATTTAGATAAAAAGCAAGTAACATCAGAGATCCCATGCGGGAGTTTGCCTCATAGCATATGTTTGAATAAGGAAAAAAAAGTTTTGCTAATTTCAAATATGGAAGACGATAGTATAACCTTAATTGATTGTGTTAATAATGAAAATATAAAGAACATAAGGGTAGGAGCCTATCCTACAAAAGCCCTTTTTACTGTGGATGGTAGATATGCTATCATATGCGAAAGTAATATAGGTGCAGACTTTAGGGGAAGCATAGCTGTAATGTGTTTAAAAAATTATAAAATAATAAATAGGATAACAGCGGGTAATTCTCCTGTAGATATGTTTTGTAATGAAAGATTTTGTTTCGTATCTAACTTTGGTGATGGAACTGTAAGTATAATAGATATAAATTTTTATAGGGAAGATAAGAATATAATAGTAGGAGGAATGCCTAGGGGAATAATAAAGTATAATGACAGTATTTATATAGGGGATAACTATAATAATTTATTAATAAAGGTAAATATAGAAAACGAAAAGAAAGATTATATACCTATAGGAGGAGAACCTACAGGTATGATTTTAATCTAAAGCAATATTAATTTATAAGTAATTGAATGATCTTGTTATATAATTCAGAAGAATTATTTTTCCACTTATGGCATAAGTCCTTAGCATCCTTATTGGAGCCAACATTAAGTTTAATATCTATAAGTATAGAATCATTTTCTACAGCTTTTAGATTTACAATGAAATTATCTTTTTTTCCAAGTGTATAATCGGCAGTTATAGTTACTTCTTTCTTTATGTTTTTTATTTCTTTATTTAAATAGTCATCTACGGCATTGATTTTATCTTGAGATATTCTATTTTCAAATAAAGAAAGAACTTTAATACCTTTTTCTGTAATTACAATTCTGTGAGTGCCTGTTTCATCTGTGTACTTTAAAAAATTAGAGGAAAGTAATTCATTTAAGTATTGTTGAAGAGTAAAATAATTTATAAAATTATTTTCTAAAATAATTTGTGTTATCTGATTATTAGAAACAGGGAACTTAATTTTTTTAAATATAAAAAGTAGTAGAAGTTTATTTTCCGCTAATTCTAAAGTATCTTCAAACATGTTTATCCTCCTAATAAAAATTAATAATCTTATTATAAAATATATTATAACATAAAATATGTGAAAATAAATAAAGTACTTTAAATAGTTAAGTGCTTTATTTTTTGTCTGTAAATAATACTATTTTTTTAATTATATGTAATATTTATATGCAAATAGTACTATATAAGATTAAGGGAATAAAATGTTTTAGGGGGAAAACCATTGAAGGCTAAAATGATTAAAAAAGTTTTTTTGGCAATGTTTTTACTATGCGTTGCAATTATAGGGTCAGTTTTTTATAAGAATAAAAATATAGCTGCCTTTATTAATGTAAATAGAAATTTGCCAATATATTATGTTGATACAAAAGATAAAAAAATTGCGTTAACATTTGATGCAAGTTGGGGTGCAGATAATACAGACAAAATTTTACAGGTATTAGACAAATATAATGTAAAGGCCACATTTTTTTTAGTTGGAGGATGGGTAGATCAGTATCCAGAAAAGGTAAAAAATATCCACGAAAAAGGGCATGAAATAGGAAATCATTCAGATAGACATCCTGATATGACTAAAATTTCAAAAGACAAAATTATAGAAGAAATAGATATCAATGATTCTAAAATAAGAAAATTAACAGGTGAGGGAACAAAACTTTTTAGATGTCCAGAAGGTTCATATAATAATTTAGTTATACAAACAGTGAAGGCTACAAATCATTATTGTATTCAATGGGATGTTGATAGTATAGACTGGAGGGAAGAAGGCTCAAATTTAGAGTATGAAAGAGTTATAAAGAAAGTAAAAAATGGTTCTATTATACTATTCCATAATAATGCAAAATACACACCGGATAATTTACCCAGAGTTATAGAAAATTTAAAAAAACAAGGCTATGAGTTTGTTAAAGTTGGAGACTTAATTTATAAAGATAATTATCATATAGACTATGATGGTAAGCAAATGGCAAATTAGTATTATAAATATATAAAGTTTAAGTAGAACCTTATTGAAACTAGAGCTATATTTGTATTATAATGGAAATACAGGTATGAATCTTAAGAGGAGGAAATCTTAACAAATCCAATATGATAATTAAATATAATACAATTTAACTTTTATAAGTATAAATTGGGTATTTTGTGAATAATTATATGGTGATAAGATAATTTGAAAACGAAAGGAAAGAGGGGTTATGATGGAAAATTCAATGCTAAATAATAAAATTTATTTAGAAGGAAAAGTAATTTCAGAATTACAATTTAGTCATGAAATGTATGGGGAAGGGTTTTATACTTTTTATATGGAAGTTTCAAGGTTAAGTGAAGCAAAGGATGATTTATTTATAACAGTATCAGAAAGACTTATAGGTGGAATGGACATTAAAGTAGGCACAGAACTTATGGTAGAAGGTCAGTTAAGGTCTTATAACAAATTTATGGATGGATCAAATAGATTAATATTAACAGTATTTGCAAGAAACATATACTACTGTGAAGAGAAAAGTAAAAATCCTAATCAAATATATTTAGATGGGTTTATTTGTAAAGAACCAGTTTATAGGACAACTCCATTTGGAAGAGAAATTTCAGATATACTTCTTGCGGTTAATAGAGCATACAATAAGTCAGACTACATACCAACGATTGCATGGGGAAGAAATTCCAGATTTTGCAAAACACTAAAAGTTGGTGACAATATAAAAGTTTGGGGTAGGTTGCAAAGTAGAGAATATCAAAAGAAAATATCTGATACTGAAACAATTAAAAAGATTGCATACGAAGTATCTATATCGAAAATGGAGAAATCAGGAAAATCAGATGAAGATGAGGATGACGAAAAAGAAAATCAACATGAAAAAGGAATTGATGAGGCTTTAATAGATAAACAAATATCTTAGTAAAAAGAGCAAACTGCAGTGCAGTTTGCTCTTTGCTTTCTATTTTCTTAGGTCTTCCAATATCTTAGTTTTATCTTTAGTTTTATCATCTACTGTTTTAATTATTTTTGCAGGAATACCGGCTACTACAACACCAGCTGGTACATCTTCCACAACAACAGAACCAGCAGCTACAACAGAACCTTTTCCTACTTTTACACCTTCAAGAATTACTGCATTAGCACCTATTAAAACATCATCTTCTATTTCGCAAGGTGACTTACTTGGTGGTTCAAGAACACCAGCAACAACAGCACCAGCACCTAAGTGAACTCCTTTTCCAAGTTTACCTCTAGCACCAACAACAGCATTCATATCTACCATAGTGCCTTCGCCTATTTCAGCGCCTATATTTATAACAGCACCCATCATTATAACAGCCTTTTTATCTATTTTAACCTTGTCTCTTATAATAGCGCCAGGTTCAATTCTAGCATCTATTTTCGTAACATCAACAAGAGGAATTGCTGAATTCCTTCTGTCATACTCTATTCTAAATTTTTTTATATTATCTTTGTTATCAGCTAAAAATTTAGAAACTTCTTCTGCCTCTCCAAAAAGTACGTGAAATCCACCATTACCGTAATCTTCTATGTTTCCTAAGCTGCAATTTTCAATGTTACCGTCAACATAAACTTTAACAGGAGTAGATTTTTTTGCTTCTTTTATGTATCTTGCTATTTCATATGGATTAGTTAAATCGTAGTTCATGTGATAACCTCCTAAGTTAGATATTTATAGTTATTAATATTATTATAATAAATATATTTTGTCAATTAAAGAGGTAAAGTATTTTTTAGTAACAAAAATGTGTGAAGTAAAATAGTTTAATAGTAGAGTGCTTTGGGAGGTAATATAATTGGATTATGAAATGAAAGACTGTATTGATGCTGGAAGCATTTATTGTCCTTGTCATTTGGCTGAAACTGGAGATTGTATATTATGTTCACAACTTTCAGGAAAAAATTTTTGTGATTGTATAAATTGGAAAGGTGTGTGCATATATCAGGAGTTTATTTTAAATAAAAGTAAGGCTAAAGATGGAAGAAAAAATTATTTATGTACAATAGTGAAAAAAGAGCAGGTAGAAGAAGGACTATATATTTTTACAATAAATGCATCCCACAGTTTAGTACATGATCTTGTATATCCAGGAAGCTTCATATTCATAAGAAATCCACAGTGTACAAATTATTATGATACACCAATTTCTATTATGGAAGCAGATACAGAGCATAACACATTAAAAATTGCAATAGAAACAAAAGGGATTAAAACAAAAAGTGTATGTAAACTCAATGAAAATGAAAAAGTGTTAGTTAGAGGACCATTTTGGAATGGTATATTGGGATTAAAAAATGTATATAAAGCAAAAGATGGTGTGTCCATAGTTATAGGACGAGGTATAGGTATAGCACCTCTAATACCTGTTTTAAAAAAGTTACATTCTAATGAAAATAATATTATAGCAATAATTGATAAAATCCCTTTTAACAACATTTTTGAAAAAGAATATTTTGAAAAGTATAATTCAGAAATATTAGAGTGTAAGATGTTGGAGCAGGGTGAACTTACGAAAGAATTAAAAGACATGATGAAACAAATCTTAAAAGTGGAAAATGTAAATTTAATTCATTGTGATGGACCAGACATACTTATTTATAGACTAATGGAGTTTATTGATGAAAATGTTAATTTTTCATGCTGTAATAATTCTAAAATGTGCTGTGGAGAAGGTGTATGTGGTTCTTGTAGTACCAGATATAAAAATCATGTGGTAAAGAAGTTGTGCAAGATGCAGATAGATCCTAAACATGTATTTAAAGCAAGAAGACTTATTTAAAGGATTTAAAGATAGGGAAATTTTAAAATTCATAATTTAATATAGGAGGTTTTTGAATGAAGGTAGTTATAATTGGCGGCGGATGGGCCGGATGTGCGGCAGCTATAAGTGCAAAAAAGGCTGGTGCAGATAATGTTTCTCTTTATGAAAAAACTGATATGCTGTTAGGGCTTGGTAACGTAGGAGGAATAATGAGAAACAATGGAAGATATACTGCATCAGAAGAATTAATGGCCTTAGGAGCAGGAGATTTAATAAATATAACTGATAGTAATACAAGGCACAAAGATGTAGATTTTCCTGGACATAAACATGCATGGCTTTATGATGTAAATAAAATTGAACCTGCAGTAAGAAGATACCTAGAAAGTATGAATATAGAATTAAATATGATATGTAGAATAATTGATGTAAACAAAGATGAAAATAAAATAAAGGGAATATATTTGTCAGATGGAACTTATGTAGAGGGAGATGTATTTATTGAAACTACAGGATCTACAGGTCCTATGGGAAACTGTTTGAGATATGGAAATGGGTGCTCAATGTGTGTACTTAGATGCCCTGCCTTTGGACCAAGAGTTAGTATAAGTATGAGAGCTGGTGTAGATGATCTTCAAGGTGAAAGAGATGACGATATATATGGAGCTTTTAGTGGTTCTTGTAAATTGTGTAAGGAAAGTCTAGCTGACAATATAGTAGAAGAGTTGGATAAAAAGGGAGTAGTTGTTTTAAAGGTCCCTAAAGAGGATGTAAATATGGATAAGCTTAAGGCAAAGGTATGCCAGCAGTATGCATTAAAAGAGTTTGCTGAAAATGTAATACTATTAGATACTGGCCATGCAAAACTTATGACATCATATTATCCACTAGAAAAGTTAAGAAAAATTAAAGGATTGGAAAATTCAAAATATGTTGATCCTTATGCAGGTGGAAAGGGGAATTCTATTAGATATTTATCTGTGGCACCTAGAACAGATGATATGAAAGTGAAAGGAATAAGTAATCTATTCTGTGGTGGTGAAAAAAGTGGACTTTTTGTAGGACATACAGAAGCTATATGTACAGGAAGCTTAGCAGGTCATAATGCAGTAAGATATTTAGTAGATAAACCATTATTAATACTTCCTAAAATGACGGTTATTGGAGATATTATAGCCTATGCTAACTATAAAATAATGACTAAGAATGGAAGAAGAAATAGATATACCTTTGCAGGAGCAGAATATTTTAAGAGAATGCAGAATATCGGTTTATATTCTATAAATAAAGAAGAGATAAGAAACAGAATAGAAAAATTAAATCTTTTGGATGTAATGAATCAAAAAATTGTTTAAATATATAGATATGAACTTGTTGTATTAAGAAGCATTATTACAAGAGGCTGTCATACGAAGGAATTTACACACAATATATTGTAGTATTTATCCTTAATGTGACAGCCATTTAAAATTAATTCTACTTGAAAAACTTACTCAACCAATTCTTTTTTAATTTTTCATTGAGATTTTCTAGTTCTTTATTTTTTGTTTCTAATTCATTTTTTAAAATTAAATTACATTGTGATAATTCTATAATTTTTTTCTCTTTTTCGGCAAGCATACATTGTAATTTCTGTATTTGTTTTTTTTCTTTTTTATTATTAAATGTTGTTTTTTCAGTCCTTGGAATAAACAAGGAACTATTTACTTGATCTTTATTTATATAGAATGAATTTGAGTTATTATTTTCAAGATTTATTATTGGATAAGGAATGTTGTTAATATCAATAGTGGAAAGTATACTTTTATAATCTTTATCTGTATTATGGTTACTTAAGTATATACCAGTAAAAAATTTTTCTTTTTTGTTTGTTAGAATTTTTTTAGAGCTCCAATCATTTGTACCATAAAAAGATTTTTTATAAACTATTTGTCCATTTTCTTCCCAGACAACATAAGTATTTCCTGATTTATTTATTATGGTAGCATGAGTTGAATTAGAAGTTTTATCTGAAAGTATAATTGGATCTGACCATTGACAATTATAGGAATTTAATTCTTTATATTTTATAAATGTTTGAATGTTTTTGTTAAAAGAACTATTATAACAAATTAGTAAAATATTTTTATTATTAATAAGAAAGCTAGCATTATTAGTAGATGAAATAGAAAGAGTATCATCATAAGTTGTCCAATTTGCTAAATTTACATTAAATTTTTTTATTATAAATTTGCTACCATTTTTTGTGCAGAATAAGTACATAGTATTATTAATTGCATCTACTATATATGGATATATATATTTTGAAGATGGAATATCTTCAATTTTAATATTATGTAAAGAATTGTTATGCAAAAAAATATGATGAATACTTTTATAAGAAGATTGAAGTTTATCTTCTAGTATATAAAAAACATGAGGCTTAAAGTTAACAATTTTTAATTTAAGAAAAGATATATTGTATTTTTCATTAATATTAAGTAAATTAATATCTTTATGAAAACTTGAGGGATATACTGTGTACCTCATAGTTCCATTAATAGAAGTATAAAGTATATGGATTTTGTCCATAGAATCAATATCAATAGAAAAATTATTAATATTTTCTTTAAATATAGATGAAGATATAAGTCCTCTATAGTCATAGGATTGTAAAAATAGATTTTTTTGATTATTTAGTGTGAATTTATAAAATATATTTTTAGAATTTCTTACCACAAAGCTACATTTATTATTATAAATCACATTTTACACCTCATTTTAATAAAAAATTGATTTTATATCTATCTTAATAAATAATATTCATACGTAGTTGTAAATATGTAAAAAGTTAAATCATAATAATTAAACTTTTCAATAAAAATCCTACAAAAACTGGTAACACAATTTTATCTATTTCATATATTAACATTAGGAGGTTTTATATTTTATTGCATTATTTATTTTGATGGATACACGATGTAATAAGATAATAATAACTTGAATAATTTAAATGATTTAAATAATTTAAGGGAGGAATGGGCCTAATGCCTGTATCGGATTTAACAAGGAGAATTAGGTATTATGTATCTAACAATGGAGCTGTATCTATTGTTGATGAGTTTACTAATGCAATTATAAAGACAATAAACACAGGATTGGGAGCTACAGAAGTTGTTCATGGAAGTGATGATAGAATATATGTAGCTAATGCGATTTCAGATACAATAACAGCTATATGTACCAATGGCACAGTAAAAACTTATAATATTCCTAATAATGGATTTTTAGATGTAGATGCTGAAGATGCTAAATTATATGTATCAAATGGACCAACTGTTACAGTAAATGATTTATTAAGTGGGTCATTAATAGCAACTATATCATGTTTTACTAATGCACAATATATAAAGCTAAATGCTAATGGAAATTTGTTATATGTTGTGGATACTGGAGACAACTCCGTAAAAGTAATTAGTACACTAACTTTAACTGAAGTAGCTAGAATACCAACAGGAACAGCACCAAATTTTATATTATTAAATAATAATGAAACCAAGGCATATGTGTCAAATTCAGGAAGTTCAAGCATAACTGTAATAAAACTTAGTGATTATTCGATCTTAGCTACTATACCATTAGGAGCAAGTGTACCAGGAGCTATACCATATGGACTTGCCATTTTCGGCAATATTTTGTATGTTGCAGATACAACAGGAAATCTAATACCAGTAAACATACTAACAAACACTCCGATGGCTGCCATCCCACTAGGTGGAAGTCCTCAAAGAGTAATAGTATCACCTGATAAAACAAGGCTATATGTAACGAATTTTGGAAATATGAGTGTAAATATAATAGATCCTCTAACAAATGTTTTAACAGGAACTATTAGTGGATTTGTAGGTGGACCTATAGGTATTGTAGGAGCTTATGAGGGATCTTTAATTTCTCCAGGTGATCCTATTGATTTAACTGACAGCTATCAGTTAGATGATATTTCTGAATCAGTGTGTATCATAACTGAGAAAGTTTTTGCACATTGCCAACAAAGGGTTTGCTTCCCTAATTTTAAAGTAACTTTCCCTTGTACGGGTGGACCATTTGTAATAGAAAAAATAACGTTTGGAAATGGTATAATAGTACCAGGAACAGAAGTAAGAACGCCAATACCTGAAAGACCAAATTTCTCTAGAGTTCAATTTACATTAGAAGTTCCTTATACAATAACTTATGTAAATGTAGCAGGAATTGAAGGTGAAATAACTGGTACATTACCATGTATAGATAAAGATATAGTATTATTTATTCCAGAATCTAGAGATGAGTTTGATTTTAATTTAAAAATAGAAACCAGATCAGAGATTTTAAATAATCCTACTTTTGTAGATGAAGTGTTAAACTTTACAGTTGGAGTATTTATAGTAATAAAAGTAACAGGAGTAGTTCAACTTCTAATACCAGCATTTGGATATTGTCCAGCACCACCAGAATGTGAAGAATTCATGTTGCCAGAAGAAGAAAATGTATGTGAAAGATTTATAGATTTTACTCAGACACCGTTCCCAGAAGATTTCTTCCCATATCAATATGAAGATATAAATTGCTCAAATTGTACTAATTAAATATAAAAATTAATAAGAGAGCAGGCTATTGTCTGCTCTAAATTATTAGTTGGAGGATTGATTAATGGAAAAATTTAAAGATAATTCAACTGAAGAAGAATTTAAAATAGAAGCAGTAGAGTTTTATAATAAGTATAAGAAATATGAAGAAACATTTAAGCTTATACAAAGCAAAGGATTTATAGATACAGTATCAAAATTATATAACTTAATAAACAAAAACACTAATAGAATATTAATAAAAACTTATGAAAACATAGAAGATAAAAAAAGAATTATGATGGACAAATATTCTATGAATCAGCATAAATTTATAGCTTTAAGTGACAAGTCTGAAATAATTGAAATATATAATTATGATAAAGTTGCAGCATATGCGTTAATAAGTTATGAAAATGAGATAGATTTTGGACAATATGCATTTTTACATTTTATAAATTTTATAAATAGTGGAGATAGTAAAAATTATAAAAAATTTGAAAGGCTTATGATTCAAAAAATAAAAAGTAAATCAATATTATATTTTGACAGAATTATAAGTTTTCAATCTGATGATAACAAGGATGAAAGAGCTTTGGAAGAAATTAAAAATATGGGATATATATGCATATGGAAAAATTGCACTATTGAGTTGAATATAGGAGATTTTTCTGAATTGAAAGTAAAAGTAAATATGAAAAAAGTAAAAAACATAGATATGGACTATACAGCTATAGGGAAAATAATACCATCAAGATTTGAAAACAGAAACAATATTTATGAAGGTATCTTACAAAAAGAAAAGTTTTTTATAAATATAGTTAATAAAAAAGATAAAGCTTTTGTAAATTTTTATATTTACAATGGAAAACTTGATGATAAAGATTATATTATCGAAGTATACAAAATAACTTTTAAGTTTTTATCAGAACATAATATAAACAAATTAGTCACATTTATATCTCCAGAAAATATAATATTATTGAACAATACTATAAATATTAATATATTACAAAATATATATTGGCTAAGAAAACAGCTATAATTGGGAGTTGTTATATATGTATAAGAATGAACAATCTCAGTGCCTGCTAGTTTTTGCTTCGCGTAATCAAGCTGTATTTCTATTTAATAAACTTATAAAAAAGGGGTATAAAGTTAAACTTATATCCACTCCATGTAGTATTTCTGCTGGGTGTACTCAATCTATAAAGTTTATGGAAAATGATATACAAGCAATAATGGCAGAGGCTAAAAATAGCAATATGATGATAAAAGGTATATATCAAATAACTAAAAATGGAGCTAAGTATAGCTATATAAAAATAATTTAAAACGCTAAAAGGACCATTTAATGGTCCTTTTTAAATAAATCTATAAAGCTTTTCTTTTTTGATATTTGAACATCTTCAATATTTTTATTTTCAAGTTCTTGTATTTGACTGTATAGATTTTGTATTAACAAGTCTTTTTCGGATGCTAGATTTTTTAAAGAAGAGTATGAGTTGTTTAAGCTTTCAATTTCAGCTTCACTTGATTTTAGATTGTTTTTTAAATGTTCTATTTCAGCATTTTTTAAATTAAGATTAGTGTTAGATTTATCCAGATCATTTTGCTTTAAGTTAAAACTATTTTTTAATTGTTCTATTTCATTTTCCTTTGAAATAATGATATTTTTAAACTTTTCAAGTTCATCTTCTCTTAAGTGAATAGTAGTTTTTAGTTGTTCTATTTCAACATTTTTTGAGTTAAGGGTATCTTGAAGATAATCAATTTTATTATTCTGGTAATCCATACAATCTTTTACTTCATCCTTTGAATTATCTGTTTTTTCTTCATTTTCAAGGTTTTCATTTTCAAAATCGTCACTATCATTATAAATAGTTTTATTTATTAAACCACTATTTTTAGCAATTATCTTTAAGGTTTCTTTTAGAGGACCATTAAGAGGGTTAAACTTTTGGTCTGTTCTTATTGTATCTACTTTTAGGAAGTCTTTAATATTATTATCTTCAAAAATACTATTAAGAGGATTTATACTAATAAAAAATAAAAAGTTATTTTTATAAGCATGATATGAGGTTTCTTTCGCTATATATTTACAACTAACTATTATATTTTTAAATGTAATTGATTTAATTTCAATTAAGCTGGCAGTTTTATAAAAAGATTTCCCTAGAAATAAAGTATTATTTTCTTTCCAAAATAGAAATAGTGCATCATTATTATACAATATAGATGGTAATGAAAAATCAAAATTATTAGTTTTTGCTAATAAGTCATCAGACCATGCTGAACTATTTACATTGAAGTCTTTAAATTTTAAAAGTGTATTGATAGATCTATTAATATATGAGTTGTAGCATATAATACCAATGCCTGTTTCATTTATAAAAAATTCTGCATTTTGGCAGTTCATAAGATTTATGTTATTTTCTATAGTTGACCATAAGCTAAATGAAATACTAAATTTTTGTATACAATATTGATAAGAAATATTCGTTGAGTGGAATATATAAATATTATTTTTGTAAAAATCAATATTGTATGGTAATGAATTTTTAATAAATGATATTTCTGTAAGTTTTTTAGAAATCCATAAATTGTTATGAAAGAAACTATGATGTATAGACCATTTATCAACATTATATTTACTTTGTATCATATAAAAAATATGAATATCAGAAGATATAATTTTTATAGTAACATAATTAATTTTATAATCTTTAGATTGAACACTGCTTATTGTCTTTTCTATATTAGGAAAATCTAAAGTTGAATATTTTAAGAGTCCATCTTCAGTTATAAATGCAATATGAATTTTATCTTTATCATCCATATCTACGGAATAATCAAGTACATATTGTTTATAGGTGAATCTGTTATTAACATTAGCATTAGGATCAAGATCATTATAACTTTCTACAATCAGATTATGAGAGGAATCTAAATTGAATTTATAAATAATATTTTCTGAATTTTTTATAATGTAAGGCAAATTCTTGTGAATCATAAAATAACCTTCCTTATTATAATTATTAAAAAGAAATAATAGTCATATATATATTAATTGGTATTAATATATATGAAATAAAAGAGAATTTTATTAATCTAATTTTATTAATCTAATTTTATAATTAGATTTATTCACGATTTTTTTGTTTCAACATATAATAATATGTAAGTAGGTAATTAATTATAGCCATTTAATCAATAGATGAAATGGAGGTTACAATGAAAATACTTCTTTTGGAGGATGCACCTATTTTTAAATATGGATTTGCTTCAGCTATGATAAAAAAGGGGATTGAAGTTAAATACACTTCACTTTGTGTAGAGATAAATAGAGGAAATTTATATGCACTTCAAGAAGAAATAGAAGAATTTAAACCTGACGCTATATTAAATGCTGGTATGTGCATTATGAATAACTTAGATAAAATGCTTAACATAATAAAAAGTTATTTTATTCCTTATATATACTGGGCTATAGAAGATCCTGTCTATTTTACTCATGTTTCACTAAAGAACGCTTTAGCAGCCTCAATGTGCATGACTACAGCTATAGAATGTATTCCTAAATACAAAAGATATGGAATACATGCTGAATTAATGATGTTTGGGTGTAATAAGGATTTTCATTACAAAGGAAATATCAACCCTAAATTTGACCATGACATAATATTTATAGGCAATAATTATAAACAACATTTTTCAAGAAAAAAGGGAATAGATATTATTTTAAAACCTTTAATTCAAAGGGGATATGATATTAAGGTTTATGGAAATGATTGGTGGTTTGACACTTCTCAAAATTTTGTGCTTGATAGAAAATATTATGGTGGATACTGTGCTTATGAAGAACTTCCAGATGCTTATGCTACAGCTAAAATTGCACTTGGAGTACATTCAGTTGCCAATTCTAACACTATGATGAGTATGAGAACATTTGAAATTATGGGTTGTGGAGGATTCTATTTAACACAATATACTCCAGCTATTCAAAAATGTTTTTTAAATGAAAAACATTTAGTTTGGAGTGAAAATTCATATGATACATTAAGGATGGTAGAACGATATTTAAACAATCAGGATGGCAGGGAAAGAATAGCCTTAGAAGGTCAGAAAGAATGCTATTTAAAGCATGACTATGATAAAAAAGTTGATATATTTATATATGAATTAAAGCGTAGAAAACTTTGGAGATAGGTGATGAAATTGAAAATTATGACTCTAAGTACAGCTCCAATTATAAAATTTGGAATTGGTTTTGCTATGGGAAAAAGTGAAATAGATGTTATATATACTGACTTTGGAAAAGAAATTTCTATTGGAAAATATCAAACATTAATAGAGGCTATCAAAAAATATAAACCAGATGCTTTTTTTTATGAACATGTAGCAATATTTAGAAATAGAGATATATTTTTTAACATAGCAGAAAGATATAATATTCCAATACTATATTGGGCTATAGATGATCCTATAGAGATGATGAGCGAATCTATAAAACATGCAAGAAAATCAATATTGACTTTTACTCCAGCTATTGAATGTATAGGAAAATATAAGTCAATGGGTATTAATGCATCATTTTTAATGTTTGGTTGTAATGAAGATATTCATCTTCCAGGAAAATATAATAAAAAATTTGATCATGATATAGTGTTTATAGGAAACAATTACTCAAGATACCCTGCAAGACTTCAGGGATATAAAATTATGCTAGAACCTTTGATAAAAAGAGGATATGATATAAAAGTTTATGGAAATGAATGGTGGATAGATGGTAGTCAGAAATTTACAATAGATAAAAAATTTTATGGTGGATATTGTGAATATGATGAAATAAAGGATGCATGTGCATCCGCTAAAATAATGCTGGGTGTTCATTCTATTAATAGCTCTTCTACAATGATGAGTATGAAAACCTTTGAGATTCTTGGCTCTAGAGGTTTCTATATTACTCAATATACACCGGCAATTAAAAATTATTTTGTTAATAATAAACATTTAGTTTGGAGCAAAAGTCATTTAGAAACACTGAGAAATGTAGATAATTATTTAGTGAGAAAAAGTGATAGAGACTATATTTCTTTAGAAGGACAGAAAGAATGTTATTTGAAACATAGTTATAAAGATAAAGTGAATTTTTTTATTAATGAATTAAAAAGGAAAGGAATATGGAAATATGATAACATTTATTCAAATGCCTAGTGTTCCTTTTGATTGGATGGTTCAAAGGCCGCAGCAAATTATGACTAAGCTTGCTAGACATGGATATAAGGTTTATTATTTTACCAGCAAAGGAGCAAATGGAATAGTACAAAGAGAACCTAATCTTAATATAGTATCTGGAAACTATAATCCTGAGGATATAAAAACTGAAGGAAGTGTAATTCTGTGGTGTAGTTCGCCAAATCAGTTTCTCAATGTAGACAAGATTTATCATGATTATGTAATATATGATGTTGTAGACGATGCTTCTGATGAGTTTAGTACATGGCAACCTTATATTAACAAGATGCTTGAAAAAGCTAATATAGTTTTTACAACAGCTGACAAACTTTATGAAAAGTTTAGAAAACTTCATCCTAAAGTTTATCTTTTAAATAATGCAGTTGATTTAGACAATTTTTCTTTAAATAAGGTTAATAAGCCAAAGGATTTACCTACATTTAAACCTATAGTTGGTTATGTGGGAGCTGTAGCTAGCTGGATGGATTGGGATACTATAGATTTCATAACCAAAAAATCAAGATACAATTTTGTTTTTGTAGGTCCATTTTATAATGGATTTAAGCCACCGTTAATAAAGAGTAATATTTATTATTTAGGAATTAAAAATTACAATGAGCTTCCATATTATATAAATAATTTCAATTGCTGTATTATACCTTTTAAAGTTAATAACATGACTAATAGTTGTAATCCAGTTAAACTTTATGAATATTTTTCACTTGGCAAACCTGTGGTTACTACTAATATGAGAGAAATTAATAAGTTTTCTAATGTATGTTATATAGCTAATAATGCTGTAGAATTTAAAGATTATATTGATAAAGCTGTTAATGAAAAAAGTAATGAAATGGTAAATAGACGAATTATAACGGCCAGGGAAAATAGTTGGGATTCTAGAATAAATAATATCAAAAAAATTTTATATAATGAATTTCAAGTAATTTAAATACAAATAAAACTATTGTTAATTAGCAGGTATTAGATAGGTAAATTTCCCCCATAGTATGGGGGAAATGCTAATTATCCAATAGTTTTTTTAATAGTGTGGAAATGTAAAGTCATTTTTTTAAGATTCCTTCTAGAAATTTTTTATTACTAATTATCATTTCATTATTAGGATTTAGTTTCAATGCAAGTTCATTATTTTCGTAGGATTTTTTTACATCTCCTGTTCTATAATAACAAACACATAATTGGATAAATGGCAGCCATGTCCAACAGGATTCGTATAAAATTTCCTTTGGTTTTTCCAATTTTGTAGCAAGTTCAAACCAGAAAATTGCCTTGTCAAGCTCATTATTTTGAAGAAATTGATACCCTAGCTTACAGCAAAATTCAGCACGAGGAGGACCATATTCAAAAGATTTAAAGATAAATTTTCTTTCTTTATCTAAATCCTTTAGATTGAAATAAAGATCTGAGATTTTATTGCATATTTTTATCTTGTGCATTTTTGATAAATCTGGAAAGGATAAAAATTGCTCATAATATTTAATAGCTTCCATAAAGTTACCTATTTCCTGTAGTTTGTCACCATAATTATAATTTACTTCTTCAGTGATTATTTTATTATATAGCTTTAAATATTCTTCTGCCATAACAGTTGATGAAAAATTTTTTTCCACATATTCACGAAGTAGTTTTGATTTTGGAAATTGATTCATATTAAGCTTAAGCACCATTTCATCTACTGAAGAGCAAACTAGATCAGGAAATCCCTTCATAACTTCAGGAACTGCACCATTATGGAAGGCAAGTACAGGAGTGCCACAAGCCATTGCTTCAATCATTACAAGACCAAAAGGTTCTTCACAACAAGTTGGGAAAAGAAAACATTTGGCTTTTTTAAATAAGTCCTGTTTTTGCTGTCCTCCTACTTCGCCTATATACTGGAGTTTAGGATTATTTTTAATTCTTGGAGCAATTTCTTTATTATAATATTCATAATTAAAAATAGGACCAGCAATTATAAGTTTATGATTAGTTTTTTCAGCAACATCAATAGACTCTTTTATGCCTTTATGCCAATCTAGTACACCTAAAAAGAGAAGATAATCATCTTTAATATCGGAGAATTCATATTCATTAAGATTTATGCCATTATAAACGAAGAAACCATGATTTTTACCAGCTACCTCTAAAGTTCGCTTGCTTAAATAAACAGGATAATCAACAGGATTGTTTCTGCATGCATGGATAGTACATATTGTTGGGACAGGAAGCTTTTTAAGACCTACAATAGAAGCATGAGTATGATCATGTATTATATCTACATTATCAGGCAGTGTATTCTGTACAAAGTCTGCAATACTTTGTGGGTTTGGAATAGTATGCTCATAATTGATAATTTTAGCACTACATTGACTTCCTTTGGGAGCATAAAGATATACATCATGACCTAATTTTACAAGTTCTTCAGTTAAGGTATAAACAACTCTTTCAATTCCACCATAGTTTAAAGGAGGAATAGGATAATAATCTGGAGCTACCTGTACAATTCTTAATGGACGAGATGGACCTGAATTGTTAGTAGTATTTTTTTCTATAGTGTTACTTGCCATTTTTCAATATCCCCTCCAATAATGATTTATTATTCAGTATCATTTTATCTGCTGGTCTGAAAGAACGAGCTATCTCATTGTGTTCATAAGATTTTTTATAATCTCCAAGCCTATAGTAGCATACACACAATTGAATATGAGGCAGCCAGGTCCAATAGCTATCTAGGAAAAATCCCCAATTTCCATCAGGTTTCTTTAATTCAGAAGCAAGTTTATACCAGAATGATGCATTTCCTATATCGTTTTTACTAAGGAAATAGTAACCAAGTTTGCAGCAGAATTCAGCTCTTGGAGTACTAAGTTCAAAAGACTTCCACACATATTCAAGTTCTTTTTCAGGATTTCCTAAATGGGAGTAAATATCTGAAATTTTATAGCAGGATGAAATTCTATCTTCAATCCAACCTTCTTTTAAATTTAAAAAAATAGAATAATTTTCAGCGGCTTTTTCATAAAATCCATTGTCTAGTAATTCATTAGCATAATAGTAACGGTCACGAGGTGAAAATTCATCACCTTTTTTTAATCTTTTTTCGAATATAGCTAGATTACGACCAGATTTTGAATGAATTCTCTTATGAGAAACAGCAATATCAGCATTAAAAATATTGCCATTTACTGCAAGATATTCATGGACAGGGCCGTACCATTTGAACATAAGCTTACGCTTTACCAAACGGTTTCGTCGTAAACTTAAAGTTACATTTCCAAATTCATCAAAAGCATAATTATATATCATGGTCACTGAATCTATAGAATCATTCAGTGAATTTTTTAATTGTATTAATTTTTTTTGATCTTCAGAAAGCATCACATCATCTGCATCGAGCCAAAGAATATAATCCTTGGTGGCTTTGCTGAAGGAATAGTTTCTTGCTGCAGAAAAATCGTCAATCCATTCAAAAAAGAATACATTATCAGTATATTTTTTTGCTATTTCAACAGTATTATCTGTGGAACCGGTATCTACAATAACAATCTCATCTGCAATATCTTTTATTGATTCTAAACAGTTTTGTAAAACATCAGATTCATTTTTTACAATCATACAAAGGCTAATTGAAATCATATTATCACCTTCTTAAAATTTGTCACACTATATAATATGGGAAAGAAAAAATTCTGATACAATTATTGAAAGACTTAGTAATTCTAATATTAAATTTTATTGATTAGTAGAGTGGTAGTAAGAGAAAAAAGGAGTTGTCACATTAATTTAATGTGACAACTCTTTTGAAAATATACATTTAATTTATAATATTTAATTTATAATATTTAATTGATAACTAATGAGAAATATTCTTAATTATTAGAACTTCATGATGTTTAAATTAATATTATTTCCCGTAGATGCTGAATTAGCATTAGAAGCTGTTGTTACCTTAACATTAATAATATACTGAGAGGAAGCAGCATCAGCATCAGCTACATCTACATACGTGTTTGATATAGGAAATCTTTGATTACCTGCAACTGTTCCAATTGCATTATCAAGTCTAGTATTAATTAGTGATCCGTCCTTATATAATCTTATTTCAAATGCAATGGACCAGTTTTCAGTAACATTAAATTCAATTGACAAAGTATAATCAATTTTAAGCATTTGGCCTGCTTTGATATTTGAAACAGTAGTAGTTACAACTGGCACCTCTGTATTTAGTGCTATTTCTGGTGTCTCTGTATTTAGTGCTATTTTGCTAGGGCTATAGACCATAAGTGGTCCGGATGCATTATTAAAACTTAAAATTGCAACAGCACCTTGAGGACCAGTAGGGCCGGTAGCCCCAGTAGGACCAGTGACACCGTCAGCCCCAGTAGGACCGGTAGCACCTTGAAGTCCAGTAGCTCCAGTAACACCATCAGCTCCAGTAGGCCCAGTTATACCTTGAAGTCCGGTAGCTCCGGTAATGCCTTGAGCGCCAGTAGGTCCGGTAGCACCATCAGCGCCAGTAGGACCAGTAGTACCTTGAAGTCCAGTAGCTCCGGTAATGCCTTGAGCGCCAGTAGGACCGGTAACACCATCAGCGCCAGTAGGACCAGTAGTACCTTGAAGTCCAGTAGCTCCGGTAATACCTTGAGTGCCAGCAGGTCCGGTAGCACCATCAGCCCCAGTAGGACCGGTTACGCCTTGGAGTCCGGTAGCTCCAGTAATGCCTTGAGCGCCAGTAGGACCGGTAACACCGTCAGCTCCAGTAGCACCAGTTACCCCTTGGA
>NZ_JIBU02000063.1 GCF_000633595.2 Clostridium drakei | reverse complement strand
ATTAGAACTTCTTAATGAAGTGAGTTTTCCTTCACAGCATATATCAGCCGGAATACAGTTAAAAGTTACTTCGCTTACGTCGTAATATGCTTATTTTACGGAGATACTTTATCTATATTTTAAACCTAAGAAACTTAAAATACTTCTATGCCCCTAACTTTTCAACAAAGAATTCATCCTTATCATTGTATGTTTCTTGTTTCTTACCAAGTAAACTTATAAATAAACCAGTAATTCTTCCACATACAAAAGCTATTACCACATTAATAAATATTGCTAATAATTGAACTCCAACATTTCCAGTTATAAACACTGCCACTAATCCTCCAAGTATTCCTGGCATCCCATGTAAGTTGTTAATTCCACATGTATCTGTTCCTCTTATAACTTTTTCAAGTTTAGGAGCTATAATACTATATCCAATTACACTTAATGCTCCAGCTGCTATCCCTATAAGCATAGCATATCCTGGAGTAGTCATGTCACAAGTAGATCCAATAGCAACTCCTCCAGCTAAAGCAGCATTGGCAATATCTTCTATTTCTATTTTGCCTCTGATTAATTTTGTAAATATGTATGTTGCTAACGTTGCACCACATAGAGCAAAAATTGTGTTTATTGCAGTAAGTACTACCCTTTCTGGTGCCACTATTGCACTAGTAAAAGAAGGCCAAAAAATCCATAATATCATACTTCCAAGCAGAGAAAATTGATTAGAGTTTGGAGTATTTTCACAAACAGGATTATTTTTAAATTTAGAAAGAGTTGATGCTACTACTCCTAATCCAAAATATGCACCAAAGGCATGTATAACAATTGAACCTCCAGTATCAAGGAAACCTTTAAACATTCCGCTATCAAGTAGAAGCCATTCATTGAATATATAAGCTGGTATAAACAGCAATCCCATTATTATGTATTGATCCATTTTTAATCGTCCTAATGGAGCTCCTATTGCTATAAGTAAACTTGCAGCAGCAAATTCTGCATATATTAAAGTATCTATACTTATAGTTGATTTAACAAAGCTTTCTCCACCAAAGCTTTTTATAACTACATACATTGGAATTGCTATACTTACAACAAGAAATGTTGCTGTTAATGAAGTGTATCCATGATTTCTTACAAAAGTCATAAGAAATCCAAAACCCACAAGTAACATAGCTAAAATATGAATAGATCTTTCATACTTTAAAGTATCAAAAATAGTACCATACTGTGTAGCATTTGTGCTTACTTTAAAACTTTGGCTATTAATTGCTGATATTCCCACCGAAACATTATGATTAATACTAGGTATTAAAATCAAAGCTGCGCACATAAAAATTAATAATAAAAATATTAATAGTCCTTTTTTTTCAGAACCTTTAGGAATGTTTTCAACTATCTTTTTTGTAGTTAATTGAGTCATTACTTATCCCCCCAATAATTTTTTAACTTTATTTTGCAAAATATGAGACAAAAATGCCACTAGTGTGACACTTTTGTCTCACTTTTTGTATAATAACACTTTTTCTATCATATAAAAAATAGCATTTCATACTTTTATTCATTGAAAACGTTTAAAATATATGAATTTGTATTACTAATCTTGTATTCTCATACAATTTATTATAAAGTTTAAATATTTCTCAAATAATTTCCTTAATAATGCATTAATAAATTGTTATGTCTATAAACAGCTTAAAGAAAAAATTTATAAAGTTTTGATTAAATTAAAATTTCTATTTATTTATAGAACTTTTTCAAATCCTCAATAAATTCTAAAACCTTCTCTTCTTTTGTTGCCCATGATGTTACAAGTCTGATAACAGAACTATCTTGATCAAACTTTTCCCATATTGCAAAAGAATATTTATCTTGGAGCTTTTCAATTAACTTATTGGGTAAAATTGGAAATATTTGATTTGAAGGTGAATCTATTAAAAATTTGTATCCAGCTGCAATTATTTCTTCTTTCAATAATTTAGCCATTGCATTAGCATGTCTTGCCAAATCAAAATATAGATCATCCTTAAAAAGTTCTAAAAATTGTATACCAAGAAGTCTCCCTTTAGCAAACAGCGCTCCCTTTTGTTTAATATGAAATCTAAAATCTTCTTTAAGAAAATCATTACAAATTACAAGTGCTTCGCCCATTAATGCACCATTTTTAGTTCCACCTATGTAAAAAGCATCTACTAATCTCCCTAAATCAGAAAGTTCTAGGTCATTTTCCTCAGAACATAAAGCAGACCCTAACCTAGCACCATCTACATATAAAATAAGCTTATTTTCCCTGCAAAATTCACTTAAAAGTTCTAGTTCATTCTTACTATATATGGAACCAATTTCTGTAGGATTTGAAATATACACCATTTTGGGCTTTACCATATGTTCATCAGTATGCGCCTCTAAAACAGGTTTGATATCTTTAGGTCTTAATTTACCATCACTTACTTTTATCGAAATAACTTTATGCCCTGTTGCTTCAATAGCTCCCGTCTCATGAACTAAAATGTGTCCTGTATTTGCAGCAATAGCAGCTTCGTGAGGTCTTAAAAAAGCAGAAATCGCAGTTAAATTAGTTTGTGTTCCTCCAACAAACAAATGTATATCAGCATCTTCATGTCCTATTCTTTCTTTTATTAGTTCAACGGCTTTTTTGGTATAAATATCCTCCCCATACCCTTCTGTCTGTTCTAAATTTGATTTAATTAAAGCATTTAATATTCTTTCATGTGTTCCTTCACTATAATCATTTTTAAAGCTGTACATTATAAATAGCCTCCTTTTTAATACCGTTATTAATTTTCACTACTTTTAATTATATCATATTATTTTTTTCATATACTTTCTGAATTATCTCTCCTTTAATTTCAAAAATCAAGTGATTCTTAGATTCATGTTAAGTTCTCCTATGAAGAATACCGCTTACCTAAACAAATGACATTTAGACATTTTACCCAAAGTAAGTTTCATACAAAGAAAGCAGGGATATTAGCAAGGATATCCATATAAAAAAAGTAAGCACTAGTTTTTCCAGTGCTTATCTAAAACAAATATATATAATAAGGGGGACTTATTATATTCTTTTAATTTTTGCTCTAGGCCTATTCCCTTAGAACAATTATTATTATACACAGTAATTGTTACGATTTTGTGTAATATTTGTTACTTATTATTGTATATTTCCAAAACATTCTATGAACAAACCACTTAAATTTAAAGCAAATTTTTATTTTCATATCAAACAATAATATTTAGTAATCTACTTTACATAAATAATTTTTAGTTAGTGCTTAAATGCCTGATATATATAGATAATTGAAATGGTATATTTGTGTTTCCATCAAAAATAATAGTTTGAGGATTAGGCTTTGCTACTATTTCAATTTCACAATTTCTATTTAAATTTTCATGTTCCATTTTCATTTTTTCTATTTTATTTTCTATATCTTGTAATTCATTTGTACTATACGTTATAGTAACATCCGGAAAATTGCGCATTATACTCACCCTTTCAAATAATTGTTTCTATTTTTTCAATATATTTTCTTAGAACACTTATTATATTACAGGGTTTTTGTCACAGTTTTATTTAATCTTTGTTACTTCTTAGTATACATTTTTTTAATATTTTATGAATAAATTATGGAGCGAACTTTTATAATGGCTCGTCTAATGATATGAAAATAATTATAAAGGAGATTAGATTTATGAAAAATAATAATTTGTTAAGACCAAAATACTCATTCATTCTTGCATTGGTATTTGCTTTTATCCTAGCTTTCCAATTTGGAGCTTCAAAAGTACTTGCTGCAGATTCAAGTACAGCTTCTGCTGATACAGCAAGAACAATAAATGTTACAGGAGACGGCGAAGTAACTGCAACTCCAGACATAGCATACTTATATTTGGGAGTAACTGTAGACAAGTCCACCACTATTGATGCTCAAAATACTGCTTCTACTGAAATGAACAATGTTATCGCTGCCATTAAAAAGGAAGGGATACAAAATGAAGACATAAAAACAGATGATTATAGCATACGTCCTAAATACAATTATGATAAAAATACAGGAGCAAGTACACTAGCTGGATACACTGTATCAAATACTCTAAAAGTTACTGTTAAAGATATCAGTAAGGCTGGACAAGTAATTGATACAGCTGTAAAAAATGGAGCAAATATTTCTAATGGCATAAGTTTTGGAGTAAGTAATTACGAAAAATATTATAATACAGCTTTACAAAATGCGCTATCAAATGCACAAAATAAAGCTCAATCGATTTCTAGTTTTTTAGGTGTAAAACTTACATCTCCTGTAAAAATAACAGAAACTTCAAGTGGAGTTCCTAACGATTATCCTGTTCCATTATACGACAAAACATCCTTAAGTAATTCCTCAGCTTCTACATCTATTAATTCAGGAACTTATAAAATAAGAGCAAATGTAAGTTTGGTTTATCAATATTAATTAATGTAAATTCTTTAAAAACTTAGTAATTTAGTATGGATAAAATTAAGGGACTGTCTCATTAAGAATTTTATATATAACATATTGCTTTACAAACAAATACAATATGTTACAATGTTTATTCTTAATACTACAGTCTCTTATTTAAACATTTTTAATTTTGCTGTTTATTCCACTTTAAATCCTTGAACCTTACTAGTTAAACTATTTACAGATTCATCTAATTGATGCGCTATATGTGCAACTTCCTCTGTAGAGGAAAGCATTTCTTCTCCAGAAGCTGATACTTCTTCAGTTGATGCTGATACTTCTTCTGCTACAGATGTTATATTTTCAATTTTATTAACTACTATATCTTTAGCCATAATTGCATTTTTTACAGAATTATAAGTTTCATCTACCATTGGTTCAATACCTTGAACAGATTTTAATATAGTATCAAAAGACTCAATAGTCTTTTCAACAACATCTGTTTGATTACCTATTAAATTATCCATTTGTTTTGAAGTATCAATTACTTCTTTTGTTTCATCACTAACTAAATTTATCAAATTCATTATTTCATTAGATGCTTTGCTAGACTCTTCTGCTAATTTTCTTACTTCATCAGCTACCACCGCAAATCCTTTGCCTTGTTCACCAGCTCTTGCTGCTTCAATAGCTGCATTTAATGCTAAAAGATTAGTTTGTTCAGAAATTTCATTAATAGAATCTGTTATTTTTCCTATTTCACTAACAGTAATTCCAAGACCATTAATCTTAGTGTTAACTTTTGAAAAAGATTGTTTTACTTTAGTTATGGATTCTGTCAACGTTTCAATATAATTCTTTCCAAGTACTGCTTTATTTCCAGCATCCTTGCTACTTGTACTTACACTAGAAATCTTATTATGTATATCATTTAATTCAACATTAAACATGTCCAATTGCTTACTCACATCTAATAATTCACGTGTTTGATTTACAACACCATTTGCTATTTCTTCAACTGCTGTTGCCACTTGACTAGCAGCTGTATTCATATCTTTTGAATTATTCGCAAGAGTAGCTGACATACTGCCAACATTTGAACTATTCTCTTTAACTCCAGATATTGAAAATCTTAATTGATCCAAAGTTTCATTTATTTTACTTCCCATTACTCCTATTTCATCCTTATTTTTAACATCTACATCTATTGTAAAATCACCCTTTGCTACATTTTCCATTGCACTAACCACTTTACTTATACGGTTTGTTATACTTTTAGATATTAATAAAGCAATAATAGCAGCAATAATTAAAGCAATTCCTATTATAATCAACATTATATTTATAACTGTTTTAGAAATCTTCATGAATTCAGAAGTTGGAATATTAGCTACATATATCAATCCCATATCTTTATCCATATTATAAGCTATTAATTTTTTCACACCATTATATCGATATTCACCAGTTCCTGTTTTTTTATTTAAAACTTCCTTAGCAATACTAGTATTTAAAAAATTCTTTTTAAATATTTCATTTTTCTCTGGATCCATTACAGTTGTACCATTATTATCTATAGCAAAAATATATCCTGAGGAACCAATTTTAATATTAGTTACATACTTTTTAGACAGCCTTTCTAAGTCTACTGAGTATGACATATAACATAATATTTGTTTTTGTGCATTTAAAACTGGAACACATATTACAAACACTGGATTTCCAGTACTTTTAGCTTTTTGAATACTTCCAATCACTGTCTTTTTTGTTTCTTTAGCTTTTGTAATATATGCTGGTATTGCACTTTTATTTACACTTATCCCGCTTCTTACTGCATCTGTTAAAATTTGCTCATCTTTACTAAAAATAATTACATTTGAAAACACATCATATTTGTTCATTATTTCTTTATATTTATCTGAAACTTCATTCTTTAATTCAACTGAATTACTGTCATTTAAATATCTGAGGAGCAATTCATCATTTTCACTTTCTGATGCAATATTCTTTAACATCTCTATGTTTTGTTGCATAGACCTTTGAGATATTGTAAGTTCCTCTTTTAACCTTCCATATGCATCATTTTTATTAGAATTTTGTACTACAAAATTTATTGTAATACCTGCTACAATTAGTGGAACTATTGCAAAACTTACAAAAATCCCAATAAACTTACTTTTTAATTTCATAGTCACACCTCTCAATTGTTTTTTATTTTAAAAATAATTTTTAACTTTCACAATTTGTCCATTTTCTATATATATTCTTGGCACTCTCTTACTTACCATACAAAGCACTTCATTTTTTATTGTACCTAGAACATTTGCTATATCATCAGCATCAAATTTACAATTGCCTTGTCTGCCCATAAGTATTACTTCATCTCCAACCTTTACATCTTCAATATCTGTAACATCAACCATACATTGATCCATACAAATATTACCCACAACTGGTGCAAACTTACCATTTATTATTACTTTTGCTCTTCCAGAGAACATTCTAGTGTATCCATCAGCGTATCCAACTGGCAATGTAGCTATAATACTTTTTCTTTGTGTTTTGAACTTTCTTCCATAGCCTACATATTGGCCTTCATTCAGCACTTTTAAATGTACAATATTAGCTTTCCAAGTCATTACAGGCTTAATATCTAATTTACTTTTATCCACTTCATCTGAAGGATAATACCCATAAAGTATTATTCCCGGTCTTACTCCATCACAATAAGCTTCAGGCATTTCTATCATTGCTGCACTATTACAAATGTCTTTAATTTCAATATTTAAGCCTTTTTTCTCTAATTCGCTAATAAACAACTTATATTTATTAAATTGAAGATAAGAATATTTTTTATCTTTCTCATCAGCTGTAGAAAAATGCGAAAAAATACCTTCAATTTTAATATTAGAAAGTTTACTTATTTTTACCGCTTCCTCTACACTTTCTTTTGTTGGAAGAAATCCAATCCTCCCCATTCCAGTATCTACAGCAAGATGTACTTTTGCTATTTTATTTTTATCTTTCGCAAATTCAGATAAGCTTTTAGCATATTCATATGAAAATACTACTGGCTCCAAACCGTATTCTATAAGATCATTAAATTGAGTATCTGGAGTAACTCCCAAAATATTAATTGAACACGTTATTCCACTTTTTCTAAGCTCTACACCTTCACTTAAAACTGCTACCGATAATCTTGTTGCTCCATTTTTAAGCAATACTTCTGAAACTTCGAAAGCACCATGACCATACGCATCTGCCTTAACTATCCCAAAAATTTCTTTAGTCCTTGCTTTAGCTTTTATATTTCTCATATTATATTGTAAATTATCTAAGTTTACTTCTGCCCATACAGGTCTATAATTTCTAAACATATTAAATTACTCCTTTTTTAATTAATATATATTAAGTTAATTTTGGGGCAACTTATATAACTTTTTCAGTTGTCCTAAAAAAATGTTAATTTAATAACCCTACTTGGTCTTCCTGTGTCATATATCATCTTCTTTCCAACAGTCTCACAAAAATCATATGCTTCTAGCTTTTGAATAAATCTATCTATACTTCGCTTACTCATTTCACATAAATTTGCAAGCTCCTTAGGCGAAAGTGTATAATCGTTGCATTTTTCTGCAGCATTGTAAATTTTATATATTGTGTTTATACTTATTCCTGTTTGTTCTGATATGTGTGATAATCTCTTATCTATAAACTTTTGATGTTTTTCTGATTTATTGTTTAATGGTCCTCTAGTTTCACCATTTTCATATACGACAAATCCTTCATTTCCACCTGCTCTAATAGCTTTATTTAACCCAGAATAAGCATTAAACTTAGCTTCTTGTGCAGTACTCCCATATCCTATTCCTAAACTTATAGTTTTTAAAACTTTTTCTTCAACTAATTCAAATAAATAAATTTTTTTATAATTGCTTGTTACTGTCTCAAGTATTTTCTTTGTTGTAAAAATCATATATTCCTTATTATTTACTTCAACTACGGCAGCTTTAATTTTAGATGCAAATAAATAAATGCATTCCGATATTTTTATTCTATTAATAACATTTTGATATTCATCCTCTTTAATCACTGAGTATTCATCAGGAAAGTCTATCTGTACTACCATAACTACAATCTGATTATCTGTATTGCTTTGAGCTAAATATTCTAATCGTAATTTTTCAACAGTAGCAAGTATTACATTTTTTATAGGAGTCACCAGGATACATGGAATGTTTTTAGTACAAAGCTTATCATAAATTTCAACTAAGCCAGTAATACAGCCGGATATTTTTTTAGAATAGTAGTTATTGCAGTGAAAACGATATACATAGTCTATATAGTTCTTTTGAGTTAACTTTTGTTCAGCTATAAAAAAATTAAAATTTTCTCTTTTAAATCCTATTTCTTCATATACTTCATATAACATTTCCTTAGTAAAAGTATCAAAACTAACAGATAATATATCATATTTTTTTATAACTGATGCTTCCAATAAGGTCCTTAGTAATGTACTTCCATGCCTAGGGAGGTATTCCCATATAATATTCTGTTTAATGAATTTTTCTGATATCTTAAATGGCGTTTTTCCTAAAAATATAAGGGTATCTAAATCCTTTTGACAATCTTGAACCAAATCAGGTGCTTCTATAGACTCCTTATATATTAAATCTATAAGCTCTATTCTAGGATAATGTTCCTTAATGGTTACATGTGTTTTTTTTACAAATTCTTCCGGACCAACAATACCCATCTTCATAGGTTTTCTCCTCCTTACTTTAAATATTAATAGTTTTACAAACACATACACAATATTATTTTTTTATTATTAAAAAAGTACTTTAAATATAAATATTTTAATTATAACACAATAAATATAATTGTAGTCAAAAATTTCTCTTTTCACTATCATGAAGGCAACAAAAAAACATATTGCAAATTTCAACTTATAATTCCCATTACGTTTACAATCCTTCTTATATATTTCATGTATCTATTACTTTTATTCAATAGTAATAGAAATTTTAACAGTGGTAATTAAGAAAATTACCACCGCAGCATGGAGTATCTTGTTAGTCCAATTTATGTAATAACAACTGAACTTCATTGTTATCCTTAAACCCAAATTATTTATGATATGCTTTAAAAAGCAACTATACTAGAAGCAAGAAGTTTAGCACGTTCATTTAAACTATAAACTTGAATATATTCATTTTCACCATGGTTTAATTCTCCACGAGCTCCCATAGCACAAACTGTTGGAACTCCAGCCATAGTAGACCAGCATGAATCAGAACTTCCACCTACAAATATTGGCTTTATCTCTGGTTCTATTCCAAGTTTACGACCCTGTTCTTGAACTATCTTAAAAAGCTCCATTCCTTTTTCCGTTTTTTCCATGGGCATAAAAGAAATCTTTTCGTGTGAGATAGTTGTATGTGTTCCTTTGACATAGGTTTTTTCTGCAACCTTTCTCAAATCATTAAGAACTTTCTCTCCTTGTTCACAGGTTTTAAACCTTATGTCAATTTTGGCATGTGCTTCTCCTGCAACACTATTGGCTACAGTACCACCTTTGATAACACCTACATTATATGTTATACCCGATTGATAATCTGTTAAGTTATGCAAATCTACAACTTTATTAGCCAATTCCAAAACTGCTGAAGCACCTTTTTGAGGATCTTTACCTGCATGTACATCTATTCCTTTTATTGTCATATTGGGATATATAGCACCTTTTCTTCCTACAACAACCGCTCCATCATCTGACCCTGTCTCCATATTAAACACAGCATCTTTATCCTTTGCCTCACGTATGAATAATTCTGGTGTATTCAATACTGGATGCCCTGATTCTTCATCTCCGCAAAAGAATACAGTAATATTTTTTTTATTCCAATCTAAATCATGAAGTGCCTTAAGTGCTGAAAGCGCTATTACCACACCACCCTTCATGTCTAAAACTCCAGGTCCATAAGCCTTACCATCTTTTATAGTAAAAGGCCTTTTTGCCGCTGTACCCTTTGAAAAAACAGTATCTATATGACCTATAACCATAGCATTTTTCTTTTTCTTACCTTCTTTGCGAGCTATAACATGAGTACATATTCCTTGATTTTCCAGATACTCAACTTTAAATCCAATGCTACTTAATACATCTCCAACAATATGGGCAACCTTATCTATTCCTTCTGGATTGTCACAACCTGAATCAATACTAACTAATTTTTCCAGCAGCGAAATCATATCCTCATCGTATCCATCAACCTTTTTGCTAATTTGTTCTATCATTATAACTCCTCCTTATGTCTTTTTCTTATCAGAAAATTGAAACATCAAATTTAATATTTATTGTTGTAAACAGCCTTTCTAACTGTAAACTTGTCCATATAATATGTATCAGGATCAAATCCTATACCATTTCCCTTTGGTACATCAATAAATGTACCATTAAGCTTAATCATTGGATTTATAATATCCTGGGCATAGTAACGTTCTGATGCAGCAATATCATTTGGTAGAGTATATCCTTCAAGTGTTGCTACTGCAATATTGTGGGCCCTTGCAATTCCAGAATCCAACATTCCACCACACCAAATACCAATTCCATTATCATGACCTATCTTTTGAATCTTTTTAGCTTCAGTTAGTCCTCCAACCCTAGCTACTTTTATATTTATTATTCCACAGCTTTTAAGCTTAATGGCCTTTTTAGCATCTTCTAGTGTTACAATACTTTCATCAAGACAAATCTTTGTATTGATTTGTGACTGTAATTCAGCATGATCAACTATATCATCATGTGCTAAAGGCTGCTCAATCATTATTAATCCAAGTTCATCTAATTTTTTAAATGTATCAATATCATCTAAGGAATATGCTGAATTTGCATCAGCCATTAACATTATATCCCCAAACTTTTCTCTAACAGCTGTCATATAAGCTATATCTTTACCTGGTTTTATTTTAATCTTAATTCTACGATATCCATCTTCAATATATCCTTGAACTGTATCTAGCAAACTTTGAACATCTTTTTGAATTCCTATACTAACTCCTGTTTCGACCTTGCCTTTAGTACCGCCTAATGCTTTAGCAAGAGGAATATTTTTTTCCTTTGAATATAAATCCCAAAGTGCACAATTAATTGATGATTTTGCCATTTCATTACGACGATATCCTGAAAACAGTTCAGTTGTTTCATCTGGATGCTCTATTGTAGCTGCAAGCGTTTCTGGAATTAAAAAATTCTCTAATAATGTCCAAGCACCACCTATAAATTCCTCATTATAAAGTGGTCTTTCAAAAGTTGAACACTCACCATATCCAATATTCCCATCCTTGTCATGAGCTTCAAGAATCAAACAGTTTTTAAATTTCATTGAATCAAAACTTGTTTCAAATGCTTTCTTTAATGGTATTTGAATTTGTCTTAGTATTATTTTTTTAATTTCCATAATATTACCATCCTTCCTTTTATATCAAATATAGTAATTACATTTAAAATAAGAATACTTATTTTTTGCTTAATCATTTAGAAAAACTCAATTTAGATTTTGTTTAACATTACTTTAAATTATGCTGATGCTGTTTCAAGCTTCTGAATACTTTCAGATCTTTTGTTAATTTCCTTACTATTTAATGTTAATGAAACAATAAATGCAATTGCTACTGAAAATACCAAAAATAAGAAAGCTGCATTATAAGAACCATTAAAAATATCAACTAGAAACCCCATTGCAAGCGGAGCAACAAAACCTGCTAATTGACCTCCAAAGTTTAGTACTCCCATTGATGAACCATAGTTATCTTGTGTTATTATTTTGCTAAACAGTGAGTATGTTGATGTAAATGTAATTGACTTGAAGAAATAAGTAATTACTTCAAAAATAATAACTGAAGTCAATGTTTTTGAATTATACATTTCAAAAACAAATATAGTAGTTAATAAGCTTGAAATAACAATAATAAACTTTTCTTTATTCTTGAAAAACCTATCCATAATCCAACCACTACTAAAAGCACCTATCCCTGCTGCAATGAATGGAAGAGGAACTAAGTAAGATATACTTTTTAAGTTTATGTGTCTTGCTTTTAACAGATAAGTAGGCATCCATGAATCCAATCCTTTGTTTACCATACTAATTCCAAAAGCAATGATAACAAATTTCCATACCATTCCACTTGTTAATATCTGACTCCAATTCCCCTTCTTAACTTCTTTCTTATCCTCATCTATACTCTTATTTTTTCTAATAGGACGCACTGTAAAATAGTAAATAATTACAAATGCTATACCTATAATTCCAACTACATGAAAGGTCATTCTCCATCCGAAGGCAATCATAATTGGTGCAACAATCATTGGAGCTATTGCACTACCAACATAATTAGAAGATAACATGCTAGAAGTTGCCTTTGAACGATTTTTATAACCAAAAATTTCAGAAGTTTCTGATAAACACGCTGCTGCGTAAGGTCCTTCACCTATTCCAAACATGAAACGAATGACAAGTAACGATGTAATTGACCAAGAAAATCCAGTTAACATGGTAAATGCTGACCACATTAAAATAGCAATGATAATTACTACTTTAGAACCTAGTTTATCTGACAACCAACCTCCAGGAACCTGTATAAATGCATAACTGATATAGAAAATGCTCAAGACTAGTCCTGATTGTGCTGATGTTAAGCCAAACTCTTTTCCCATAGAAGCAATTGAAATACTAATTGCAGCTCTATCAATAAATAATATACAAAATGCTATATAAAGAAGTGCAAATACTACATACTTATGGCTATTTTTTTTCATTTTTATTACTCCTTCCTAATTCCCAAATCCTTTTATTAAATAGTAGCTTGATTTAATGCCTCGAATAAATTTAAGTTTGTCCATATTCCCATTTGATACATGATTATTTTGATCTAAATTTGCATAAGGTATAGTTAATGTTGTTTTTTAAGATTTTTGTAAAAAATGAAAGTTATCTAAAGTAAAATAATCAATAATTGTTAATTTAAAATTCTCCTTTCTCTTTATACTTGTAGTACGTACTTCTTATTTTTCCAAATGGAAGATTATTTATATTGATATTAATAATAATATAAATATGCTGTCCATAAAATATCTTAAATTTGTCTCAAACATCAAAAAAATCAAAAAATTCTATAATTTTTTGATTTTCTAAAGGTTTTTTTGCATTTTTTTAAAAATAAACCATACTTTTTGATGATTTATCAAAGACTTTAAGACATATTCCAAACATCTTCACAATATAAAAACAAAATATTATTTTATGTATTATGAAATTCTTCATTGAATTTTTATGACCATTTTAATTATATATATCTTTTTATTTCATTCTTAATTTTTCGACTTTTGAATACTTTATTATATAAAATTTTTATTAACAAAAAAATGTGGCAAATCATCACCACATTTTTTGTATTTCTTCAACCTAAAGAGAATAGGGCTGCTACAGATAGTATCCATAGGATAAATTTATTTATAGCTAACTACCTGAACCCCTTCATTTTCAATTGTCTCATGTAACTTCTTAATGTATTTTTCTGACGGAGTTTTAAACTGTTTTAATGGTTTTTCTAGGCCTAAAGCTTCATATTTACTATCACCATAAGAATGATATGGCAGCAGCTCCATCTTAGGTATCTCTATGTTTTCTCTGACAAATTTAGCTGTTTTTCTTATATTTTCTACATCTTCATTAAAACCTTCAATTACCGGTATTCTAATCACTACAGGTATCTTTAATTCATTAAGCCTGCATATATTTTTCAATATTTTTTTATTGCTGACCCCTGTATAAAACTTATGTTTGCTGTCATCCATATGCTTTATATCTATAAATATTAAACTCATTTTTTCCAAAATATCTTTTACATCTTCAAAATCAAAATAGCCAGAAGTTTCAATAGCTAAATCCACAGCTGAATCATAAAGTTTATATACAAGTTCCCTAAGAATATCTACTTGCATAGCAGCTTCTCCTCCAGAAAAAGTAACACCACCACCTGAATGTCTATAAAATATCTTTTGCTTTTCAATTATATTTAATATTTCTTCACTGCTGTAATTATAAATTAAACTTTTTCTGCTTTTAGTTGGACATTCCTTTACGCAAGCTCCACAGGCCTTACATTTTTCCATTTCGAGTGGAATATTTAAATTTATCCCCACTCCTTGTGGACATATCTGAGCACACTTGCCGCACTTTACACAAGTTTTTTCATAGTAAGCAATTTTCTTAAAGCTTGTATGACTTTCTGGATTAGAACACCACCTGCATCTAAGAGGACATCCTGCAAAAAAAATTATTGTTCTTATTCCATTTCCATCATTAACAGAAAAATTCTGCGGCTCCATAAAATATCCACGTAAGTTATTCATACAATCACACCTTTTTTAATCATATGAGCACAAAACACCATTTGCTTATATGATACCTTTAATAAGTTTCGTGAGCTGTTCTTGCAATAATTGCATCCTGCATTGATTTAGATAGATTTACAAATTGTGTGCTGTAACCTGCAACTCTGACTAACAAATCTTTATAATCCTCAGGATGTTCCTGTGCTTTAATTAATGTTTCAGTAGATATTGTATTAAACTGCACATGAAAGGCACCTAATGAAAAGAAAGATTGTATCATAGCTCCTAAATTACTCTGACCTCTTTTTGTATTTACCAAATCTTCATTTAATCTTAAGTTTAATAATGTTCCACCTGAATGTATATCCTGATTAACCTTTGCTGCTGAACGCATAGCTGCAAGTGGTGTAGAAGTATCTGATCCTGCAAAAGGAGATACACCTTCTGACAATGGTTCCTTAGCTTTTCTTCCACAAGGAGTGGCTCCAACTACCTTTCCTGTTGGCAAATAGTTAGAAATACCCATAAAAGCAGTGTTAAAGTTATTGCCATTAATATCTTTATATTTGTGCCCTTCCTTATAATAGTGATTTGCCATCTTAATAGCAATGTCATCTACATAATCTATGTCATTTCCGTACTTTGGAACTGATAAAGCTAGCGCTCTAAGTTCTTCATAGCCTTCCCAATTTGCATCAAGCGCCTTTACTAATGTTTCCATATTTGTAACCTTATCTTCAAAAACAAGTTTTTTGATCACAGCAAGCGAATTAGATGTAACTGCAAGTCCTATTCCAGTAATTACAGGTCCAAGATTGTATTTAGCACCAGCATCAACTAAATCTTTTCCTTTTATCATACAATCTTCTATACATGAAGATAAAAATGGTCTTGGAACGATCTCCTTATGAATCCTTTGTGCTACTAAAGTAGCTGTAATTGAATGTGCAATTAGATTATCAAATTGCTTGTAAAAAGCTTCTTCTACTTCTTCATAAGATTCAAAGGTTGATGGATCTTTTTCATCCATACCTATCTTTTCACCAGTAATTCTACTTACACCTTTATTTAAGGCATATTCTAAAGCTGCAGTAAAATTAACATTTACTGCAGAAGTCCATTCACCTGTCTTACGGAAATGAGGAACTACACAACCGCAGTTGTTCCAATCTCTAGCATCCTCTGGTTCATAACCAGCATTTATAAGCATTTGATATCCTGCATTATCATTGTGAATTGCTGGAAAACCAGTCCCCTTACTTACCAAATGAGTAACTTCATCTAAAAAACTGCTTGGACAATCTTGATGAATTCTAACACTTAATCCTGGTTGATGTGTTTTTACTCTTTCAGTGGCTCTTAAACACATATAAGAAAGATCATTAGTCGCATCCTTTCCTTCCCTTGTCTTTCCACCAACTGTCAAATTTTGAAATTGATTATATCCAGCAAAGAATTCAGCAGTATTTGCAGAAATTGTCCAAACCCATTCTGATAACTTTATCCAAAGAGCTTCAATAAGTTCTTCAATTCCATCCTTTGTCATAATTCCTTTTTCTATATCTGATTTATAATATGGATACATAAACTGATCGAATCTTCCTATATTAAGGGCTAATGGATTTTCAGCCAATATTCCGCCAACTTGTGTAAACCAAACAAATTGAATAGCTTCATAAAAATTTTCAGGAGGATTTTCAGGAATTTTACT
This sequence comes from Clostridium drakei, assembly GCF_000633595.2. GTDB lineage: Bacteria > Bacillota > Clostridia > Clostridiales > Clostridiaceae > Clostridium_AM > Clostridium_AM drakei. Next base: position 11,975 of record NZ_JIBU02000063.1, on the reverse strand, counting down.
ACATATTTCAGATATTTTTAATAGTTCAGCTTTCCTTGTAGAATTGTTTTCTGTATCTGCCATTTCCTTAGCCTTTGCAGAATACCTATTAGCAAGAGTAATAATTCCTTCTGAAGTAATTATAATTGAATTGTAAAAATCCTTCTTTTTTATATCTTCTACTGAAGTAAGAGAAAGTTTTGATATATGTTCTTTAGCTTCTTCAATAATTCCACCAAAACCTTTTTTAAACAAAACATCTTGATAATCGGGTGTTATTTCACCAACTGCCTGCCTCCATTTTGAATCATTGTCAACTATACCAGTATCAACAGCAACTTTTGCAGTTTCCTTTGGAAGCTGCGCCAAAAAGGATTCCTCTAACGATTGTCCTTTCCAATAAGGAAAGATATTCTTTCTAACAAATGTTCTTTGTTCATCTGTCATAACATATGGATCTTGAACTCTTTTATCAAAGTTATCCATTTCCCTATCTACCCATGTCCATGAAAATTCTGGAGTTAATATACCACATTTTCTAAATTCACCAATAGCACCAACAATAAGTTCTCCTTCAAAAATATTAACATCAATTTGCTCACAAGTATCTTTAAAAGCTTTAGCTCTTCTTATTGGAATAGCTTCACCTTCTGTCTTCTTGTGTGATTCTGTCCAAATTCTTGCCCTTTCATAGGAAATTGCAGGTTTTGCATTGATATAATTTTTTCTTGCCTTTTCAATTCTTTCTGTAATCATGATTATCACCCTCCAATTATATTTGTGTTATGTTATAGCATATGTTTTATGTTATAACATACAAAATTTTTAAAATTAGTCTAAAATATATATTTAATATTTAATTACATTTTGAAATATAACTTCTTCATCATATGGATTACTGTACGTATGACTTTTATTAGGTCTAAATCTTAATGCTGCTGGAGCCATAAGTTCAAAGGTTCGATCTTCTAAATCAAGCTTTAAAGTTCCTTTTGTTACTACAATATATTCTTCTACTGAACTCTGATGAGGCGTAGAAACATGATGTGCACCAGGAAGTAATTTGATGTAAAAATATTCAAACCCAGATAAAGGATTAAAGGGAAACACATCATATAATATCATTTTGCCATCTGATTCATATACAGGTTCAATATTATCTATTGATACTGCTTTATATTCATCATTTTCACTTCCTAATAGCTCAGAAAATGAAATACGTAACCCTGTAGAAATTTTCCATAATATTGATATTGTGGGATTTGATTCTCCTCTTTCAATTTGTCCCAGCATTGCTTTACTTACACCTGTTAAATTAGATGTTTCTTCTAAAGTCAACTCCCTTTCAAATCTCACTCTTTTCAAAACAGAACCTATATTATATGTTGGATCGTTCAATTCATATCAGCCTTTCTCTATGTTGTATTTTTATATCATATACATTATAACATACTTTGTACATTATAACATACTTAATCTTTATATTTTATTATATAAAATTTTACAATACTGAAGAAACTAACTTATAAACAACTTGCGCATAAACTTAAATAAGTTTTTTAGATTTTTACTTGACTTATTTTGTTAAATGCAATATTATTTCATTATAGAATTAATACTATATCGAATTAATACTGAAAGGAAGTAATCAGATATGAATAAAATAAATGAAGAACAATTCCAGAGATTTGATACTGTTATGCACAAGATATATAAACGCTTGAGACAATTGCATGGAGATATAGATACAATGTTCCCTGGTGGAATAACAAGTAATGAACTAAGTGTATTAAAAGTAGCTAGCAAATATCCTGATGCAGCTTTAAAGGAAATTAGTCGATATTTAGATGTACCAGGGAGTACTCTTACTAGCATAGTTGATAGACTTGAAAAGAGGAATTTGGTTAAACGCATTATAAGTTCCAAAAATAGACGCTCCTATTCATTAGAATTAACGCAAGAAGGTATTAAAATAAGTGAACTACATGAAGTTGCTGAAAACCAGCTGTGGAAAAAGGTGCTTGGAGCTTTAGATGAAGACTGTGAAAGAAATACATTAATTAATCTGCTAGATAAAATTAGTAAAGGAATAGAATAATTGGAGGCATAGAAATGAAAAAGGCTATTGTAATAGGTGCTACATCGGGTATCGGAAAAGAAACAGCTAAAAAACTGTCTAAAAATGGTTATGAAGTTGGACTAGCTGGAAGAAGAGAGGAACGTCTTATAGAAATTCAAAAATCCATAACAACTAAAACCTTTATAAAGAAAATAGACGTTTCTAAAACTGATGAAGCAATTGATCTTCTAAAAGAACTTATAAAAGAACTTGGAGGCTTGGATTTAATTGTAATATGCCCTGGTATTGTAAGGCCAAATATTGAACTGAATTGGAATAAAGATAAAGAAACTATAGATACAAATGTATTAGGCTTTTCGTCCATGGTTAGTGTCACTGCACAATATTTTTCTAATCAGAATCATGGACATATAGTTGGTATTTCTTCTATGTCTGCAATTACATACAGTGATAGAACTAATGCCTATTGTGCATCAAAGGCTTTTATATCAAGTTATTTGAGAGGACTAAGAATACTATTTAATAAATCAAATAAAAATGTATATGTAACAGAGGTTCTTCCTGGCTGGGTATATACTGAAATGACTAAAAATGCTGATATGTCAAAAGTTTTTTGGGCTATCAGTGCTGATAAAGCAGCTACTCAAATATATGATGCTATAGTAAGTAAGAAGAAAAAAATATACGTTTCTAAAAGATGGCGTATTTTAGCTTGGCTTATTAATATACTTCCTGAAGGACTTAGAGTTAAATAGACAATGGTAAGTTTTTCATCACATCAGCTAAATTATTTCTTATTATTTTCAGCTTAAAGTTTGTGAAAACCTTAGCCCTGTTTAAGAAACGGGAATTTCATCAAGTTACTAGACTTTCACAAACTTCCAGCTCTACCTTAACAAAAAAAATAATATATAGGCTTTTCGTACTGTGCTTAGCACTATTTTTTAACTTTAATGTAGTATATTCTTAAAAGTAAAGTTATAAAAAAGGTAATTCCCAATATAAATGCGAAACTTCCTATAACATGATGAGGAAAGTAAATCCATACAAAAGTTAAAGGTACACATATAACAAAGTCACAAACTAAAAATGCCATTAAAACCAGTTCAAGCTTTTTAATAAAATAGTAATAATAAAATGCTATATCCCAAATTGCTAGAGAAATCATAAATATTAAATATGAAATATTTTTAAATCCATTTTTAACTAAATCTTCACTAAAATATTGAATATCTTCACCATTACATAACATCCCAATAATTTGAAATAGTATCCCTATTATAAAAACAATAGCACCAGCTTTTATAAGCATCTTTGTAAATATACTACGATTCTTTAATACGCTGTTCATTTCAGCTACCACAGTATTTTCTTGTCCAAAACACTGCAAAACTTTAAATATGCTCTCCTCTTCACTCAATCCTTGTTTCTTTAATTCTTCCACTTCCTCATGCAAATAATTTCTCATTTCTTCCTTTAATATTTTTGCATCTTTATTCGAATTGTCAAAATTCCCATAAATACTATCAATATACTCTTCAATCTTATTCATCTAATATAACCTCCATAAAATTATTTAGCAACAATTTTAAAAAATCCCATTCTTTTACCTTGATTGAAAAATAATTTCTGCCTTCTTCAGTAATTGTATAGTATCTTCTTCTTCCACCTCCACTGCTTTTATTATCATTCCAATAACCTTTTAAGTAGTTCTTTTTTTCTAAACGTTTTAAAGATACATATAAAGTAACTTCCTTCATTTCAAATTCTTCTTTTGATTTCTCTTTTATCTTTTTGGCAATTTCATATCCGTACATATCAGCATTTTGTAAAATACTTAATACTATTGTGTCAATATATCCTTTCAATATTTCTTTATCAAATTGCAACACTTCACCCCCTTAGAAAAATCATTTTATTACACATATTATTATATATAGTACTTTATATTATATAGTAATATTATACTATATAATGGTTAAAATTGATATACCTGGTCATATATTTTTTTACGACTTATTTATGATTTATTTTACAAAAGGACTGTTGCACTAAGTAATTTATATACAATACATTGTTTTGCAAATTAAAAACAACGTAATATATTGTAGTACTTACACTTAATGCAACAGCCCCTTATGAAAATCAAGGTGAAATCTGCTGAAAACTTAATATATTAAATTTAAAAACAATTCAGTTATTATTTTATACATTTTAAAGTTCTTCACCATTAGTTTCAATAACCTTCTTATACCAATAGAAGCTCTTTTTCTTATATCTTTCTAAAGTCCCACTTCCATCATCATGTCTATCTACATATATAAAGCCATATCTCTTTTTAAGTTCCGCAGTTGATGCACTAACTAGATCTATGCATCCCCAAGTAGTGTATCCCCAAAGTTCAACACCATCTTCAATAGCCTCTCTTACTTGAATTAAATGATCTTTTAAATAATTAATTCTATAATCATCATTTACAGTCTTGTTACCATTTTCATCAGTTATTAATTCATCCACAGCACCCAACCCATTTTCAACTATAAATAATGGTTTTTGGTATCTGTCATACAATAGATTAAGTATATATCTTAGTCCCTCTGGATCTATCTGCCATCCCCAACCTGAAGCTTTTAAGTACGGATTTGGTATTCCGCCAATAATATTGCCTTCTCCTTTTTTATTCTTTTCTGGATCTGAAGTTGCACAAGCACTCATATAATAACTGAAGGAAATGAAATCAACTGTATTTTTTAATATTTCCTCATCACCAGGTTCCATTTTAATTTCTATGTTATTTTCCTTAAAAAATCTATTCATATATCTTGGATATTGTCCCCTTGCATGAATATCTGCAAAGAAAAGATTTTGCCTATCCTGTTCCATAGCCTTAAGTACATCACTTGGCTTTGGAGTTAATGGATAGTTTGGTACTCCAAGAATCATACAGCCAATTTTAAACTCTGGATTTATTTCATGTCCAATTTTTACTGCCAATGCACTAGCCACCAATTCATGATGCATTGCTTGATACAAATCCTGCTTGCTCAACTTTTCCTTTGGTGTCAAAATACCTGCACTCATATAAGGCTCATGAGTTGCTGAGTTTATTTCGTTAAAGGTGAGCCAGTATTTTACCTTATCCTTATATCTTGTAAATATTGTTCTCACATAGTTTTCAAAAAATCCTATAAGTTTTCTGTTAATCCATCCATCATAATTTTTAGCAAGTGACAGTGGTGTTTCATAGTGTGAAATTGTAACTAAAGGTTCAATTCCATGCTTAGCTAATTCGTCAAATACATTGTCATAAAATTGTAGTCCTTTTTCATTTGGTTCTTTATCATCACCATTTGGAAATATTCTTGACCATGCAATTGATAATCTAAAAGTTTTAAAGCCCATTTCAGCAAACAACTTTATATCTTCTTTATATCTATGGTAAAAGTCTATTCCAATAAGCTTCATATTATCTTCTGTTGGTTCCTTGGTTATAGGTCCCTTTATACCTTTTGGTGCTATATCTTGAGTTGATAAACCTTTACCATCTTCATTATATGCGCCTTCACACTGATTGGCAGCTGTAGCTCCTCCCCATAAAAATCCTTTTGGAAACTTAATTGACATAACTATTCCTCCTATAATTCAGTGTACTTTTTACTATTTCCTTTAGCTTTTTCAACTGGGTATTTTTTCTCATTCTTATCCATTTTACTATTCATAATATCTTCTAAATCAACCTCTAAAGAATCTGCCATATGTATACAATAAATCATAACATCAGCAAGCTCCTCAAGCACATGTTCTTTGTCATAGTTTTCTTCATCCCATAAAAAGTTTTCTAAAAGTTCAGCAGCTTCAATTGAAATTGCTTTAGATAGGTTTGCCGGTGTATGAAATTGATCCCAATCCCTATCAGTTCTAAATTTTCTAATTCTTTTTATTGTATTCTTCATTATAATAACCTCTTTCTATTTTAATATAAATTATAAAGGATTCCAAACTAGGAATCCTTTATAATCTTACTTTTCATTTTCTAAGTATTTTTCTAATATCATGGCTGCATCCTCTACACAACCTCTGCAGGAACGTAATACTTTATTTCCAGTTTTTCCTTTCAATTCAGCACATATAACACTTCCATTTTTATCTTTAAATATTTTCTCCAATTTATGCAATTGATCACTATTACCATTCTTTAATTCAGCAGGATTATCTAAATTCTTTTCTCCACTCATAAAATTACTTACTATATACATCCCCATAACAGCACCACAAGTTTTAAATGCTCCTCCTCCATATTTTTTAGAAATTTCCTTTGCTGTGCTTTCATCAATTTTCATTTCTTCACAAAATGAGCATGTTACTGCTTGCGCACAATTATATCCATTACCATGCTTCTCAGCAGCCTTTTCAAGTTTTGACATATAATTTCCTCCATTTACTTTCTATTAATTTTTATAGTATAAATGACCTTTCATTACAAAAATAGACATGCACTATAACCTTTTATAGAATAACATGTTTTTAAATAAAAATCATCCTCTAGCCACTATACGCAAAATTTGATACATTAATTATTTAAAATATAAAAATTTATACTTTTTTTCTTCTAGATTATGGTGTATAATATAAAATATATTATTTAATAATTAATATTATATAATATTTAATAAAAAGTAATAAAAACTTAATTTTAGGAGGATTATTATGAAGTTATTTAGTAATTTAAAAATGAAGCAAAAATTATTATCAGGATTTTTATTTGCAGCACTGTTTGTTTTGGTTGCAGGTATAATTGGTGGAGTTGGCATGAAGAAAATAAATGCAGTGTCAAATGAATTGTATAATAGTGACATGAAAACTTTACAAGCTTTAAATGAGTTTGATACAAATACTCTTCATTTGAGACTTGAAATAATAAATCTTGTAGAAAGTAGAGATGCCAGCAAGGCTCAAGATACTATAAATACTAGTAATACATTAAAAAATAGAAATAATGAACTTTTAAGCTCATATAAAAAATCAAATTTAACTCCTGAAGAAAAAAGCTTAGTAGACGAACTAGATACTGAGCTAACAGACTGGAGAAATGTATGCAATAACATACTAAATCTTATGTCTCAAGGAAAATATGATGAAGCAGCTAATCTGAATAAAAAAGCATCATCCTACAGAGAAAAATTAACCACAACTATTGAAAAATTAGTTAGTATTACTGTAAAAAGAGCAGATAATAGAAATACTTCAAGTTATATTACATACAAAAGCTCACTTTTAATTATAATTTCCGTTACTTTAATAAGTTTTATTATATCAACATTATTAGGTATTAAAATTACAAATTCTGCTTTAAAGGAAATTAATAAAATTTTTAAATTCAGTGAGGATGTAAGCAATGGAATTTTAAATAGATCTATAGAACTTACCAGCAAAGATGAAATAGGTATAATAGCTGAAAAGTTCAATATTGCAGGTGAAAGTATAAAAACTTTAGTAAAACAAATAATGCAAAGTACAGATCATATGAATGCTTCAAGTCAGGAGTTATCTGCAACTACAGAAGAAATTTCGTCAATGATGTCTTCAGTAAATGAATCAACAAACCAAATAGCTAAAGGTTCTCAAAATTTAAGCAGTGTAACAGAAGAAATAAGCGCATCAACTCAAGAAATAGATGAAAATATAAGCAAACTTTCTCTTAAAGCAAATGAAGCTGCAAATTCTTCAGCTGAAATAAAAAAACGTGCAATTAACATAAAGGAAAAGGCTTCAAGCAGTATAGAAGAAGGTAAAACAATATATGATGAAAAGAGAAAAAATATTATAAAGGCAATTGAAGCTGGAAAGATTGTTTCTGAAGTTAAAACCATGTCTGCATCTATTGCAAGTATATCTGAACAGACAAATCTTCTTGCGCTTAATGCAGCAATTGAAGCAGCTAGGGCTGGAGAACAGGGAAAAGGCTTTGCTGTTGTAGCTGAAGAAGTTAGAAAATTGTCAGAAGAATCATCAAAATCAGTAAAAAGTATAAGTCAAATGGTAATTGCTGTAGAAAGTGCTTTTAATAATATATCTAAAAGTGGTAATGAAATACTTGACTATATAGCAAATGTAGTTACTCCTAATTATCAATTGCTCATGGATATAGGAATTCAATATGAAAAGGATGCTGAATTTATAAATGATATGTCAAATGGTATAAATAATTCCTTAAATCAAATAAAAGAGGTGGTATCACAAGTGAATACAGCCATTGAAGATGCAGCTTCTACAGCAGAACAATCTGCAGCTGGTTCTGAAGAAATCATCGCAAGTGTAAATGAAGTCACTAAAGCAATTGAAGATATATCATTATCTTCTCAAAGCCAAGCTGAACTTTCACAAAAAATCTCGCAAGTGGTAAACAAGTTTACTATTTAATCGCAATATTCATATAAATAATATTTTTTCGACTATTATATTCATTTTTTTGAAAATTATGATATAATGATACTAACTATTTTTTTCAATATATAATTATATTTTTTAAAATAAGGGAGGATAAAAAATGTCAAGATTTACATTACCAAGGGATATTTATTTCGGAGATAATTCTTTAGCTGAATTGAAAAATTTGAAGGGAAAAAAAGCTGTAGTAGTTGTTGGTGGAGGTTCAATGAAAAAATTTGGTTTTCTTGAAAAAGTAGAAAACTACCTAAAAGAAGCTGGTATGGAAGTTAAATTAATTGAAGGCGTTGAACCAGACCCATCTGTTGAAACTGTTTTTAATGGAGCTCAAATAATGAGAGATTTTGAGCCTGATTGGATCGTTTCAATAGGAGGTGGATCTCCAATAGATGCTGCTAAAGCTATGTGGATATTCTATGAATACCCGGACTTTACTTTTGAACAAGCTGTAGTCCCTTTTGGAATACCAGAATTAAGACAAAAAGCTAGATTCGTAGCAATACCATCAACAAGTGGAACTGCTACTGAAGTTACAGCTTTCTCTGTAATTACTGATTATAAAGCTAGAATAAAATATCCTTTAGCTGATTTTAATTTAACTCCTGATATAGCTATCATAGATCCAGCCTTGGCTCAAACAATGCCTCCTAAGTTAACTGCTCACACAGGAATGGATGCTTTGACTCATGCCATTGAAGCTTATGTAGCATCTGCAAGATCTCATTTTTCTGATCCACTTGCAATACAGGCAATGGTTATGGTAAGAGAACACTTAATAAAATCATATAATGGAGATAAAGAAGCAAGGAATGAAATGCATATAGCTCAATGTCTAGCTGGAATGGCATTTTCAAATGCTTTACTTGGAATAGTACACAGCATGGCTCATAAAAGTGGTGCCGTATTCCATATTCCACACGGATGTGCTAACGCCATATATCTTCCATATGTAATTCAATTTAATAGAAAAGCTTCTGAAAGCAGGTTTGCTATTATAGCTAAAACTTTAGGATTAACTGGAACTACTAATGCTGACTTAACAGATTCATTAATAGCTATGATTAGAGATATGAATAAGCAGCTAAATATTCCATTAACATTAAAAGATTATGGTATAACTGAAGAAGATTTTAATGCAAATGTAGACTTTATATCTAAAAATGCTCTTACAGATGCATGTACAGGTTCTAATCCAAGAGAAATAGATTTTGACCAAATGAAAAAATTATTCCAGTGTACATTTACAGGTGAGGATTGTACTTTTTAATCTATAAACCTTAAAGCAAACACATATCAAATGGTTTTGAACCTATTATTAAAATAAGACAGGAAAGCTTTACCTTTCCTGTCTTATTTTAATAATTATATTTCCTTTATATCAGCAATCCATTCTTTTTCAAGTTTCCATAAGCTCGATTGAAAATTTCCTTCCTGCACACCTACTGATTTTATTAACTTATCATATTTAAATAAGTTATCCCAGCTTTTTTTAACTTGTGCTTTCAAATTTGAATAAAAAGGCTTTATAAATATGTCTGATTCAATAGAGATATTCTGTTTTACCAACATATCTTTATGCCTTTTTTCATCTTCTTCATCAACACCTAAGTATTTCAGATTTAAAATCTTATTCCAAGCTTCAACCTTGAAAAAAATCACCTCTTCAATAGGAACCTCCAATGTAAGCATATAGTTACCAGGATATCCACCAGCATAATCTGCTTTTATAAACGCCCAAAATGGATATTCAGCCTTTTCAGTCCTTTTTACAATATTTTGTGCTTTATTTATATACCAATTATATGCCTCTAAAAATATACTTGAAACCTCTTGATACTTTTTTACAATATATTCTCTTTTTACATAGCATACCTTTTGTTCAAGTAAAGTTTTAATAACTATAGGACTTTGGGAAGTATACAATATTATCTTATCACTCTTTGCACCCATTCTTTTTTCACCTCCCAGATTGTACCTTGCTTAAAGCTTGATTCTGGTTCATATTTTTATTTTTTCTCCCATAAAATCACCTTACTATAAAAAGCCTTAAATTAGGACTATTTAAATCCATTCTTTATAAGTATATTAACAGCGTTTTCGCTTTCATCTTCACTTACCAAAACTATTGGACCAGTGCAGCCCATTCCACTCTCAGAATATATTCCTTCCTTCCAAAGTGATCTACAAGCATCTTCAAGCTCAAGAATATCAATTCCAGGTATTCCGTATGTTACTACTTTTTTAGGTGGCATCTTAACTTCTTCTGCTGCAGCTGCTGGTTTATCTTTTTCAAGTATTTTTCCTATTATTTCTTTTAAACCTGCTGCATTAGCATTTTTATACTCAATATCAGCAAGCTGCAGTAAATTATTTTTTGCAGAAAGTGCACAATATTTTAATGCTTCACAAATTAATGGAGCTCCAGATGCTCTTGATACTATATTAATTATCTTATCATAGCCTTCTCCTACTCCTGGACCATATCCATATCCAGTAGTCTCATAGTTTCCTCCTGTTGTATATGAAGCAAATATCTTTATTAATAAATTTCCTGTCAATGAATCACAAACCATAACATCAGGTGTTCCTGCCAGTAGGTCATTTCCTCTCATAACTGAACCTCCATCAGCTCTCAAGGATTCACTAAAAGCAAACTTATATCCTCTACTTTGCAATTCTTTAAGTGCTCTCTCAACACCTCTAGCTCCATCCACATTTAATATACCAACCTTAGGATCTTCAATACCGCAAGCTTTTGCAACAGCTATTCCATTTATAGTGTTTTTAATCATTCCTTCAACTCTATGAGTGGCTGTTGTTCCTGTAGTTGTAGCAATTATCATTTCTTTTCCTAAACCTGGTGCAATAACTTTTCCAACTGTTGAAACCCCTATAGGAAAATCAAAATGCTGAGTGACACATCCATCTATCACTTTATTATCTAATAATTCCACCATTTTTTTATGTCCTTCTTCAGCATCACTAACCTCAACTATTTCAAAGTCTCCTTCAACTTTAGGACCTATTAAAACTATATCAAAATCACCATATTTGTTCTTGGCAAGTGCTGCAGCTTTCATCATCTCATCCACACCATGTTCTGAACCAAAAGTGGTTAATCCAATTTTAACTCTTTTTCCGAAGCTTCCACTTATAATTCCATCAGCTATTTCATCAAATACTTCTGCAATTACTTTTTTAGTTTGCTCCACGTTGCTCCCTCCTTTTTATTAGCATCTATTCAATACTTCATAATATCTATAATCCCATTGTTTATTCTTCCATCATTTTAGATGCAAATTTTTTTAATTCTTCAGCTATCATGTTCTTAATTTCTTCTTTTGAAACTGCTGCAGCCGAACTATCTGAATCACCATTATTTTTTTCAACCAAAATTGAAATTCCATCAAACAAGTTAGTCATTCTTCCTAAGAACAAGCTTCCTTTTCCTATTAACATAAAGTTATTT
>NZ_JIBU02000062.1 GCF_000633595.2 Clostridium drakei | reverse complement strand
CTTCTGGTGCCAAGGCATTCACCATGCGCCCTTTGTAGCTTGACCATTCATGTGAAAATTGCTATTAACTTCGCATTTCTTCGTCAAGCCTTTCGCTGCGGTGCTCATTTACCATAAGTAAACTCCGCTCCTCGCTCAAGTCTTTCCTCGAACTGCTCGTTACTATCAATTTTCTTGATTCAGTTCATAAAATCTACAAAGGTTTTTTACTTATATAATAAGTAGTTTTACCTTTAGCTTTACTTTTATTTAAAAGTTATATTCACTGTGCAATTTTCAAAGAACAAAAAATAGCTTGGTGGGCTTAAATGGACTCGAACCATCGACCTCACGCTTATCAGGCGTGCGCTCTAACCAGCTGAGCTATAAGCCCTTATGGTGGAGATAAAGAGACTCGAACTCTTGACCCTCTGCGTGCAAGGCAGATGCTCTCCCAGCTGAGCTATACCCCCATAATAAGAAAGATTATGATCTTTCAAAATTAAACAGAGCTATTAAACAGTTCCAGCCGCTTACACAATTAAGTGCAAGCTTTTAGTCTAACGACCCAGAGCAATTTTACTGCCTAATGGCTAAATTACTCATTAAAAGTCATTTAGACTTTTAATCCTTAGAAAGGAGGTGATCCAGCCGCAGGTTCTCCTACGGCTACCTTGTTACGACTTCA
>NZ_JIBU02000061.1 GCF_000633595.2 Clostridium drakei | reverse complement strand
CTTCTGGTGCCAAGGCATTCACCATGCGCCCTTTGTAGCTTGACCATTCATTTGAAAATTATTTTTCAACAATCTTCTTAGTTAAAATCTACAAAAGTTTTTTTACTTATATAATAAGTAGTTTTACCTTTAGCTTTACTTTTATTTAAAAGTTATATTCACTGTGCAATTTTCAAAGAACAATTTGAAGAATTAGATTCTTCAAAATTAAACAGAGCTATTAAACAGTTCCAGTCGCTTACTCAATTAAGTGTAAGCTTTTAGTCTAACGACCCAGAGTAATTTTACCGCCTAATGGCTAAATTACTCATTAAAAGTCATTTAGACTTTTAATCCTTAGAAAGGAGGTGATCCAGCCGCAGGTTCTCCTACGGCTACCT
>NZ_JIBU02000060.1 GCF_000633595.2 Clostridium drakei | reverse complement strand
AAAAAATACAATTCCAGTAAAAATAAAATTTTAACTGGAATTTATGTGCTAAATCTCTGTTATAATACTAACTTTCTTGACAAAATACCTTTTTAACAGATTATTAAATGTATCACAAGCTGCTGAAAAAGTAGCCGATGGGTACCTAGTTGACTATTTGCCAGAAACATCAGATGAATTAGGAACATTTAATGCTATTTTTAATAAAATGGTGAAAAATTTAAAGGATATTGTATTAAAATTAAAAAACGTTTCAGATATTGTTTCTTTTTCTTCGAAAAATTACAAAGAGATCGGTTTCAAAGTTGCCGAAAGTGCCAAATGTATTCAAGAAAACATTACAGATTTAGCTTCAGGTTCTAAAGTAACTGCTTCTGAAATTTCAAATGTTACTAAGTATATAGGCGACATGGAAAAACAATCTAAAAATTTAGTAGAAATAAGTACAAACATTGATACTATGATATTAGAAGCAAAAAACAATATATCTGATGGTTCCTACAATTTAAATTCTACAATGGATTTATTAAGCAATATGAAAAATAGTATATTAAATTCCAGCAAAGTCATAACAAAACTTTCTGATGGATCTAAAAATATTGAAAATATAACAACTTCAATAAGCTCTATATCAGATCAAACAAACTTATTAGCGCTAAATGCTAGTATTGAAGCTGCAAGGGCTGGTGAACATGGTAAAGGTTTTTCTGTAGTAGCTGAAGAAATCAGAAAATTAGCTGAAGAATCTTCTAAATCAACCGAAAAGATATCTAAAGAAATATCCGAAATACAAAAACAAGTATTAGAAGCTTCATCAACTATGAAAGACAGTATAAATTATATGGAATCAGGTACCAGCTCCATGGAAACTATTTCAGATACATTTTGCAAAATATCAAATAAAATTGAAAAAATAAAAAATGTTAGTTCTAATGTATCTGAAATTGCTAAAAAATTGTTAAATGAAAATATAAATATTCATAAAGCTATTTCAAATGTTTCTTCAATAAGTGAAGAAGCTGCTGCTAATACGTCATCTACCGAAGAAATAGTAAATGATCAAGAAAAAATGTTTTTAGAGCTAAAAACTGCCTCAAAGGAATTAGAAGATCTTTCAATACTGTTATCAAACGAAATTTCTAAATTTAAAGTTGATTAATAAAAACTCAATGTGATCAATTTTAATTAAATAAAAGCTATGAAATATATTAAATATCCTATTTCATAGCTTCTTTAGACATTCTATAAATTTAGTATCGTTCCCGTTCTATTTATAAAACTCCCTTTACATTCTTCATTAAGCATTTTTACAGCTTTTTCGCCAGTGCAATGTGACAATCCTAAAATACTTATATTCAAGGAATTCAAATATTTAATTGATTTTTCTATTCTCTCATTATCTGCTTCAATAAGATGAGTTCCTCCTATTATACCTATTACCTTTTCTCCAGTTCTTTCACTAATTGTATTTATCATATTTAAAAAACCAGGATGAGCACATCCAAGTATAACAATAAGACCTTTTTCTGTTTTAAGGCATAAAGCTATTTCATCTTCAAAATTATCAATTTCATATTTATCATCAATTCTAATTTTCATGTTTTCATTAATTTTTTCAAAAGAATAATATCTATTAAAATTTGAAAATACAAAAGCCTTATCATTTATCTTTAACAAATCATCTTTAACTAAATTTACAGGTAAACTTTTATTCTTGATATATTGTTCATCAAAGTTTATTCCTATATATTTGTAACCTACTCCATTTGAAAAATCACTTTTAAGCTTTCCATCAGAATAGTGATATTTGTTGCTTTTTTCAAAAAAATGCTCACTTATAATAAGTTTAGGTTTTATATCATAAGTTTCCAACAATCTTTTAACTCCACCACAGTGATCATAATGAGCATGACTTAAAATTAGAACATCTGTATTTTTAATGTCTACATTTAGTTTTTCAGCATTTTCTATAAAATCTCCACTTTTCCCGGTGTCAAATAAAATATTGCAATCATTCATTTCAATAAACATTGAAAGTCCATGCTCATACTTCAAATTTTTATTTTCATCTTGAGTATTTTCTATTAAAGTAGTTATTCTCATTTTATCACCCCATTATATTTTTTCAGCAAATTCCTTCAAAGTTGCTGCTGTAGAATTAAGTTCCTCTACTGATGCTGAAACTTGTTGTATTCCTGCTGTTTCTTTTTGTAATATCTCATTTGAATTATTAAATCTTTCATAGATCTCTGATATTGAATTCTGCATATTGTTCAATATGGTATTAATTTGTTTTATAGATTCTCCACTAGAATCAGATAATCTTCTAATTTCATTTGATACTACACTAAAACCTTTGCCATACTCTCCTGCCCTAGCAGACTCTATGGCAGCATTTAATCCAAGCAAATTAGTTTGTTTTGAAATACCTTGAATAAAACTTAAAATCTCATCTGTTTCCTTAGAACTTTCATTAGTTTCTTTAACAAATTTTTGAATATCCATATTAGTTTCAGAAATTTGTTGAAGGCCAGAAGACATATTCATTAAATTATCATTTATCTGCTCTATGGAAGCTGATATGGAACCCACCATATTTGAAACCCTTTTCTTTTTTTCTAAACTCACACCTATTACCATAGTTCCTGCTATTTTATCATCTTCAAATACCGGAACTGCATTTGTCTTTAATGATACTCCAAATACCTCTTCAGGTATGATTGCACAGATAGGTTTCTTTTCTCTCAAACATATATCTGCTGCACATCCCTTAGGTATTTTATCTCCCGTTTTAGCTGCCATTTTTAAGCTTTCACCATCCTGAACAAAAAGGAATTTTTCAGTGTTGGATATAGTAAAAATTAATTCATCATTAAAGTAATATTGAAAATATGGAATTAGATTGTAAAAGGATTGAATCAAGCTATTATCACTTATTTCATTTATCAATGTTTTCACTTCCTTAGTAATTATTAATGTTTCTGCGAAATGTACAAAAGAACATTTATGTAAAATTTATCTTAATAATGAATATTATATAAAATAGTCAATACAACTATTTTCGTAACCATTTTCAATAACTTTAACAGAATTTGAAACACTAAAAACAAATTTTTAATATATTACTTATGTTAAATTAAAATTTTGTATGTACAAAAATTGAGTGTATAATTATTATAAAATATTAAATTGATATGGAGGTTGAATTTATTATGGTTACAGAAAATGAAAAAAAGTTATATGCTGCTTTAGATAAACTTAATATAATCTACACAAGATATGAACATGATGCAGTTTTTACTGTTGATGAAATTAAACAAAAGAATCTTGTTTTTGATGGAACTGGTTGTAAAAATTTATTTCTCCGCAATAGAAAAGGTGATATTCATTATCTTGTAGTACTAGAGGAATCTAAAACCGTTGATTTAAAAAAACTTTCCAAAGATTTAGGCAGTACTCCTTTAAGTTTTGGTTCAGAAGAAAGGCTATATAATAATCTAGGTTTGACTAGAGGCTCTGTCACTCCCATGGGATTAATAAATAATAACGATAAAAAAGTAAAGCTTATTATAGATAGTGATTTGACAAAATCATCAAAAATAGCTGTTCATCCTAATGTTAATACTGCAACTATTGTTTTATCCCTTAAGGATTTAGAAAAATTTGTTCATTGGTGTGGAAACGAATTTACATACATAAAAATTTAAATATGTAAAACATTTACTTTAAAAAATATTTTTACAACTTTAGCTTCTGAACTTAAGATGCAGAAGCTAAAGTTCATTTTGTAATTATTTATCTATAATTACTACTGGCTTTATTAAATCTCTTGGTTTTTCTTTCATTTGTATTAGAGCATCTTCAATTTTATCAAGTCCTTTATATACATGTGTAACTAATTTACTTAAATCTACACGTTTATATCTTACTAAATCCACTAACATTTCCATTCTAAGACGTCCTCCTGGACAAAGACCTCCAACTATTTTCTTATGTGCCATTCCACATCCCCATTCAACACGAGGTATTGGAAGGAAATCTCCTTTACCATGATAATTAACATTGGAAACTACTCCTCCTGGTTTAACTACAGATACAGCTTGTATCAAAGTTTCAGTAGTTCCACCTGCTAAAATTACTCTATCAACGCCTTTTCCAGAAGTTAAGTTCAAAATTTGCTTTGCAATATCTCCATTTCTGTAATTGATTATATCTGTTGCACCATAAAATTTAGCTGCTTCAACACAAACTGGTCTACTTCCTACTGCTAATATTCTACCAGCACCACGCAATCTGGATCCAGCTATTGCCATTAGTCCAACTGCTCCAATTCCTATTACGGCCACACTCGAACCTAATTGTATATCTGCTAATTCTGCACCATGAAAACCTGTAGTCATCATATCTGTTATCATAACAGCACTTTCTAAAGAAATTTCATCTGGTAAAAGTGCTAAATTCATATCAGCATCATTTACATGAAAATATTCTGCAAAAACTCCATCTTTAAAATTTGAAAATTTCCATCCTGCAAGCATTCCATTAGAGTGTTGCTGAAATCCTGCTTGAACCTCTAATGATCTCCAGTCAGGAGTTATCGCAGGAACAATTACTCTATCTCCTGCTTTAAAATCCTTTACCTCATTACCAACATCTTCAATTATACCAACAGCCTCATGTCCTAATATCATGTTATGCCTATCCCCAATTGCTCCTTCAAATACAGTATGTATATCTGATGTACATGGAGACAAAGCTAGTGGACGTACAATCGCATCATAAGGACCTGCAACTGGTTTCTCTTTTTCTATCCACCCTAAATTATTGATACTTAACATTGCGAAACCTTTCATACAAAAAACCTCCTAATTTCTTTAGTCTTTTATAGCTTTATTTTAAATCTGATATAATAAAAAGTTTATTTAGTATACTTTTATCAATTTATGTTTGATTCAAAACAAAACTATTTTTTAACAATATATGTTATTTATTTATACAATATATTTTAGCAATAATAATGCCAAAAGAATTTTCTCTCTTAATATACTGAAATCACTGACTTTTTTATAAACACTAGCTTAAATAAAATCAAAATGTTGTTATTATCAACACTTTTTACAAAATATTGTTGTTTTTTTCAACATTGTTGTTTTTTTATACATTAATTTATTTTTCATTGTAGTTATAAATTTAACATATATTATTATTTTTAATATGATTAGTTTCAAAAATTCTTTTTCATCTTCGAATATATGGTACTTCTATTTATTTTTAATATTTTTGCAGCTTTTGTAATATTTCCATTACATTTTTCTATGCATCTCTTAATCGCTATTTTATCCCATTGTTCTAAAGAACACATATTATATTCAAGAATTTTCTGTGAAACATTATTTTGCTTTTTCATTGAGAAATCATCTTCAAAATCAAAAGAAGTATTTCCATTCATATTTACTATATTTTCAATACAATTTTCTAATTCTCTAACATTACCTGGCCAAGTATAATCAATAAGTTTTCTATAAATATTATTCTTCATTTTAGGTATGGACTTTCCTAGCTTAACAGCCTTTGTCTTTAAAAAGTATTGTATTAAAATTTCTACATCACCATTTCTTTCCCTAAGAGGAGGTACATTAATGGGAATTACACTTAATCTGTAATATAAATCTTCTCTAAAAGTTCCCTTTTCTACTTTTCCTTTTAAATTTTCATTTGTAGCTGCAATAATTCTTACATCTACACTTATATTTTTACTTCCCCCTAATCTGTAGAAACATGAAGTTTGCAATATTCTCAAAAAGTGAACTTGAACATCAAGTGGCATCTCTCCAATTTCATCTAAAAATAAAGTACCTCCATTAGCAAGTTCAAATTTCCCTGGATGTCCTCCTTGCTTTGCTCCTGTAAATGCTCCACGCTCATATCCAAAAAGTTCACTTTCTATTAAACTTTTTGGTATTGCTCCACAATTAATTGCAACAAAACTCTTATCTCTTCTACTGCTGCTATTATGAATTGCTTGAGCAATCAATTCTTTTCCTGTTCCACTCTCTCCTTGAATAAGTACTGTAGATGGACTATTAGAAATGCTCTCTGCCTCCTTTTTTAATTCTAAAATTTTTTCACTTTTGCCTATTATATCTTGAAAAGTATAAGTAGCATTTTTACCAGTATATTTGTTAACTAAATTATAAACATCTTGGATATCATTAAATATGCCTACTATACCAATTATATCTCCAATTTTATTCTTTATAGGATATGCATTTAAGCTAAATATTTTCTTTTTATCTCCACAAGTATATGTAACTTCCTTACCTTCATAAATTTTTCCTTCAGTAATTTCTCTTAGCATTTCTCTCCAATTATTCAAAATTTCATATACCTTTTTATTTATAACTTCTTCCCTTACGCATAACATTGTACAAGCACTTTTATTTATAGCTTTTATTACTCCATTAGTATTCAAAGCAAAAATACCTGAATTAATAGAATCCATTACTTTATTTAAGTATTGATAAGCATTAAATAGCTCATTTTGAGTTTTTTCCACTTTTAATTGATTTTCAATAGATTTTACTGCAGCCACCACAAGTCCTAATGTATGTGGATGAGCCAACTTACATTTACCAGTTAAATTCAAACAACCTATAGTCTTTCTTTTCTCATTATGAATAACTGCAGCTGAACACGTAAGAGGATGGTATGCTTCTATATAATGATCTTTTCCAGATGTTTGAACTGAACAATCCTCATAAAGTGCTGTTCCAATAGCATTAGTACCTGTGCTTTTCTCGCTCATATCTGCACCTTCAACAATTCCTATTTGTGCCATATCTTTTATTATTTCTTCATCTCCAACTATAGTAAGAATAAAACCTTCACTATTTGTAAGGTATAATGCAAAGCCTGATCCTCTTAAAAAATCATACAATATTTCCATAAAAGGTATAGAAATCTTTATCAATTCACTATCTTCGTCTAATGCTTTATGGAGCTCTACTGCACTCAATGTTCTTATAGGAAATACTCTTTTTTTATCAATATCATAATTCATACATCTTTTATGAGAGTTGTCTATCACTTTTTTTAAATCATTTACTTCAATCATAATCAAAAATCACCTCTTCAAACTTTTTGTCAGCATGAAAATATCATAAAATTTATTAATAAAATTAAATTTCTAACTACCGACATTTTAAAACATCTTTATAATATTCTTTTATTATAAATATAATTATATATCTTAATTTTCATATCAAACAAGTTCGAAATATAAACTTAAGAAATTTTATCAAAAATGTAACGAAGCTCATTTATGTTTAACAGTATTAATTACTTTTTATTATATTTATTTTTATTATTTAAAATATTATTTTTTAGCTTGACATAAGGTTAGATTTTATGTTAATATTGCATCAAGAAGTTATTATTAACTAGTTAAAAGGGAGTAATTTAAATTATAAAGTCAACAATTCGATTTATATCTGGCTTTATAAACCTGTTTTAAGGTAATGAGACTTTTAACATAATACTACTTTAACGTAGATTATGTTAAAAGTCTTTCTGTTTTATTATGATAACTATCTACATTAAATTTAAGGAGGTATTTATATTATGTCTACAAAAAAATCATTGCAAAATATTCTGTTTTGGGTTGGAATCGCTTTGCTGTTTAATGCCGGAATTTATTTCTTTATGGGACAAGAAAAAGCCTTAACCTTTTTAGGAGGTTATGTAATTGAGCAAAGTTTAAGTTTAGACAATTTATTTTTATTTCTGCTTATATTTGAAAACTTTGGAATAAAACCTCAATATCAAAAAAGAATCCTAACATATGGTATAGCTGGAGCAATAGTTTTAAGATTTATATTTGTAATTTTAGGAGTAAGAATTGTTAATGAATTTCACTGGGTATTGTATGTATTTGGCTTATTACTCATGATAAGTGGCTTTAAAATGATATTTGACAAAAAAGAAACGCAAAACTTTAAAGATAACAAAATTTTAAAGCTTTTACACAAAATAATACCTGTCTCTGATAAATTAGATGGAGAAAAATTCTTTACAAGAAAAAATAAAATTCTTTATGCTACCCCACTTTTTGCAGTACTTATACTTATAGAAGGATCGGATATATTATTTGCAATAGATTCAATACCTGCTGTATTCTCAATAACTACAGATCCTTTTATAGTATATACTTCTAATATATTTGCAATCTTAGGACTTAGAAGTATGTATTTTTTACTTGAAAAACTTCACAACAAATTTGCTTATGTAAAATATGGAGTTGCTTGCATACTCATATTCACAGGTGTAAAACTTTCAGCTGGATTCTTTCATATAAATATTTCAGTTGTATTATCTCTGATAATTATATTTCTCCTATTAGCTATAAGTATTATATTTTCTATATATATGTCTAAAAAAGAAAAAACATCATTGTCCTATGAAGATTCAGAAAATACGACTCAATAAAATAGCTACAATTTTTTTAAGGTCAGTTAAGCTTAGCATATAATATGAATTATAGAGCTAAAGATGAAGCCAAACCAAAAGTGATATATACAGCAGTGAGCTAGCCAAGCCCACTGCTACACTCCCACCGAGGCTTTCCATGTAAGACATCATAACCAGAAATATTAAGTTATATCCTAACACAATCACAAAGGTCGCAAACTTCAAAGAGAAAATAGACTTTTTATTCATTGAACGTCACTGTCCCCATGGACCCGTCTACCATTATCATTTGTCCGCTTTGGATTTTTCGCGTGGCAGTGCGTGTAGCCATAACAGCGGGGATGCCATATTCGCGGGCAACAATGCTTGAATGGCTGAGAGGACCCCCAATGTCCGTTACAATCGCACTTGCAGAGGCAAACAAAGGTGTCCATGCTGGAGTTGTGGTAACAGCAACCAACACACTTCCTGGCTGAAATTTTTCAAAATCTTCCGGACTATTCAGTACACAAGCGGGAGCCGTCACAATGCCAGCACTAGTGCCAATACCCATCAACACAATTTTCCCATCTTTCCGTGATAGATGTGATATGGTTTTTTTGTTTTTCTCCGGCAACTTGGATGGTGAAACATAACCTAGGTATTTTTTGAATTCCGCTTTCCGAGCAGGTATTATCCCACTCATATGAGATAAAGACATATTTTTATCGACTTGTTCTATAAGTGCTTCCAATTCCGATTTTGTGAGCCAGTAAATATCATCCAAATGTGAAATAGCTCCGCCGCGTATGAAGCGTTCTGAAATTTCCTGAAACATACGTCGAATCAGTGGATGCCCCATTCCCATCAAATAAATAGCGTTTTCACGCATAGGAACAGTTTCCTGCGCCCAATGGAGCAACTTCAAAAACAGTTTTTTACGCGCGCTACCCATATGTTCTAAAATCTTTTCTTCTGCCTGTTTCCTGCGCTTTTCAAATGTGAATTGGCGTAAAAAAGGACTTTCCCCTTTTCCTTCCAGAAATGTTTTTATAGATTCAAGTGTAGGCGTAAGTGCTTCTTGTGGTGTTGAATACGCAAAATCAAATTCATAAGCAGTACAGCCAAAATCTTTGAAATACTGATTGATTCGGTTTTTCCATTCTATCCATACATCCTGTAAAACTTCGGTAGGCATAACTGAGGACATGAAATCTTCCGCTATTTTTCTTGACGGATTATTTTTCAGATAAAGGTTTAATGTACTATTTTGCTTTACCCATTCCGATAGGCTCCAAAGATTCTTTTCCGCTTGCAGAGCAATCGTGTCAAATCCAAACAGAAAGACGGAAGTATCTGTCATACCGATGCGGCGAGCTGTTCTCCGAAATAATTTTGTAAATAATGTTTCGCTGATAGAAGCAGCAGGCAATGTAAGCTGAATTCTTGTGAAATAAATACACGAGGCATAAAATACAGTCTGAATGCCCTCCATTATTTGGTGGCTGTTCAGCTTATATAGAAGCTTTTTTTCCCATTGTTTAATCACAAATTCAAATTCTTTTCTCGCCGCTTCCCAACGTGTGACGCTATTCGTAAGCACCCGGCGTAAAGATTGGGGAGAAAAGGATTTGACAGCAATCAAAAGTGGCTTTGATTTAGCAGAAAGATAGACATATCCATTAATAATCGTATATACTCCATTTTCCGGCATTAACTTTTTCGCGCTTTTACCAAACATATCTACCCATAAAAGCGCCGACGCACGATTGACGATTTCAAGACCAAACGTGGCGAACAATGGCGTAACAGGATTGGGTAAATGTTCTGCTAAACTACCCTTTGTGTATATAACACCCTTTTCCGGTAACACCCATTCCGACGGCAAGACAGTAATGGGGCGAGCCTGAACAATATACAATTTATCTTTTTCAAGCGCCCACTCTATATCCATAGGCATTTGATAATTTTTCTCAATTTTCTTTCCAAGCTGTGTTAGCTGCATAACTTGATTCCGGCTAAGGGCATGTTTTTTCCTCAACCGTTCAGGAACCAAAATTTCTTCTGTTCCATCTGAGGTGCGAACTGTCATTATTTCTTTGTTTGCCGCTTCATATGATACAATTCGTTCAAGGTTCTTATCCACAACAATTGTATCGGGTGTAACTAAACTAGAAACCACCGCTTCACCAATCCCCCATGCGGCGTTAATAATCATTTCGCCACGTCTGCCATTGATAGGATTTAGTGTAAACATAACGCCGGACGCATCGGAAAAAGCAAGCTTTTGTACTACAACGGCAAGCGCAACAACCTCCTGCTTTATATTTCTCTTAACACGATAAGCAATAGCACGAGCTGCCCACAAGGAAGCCCAACACCGCTTTACAGCGGCAAGAATTTCATTCTCACCTTGTATGTTAAGATAAGTTTCCTGCTGCCCCGCAAAAGAAGCGTCGGGCAAATCTTCGACGGTAGCGGAGGAACGAACAGCGACCGCAATATTCCCTAATTCAGCATAAGCGATTTTAATTGCAGCTGATACTTCCTGCGGCATTTCTCCATTGTGGAAAAGTATCCCAATTTTTGCAGATACATCTTCAAGCTGGCTGATATTGTTGCAATCGATACTGTCCAGTAGCTTATTAATCTGAGGTTGAATATAGTTTTTTTTAACAAAAATCTGGTATGAGTAGGTTGTAACATGAAATCCATCTGGTACAGGAATACCCGCTGTTAAAAGTTTTGATAAAGACATACCTTTTCCGCCAACCATTTCAAGAGTTGCCTGTTTATGTGCCAAGGGTAGGACATAATAAATCATAATCATTAACCTCCATCATTCATAATTCCATGTAGAAATATATTCATTGTTTCATTAAGCATTTTTTCTGGACTGGCTGACGGGCGGGACGTATATAGGATTGCTATAATAGAGCTAATTAACAAACGTGCCATAAGATCAGCATCCGTTTTACGAAAAATTCCTGTGTTCACTCCATTTTCAATCACGGATTTTATAATATCCTGATATGCGTAACGTGCAGCTTTCAGCCGCTTTCGATATTCTTCCTCTAAGTAGTCAGATTCTGTATTTAACCACATAAGCACAGTTCGATACTGCTTTGGTACCCCAAGATGATTCAGCATGATTTTTCTAAGGCACTGTTCCGGCGAAGATTCATCAGCAATAATCCTATGAACCTTTTGAATGGTTTTTTCTATTTCTTTCTCAACTCCGTATACAACAATCTCATCTTTAGTTTTGAAAAAATCATACAAACTGGATTTTCCCATGTTTGCTAAAACTGCAATTTCCCGCATTGATGTTCTTTGAAATCCCTTTTCAGCTATGAGGCTCAAGGCAACACCAACTATTTCTTCACGACGTGCTGCTTGTTGTTCAGGTGTAAGCATAATTCCTTTTGGCATGTGACAATACCTCCTTATAGCGACCAATGGTCTTTTCTTTTATCATTATTATATAGCGAACGTTAGTCGCTTGTCAAGATTGATTTTTTCATTATACACAATTCACCAAATGACTCAATAATTTCTCTAGGTGTTATTCTCTTTTGGAAAAATACTTTCCTTTTCTATTTATGCTGCCATCAACAAGTATAGTTTATAAAACCATATCTGGATAACTTTTAGCTTCTTACTCTAATTTTGATTGGAGTTCTTTTTCTTTATGATCCAATATAATATAGTTTTTTTCAGCTTTCTTTTGAATGGATATCCTCTAAAATCTGAGAGATACTATTCTTTAAAATATCTTTTGAAACTGGTGCATAGTTATATGTAGATACTGCACTTTTACGACCTTCATCAATTGCTGATATTACAGATTTTGTACGTGTAACAACATCTCCTGCTGTGAAAATAACATTATTCACTAGTATTACTTTATTAAACTCTACTAATTTAATAATTGCTTTTCTATTCTCATTAAAATAGACCATCATATCTATTTCCTTATTTAATGTTGACACTACTTATAAATGATGTTATTATTATAATATAATAAATGATAATGATTTTCATTACGAGGTGGTAATAATGAGTATTTGTGATTTAAAACTTGGAGAAACAGCTTTAATAGAAAGCATATGCGGAAATGAAAAATTAATAAAGAGGCTTCTTGCTTTAGGATGTATAGAAGGAACTGAGGTTGCTTTAAAGGCTTCTGCTCCATTTGGTGATCCTTTAGTAATAAACCTAAGAGGATTTAATTTAGCAATACGCAAAAAAGATGCAAAAAATATATTTATAAAAAGTTCCAAATTGTAATATTTTAGGAGGATTAATATGATTACAGCAGCTTTGCTTGGCAACCCTAATGTAGGTAAAACTTCACTTTTTAATATTTTAACTGGATCAAATCAATATGTAGGTAATTGGGCAGGAGTAACTGTAGAAAAAAAAGAAGGTTACCTAGATAATTCCATAAAAATTGTTGATCTTCCAGGAATTTATGCTATGGATACTTTCTCTAACGAAGAAAAGGTATCAAGAAATTTTCTACTTAATGAAGATACAGATGTAATAATAAATATAGTAGATGCTTCTAACTTAGACAGAAATTTGTATCTTACAACTCAACTTAAAAGCTTTAATAAACCTATAATATTAGTATTAAACATGATAGACGTTGCAGATTCTAAAGGAATTAAAATTGATTACTCTATATTATCTAAAGAATTAAATGTAATAGTAATACCTATTGTTGCTTCTAAAGGCATTGGAATAGACCATTTAAAGAAAATGCTTCTTGATGGCCATTTTTTAGGCCAATATAGTGATAATGATTTTCAATTTCAAGACGAAAAAGAAACTTATGCTTTTATCAATAAAGTTTTAAACAAATGCTTTACTAGTACAAGCAATAATTATGTATCTCCTACAGACAAAATAGATAAAATTGTACTAAATAAATTTTTAGCTTATCCTATATTCTTTGCTATTTTAATTTTAATTTTTAAATTCACTTTTAGTTGGGTAGGTCAACCTCTATCAGATGAATTAGATACAATTTTAAATTCAAACTTAGTTCCTTTTTTAGAAAATACTTTGTCAAGTACAAGCCCTTGGTTTAAATCATTGCTTGTAGGAGGAGTTTTAGGTGGTGTTGGCTCTGTTGTAGTTTTTCTACCTATTATCATGGCACTTTTTCTTGGAATATCTGTACTTGAAGACAGTGGTTATATGGCTAGAGCAGCTTTTATAATGGATAAATTAATGAGAAAAATGGGATTATCCGGCAAAGCTTTTATACCTTTAGTAATGAGCTTTGGTTGTTCAGTTCCTGGAATTATGTCAGCTAGAACTTTAGAAAGTGAAAAAGATAGAAAACTTACTGCACTGTTAGTTCCTCTTATGTCTTGTAATGCAAGACTTCCTATATATGCAGTATTTGCTTCTGCCTTCTTTCCTGCAAAACAAGCAGGTATTATAATGTCATTATATCTTTTAGGTATTATTATTTCTTTCATGATAGGATTGTTGTTTAAAAATACTCTATTCAAGAAAGATGAAGAGCCTTTTATAATAGAGCTCCCTGAATATAAGCTTCCTGAATTTAGGAATGTTGCATTACATACCTGGGATAAAGGTAAAGGATTCTTAAAAAAAGCTGGTACTATTATTTTTTCTATGTCAATATTGATTTGGTTTTTATCTAATTTCAACATTTATGGTATGACAGATATAAATAACAGTATACTATCCTATATTGGAAAATGTATTAGCATAATATTTAAACCCCTTGGATTTGGAGATTGGCAAAGTTCTGTTTCATTGCTTACAGGTCTTATGGCTAAAGAAGCTGTAATAGGTACTATGGGAGTTATATATGGTGGTGACTTAAAGTTATCATTACTTCATCATTTTACTCCAATATCAGCTTATGCATTTTTAGTTTTTGTGTTACTATATACTCCATGTATATCTGCAGTGGGTGCTATGAAAAAAGAATATGGTAGAAATATGGCCATATTCTCTGTAGTATACCAATTTAGTTTAGCTTGGATAGTTTCTTTTATAGTTTTTAGATTAGGTTCTTTAATCTTATATGGAGGTAATTATATGTTAATAGAAATTTTAGTAACAATTATTTTGGTTGCTTTTGCAGCACACATATTATATAAAAATATAAAGAAAAAATCCTCTGGTGGATGTGACTGCAGTTCCTGTTCCAGCCACTGTGGAAATTATAAAAAATAGTTAATAAAAAGCCTGTCCAATGAACAGGCTTTTTATTAACTATAATATTGTTCCTTTTCTATAATATAGTCAACTATATCTTCAATTGTCACTATACCTTTCAAAACATCTCCATCAACTATAGGAATAGCAATAATATCGTTTTCTCTAAGTCTAGCTGCTACTTCTACAATCCCCTCATCTTTAGATGCTGTAACAACATTTTTTGTCATTACCCAATCTACAGGACAAGTGTCATAATGACCTTCTTCCATTAGAAATCTATATATATCAGCTTTAACTATTATACCGACTAATTTATCATTTTCATCAACTACAGGCGCTCCATTTACTTTATTTGCATTTATAGTTTCAAGTGCCTTTTTTAAATTATCATCTATTCTAAGTTTAACTATATCTGAATGCATTATTTCATTTATCATAAAT
The DNA here is from genome assembly GCF_000633595.2 of Clostridium drakei. Lineage (GTDB taxonomy): Bacteria > Bacillota > Clostridia > Clostridiales > Clostridiaceae > Clostridium_AM > Clostridium_AM drakei. The sequence continues at coordinate 39,431 of NZ_JIBU02000060.1, read as the reverse complement.
ATCTACCTCCTTTCCTATATTATACAATGAATTATGTGGAAAGTCTAAATATTTTTAATACTCATATTAACCATTTACTGTACTAATTGATCTTAATAACTGTTACTAATTATTTCTTCCAATTCATTACAGTCCACAAAACCTCTTAATATATTGTCTATAGCTCTTGCAGCAGCTTTTTTCGATATCCTATCTATATCAACATTTAAAACAATATTATTCTTTTTAAGAAGACTTTTAAGATATCTACACTGTTTTTTTGTAATTACATTTTCCCTAACTAAATCATGATCATTTTCTATTTTAAAAATGAGCTCATGTATCTTAGGTAAACTCAATACATCTTCGTAATTATGAAGCATTATTTTTTTCTTAAGTTCTTTATTCGAAGTTAATAAAAATTCTTTATACAAGTCTACACTTATGCCACCATCTATTTTATCCTCTCTTTCTATCCCTATATACTTTTCTACAGTTTTAAGATTGCATCTTTCCATACCCATTTGTCTATAATAAGGTCTTATAAGTCTATATAAATCTATATGATACTTTGGAGACTCAAATATTATATTTTGCTTTTCCATCCTCTTTTTTATAAAAGGTTCATCAAAAGCTATTCCATTATAGGAACACCATTTTTTATATTCCAATAAATCCTTTTTAAAATTATATAATATTTCCTTTTCATCTTCTAAATCTTCTGCAAAATATTGCTTTATACAAAAAAATTTATCATCTTTAAATCTTCCTAGAGATATAAGTATTACTCTATCCTCTTCCTTATCAAAACCTGTGGTTTCTATATCAAAGTATGCAACTTTATCCATATTATAATATTGAAATACATTTTTATGTAAATCTAATACTTCTTTATATTCTTCTATAAACATTATAAAGTCCTCCAAATTTCTGGTTTAATAAACCTACATTACTTATTATATAACAATATAAAAAATTTGAAAATAACTAAACAAAAGTGCTTTAGAATGATATTTACTTATTCTAAAGCACTTTTAAATCTACATTTTTTCTACAGTTTCAATTCCTATTAAATTTAATCCGTTCTTTAGTACTTGACAAGTAGCTTCTACTAATTTAATTCTTGATATCTTTGTAGCTTCATCTTCTGCATTCATTATACTGTGAGCATTATAAAACTTATTGAAACCTTTAGCTACATCAATTATATATCTTGTTACTATATAAGGTTCTAATTTATCTATAGCATGTAATATAGACTTCTGGAAGCCTTCAAGAGTTTTTATAAGTTCAAATTCTTCCTTAGAATTTAATTTGCTATAATCAACGTCTCCTTTAACTTCTCCTGCTCTTCTAAGAATGCTCTTTCCTCTAGCATAACTATATTGAACATATGGACCTGTTTCACCATCAAAACTTAAAATTTCCTTCCAATCGAATATTATATCTTTTTCCCTATTGTTCTTTAAATAAGTAAATATTACTGCTCCTATACCTATCTTCTTTGCAACTTCTTCTTTGTTTTCCAAATCAGGATTCTTTTCATTTATAACTTCCAAAGTTTTTTCCACTGATTCATTTAATAAATCTTCAAGGAATATAACATCACCTTTTCTTGTTGATAATTTCTTATCTGCAAATCTAACAAGACCAAAAGCTACATGTTTACAGTCATCAGCCCAATCATGTCCCATAAGCTTCAATGTAGTAAAAAATTGTTTAAAATGAAGAGATTGATCAGATCCTACTACATATATACTTTTATAGAAATCATAAGTTTTCTTTCTATACATTGCTGCCGCTAAATCTCGAGTTGCATAAATAGTTGCTCCATCTGCCTTTTTTATCATACACGGAGGCATATTATATTTATCAAGCATTACTACTTTAGCTCCATTACTTTCCACAAGCAATCCCTTTTTATCTATTTCATCAATTACAGCATCCATTTTATCATTATAAAAACTCTCTCCTGTATAATGATCAAATTTTATTCCAAGCATGTCATAAACAACCTTAAATTCCTTTAAGCTTAAATCCTTAAATCTCTGCCAAAGTTTAGTTTCTTCTTCACATCCATCTTCTAAATTTTTAAAATGCAATCTTGCTTCATCTTCTAAGGATGGATCATTTTCAGCTTCTTCGTGAAATTTAACATATATTCTTAATAATTCTTTTATAGGTTCTTTTTCTAAAGTTTCCTCATCACACCATCTTTCATAAGCAGATATAAGCTTTCCAAATTGAGTTCCCCAATCTCCTAAATGATTTATACCTATACAATTATATCCTTGAAAAGATAATATTCTATATAAAGCATTTCCTATAGATGTACTACATAAATGCCCAACATGAAAAGGCTTTGCAATATTGGGTGAGGAATAATCTATAGTTATATTCTTTCCAATTCCTATATCTGAAGAACCATATTTGTCTCCATTTTCAAGAACTTTTTCTATAGTGCTTTTTGTAAGATCAATTTTATCAACAAAAAAATTCAAATAAGGTCCTAAGTTTTCAATTTTTTCAAAATTATCTTTATTTATTTTTTCTTTTAATTCTTCTGCTATAGTATTTGGTGCTTTTCTTAAAGTCTTTGAAAGTTGAAAACATGGAAAAGCATAATCTCCCATATCTGATTTTGGTGGTATTTCTATTAATCTATCCAATGTTTCTAAATCCAATTCCACATGTTCTTTTATTCTTTCTGCTACTAATTTCTTATAATTCATTTTAAAACCTCCAAAGTATAATTTTTCAACAGTTTAGTTTATATACATAATCTCTATTTTCACAAAAATTATGAATTCATAAATTAGTTTAAAAAACCCATCTCTTTTTAATAAAAGAGACGGGTTATATCCGCGGTACCACTCTAATTGACAGGTATCACTACCTTATCCACTCACACTTTAACGCAGTTAACGTCTTGTTTTTTTATTACAATTATAAAACAAGCTTCTCAAAGACTCTCTTCCATTTTAGATATCAATGCAGGCTTTCACCATCCCTGCTCTCTTTAAAGGAACTCTAAAAGTACTCTTCTTTTCAATGAATTAATATATAATTTACAACTTATTATATTACTCATTGCAATTTCCTGTCAATACCTAATCTACAATTTAAACATTTTTACGCTTTCTGCTAGTTCTTCAGATAACTTATTAAGTTTTTGCAAGTCATCAGTAACACTTTGAAGTACTGCTGTTTGTTCTTCTGAAGATGCTGCTACCTCTTCTGTATTTGCTGCTGTATTTGTTGTAACATCCTGTATTTCATTTACATTTTCATCTACCCTATCAATAGTTTCCTTTGAACTTGTAATCATATCATTAACTTTTTCCAAGCTATTTCTTATTTCATCAAATGATTTTAAAATTCTATATAAGGATTCCCCAACTACCTTCACTGTAGTTGATCCTTTTTCAGATTCTCTACTGCCTTCTTCTATTGATAAAAGTGCCTTATTAGTTTTTTCTTGAGTATCATTAATTAAATTTTTAATATTATTTGAAGATGTCATAGATTCTTCTGCTAACTTTCTTACTTCATCTGCAACCACTGCAAAACCTTTTCCTGCTTCTCCCGCTCTAGCTGCCTCTATAGAAGCATTAAGTGCTAGTAAGCTAGTCTGATCTGCTATTCCATCTATTATTTCTACAATGTTTCCTATTTCCTTTGAATTCTGTTGAAGTTCAGCTATTACGCCTGATGAATAATTAACACTATCTTTTACAGTATTAATTTGTTTAAACATAGTATCCATTTTTTCTCTTCCATCTACTGCAAGCTTATTCACTTCTTCAGAAGCCTTTACCACATTAACAACTTGACCTTTTATACTTGTTATATTATCAACTACATTTTTCATAGCCTTTGATATTTCATCTGTAGCTGTAACTTGCTTTTCTGATCCATCTGCAACCTGCTGTATAGAAGTAGCAATTTCTTCTGACACCTGTGAAACCTGCTGTGAAGATGTTAAAATTGATTTTGTTGAACTTTCTACATTTTGTGATACATTAGTAATATTTGTAGTCATACTTCTAAGTTTTTCAATCATATTATTAAAGCTATGTCCAAGCTTACCTATTTCATCTTCAGTTTTTACTTCTATATTCTTTGTAAGATCACCTTGTGAGACATTTTCTGCTCCTTCTGCTAAATTAGCTAAAGGTTTTAAATTTTTGCCTATTAATGACTTCAATAAAATTGAACCTATTATAAAAGCAAGAAGAGATATTATTGTAAAGCTTAATATAACACTAACTAATGCTTGGTTTTTATTTTGCAGTGAAATCCCCACATCCACAGCCTTTATTACTTTTCCATTAGCATCTTTTACAGGAACTATAACATCGTATACATCTATGCCTTTATACTTGTACACAGAACTATGTGCTTTACCATTTATTGCTTCCTTACTTCCTTCATCTGTTAATGCAATTCCAACTCTGCTTTTATCGCTATGTGCTAAAGCTTTTAAATTACTATCAAAGGTTAATGCAAATACAACATTTGATTTTTTACCTAATTTAGTTACTAAATTATTATCACTTACTTCTTTATTTAATTTTTCAATTTCATTAGCAATAACCCCTACTTGTACAATTCCTCCACTTTTTAAAGCTACACATCCATATTTATAATAATTATTGTCTGCTGAATTTGTACTCTTTCTTACAGCTTCAATAAGCTCGTTTTTTTGTCCTTTAAGAACTGATTGTACAGGATGATCTTCTGGATATTTATATCCAATATTAGCTGGAAGATTGGAATAAATTATTACTCCCTGAGGATCAGATATGTCTATTTCCTGCACCTGAATATCATTTGCTACTTGCTTTAAATATTCATTTGGTGAAGTTGGATTTTGTCCAACTAAATAAGCTGTAGTTTTAATTTTTTCTCCTAAAAGACTATCTAAATTTTTAAGCACTGAACTATTAGTTTGAATTTCTGAAACAACCTCATCTACAAAATTGTTTCCATCCATTTTTATTTGTGCATCTAATCTTTTGCTAATTATGCTGTACGACACAATTGCAAGTACTATTGTAACTAAAAGCACTACTAATATGGAGTTTAATGTTACTTTAAATTTTAGAGTTTTTGTATTACTTTTCATTAAGTTGTCCCCCCATTATGTAATTTTAATAAAATATTTAGAACTATTTTATTATCCATTTAAATTTTACATTAAATATAAATAAACTTCAACATGTTTTAACATCTTTTAACATAAACTACTTTTTCTATTTATTGATATATTTCTGTAAACTCTTATAAAATCGCAAATTTCACGCTTTAATATATGTTTACGATTACAATTCATTATTTATATATGCATAAATAAAATTAATATCAAAGTTTATTAACCTTTAATAATAGAATTCATTTACAACAATGTTAAATCATTTTATAAAAATAGCTAGTTTAATTTTTTAAAAAAGAGTAAAGGCTAAATGACACCTTTACTCCATTAACTTCAATAAAAAAATAAACTAGCTTTTTCTATATTTATCTTTTGCTCAGTAATATTATATGGATAATACTTGTACAATGTTGCCAGATTTTATAATGTATATATTTCTGCTAAATAAAATTGAATTTATATATAAATAAAAACTATAGTACAATTATTATCCTATAGCTTTTACTTGTATATCAACTTTTTTATTAGATGTATTAATTATAAATTGATATATCTTTAATATATTTACTTTTATACTCTTCATATACTTCCTTCCAAAAAATTCCCGATTTAATTAAAATGATACTATTATTTTTCTCATTTACTAATACATCGAATTCAATTCCATCATAAAAAATAAATTTTGATTTCATATACTGTACTTGATTTTTTACTCTAGTATAAAATTCGTCCTCTTCATTAGTTATAATGAAATAATCCTCAATAGTTATATTCTTTACCATTACTCTAAATTGCTTTTTATCTATTTCTATAATATGTAATTGATTTAAATTATCCTTCGTAATATATTCCTCCTCATATAGTTCTTTAAGTTTAATTACACCATATTTTTTTCTTTTTATAAGAAAAATATTCATTAATCTATTGTATTTGTATATAAAGAGGTTCTGCAGCAGGACTACCCAATATAAATAAATTTATATAAAAGTGACTATATCTAAGTTTTATAACCTAGATATAGCCATTTAAATTCTAAATATTTTTTCACTAACCTTTTGCAAATTTTTTTCTAAAGAATAGTTTTAAATCATTCAAATATGTGTATACCACTGGCACAAATAATAATGTCAATAATGTAGATGTAATTAATCCTCCAATAATTGCAAAAGCCATAGGTGCACGTTGTTCTGATCCTGCACCAGAAGCTATTGCTGTAGGAATCATACCAAAAATCATTGCTAAAGAAGTCATAATAATTGGTCTTAAACGTGTATGACCAGCATTTATTAAAGCTTCTTTTAAATTCATTCCTTTACTATAATTTTGTTTTGCAAAATCAATAAGTAAAATTGCATTTTTAGTAACTAATCCCATAAGCATGATAACACCTATTGCAGACATCATATCTAATTCTTTATTGCCAATAAGTAAGCCTAAGATTGCACCGATAAGAGCTAGTGGCAGCGAAAGTAAAATAGCAAGTGGGTCTACAAAACTTTCAAACTGAGCTGCAATTACAAGGAATATAAATAGAACCCCCATAAGAAGCGCTTGAGCTAAACCTCCCATGCTTTCTGCCATTTGGTCTTGACTTCCTCCAGCACTTAACTTTATATCCTTGGGCATAGGTGCTTCACTTTTTAGTTTATTACTAAATGCTTTAGTAAAATCACTTTCTGCTACTTGAGCATAATTTGCGCTTAATTGAATTTCTCTTTCTTTATCATACCTATTTATAGTAGACGAAGATGTAGAGAATACTTTTTTAGTTACTTGATCTATAGGAATCATTTTACCACTTGTACTGGTCACATAAATTCCTTGTAAACTATCAAAATCTTTTCTATCATTTTTTTCAAGCTGCATACGAACATCATATCTATCCTTTTCAGTTTCATACTGACTTACTACAGTCCCATTAAATAGAGTGTTCAATGTACTAGAAACTGTACTTGGATTTACTCCTAAATCAGCAGCTTTATCTCTATCCACTTCAAGCTTCACTTCTGGTTTTCCAGATGTATAAGTAATGCCTACATCTACTGCTCCAGTGGTATTCTTCATTACCTTTTCAACCTTTAAAGCATATTTTTGCAGTTTTTGAAAATCTGAACCTTGAACATGATATTGAACTGACTTACCTGAGCCTGTAGAACCACCAGCTGAGTTAATTGATAAATTAATTCCTGGAATATTAACTAAATCCTGTCGCATCTTTACTATAATTTCATCAATACTATCTTTTCTATCTTTCTTATCTGAAATTTTTACATTAAGTTTAATTTTATTTGATTGAACTGTAGAAGATATATATTGTACAGTTTTATTCTTCTTAATAACAGCTTCCATATCTTTATCAATCTTTGAAGCATTATCCAGAGTGGAACTTGCATCCAAATCTGCTGTTATTGCTATTTGTCCATTATCCGTTGCAGCAACAAAGCCTGTCTTCAATTGTGTAGCTAAAAGCAAACTTAATACTAATAACCCTATTGGTATCATTAAAGTTACAATTCTATGATCTAGTGCCCACTTTAACAATTTAGAATAAGCTTTAGATAAGTTATCAAAAGAATTATTAAATCTTTCTAAATACTTTCCTATTATAGGAACTTCCTTTTCTTTACTGCTTAAACTCTTTGCAGAAAGCATTGGTACCAAGGTAAAAGCTACAAATAGTGAAACCAAAACACTGGCAGCAACGGTCAGTCCAAATTGTACAAGGAACTTTCCTACCATACCATTAATCATAGCAATAGGAAGAAATACCGCTACTATGGCAAGAGTAGTAGCTATAACTGCAAGTCCTATTTCTGAAGTTCCATCCTTTGCTGCTTGAATTGGACTTTTACCCATATTAAGATGACGCACGATATTTTCGATAACAACTATAGCATCATCAATAAGTAATCCAACAGCAAGGGATAACGCCATTAGTGATACTGTATTAAGTGTAAAATTCATAAATTTCATTACTGCAAAAGTAGTAATTATGGATACAGGTATAGAAACTGCACTAATTGCAGTACTGGCAATATTCTTAAGAAATATAAAAACTACAATTACCGCAAGTATACATCCTTCTATCATTGTTTGCTGAACATCTTTAACTGAATCAATTATAGATGTTGAATTATCTGCTACAAGGTTAATTTTAACCCCTGATGGCAAGCTTTTTTTTATGCTTTCAATTTCTTTTTTTACATCCTTAGCTACTTGCACTGTATTTGAATTAGATTGTTTGACAATATCAATACCAATTGCTTCCTTACCATTATAAAAAGATAAACTACTTTTTTCTTTACTTCCATCCTCAACGGTTGCAATATCTCCAAGTTTAATTTCACTACCATTACGTTTGGTAATTAAAACATTAAGAAAATCATCTACCTTCTTTATAGAAGAATCAGTTTTTAAGCTTATTTGTGTATCTCCACTAGAAACTTTACCACTGGATAGACTAATATTATCAGCACTTAAACCATTAGTAAGTTCTGAAACTGTAATATTTAAGGAATTCATTTTTTCTTTATTTAGTTTTATATGAACTTCTTTTTCCTCTTCACCAGAGATACTTACAGCTCCAACACCATTTATGGTTTGCAATTTTTTCACAATGTTATCATCTACTATCTGTGATAACTCTTTATTAGACATTGAGCTAGTTACAGCAAAAGAAAAAATAGCTGATGCACTGGCGTCATATTTGGAAACTACAGGGTCATCAATATCTCTTGGCAGGCTGTTTTTAATATTAGATAACTTATCTTTTACCTCTTGCATTGCTTCAGCTGAAGGCTTTTCTAGTTCAAAGGAAATAGTAGTACTTGAAACTCCTTCTGTTATAGTTGAACTAACATGCTTCACTCCCGATATTTGACTTACTGCATCTTCTACTTTTTTTGTTATCTTTGACTCAATTTGATCTGGATCTGCTCCATTTTGAGTTATCCTAACAGATACCGTTGGCATATCAACATCTGGAAGCTGATCCATTGGTAAATTTATATAACTAATAGCACCTAATGCCAATAAAGCAATAATAATTACAGTGATAAATACAGGTCTTTTTAAACTAACATCTGATAAAAACATAATTAAACTTCAACTCCTATTCTGCTAATGCTTTTACAGCATCACCATCTTGCAAAGTGCTTATATTAGTACAAATAACATTATCTCCATCTTTTATTCCAGACTTTATTTTTACTGTATCTTCACTAATTTCTCCTACAGTTATATTTTGTTTTTTTGCTGCTCCATTATTATTTATAAAAACGTAATATTTTCCTTCACTACCTCCCAGTGCTTTTAGTGGCAATGTAATTGCTTTTTTATTTTCATCCTTAACAATTTTTATCTTTCCAAAAACACCAGGCTTAAGCTTTCCATCTTTATTGTCAATCTGAATTTTACATTTAAATATTCTAGATTGAGGATCTGCTGCTCCATCAACACTTTTAACGACTCCATCATACTCTTTTGAATCTTCATTGCTCAACTTAAATTTAGCCTTTGCTCCTAATTTTACATAATTTAAATCACTGTCTTTCACTTCAATAACAGCATTTATTGACGATATATTTTCTACTTTCCCAATGACTGTTCCAGGACTTATATATTGACCTACAGTAACATTTTTTCCACTGACAACTCCACTAATTGGAGCTGTAATAGTTGTATTTTTCAGTGATTCTCTTTGAGTGTTCAAATCTGTTTGTGCTTTTTGTATATTAGCTCTTTGTGCATCTGAAGAAAGGCCTGATGACTCCGCATTAGCCCTAGCTGTCTGTAAATCAGTTTGTGCATTTTTTAGCTGTGTTTCTGCATTTTCAAGATCAACTTTTGTTTCTGCACCTTGATCATAAAGAGCCTTCATTCTATCATAATTTCTCTGGGCACTTTCTAAATTTGTTTGCTGCTTATTAATTCCTATTTGTGAAGAGTTTGCTGAACTCTCTGAAGAATTCAATTGAGCTTGTGCAGCAGCAACTTGTGCTTCACTAGACTTTATGCTGTTTCTTACATCAGTATCATCTAACTTTACTAAAGCTTGTCCAGATGACACGCTTTGTCCATTTTCAAAGGAAACTTGTGTAACCTTCCCTCCTACTTTATTACTTATAGTTCCTTCTTCAGATGCCTCAAGTGAAGCATTAAAGGCTGCACTATCTGCAACTGTATTTGTGTTAGCCTTAATTACTTTTACAGCAGCTTTATTCATATTAGCTGTGGAAATAGCTGAATTATTTTTTGCTTTACTTGAAAAAGTTCTTATTCCAACTGAGATAGTTCCAACAGCAGCTAAAGCAATTATTATACAAATTAACTTCTTTCTTTTAATCATTTTTTTCCTCCTAAAATAAATGCAAATTATTTATATATTTATTAAAATTAATTTTCACTCTAGTTTTTTCAATAAGCTTAATGTAAATTTTATGATTGGTTTGTTAAACTGATCATAATCGACATTATATGGCAACATGAAAAACTAAAAATTAACTCAGAGGTTAGAAATATGAACAAATTATAAACAAAGATAAATTATAATAATTTCACTGTCAGTTAATTTTAAGTTTTTTTTCCCATGTTATAATTATTTCAAAGAACAGGAGGTATCATAATGTTTAAAATTTTAGTTGCAGAAGATGATAAAAGCCAGGCTAGATTGATGAAGGCAATTCTCAGCCATGCTGGATATGAAATACATTTAGCACATAATGGAACTGTTGCATTAGAGATCTTAGATCAAGTTCATATTGATTTAATTGTACTTGACGTGATGATGCCAGAAATGAATGGATATGAATTTACTGAAACTATACGAAAAAGTGGAATTATGATTCCTATTTTAATGCTTACGGCTAAGCAGCTTACTGCAGATAAAATCAGAGGATTTAAATCTGGAACAGATGATTATATGACAAAGCCAGCAGATGAAGAAGAACTGCTTTGGCGTATTAAAGCCTTGCTTAGGCGGGCAAAGGAAGCAAGTGAACATATACTTAAGATTGGCGAAGTTATACTAGATAGTGATGCTTTTACTGTTACACGGATAGATGAAAAACATACCCTTCCAAAGAAGGAATTTCAGCTGCTTTATAGATTGCTCTCTACTCCTGATTATATTTTCACCCGTCTTCAACTAATGGATGAAATATGGGGGATGGATTCAGAGTCTGTGGATACCACTGTTAACGTACATATTACAAGACTACGTAAAAGATTTAGCAGCTATCCTGAATTTGATATTGTTGCTATACGAGGTGTTGGATATAAGGCGGTGAAGAATGTTGAGTAAAAAAACGTCTTACTGGCGATTAACAATGATTTTTGTAGGACTTGTATTTCTTATTATACTGTCTGCATCATCTATTATATTTATCCTTCTATTATTAAGGAGTAATGGAATAATTCAATTCCATCTTTCAGCCAATCCTCTTCGTATGTCCTTTACTTTTGCTGTAATCAGTGTGCTACTTGGGACAATATTATCATTTATTTTCGGCAGGATTCCTTTAAAGGTAATTCGTAGAATTATGATAGCAATAGATGCTCTTGCAGCAGGGGATTTCAGCACGCGAATTAATCTTAAAGGCATCCCGGAACTACAACAGCTTAGCAAAAGTTTTAATCATATGGCGGAGGAACTTAGCAGCATCGAAATTTTACGTTCTGATTTCGTAAACAACTTTTCCCACGAATTCAAATCACCTATTGTATCAATGCGTGGTTTTGCCAAAATGTTGAAATATGGTGATTTAACAGAGGAAGAACATAATGAATATCTTGACATCATAATCAGTGAATCCGATCGCTTGGTAGAGCTATCTAAAAATGTGCTGAATATCTGCAAAATTGAAAACCAGGTCATTATCTCAAACTCAAAAGAATATAACCTGACAGAACAGATTAGAAGGTGTATTGCAATCATGGCACAAAAATGGAGCACAAAAGACCCTTCTTTTGATTTTGAGTGCGAAGAAATTAATTTTACTGGTGATGAAGATTTGATTAGCCAGGTGTGGATTAATCTTATTGATAATGCAATTAAGTTTACCAATGCACATGTTCTAATTCATATGAGTCTGCATAAGTATAATGACTCAATTCGCTTTAGCATAAGTGATAACGGCCCTGGAATGGATGAGGAAACACAGAAGCACATTTTTGATAAGTTTTATCAGGGAGACACTTCTCATGCCACACATGGAAATGGCTTGGGACTTCCAATTACAAAGAAAATTATAGAACTGCACAGCGGTACTATTTACGTAAAATGCGCAGATGGTAATGGTACAACTTTCATTATAGAATTACCTATACAAAAGTAATTAGTAAATTTATTTAATGAGCAGGTACATCATTGTCTTTAAACTCCAATTTTCTAACAATAATACATCCTAATATACTTATCATAATAATAAATACAGTTGGTAAATGGTTATTTATCCCCCACAATAAACCTGTTAATGATCCCCCTACAAATGAACCAACAAATTGTATTGTGTTATAAACACCGGTAACAGTTCCTCTGGTATCCTTGGTAGAAAGCTTTGTTACACTCCCTGGTAATAGTGCATTAAGACTCATATATCCTGCCATGAAGATGGTTGTTCCTATGAGAATACTATAAAAATTAGTAAAGAAAAGACATACTCCCCCAATTAAAATACTTATAAAAGAAATAAGTGCTGCTTGTGACAATTTTCCTTTGTCTGCTTGCTTTGAAAAAATACTCATAACAATGATACCTATTAAAGTGGCTGGTAAAAATACTTTCCACATAGAAGCTACACCAACACTTTTTTCTAATAATTGAGGAATAATATAAAAAATACTTACCATAGTATAACTTATAATAAAACCTGAAATGGACAGCTTTGTAAATAACTTATTTTTCAATAATCCTATATAGTCTACTTTATTTCTTTCTTAATGTGCTTCTTTAGCTTTATCTTTTTTAATAAATATAACTATATAAATCCATGACAAAAATACTAATACTGAACAACCTGCAAACATTTTAGGAACTGAAATTATATTATATAAAAATGGGCCTCCAACAAATCCTATTACCGCTGCAGATCCACTAAACATACCAACAATACTCATTGACTGATTTCTTTTTTCATCTGGAATATTATCACCAATCCAAGAAAAGCAAACAGCAGCAATTGCTCCTATGCCTTGCAGAGCTCTTGCTATTATAAGAAGATATATATTATCCGCTATTGCAGCTAATGCTAGTCCTGATGCCAAAAATAGTGACCCAATGGTAAGTACATTTTTTCTTCCAATTCTATCACTTAAACTGCCAAAAGGCATCTGCATAATCCCTTGAATCAAACCATATATTCCAAGAGCTATACCTACCAGTACTGGTGTATTATACAATAATGTGTTACCATACACAGACATGAACGGAAGAATCATAACCATAGCAAGCTGTCTTAAAGCCATTGCAATACTTAAACTTACAATAAAGCTAATTTCATAACTAGTAAAAGTACCTTTTTTCAAAATTTTCCACTTCCTTCATTTTGTATTTTATCACATTTAACCATATTTACCATGAATCATTTCCAATTTCTATATTTTCATACAGTATCATCTTATGTGATTACATATTAAATTGTTCATTTCTCAACTTTTCAGAGGACAATGAAGATGAGTCTCTTTTAAATTAAGGATTTTTTTGTAGTGCAGCAGAGAAAAATCCGCCTTCACTGTCCTATCTCAATTGTCCTCTCGCCTCTTATCGACTTGATAATACTAAATCTATAGATTAAAGTTTTTAATTTATATATACTATAAGTTAAGTATATGAAGATTTTATATTGTGCTGCATAGGAAGTTACTATAAATTTTATAATCTACATATAATCTTTATAAAATTTAGCTATTATAAAGAATAGTATATTAATATGACTTGAGGTGACTAATATGAATAAAATTCTTATAGTAGAAGATGAAGAAAAAATATCTAATGTCCAAAAGGCTTATTTAGAAAAAGAAGGTTACGAAGTATATACATCAACTACTGGGCTAAAAGCTTTGGAATTATTTGATTCAATTGAATTTAACTTGATAATACTTGATTTAATGCTGCCAGATATTCAAGGAGAAGAAATATGTAAAATTATAAGAAATAAATCTGATGTATATATATTTATGGTTACTGCTAAATCTGCATTAGAAGATAGAATAGAAGGTCTTAATACTGGTGCTGATGAGTATTTGGTTAAACCTTTTAGTCCAAGGGAATTGGTTGCAAGAGTTAATTCCCTATTTAGAAGATTGGTATCAAATAATAGTTCCATTTTATCCTTTGATAATGGAAATTTAGAAATTAACAAAGATGGCAGAATTATAAAAGTTAAAGGTCATGAAGTTTCTCTAACTCCTAATGAATTTGATATTTTATACGCTCTTGCAATAAATAAAGGAAAAGTTCTTACTAGAGAACAATTAATTGATAGGGTTTTCGGTATGGATTTTGAAGGTTTTGATAGAACAGTAGATGTTCATATAAAAAATATAAGAAAAAAAATAGAAGAAGATAATAAAAATCCTAAGTATATACTAACAGTTACGAAACTTGGCTATAAGTTTGGTGGTGAGAGCTAATGTATAGTATTAGAAAAAAACTGAGTATTATAATTTTAATCTGCTCTGTATTAGCTGCACTTCTAACTGCTATTTTTGTAAATGTTACAATAAACAATAAATTCAATAAGTATATGGTAGATATTCAAAATAAGAGGAATAATAGAATAGTGCAGTACTTCGAAGAAGTTTATAAAAGTGATAAAAAATGGACATCAAATTCGGGAAATGAAATGAGGCATGAAGCATATATGAGTGATTATTGCTTAACTCTCCTGGATTCAAATAAAAAAACAATCTGGATGATGGACCCAAAGGACATTAAAGGAAAAGAACATTTTAAAGCTTTAAGTAATAAAAGTGGTGTTTATATTACAAACAGTTTTCCAATTAAATATAATGGAAGTATTGTTGGATATGTAGAAATAGGCCAATATTCTTCAGTATTATTATCTACTGAAGACATAAATTTTAAGTTATCCATTAATAAGGGAATTGGTGCTAGTATCTTTTTAAGTCTTCTCATTGTAATAATTATAAGCCTTTATATTTCAAAACAATTTTCAGTTCCCATAAGAGAAGTATCTAATATATCTGTAAACCTATCTAATGGAGATTATAATTCTAGAACTAGTGTAAAAACAGACATATTGGAAATTGAAAAACTTAAAAGCAGCATAAATACTTTAGGGGAAAAACTTAAGCATCAAGACCTATTAAGAAAAAGACTAATTTCTGACATATCTCATGAAATAAGAACTCCATTAAATATTCTTCAAAATAACTTAGAAGCTATGATTGATGGAATTTTCCCTGTAAATACAGAACAACTAGAAGCTTTAAATGATGAAGTTATTAGATTTGGTAAACTTTTAAATAATCTAAATACCCTAAAAAAATTTGAGTCAGAAACAATTTCTATTAATAAGGAAAAAGTACCTTTAAATGAGCTGTTATCTTCAATATGTGATGATTTTTCAATTGCATTAAATGAAAAAAACATAGAACTAATCTTCAATACTAAATCAGGTAAAAACTATAATATATTTGGAGATACAGATAAATTAAAACAAGTATTTATTAACATTCTATCTAATGCAATAAAATTTTCAAATATTAACGGAAAAATTTGGGTTAATTTAACTAAAGTAAAAGAAGAAATTATTGTTGTTATACGAGATACTGGAATGGGAATTCGGAAGGAAGATTTACCTTTTATATTTGAAAGACTTTATAGAGGAGATAAAAGTAGAAATAAAATTGAAGGGAGCGGACTAGGTTTAACCATAGTAAAGGATATTTTAACTTTACATTCAGCTTCAATTAACGTTGAAAGCGAAGAAGGGAAAGGATCTATATTTACTATAAGATTTAAGGCAATTAATTAACATTTTAAAAACAGCCTAATGATTAAAGCAATTTTTCATTAGGCTATTTTATGTATATTCTATATATACTTAGAGTTTATTGCTTATTTGTTGAATTGCCGCCAGACATAAAACTGCAGCAATTTCCTCCACCAGTTGGTGGAGCAGAAGGATCTGGTTTAGATGTATCAACAGAATCTAGGTTGTCCACTACTCGAATTACTCCTGTTATCATACCCATCCAACAGCTAAAATTTATATCTTTATCCTTTGGTGTAAATTCTATTATATTTTCACCATTATCAAGCTGCTTTTTTATATTCAAAGCTGGTACTATAATTACATTGTTACAAGAATTAATTTGTTTTCCATCTATTGTCCATTTAACAGGTACATCTTTTTTTACATATATAACATTAGGTGTATATCCATTTCCATCTGCAGTAATATTCACAACTTGGATTTCATCATTTAAAACAGCTTTTGTGCTATTGTAACTAGCTGCAAGTGATTCATTATTTCCAGTTAAAGGAGAAATTATAGTTTCAGCTACATTTACTCCCGCTAAAGATAAACCTCTATTACCCATTATAAGCCCTAAAACTATTACAAGGACTCCACTAAATTTTAAAACTTTTTTAGTATATCCTCTATTCAATAGTCCTGAAACTGTGCCAAAAGTTAACATTAAAGGCACTGTACCTAAAGCAAATATAAACATGGAAATTGCACCTTTAGCAGCACTACCCGTACCAAGTGCATATAATTGCATAGTTTGAAGAGGTCCACAAGGCATTAATCCATTTAAAATTCCTATAATAAGTGGAGTTTTAGGTTTATTTTTTAAATAACAAAAGTTCCAAGGAAGTCTTATTTGAAGCCTTCTAAATAAACCAAAGCCAGCCATGTTAAATCCCATAATAATCATGAATAAACCAGCAAAAATTTGAAGAGCAGCTTGAGTTTTTATAGATAGTGAAAGTATAGATCCTAAAGCACCAATAATTCCACCTAATATTGTATAAGATATTACTCTTCCAATATTATAGAGAAGTGCAGGTTTAATTGCTTGAAATTTATTAGTACTCTCATTGGATAAACTTTGAGAAATCATTATTCCACCACACATTCCTACACAATGTATAGAAGTAAGCACTCCCACTACAAAGAGTACAAAATATGTGGCTCCTTTAAGCATGTTGTTCATATCAAAACCACCAGTAGAATTACCTATAAAAATAATAGTGAGCACCACTATTAATATTCCAGCAATCCCTAGATTAGAAGATTTTTCAGTGCTATAACCTGCACTATGTATAGAGTTTTTTATATCCTTTAAGCTGCAAAGTTCAGAGTCATATTCTATTTCTACGCATTGTTCATTATAATTGGCTTTAACATTAAAAACTCCTACTAATCTTTTTAATGTTCTTTCTATACTTTTTTCACAAGATGTACATGTCATATTATATACTTTTAATCTTATATTTTTTATACTCATAAATTCACCTCATTAGTATATTATTACTATGAAATTTTTATATTTTTGTTTAATAAGTACATATAGGTGTATTCCTTATAGTACAAACATATTTAATGATTATAATATACATAATAGTTATGTAGAAGTTATGAAGAAATTTCAAATATACTTTTTAAGTAACCCTATAAATTTATAAATAAAAGGTGAACTTTAGCTTAAAATACTATTTTCACCTTTTATCATACTTTAATTTTATTTTCTTTTAATATTGTAAAACATATCTAAAATACATTTGAATCAATAGTATTTTTTCCTTCACCGTAGTGATTTAATCTTGTTACTGCTGGACCTTCTATAATATCACCTTCAAAGGTAAATTTTGTTTCATAAGTTGAATCAAGGCAGTAGGATTTTGATATTAAGCCACTATTATTAATACATTTATTTTTATCCATAACTTCACTTCCTTATTATTTCTTTAAATAAATACATATTTTTATTTTGTGTTTCCCTAATTAAAAATATTTATATTATTAACATTACTTAATGCAAACTACATCATATATTCTGTAACCATAAGTCTACCTTAACAACAAATATTAACATTTTTAAGGTTGACTTTTCCAAATATTTATTATATTATGAAATAAATTTACGAACGGTCGTAAGGAGGAACTTAAATGACCATTAAGGAAATAAAGAAAGCTGCTCTACTAAACTTTACAGAAAAAGGTTACGATGGCACTTCACTTTCTGATATTGCTCAAGAAGTTGGAATAAAAAAGCAATCAATTTATTCTCATTTTAAAAGTAAGGATGAACTATTTCTTACAGTTATGAAAGAAGTTATTGACGAAGAAACTAAATTTTTACATCAGTTTTTTTCTCATTATCATTCTGACTTAAAAAGCTATTTGGAAGATTTTATATTAAAGTTTAAAGAACGATATGTAAACAATGAAGAATGCAATATGAAATTTGTACTGCGTATGGCTTATATGCCGCCAGTTCATTTAAGAGAAGAAGTGGTTTATAATTTCAAGTTATACTTTTCAGAACTTGAAAATTTACTAAATGAATTATTTTTAAGTGAAGAAGCTTTTTCACAAAAAGCTGAAAGATCTACCCTTTCTTTTTTGACTATTTTGGATGGACTACTGGTAGCATTAATGTATGGAGGAATTGAAAGATTTAATCAAAAATTTAAAGTTTCATGGGAGATATACTGGAACGGCTTAATCAATGATTAAATTCTTAAAATTTTCATTTAGAAAGGATTGGTGGGATAGTACATGAATGAAAATAAAATTTCCGAAAAATACACTTACATCATTTTAATATTTACCCTTATTTCAATCACTAGCTGTATTATATTAAATGTATCCTTATTTTATGGTTTTGCTGCTAGCATAATTGTTTCCATATACTTGTGTGTAAAAAGCGGCTTTTCAATAATTGAGCTTTTAAACATGATAAAAAAAGGACTTTATGAATGTAAATCTCTTTTTATTTTAATGCTTCTAATTGGAGCCATGGTTTCCATATGGATGTCTTCTGGAGTTGTACCAACTATGCTGTATTATGGACTTAAATATATGCAGGGTACAAATTTTCTACTTTCTGCTTTTGTACTTACGTCAATAGTATCAATATTTATGGGTACGGCATTTGGAACCATAAGCAGTATAGGAATTGCATTATTAGCACTATCAAAAATATTTGGTATACCCAATTATATTCTTTTAGGGGCCATAGTTTCAGGAGCTTTTATAGCAGATAAAAGCTCTCCATTATCAAATCTTTTTAATCTTACCCTTGAAACTGTAAAAATAAACTATAAGGAAGCCATAATATCCATACTAAAGACATTAATTCCAACTTATTTTATATCTGCATCAATATATTATCTTATAGGAAAAAAATACAGTATAGTTGCTGCAAATTCTAATATAGATACATTTATATATGCTATTGATAAAAACTTTGTTGTTTCACCTTTAATATTTCTTCTGCCCTTAAGTATTATAATCATGTCATTTTTAGGAATTAAAATGTTAAAATCAGTATTTTTAGCATTAATTGCTGGAATAGTTGTTTCTATTGTTTTTCAAAAGACAAACTTTAATCATATTATCACAGCTGTATTAAGTGGTTACAGTATAAATACCAATTCTGTTCAGTTAAATACAGTATTAGTTAGCGGCGGTATGGTGTCTATGATACCTGTACTGCTTATAATAGCAGGTGCAGTTGGTTTAAGCAGCATATTTCAAGAAACTGGGCTTATAATTCCTATAATTAAGAAAATAACTTTTAAAATTAAATCAAGTGAAGAACTTATTTTGAAAACAGGATTAATAAGCGGTGCCTTAACAGCCATAAGTGATCAAAGTGTTGGCATAATACTTCCTGGAAAACTTTTAAGCAATAAATATAAAGAGCTAGGGATTAATAATTCTACTTTAGCTAGAACTATGGCTGACACCGGTGCAATTATTGCTCCCCTTATTCCATGGAATGTAAATTCATTATTTATATTTATAACAACTGGAATTCCTACTACAGCCTATGCTCCTTATGCAATATTATGTTATATTTCACCTTTAATTACATTTATTTTTGCTTATTGTGTTTCTAAATTCCATCAATCATAATTACTGAATTACCTCATGCTTTAAATTTTTTTGTACAACATATTTTTTACTTTCCAAACAATAATTAACAAAACCGGGATAATAAGACCATATGTCATACCATAAGGAGCCCATCCAAAAGCATTAAACTTTCCTTGATAAATAGTATCTTTATAAACAAATTCTGATACTATTGATACAATTAACCCAAGTGGTATAACTAACATCCTATAATTTTTTAATCCTAATAATTCACAAAGTCCTGTTATCCCAGAATAAAAAAATATTATATTTATCATAAACTCTGTAGTAATCCATACTCCAGCAATTATAAATTCCATACGAGTAAATACAATGGCAACATTTATTTCCTTAGCAAGCAAATATGTAGGATACTGTACTACAGATGTTATTTTGCTACCTAACACTAATATTGACATAAACATAGCAATAAAAAACAAAAAGCACGACCATATATATCCTTTTAAAATCGATTTTCTAGCTTCTACTGTATTATTAGTATTTATTGGATAGATCATCATTATACTAATAACAGGAAATGTAAGATAACATATCAAAAAAACTGCACTCTTTAAAATTGGAATAATACCATTTTCAAGCACAGGTTGCAAATTTTCAAACTTAGCATTAGGCAATACAAAAAGCATTGAAATGATAAACAAAAAAGAAGAAACAAATATAAATACTTCAGATGCTCGTGCAATTGTTTCTAGGCCGTACAGTACTCCAATTACAATCCCAAATACAAATATTAAGTTAATTATGTATACTGGTGTTTTGGACATAGCTTCAGTGGTTAAAAAGTTGCCAATATACCAAGGGATACAATAACTAGTCATTATACATAAAAATACATACCCTGCTGAGATAATAGATCCAACCCACTTCCCTAATATCTCTCTCATTATTCCTATAAATGTCATATTGGGATATTTGCTTCCCAAAAAACAATATATCCATAATATTGGTATACCTATTACAGGTGTAAGTAAAACTGCAATCCATGAGTCTTGTTTTGATATACTTGCTATTACAGCATTCAATATAATAATTGTGCCTCCAAATGAAGCACTAACAGTTAATGTAAATAATTGATGATTTGTGATTTTTATTTTATTCATGCTAATACCTCATAAAAAATTTTACATAATACATTAGGTCACTTTACTCTCATTTTATTTTTTATTATACTTATGATTAATATAATTATTGGCAATACAACAGCAAAAGTACCTATCCATAATACCCAGGTAGTACTATCCCATTCCGCTTCATATGTACTATTTGGATAAACAACATTAGAAAACACCACAAATATTAATCCAAGTGGTACTACTATTCTTTTATAATCCTTAAGTCCAAGTAATTGTGAAATTCCTATAACCCCTCCATAAAAATATAGTAATGCCTTAGAAAACAATGTTATAATCCAAGCTGCTGATATGATTGCTTCCATCCTAGTAAAAACAATACCAACATTAATTTCTTTTGCAAGAACATATGTTGGAAATGCTGAATTTGCCGCAATATTGCTGCCTAAAACTAAAATGGACATACTGTTATACATGAGAATAATAAAAGATCCCCATAAATATCCTATAAATAAAGGCTTACGTGCATTTTTTATATTATTGACATTTAGTGGATATATCATATTTAAAACAACTAATGGCCAGGTAGTATAACTTGATAAAAGAACTGCTCCCTTTAAAGCAGGCGTAATCCCCTTTTCTAAAACGGGCAATAAATTTTCAAACTTAGCATTAGGACTAACCAGCATAAGTGACAATATAAACATAAATGAAACAATATAAACAAATATCTCTGAAGCACGTGCTATTGCTTCAATACCATATAATGCTCCTATCACAAGAGCAATAATTATAATGGTGTTCACTGCATATATAGGAGTATTTATTAAACTTTGTGTTTTAATAAAATTTCCAACATACCATGTAATTTGTGGTACATCTAGTAAACAAATAAACACAAAAGCAGCAGATATAAAACTTCCACACCATTTTCCAAATACTGAACAAATTATATCAACATAGGATTTATTAGGATATAGACTAGCTAAATAATAATACATCCAGACAAAAAACAAACCAAATAGAGGTGTTAATATTGTACAAATCCATGCATCTTGTTTTGCTATTCCTGCAAGACTAGCAGACACAACAATAATAGAAGTACCACATGAATAATTTGCCGTTAGTGAAAATAACTGGTGATTTGTTATTCTAGTTTTATTTATAGTAACCACCTCATTTTAATAATTCTTTTATAATACTACTAAAAGGAGAATACACCCATTGTACAAAGTCCGAAGGGTTAGGTATATCAACATTAAGACTTTTTAGTATTGCAAGTACTGTACCAAATACAAGCAATACTATAAATGTATACAGTTCTCTATAAAGTTTTTCTCTTAACATTTTGGGAATTTCCACAATACTTAATATTGTGCTGAATGCCAATACAGATAAAATAGATACTATCGCCATATTACTATTTCTCCTTAATAAAAAATGACTTTGTTATTTCTCCAAGCTGATTAGTTTTCACATTAACTGTAATGTTAACAGGTATATGTACAAATTCACTATCCCATTTATCTTTAATCTTTGCCCATAACTTAGGATTTTTTCTATGTACTGCCTCTCCAAAACCAAAGATATCGCTTTTTAAATCATTTTGTGCTTTATTTAATGCTTCTTTACATATTAATTCTATTTTTTGCTCACTTAATCTATTTACTAAATCTTTATTTTCTTCCTTTGAAACATCAAAATCACCTTCTACTGCTCCAATCTTTTGCTTTACATCTATTTTTACATTAATAACAGGTTTATTATTTATTATGGAAGCTTTTATATCTGATTTGGAATCTATAACATCACCTGTAATTTTCACTTTATCTCCGTAATATGTATGATCTACTGTATTCTTTACATCTCCAACAATATAATTATATCCTTTACTTTCATCTTCATTTAACCATCCTACAAGTCTATCTTTTTTTAAAACTCCTAAGCTAGAATATTCTATTTTTTTAATTTCTCCACTTTCTTTTAAATTTTCTATAGATTTTGGGAAAGTCTCCCCTTCAGTAATATCAATACCTGCAATAACAGGATTTTTTCCATCAGAAACAATAGAATTAATAAGCTCAATAATTCTTATGGACTTTGTAGTTGCCCAAGTCTCACCAGATAATTTAAGTGAATTATACATAGAAATTCCAGGTATGGACTCCATAGGAGTTAGTACTTCCAAAACTTCCTTTGCAGTTTTATTTTTAGCTATTGCAAAATAAAAATCAGTACGATATTGATAATCACGTGCAAAATAATCAACTATATCCTTTATTCCACTTTCTGCAACCTTGTTACCGAATATCACCATTTTAAGGTGTGAATTATATATTTCTCTTGGTGATTTTGCTGCAATACTTTTTATTGCTTCTTCCAAATCTCTTCCCTCTCCTGTATATAAAACAACTGGCGACTGATCTATTGCTTTTTGGGAAGCTATGACTCTTGGGTTTATAACTTGTTCTGAAATTAAATATCCCTTTTCTGTTTTATCAATGCCAGTTGCCACAACAATTGCAAGAGTGTTTAGTTCTTTACTGCTCCAACATCCAGTAAAACATATACTTGGTATTAAAATAAAAGTAATTAATATCTTTTTAAAATTCATATATATCACCTTAATTCTGGTTTTTTCTTTTGATTTAAGTCTGCAGCATCCTTCTCATTTACTCGTGAAGCAATAGTATTGCCAATTCCTGCTGGTCTGCATTTCATTTTCCATAGTGGAAATCTGAAGAATGTATCTTTATTTCCACCTTTCACCCTTGGTGCAATTGGAGTTAAATATGGAACTGTTATAGACTTTATTTTACATAAATGAAGTACTAATATAATTAATCCCATAAACACACCATATAATCCAAGTGCCCCTGCTAAAAACATCAAAATGAACCTTATCGACCTTATTGCATTTGACATTTCATAATTAGGTATAGCAAAACTTGATATTGCTGTTATTGAAACAATAATTACTATAAAAGCTGATACAATACCAGCTTCCACTGCC
The DNA here is from genome assembly GCF_000633595.2 of Clostridium drakei. GTDB lineage: Bacteria > Bacillota > Clostridia > Clostridiales > Clostridiaceae > Clostridium_AM > Clostridium_AM drakei. The sequence goes on along the minus strand of NZ_JIBU02000060.1, from coordinate 15,080 downwards.
GCCTGACCAAGCACTAATGCTCCTACTATTGAAATGGCTGATCCTACAGCTCTTGGCATTCTTATACCTGCTTCTCTTATTATTTCAAATACAAACTCCATAGCTAAGGTTTCTATAAAAACTGGAAAAGGAACGCCTTCTCTTTGGGCAGCTATACTTATAAGTAATGGTGTAGGAATCATTTCTTGATGAAATGTTGTTATTGCTATGTATGTCGCTGGTGTTAAAAGAGTTAATAAAAAAGCAATAAATCTTAAAAAACGCATCATTGAAGATATAAGGTAATGATGATAATAATCCTCACTTGATTGGAAAAATTCAAACATAATTGCAGGAGCTGTCAATACATAAGGTGTTCCATCAACTAAAATTGCTACTTTTCCTTCTAACAAAGCCGCAACAACAGAATCAGGTTTTTCTGAATTTAAGAATGTAGGAAATATGGAATATCTATCATCCTTAATTAATTCTTCAATATACCCACTTTCTAATACAGCATCAATTTCTATTTTATTAAGTCTATTTTTTATTTCCTGTACAATATCATCTTTGGCTATTTTATCAATATACATTATATTTACTGCTGTTTTGGTTATACTTCCTAAAAATAAATTCTCCATTTTTAACCCTTTGTTTTTTATTCTCTTTCTAATAAGCAAAACATTGATACTTAATTTTTCTGTAAATGAGTCTTTAGGTCCTCTTATTATTGTCTGCGAAGTTGCCTCCTGAATACTTCTTCCTTCATCAGTATTAGCTATTATTGAAAAAAATTTATCATATCCATTAACTAAAAATACAATATTACCTAAAAGCAGCTCAGCATAAAGATTTCCATAATCATCATCCTCTTTTAAATCTCTTATACCAGAAAAATAATTTACTAATATATCAAAATCTATATTATGTTTTGAATTGTCAAAGTCTATTTTTAGTCTTGAAAGTTCTAACGATAATGAATTCATAATTATTTTGTCAGTTAAACTTTTAATACATATAGTTGCACAAACAAAATCTTCGTTACTATCGAGCGTGAAATAATCAATTTTAAAATCACTAATACCGCTAAAATCAATTTTTATTCTATTTACATTTTCATTTATATCTTTGTTAATTTTTATACTTGCATTATTTTGATTTATATTATTTGTAGATCTTGATTTGAAAAATTTCATTGCTGCAATCTCCTTATATTTAAAGTGCCTTGCTATATGTTTTGTAAATGTATCAAAATATATTCTTATTAATACACAAATTTCTAAGTAAGAAGTTCCTTAGTAATTCTAACTCATAAATTCTCCAATTATAATTCTACAAAATAAAAACAGTAGTCAATGTATTTTCTAGAAACATGGCATGCATCTTCATAAAACTAACAAAAATTAGAGCATCTTCAAAAAATACTCTAATTTTTCATTTCATGTATATTTATTATTTCTAATTCATATAATAAACATGGCAACTATTGTTGTAGCAATCAAACCTATAATAACTGGCTTTAGATTCTTCTTAGCTAACTCAAAAGGATCCACTCCGCATATAGCTGCTACAGGTATTACAGCCCATGGTATTATAGTTCCTCCACCAACCCATATAGCTGCTATTTGCCCTAATGCAGTAAGAGTAGCTACTCCTCCACCTAAAGCTGTAGAAAATAGCTTTGCTACAGAACCTGCTAAAGATATTCCTGAAAATCCTGATCCATCCAAGCCTGTAATTGCACCAACTATAGTAAGAGTTGTAGATGCAATTGCAGAATTAAGAGGTACTAAATTAGCTAAACATACACCTAAATCATTAACTATACCATTAGAATGAGCTGGTAATATTTTTCCAAATATTTCAGTAAAAGCTGAATCTCCTAAATAAAAAAATGCAGCTATAGGTATAACTATACCAAATATTTTAAAACCAAACTGTAATCCTTTAACAAGATTATTTGTTATTTTTTCTAAAGCTTCATTTTTATATGTTACTATAGATAGGAAGCTCATTATAAATATAGCTGTTCCACCTATAAGTGCAGTAGCATCTCCTCCCTGTAGTTTAGCAGTATACATCACAAATATATCTATTGCAAATAATAACAAAGTTATTAATGCCAAAATTCTCTTAAAATTCTTTGAGAGAACTACTAAATTATTAGGTTTCTTCTCGTCACTTTCCTCTTCTATTGTATATTCTGTAGATATTTTTTGTAATTTAATATCTCTCCTAAGTAAATAAAATGCTGTTATAGTAGTTACTAATCCCATAGTAATTACTAAAGGAATACTTGCACTAACCACACTAGATACTGGTATGCCTGCTGCATCTGCTGTAAGCTTAGGTGCTGCTTGAATTATATAGTCACCTGACAACGCTACACCATGACCAAACAAATTCATTGATATCGCCACTCCTATAGCTGGAAGTCCTACCTTTTTTGCTATAGGTAAGAATAACACTCCTATTAAAGCTACTGCTGGAGATGGCCAAAAAAACCAAGAAAGTATCATCATAACTATACCAATAACCCAATATGCAATCCAATAATTTTTTATTATTCCTTTAAAAGGAGCTACTATTTCTTCATTTATACCAGATTCTATTAAGACATTACTCATAGCAACAATAACTGATATAATAAATATAGTCGGCATAAGTTCTTTAGTAGCATAAACAAAACTATTAAACACTCCCATAGTAGAATGATACAAAGAACCTGTACCTATTAATCCAAGTAAAAATATACCCAATATGCAAATTAATGAGATGTCTCTTTTCTTAGCCATAGCTGCAATAATTATAAATATAAAAATTAAATAGATATAGTGAAGGGGTGTTATTACTACGCTCATCTTTTCCCTCTTTTAAAATTATTTTACTAATAGATTATGCATTACTCATATATAAAGTGATATTGCATACTATAGCAATATAATATTTAAATAAAATTTATACTATGTTAAAAAATAAAATATTAACTTCAAATACATTATAAGTATTTTTATTTGATATAGTTTAAATTTTAAAATAAGAGTAAAATTAAAATAATATTAAATATATGACAACTATTTACGGAGGTATATCATGACTATTAAAAATGTAAAAGTATCTATTATTGGAGCAGGTTCTATTGGTGGACAAACTGCTTCTAATCTTATGCAATGTAATGTTGCATCTGAAATTGTTATTATAAATAGAAATAGAAATAAAGCTGAGGGTAAAGCCATAGATATTTCTCATGGTGCTGCATTATTTGGAAATACTAGAGTAAGAAGTGGCAGCTATGAAGATATAAAAGATTCTCACATTGTTGCCATTACTGTGGGACAAGTTGCAGGGAAAAATGGTTCCAGACTAGATGTACTAAAGGATAATATTGAAATATACAAATCAATTATCTGTAACATAATAAAATATAATAAGGATTGCATCATAGTACTTGTCACCAATCCAGTAGATATTATGGCTTACACAGCTTTTAAGCTTTCTTCTTTTCCCTCAAATCACATTATTGGCACGGGAACTCTTCTTGATACCTCAAGATTAAAATATTTTATTGGAGATTACTATGACATAAACTCCAGCCAAATTGAAACATGTGTAATTGGAGAACATGGTGATTCACAGGTAGCCTTATGGAGTCAGACAAAGATAAATAATATTCCCATTAAAGACTACATTAAAAAATTTTCTAATAAGAATTTTGATGAAAAAGTTAAAGGCTTCTTAGAAAATAAAACTAAAAGAGCCGGTTGGGATATAAGGGATTGTGATGAACACAGCTGCTTTGGAATATCCATGTGTCTTTCTAAAATAATTGAAGCAATTATTTTAGATAAAAAAATAGTACTACCTATTTCAACTTTCTTTAAAGGTGAGTATGACATAAGTGACATTTTCATGGGAACACCTGCAGTTTTAGGGAAAAATGGTGTAGAAAAAATTGTAAAACTTCCTATTTCTCCATCAGAAATTCAACTTTTACATAGTTCAGCCTTGAACATAAAAAATTATATTAGTAGTATAGAAAATATTATATAAAACATATGATTCATTTGGTTAATAAATAAACTTCATGTAAAAGAAAAAAATTACTGATAAAATATATGTTTGTCAGCAATTTTTTATATGCATTAGCTATAAATATTTTTAACATTTTCACTGTGCACCAATACTATTTCATCACCTTAAGTTAAAGTATTTTCTTTTAAACTCGATACAATAAATAGGAATATTTAGTTTAAAAATGTTAAATAATCCAATTTACTACACAAAGAAAGTAATCAAATATTATATTAACATTATTGATAAAAAGTTAATTAGACACATTTAAAGAAAGGTGGAATTTTTATGACATCAGTATTATCTACTAATTATAATTATAATTTAAATAATAACATTGAAACAAAAAATACTGATACTACAGCTGCTTCAAAATTGACTACTGAATTAACATCTAATACTAAAAATAGTTCTGTAGATGATTATATTAAAGAACTTTCCAGCAAATTTCCTAATTTAAAATTTCAAGTAGGATTAGGAGGTCTTGCACCCGGTAAACTTATGCCTCCTGATGTTAAGGGTTTAGGAAATGTTAGAATAGACCCTACTTATTTAAAAAAGGTAGCCTCTGACCCTAAAGCTGCAGAAGATTTAGAAGCAAAACTTCAATGGGAGCCTGCCGCAGAAGCTTGGCTAAAAAGTATGTATGCTCTACAGGGTAGGAGAGTAGTATCTACTGTTACTGGTATTGATAAAAACGGTGATTTTTTTAGTGGAGCAATTACTGAACCTATTAATTCAAAGTCAAATTCGGATTCCGACTCAAAATACAAAAAGGAACCTGGCAAGCTCTCACCTATAGATCTTAATGAAATATTACAAGAAAATTTCAGAAAATTAACAAAGCAAAAAGAAGCAGAAACTAAAAGATTGGATTTAATGTCTGAAACAAACCCTAATGCTGCAAACTTACAAAAAAAAGTTGCTAAAAATTATAATAAAAATCTATTTAATAATTTTAATACAAATTTAATTAATTCAAATAGATAATTTAAATTTTATAAAAAATCAAAATCTGTTTTTTATTTAAATCAAATTTTGATTTTTTTAATTTATCATATCTATTAATATATAAGAATCACATCTTTCTATTCCCATTTTTATCGAACAACCTTCTTAAGTGAATTTCTGTTAATGGTATGAAACATAAAAGTCCTATTATTGATATAGTTGTTGAATTCTTAAACGCCCTATCAAAGTCACCTATATATATTACATCACATATTACTGCTACTATTAAAGATGAAGCACCAATGTATACAAGTAGAATTGCTGCAAAATGATTTCCTTCGTTCCATATATCCTTATTTTTCATAGAAAATGGTGTTTTATAACCATACCAGCTATTTATATGCTCCGGGGGAAACAATTTAAGTATAACTCCAAAGGTAATGAGAATTGCTCCTATTAAATACTCAGAATGTAACATAATACAATTCCTCCTTTTTAGCATATTATAATTTTCACTTAGATTATACCATAATTCAGAACATGTACCATACACACTTACTTAACTTTTTTTAATACAACATCACTAAAAGAAATTCCAAATGCCAAACCTAATGCAATAGAAATATTTCTAAATAAATTCATGCCTGAAGGCCTAAAAATATAATCAAATGTATAGTTTAAAGCTCCAAATACAATAAATAAAATAAAAAAGCTAAAAACCCTTTTTCTTACATAATACCATTTAAACTTTTTCAAATTAAAAATTGTCACAATGGAAACATATACAATTAAAAATAAAGTTAAAAATATATATGATATTCCAAAGTATAGGGCTACTTTTCCAACTATATGATTATAAACTATCCACATCAAAATTATAGTTTCAATTATAAATACAATATAAAGTATTTTGGTCAAAACTGATAATATATCTTTTTTCAAGTTATCCCCTCTTCCATACTACTTTCTTTATTATAACTGATTTTATATGTAAACTCATCTAAATATATACTGATCTGTAATACTTTTAAATATTAATAACTCAACTTTTGCAATTAGCTTATCAAAACCTTATATTTGCAAAAATTGAGTTAATTATTACCTTATAGCTTTTATAGGATCTAATTTTGAAGCATTGTAAGCAGGAATGATTCCAAATACAATACCTGTAATTACAGAAGTTAATGTTGCTCCAATAAAGCTGCCAATTGTTAATATAGGTTTAAATGGCAAAAATACTCCTATTATTTTAGATAATAAGTACCCTAGAAGTATTCCAATAATTCCACCCATACCTGTTACTATAATTGATTCAAATAGAAATTGCATAAGAATACTTATTGGCTTTGCTCCTATGGCTCTTCGAATACCAATTTCTTTTCTTCTTTCTGTTACAGAAACATACATAATATTCATAACTCCAACTCCACCAACAAATAAGGAAATTCCTGTAACAAAAGCAATAAACATAGTTATTCCACTTATTATTTTTTCAAAAGCTTTTGTTATTGCCTCTGGATCTTGAAGCTTATATTCACCCTTAACTTCTGGATGAGAAAGCTTTAGTTGTTTTTGTACATTTTCAAATATTTGATCTTTATTACTTTTACTATTGATGTATATATTTATGCTGTCAAAGGATTTGTCAGAATTAATTTCTTCCATTGAATGTTTTTCTATAGTACTAGAGCTTAAATTAATATCCAAAGAGGCTATGTCAACAGGTGCCTGTACTCCTATTGCCTCAAACATAACTCCATTTACATTGATTCCTGAACCTATAGCCTTATCAACAGGATCAAAAAGTTTTTTTGCATCTTTATTACTCAATACAATAGAATTTATTTTAGAATCTTCTTTACTAAAATCCCTTCCATATTCTACATTTAATTTTTTATCATTATACTCATTTATAAATAATGTTGTATTTTTATCAAAATAAGTTACATTAGCTGTTATAGTGTTATTTCCCATCATACCTTGATTAGGTTCAACATTTTGTATTCCATCAATTTTTTTAAGCTCCAAGCAATCTCCTTTATTAAAGTGCTCTTCAAGTTCACTATTTTTTTCTAAACCATCCATATTTATATTTTCTGCTTCAAAATATACAGTTATTTTATTTACTGAAGTATCTTTGGCTGATTGTGTTACTTGAGCTTTAAGACCTTCACCAATAGCTAATATAGTAACCACAGAACTGATCCCTATAATTATACCTACCATAGTTAAAAATACACGCAACTTATGAGATTTTACACTTAATACTGCTGCCTTTATCAAATTGATTATTGACATAATCAAACCTCCTGTACAAGAAAACCATCCTGTATAGAAATAATCTTATTTCCATATGGTCTTAAATCTAAATCATGAGTAACCATAACAATTGTTCTTCCTTCATTATTAAGCTTTTCTAAAATATTCATAATATCTCTGCTTGTTCCACTATCTAATGCACCTGTAGGCTCATCAGCAAATATAATAGATGGATTATTTACTAATGCTCTTGATATAGCAATACGCTGCTGTTGTCCTCCTGAAAGAAAACTTGGCTTCTGATTTATCTTATTTGATAGTCCTACAAGCTCAAGCTGATCCTTAACCAATTCATGTCTTTGTTTCTTGGATAATTTGTTTTGATACAAAAGTGGTAATTCTATGTTTTGTCCTACTGTTAATGATTCAATAAGATGGAATTGTTGAAATATAAAACCCATGTAATTATTCCTAAACTCTGAACGTTGATTTTCATTTAACTTAGTTACATTTTGCTTACTAAATATATATTCTCCTTCATCAAAGTCATCTAAAAATCCTAAAATATTCATCAATGTAGTTTTACCACTGCCTGATTTTCCCATAATTATTAAAAAGTCACCTTGTTCAATTGAAAAGTTTATATTTTTTAGTACATGCAGCTTGTTTAAACCTAATTTATAATATTTTTGTACATTATTAAGTTCTATTATCTTATTCAATTAATTGACCTTCTTTCAAACTTGCAGCAGCATTTTTTACTATAACATCATTCTCGGCTAAACCTGATTTTATAATACTATATCCATTTTCAGATTTTTCTACAGTTACAAATTGTTTTTTCAGTTTTTTCTCTACAACTCTATAAACAAATGAATCTTTACCATTTTTTATAACCGAAGCATTAGGAATTTTTATAGGTTCACTTGATAACTTACAAGTTGCCTGTACATGAAATCCATCTGTAAGATTTTGTTGATTATCACAAGTTATATTTACATCATAATAAGATATATTTCCTTGTGCTTGTGCATTGGCAGCTGCTGCTATATCTGAGGTCACTGGTCTGTCACCTACAAAGTTAATCTTTCCAGTTACTGATTTTTTAAGAGAAATAATAAATATATTCACTGGATCACCAGCTTTTATCTTTGGCTGATCCTTTTCACTAACCTTTCCTTTTATATAAAATGTAGTTGTTTTAAGAGTTAATATAGGTGCATTTTTATCAGGTTCTGAATTACCCACATATGCTTTTCCATCAAAATCTGCCACAATGTCAATGTATTTTTTCTTTTCAAGAGAATTTATTTGATTTTTAAGTTCACTAACTTGATTATTTATTGACTTAGTATCAATAATGGAACTCTTTTCACTTTCACTAATTAATCCACTTTGATTTTTCTGCATTTCAATAGTTTTTATTTGGTTTTTTACTTGTTCTATTTGTACATCTATTTGATCATTTTTATATGTAAATAGTACATCTCCCTTTTTAACAATTTGTCCATTTGATACCTTTACCTTATCAACTACACCTTTACCTGCATCTAAATAGAAATCTTTTGATATTTCAGGAGATATCTTTCCATCTATAAATACCTTTTCTGATGAAGTTATAGTATATTTTTCAATTTTTTTATCTTTATTATTAGCTTGTTTTGACTTTAATCCTGCAAAACAAACTATAGCTATCATTATTATTGTAACTATTGTGATTATAATAAGCTGCTTTTTCTTCATTTAAACACTCCTTGTACACTGTATGTAATTAAGGTTTGTACTAATAAGCACCTTAAACTAATTGCCTTGAACACTTTGTTCCATTCTCAATTTTTGAATTTTTAATAAAGAGTATACAAAAAAACAATTTATTAAAATACCTATCACAGAACCTATAATCACTCCAGTGGTAATCTTCTGCAAAGATAAACTATACACAATAGATATAAGCTTCACTGGGAGTATAGCATATATACACATTTGACTCCAAAGCCAAGCTCCTATAAGTACCACTAAATATATTGCACCTATTACAGTTGTTATAGCTATTGAAGTATTACTACTTGCTAAAGAAGGATCTAATTTTACAATAAATTTATTTATAAAAAAACTGCATATATTTATTATTGAACCCAATATTAATAGTATAAAAATACCATTTACCAAACAACCTCTTTTTAATTTAGAATCCATTTTTTTACCTCTTTTCTTATTTTCTAATTTTAATTATATGATTCTCAAAAATAGAACATAATTTATACTAAGTTATATAAGAATTGATTATATTATTCATAGTCACCTCCATACCAACCTCTTATCTTAATTAACTTTCATTTATTATGCAAATTATGCTTCTATATTTAATCTTATATAAGTATGCTTTAGTTAAACTTAGCGAAACCTTAATATTACCTTAAACATCACACTATTAATAAGCTTAACTTTGCTATTTCTATTTTCTACACATATTATTATATAAATTTTTTTTGAAAATCTTCTAAACTTAATAATTTCTTTATAATTATTGAATTCCAGTTAATTTTAAAAAACGAAAAAATTATAGGCAGCCAATGCCACCTATAATTTTAAAGTGTTATTAAATTAGGCCGTGCCTTTCTTATTCTTCATACATGACAATATTATAATAGTAGTTATAATACATATTGTTCCTGTCCACTGCCATATACCTAGTGGAACATGTAACCATATTACAGATAAGAAAGCTGCAGACAAAGGCTCCACAGAAGATAATACACTTGTTTCTGTTGGTTTTATATATTTTAAACTTTCTAAATAACAATAGAAGGCAATAACAGTTCCAAATAATACTACAAATATAACTGCAATTATTGAATTAATGCACCATGTACCTGTAAAATTCCACGGTGCATGAATAAAACTAAAGGCTACTCCTCCAACTAGCATCCCCCATCCAACTACAAGAGTAGATCCCCATTTAGCAAGAAGTTTATGAGGCTGAAGTGTATAAAAAGCTGCTGCAAAAGCAGAACTAATTCCCCAAAATAATGCTAACTTAGAAATCGATATACTATGGATATTACCTTTTGTAATTATAAAAAATGTACCTAACATTGCTAAAACAATAGCTAAAACTTCCTGCAGACTTGGAATCTTTTTAGTACGAATAGTTAAATAACAAGTGATTATTACTGGTGATAAATATTGAAGTATTGTAGCTGTGGCTGCATTTCCATACTTAATAGCAGCAAAATATGTATATTGTACTCCTAACATTCCTATAATACTAAAAAGTATAAGGCTAAGTATATTGTATTTAGTACTCCATATTTTCCATATATCTTGTCCTTCTTTTATTAAAGCATATAATAATAATATTACCCCTGATAGTAATAAACGAATTACAGTTAGCCACTCTGCAGTAAAGGCTTTTTGTTGAAATAAATATTGAGCAGCAGTACCTGATACTCCCCATAACATAGCACCTATAATTACAAGTATTATTCCTTTTATCCTTAATTGAAATTCCATTTATTATCACCCTTACTCTTTATATTAACTTCTTTTGTTTAAAAATTTTATAAAGGGTACTATGAAGACATTTCAAATAGCTCCATAAATACACAATGTCATACAAAATCACATTTTACTCGCTTTATAGATTATAACATTTACTATAATAGTTTATATGAAAATACCATAAAATTCAAAGTTAAATTAATGTAATTACTACAAAAAAGCTATTTTACCATATAAATCAATTTACATAGTAAAACAGCTTCTTTATGTTTTTAAATTTAATTTTAGTATATGAATATTATGCTTGTTCTATTGAAACTACTTCATAACCTGCATCTTCAATAGCAAATTTAATGTCAGAATCTTTAATTTCACCACTAGCTTCAACTACAGCTGTTTTAGAATCTAAATCTACAGATACATTAGTTGCACCATTAATTTCCTCTAACGCTGTTTTTACATGATTAACGCAATGTCCACAACTCATTCCTTCAACAATTATCTTCTTTTTCATAAATTATTCCACCTTTCATTTTACAATTTTATATAGATAATCTATACTATATTGATGGCTTAAAGCCTTTCAACCTTAAAGCATTACTTAAAACCGATACGGAACTTAAACTCATAGCAAGTGCTGCTATCATTGGATTTAAAAGTGGTCCTCCAAATATATGCAGTACTCCCATAGCTATTGGGATTCCTAAAGTATTATATCCAAAAGCCCAAAACAAATTTTCTTTTATATTTTTAATAGTTTTCTTGCTTAAATCTATAGCTGTAACTACATCCATTAAATCACTTCTCATTAAAACTATATCTGCAGATTCCATAGCTACATCTGTACCGAAACCTATAGCTATACCTATATCAGCTTGTGCTAAAGCTGGTGCATCATTTATGCCATCTCCAACCATAGCAACTTTTCTATTTTCTTTTTGAAGCTTTTTAACTTCATTAGCTTTATCCTGTGGTAAAACTTCTGCAAGTATTCTATCTATTCCAACCTGTTTAGCTATAGCTTCAGCAGTTTTCTTATTATCTCCAGTTATCATAGCCACTTCAATTCCCATAGAATGAAGCTTATCTATAGCCCTTTTACTGTGTTCTTTAACTGTATCTGCCACAGCAATTATACCAATCACCTTATTTTCAACAGCAACATACATAGGCGTTTTTCCTTCATTTGCTAGAGCCTGAGATTTTTTCTCCAATTTTTCTAAGGAAATATTACTTTCAACCATGAGTTTTTTATTGCCAAGCAATATTTTACTGTTTTCTATGGTAACTTCTATTCCATGACCTGGTATAGCTTTAAATAAATCTAATTTTTTTAATTCAATTTCCCTATTTTCAGCTTCTTTAACTATTGCTTCTCCTAAAGGATGCTCTGATGATTTTTCTCCTGAAGCTGCTAATTGTAATAAATAGTTTTCATCTATATCTGAAATTGTAACTATATCTGTAACCTTAGGATTACCTTCGGTTATAGTTCCTGTTTTATCAAATACTATAGTTTGAATTTTATGTGCTGTTTCAAGTGCAGTACCACTTTTTATAAGTACGCCATATTCAGCACCCTTTCCAGTACCAACCATGATAGCTGTAGGTGTAGCTAATCCCAAAGCACAAGGACAAGCAATTACCAATACCGATATAAATATAGTAAGTGAAAATACTCCACTTTCACCATATATATACCATGCTAAAGCACCAATTGCAGCTAATGTCATTACTACAGGTACAAAATATCCTGATATTACATCTGCCAATTTTGCAATAGGAGCCTTCGATCCTTGAGCATCTTCTACCAATTTAATGATTTGTGCTAGTGCTGTATCTTTACCAACTCTTGTAGCTTTATATCTAATAGAGCCATTTTTATTTATACTTGCTCCAATAACTTTATCTCCAGCACTTTTTTCTACAGGTATACTTTCACCTGTTAGCATAGATTCATCTACTGAAGTGATTCCTTCCGTAACCTCTCCATCTACAGGTATCTTTTCACCAGGCTTTACTACAATTATATCTCCAACCTGAACTTCATCTATAGAAATTTCTATTTCTTTATCTTCTTTAACTATAATAGCAGTCTTTGGCGCAAGTCCCATGAGCTTTTTTATAGCCTCTGAAGTTTTTCCTTTAGCAACAGACTCCAAATATTTACCCAGTGTAATAAGAGTAAGTATTGTACCTGCTGATTCAAAATATAAATGATAGTTAGTATTCCCTAAAAAAATTTCATATGCTGCAAAAACACTATATATAAAGGCAGCAGAAGAACCTATTGCTATAAGAGAATCCATATTAGGACTTCTTCTAAATAATGATTTAAATCCAACAGTAAAATACTTTCTGCCAACAATCATTATAGGTAATACTAAAAGTAACTGTATTATGACAAAAGCTTCAGGATGATCCATTGGATCTATAACCTTGGGAAGCATAAAGCCCATGTTTTCACCAATCATGGGTACCATAGCTATTATAAGAAGTGGAATTCCAAATGCAGCGGATATTATAAATCTGTTCCACAATGCCTTTATTTCCTTCTCCTTTTTTTCCTTATCTGTATCTACAGAAACTTCTTCTTCAAAAGCTTTATATCCTGCTTTCTCTATTGCTTTTTTTATATCCGAAAGCTTTACTTTGGAAGGCTCAAAATTCACATTTAATTTTTCTGTAGCAAGATTTACATTTGCTTCATATACACCATCCAATTTTTTCGAAGCTTTTTCTACTGCTTTTGCACAAGCTGCACAGGTCATCCCTTCTATTTTTAAGGTTCTATTAACTGCTTCTTCTGCTGCCTTATATCCAGCTTTTTCTACTGCCTTTTTTATATCAAAAACAGTAACCTTTGAAGCATCAAAACTCAAGCTCAACTTTTCTGTTGCCAAATTTACATTTGCTTCATATACACCATCTAATTTTTTCGAAGCTCTTTCTACTGCCTTTGTACAAGCTGCACAGGTCATCCCTTCTATTTTTAAAGTTTTAACTGCAGCATCTGATACCGCCTTGTATCCAGCTTTCTCTATTGCTAACTGTATATCTTCAACTTTAACTTTTGATTCATCAAAGTTTATATTCAATTTTTCTGTTGCTAAATTAACACTAGCATTTTCTACACCTTGTAGTTTTTTCGAAACTTTTTCTACTGCTTTTGCGCAAGCTGCACAGCTCATTCCTTCTATTTTTAAGGTTCTGCTTATCATTATCTCTTCCCCCTTTTGTTCAAATATGAATAACTTTAAAACTAATATTTATATTGTTAGTTTCTTTATAAAATATTACAACCTATAGAGTAATATTTTATTATTCAACTTTCACACATACAAAATTTAAACTTAATATAACAAACACATTGCAACCTAGCTTTTCAATTATATACTAATCTTTTAATAATTTTGCTAGTAATTCTATTATTTCATCTACCTTTTCATTACCCTTATTATTTATAAAAGCATCCTTTACACAATGATTAAGATGTTGTCTTAAGATAAGTAAATTAGCTTTTTTTAATAATGATTGTGCTGCAACCATTTGATTAGATATGTCAATACAATACCTTCCATCTTCAATCATTTTAATTATTCCTTCTATTTGTCCTTTGGAAGTTTTTAAAGCTTGTATGGCCTTCTTTTTTTCTTCATTCATATTGCATACCTCCCCACCCCCCTAGGGGGTGTAATTTAATTATATATCATTCTTAAATTTAATTCAATATCAATTTGAAAATAATTTGATTTTAACTTTCAATTCTATAAAAATGTACCCTATTTCCACTTAAACACTACCCTATTTTTTAAGTTTACATTTCGTAACCATTGTTACAGAATTTATGATTATAATGTAATATAATACTTATATTACATTATAATATTTAATTTATATTCAAAAAAATTTAACAACATTTAGGAAAGAAGATGATCAAAATTATGAAATTCACCAAATTGAACTTTAATGGTATAAATAAAAAAAGCAGTAAAAATTTCATAAAAAGAATAGCAACAGGCTCAAAAGCAGAAAAAGAAACTAAAAGAGATAGCTATGGTCATTGTGGTAACTATTCCACTAGAGTTTGCTTATTTTGTGGTAAATGCTGGTATAATGATCATACATAAATTAATTACTAAATCAACTTTCGCACATATAAAATTTAGCCTTAATATAAAAATTATGCGACACAAGCGTGTGTGTAAGCGAAGTAACTTTTAACTGTATTCCGACTGATATATGCTGTGAAGGGAAACTCACTTCACAGCATATATCAGTCTCCATACAGTTGAAAGTTACTTCTTAGTGCATTACGT
>NZ_JIBU02000059.1 GCF_000633595.2 Clostridium drakei | reverse complement strand
AATTTCGAGCTTTAGAATAATTAAAACATTTAGCCGTGATGACACACTTAGCATATATCAGGGACTAAAAGTTAAAATCCAAACTTCCACTGCATCCTTGTGTCGCATTATGTTTATAATTTTCTTCTTCTAGCCCATACAACAATTCCTGCTATTAGAATTAGACCAGGTATAATAACAACTGTAAAAGCTGATGCTGTTAATCTGCTTAATGCACTTACTTGCAGTGTATAATTGTCTAGGGCTTTAGGTCTAACTGATATGCTGTCTTTTTTTCCTTGAGCCCAGCTGATTGAATTCATAAGAAAATCCAAGTTAGCATTATTACTTAAAGATATTACCTGTGAGTTAGTAAAGGTTGCATTAGCAACAACAACTAATCTTGTATCACTAACTTTAGGGTTGCTGGATTTATCAGTTACAGCTACAGCTATATTAAAAGGACCTGTTAAATCACCAGATTGCTTTTCCAATGTGTCACTCTTCAAATTAGTTTTACCCCAAGAATTGCTGGTAGTTGTAAGCAGTGGATCAATGGCTAATGAACTCTTTTTATTACTGGATATTTGTATACTTTGAGCACCAGGGATGAGCACTCTTAAATTGCCACTGATCAATGAAGTCAAAATGTCATGATTTTTTTGTTCAGGCAAAAGATATATAGGATTTTGAGAAACATAACTGCTGTCACCTTCAACTGAAACAGCTCTCTGTAGTGATACACCATAGCTATTTAGTACTGATTGAAAGTTTGGCAAATCATTTTCAGTTACATCCATTAAAAATAAAGCTTTACCACCTTTAGAAAGATAGTTTTTTATTGTAGTTGTTTCTGGCTGAGACAGATCTCTCTTTGGAGATATTACAAGTAATATTGAATCTTCTTTCATGCTAGCATCTTTAAGTGATAAATTAATAGATTGCACAGTATAATTTTCAAGGGATAACTGTTTCGATATTTCTGAAGAGACATCACCTTCCTCTTGACCTTGTAGTGTATATACAATAGTGCTTTTGTCAGAAGTAACATATAGTATTCCGGAAGTTATGTTTTGTTCTACTGCAAGAGATTGAATTGTTGAAGCAGATGGATTAGAAGTATCACTGGCACTGGAATTCAAAAAAGAATTTTGGTCTAAAACCTTAAATTTTGATCCATTTTCAACAACTATAGAACCAACATCAACTTTACTATTATCTTTATTAAATTTTTGAGCAAGCTGAGGATATTTTGAAGGATCTCTATACAGTATTTTAATGTGTTTTGAGTGAGCAGCATATTGATCCAAAATAGTTTTTACAGTATAGTTTTCCTGACCGGATTTATAAAATCCATATATTGTTACATCTTGCTTCAAGTTATCTAAAATTTTATAACTTTGATCGGACAAGGTAAACATTTTGTTCTTAGTTAAATCTTTATTCCAATTTAATTTTCCAATACCTAAATTTATTCCTATTAAAATAGCCAAAGCTAAAGCTAATGCTAGCACGGCTATGCTGCCTTTTTTAGATTTTTTATTATTAAAAAAATTTTTTATGTTTTTCATATGTTATTTCACCTCCCTAGCTCCATCTTCTTCTATCAATAACATTTATAGTTAGAAGTATGAAAAATACACAAAATGATATATAGTATGCTATTGAGCCTGCACTGAGCATACCCATATTAAAAGGTTCATAGCGTCTTATTAATGAAAACCAATCAACAAATTTTACTATAAAACCATCGTATAAACTTTTATTTTTTATATAAACTCCAACAACTATTAAAGAACCCACAACTAAAGTAGAGGCACTCATAATTATGTTTTGAGCATTATAATGTAAAAATAAGGCTATAATTAAAACTAAAATTTCTGCAAAGATAGCTCCAGACATAGTAGAAGTAGGCAATCCGCTGCCTATCCAGTCAAGTATCCATATTATAAACAAGGTACCAAAAGTAGCTATTGCAGCAGTAACTTGATTTTCAGTTAAAGCTGAAATAAAAATGCCTATTGAAATAAAGCAAAGTCCTACTAGAACAAAGCCTATATATGCACCAATGGTTTCGCCAACAGGAAAAGAGCCTAATTTTTTTAGTATTAAAGGATATATAAAAGTTATTATTACACCTATAAGAAAAACTATAGTAGATGCTAAAAATTTACCAACAACTATTTCCCATATTCTTAATGGTGAAGTTAATAGTAATTGATCTGTTTTTTCATGGGTTTCACTTGCAATTATCTTCATAGTTAAAATAGGTACAAGAAATAAAAATACAAATATCATTGAATACACTATATCAGTATAATATCCATTTCCAGGCATTAGATTTGATAACGTAAAAAATATCCCTGATATTAATAAAAAAACAAATAAAAAAATATAAGAAGCAGAAGAATGAAAATATGATTTTAATTCTTTACTTAATATTTGCAGCATTAGAAGATACCTCCTTTGATTCATCTGTTACTTCTAAGAATATTTCCTCTAAGGTTAGATTTAATGGTTTCATCATAAGTAAAGGAATATTTGCTTTGCTAAAGATATTAAATAAGTCTTCTCGCAAATCATAATCCTCTTTACCTTCAACTATCAGATCTATAGTATTAGGTTCTTTAATACCATCATCAGTTATAGAATTAATATAAGGTATACCCTTTATAACTTCATCTGCTTCAGCTTTTGAACTCTTTATCCTTAAGGCTATCTTTGTTCCACAGCTTAGCTTATGGGATAAATCTTCAGGAGTACCTTCTGCAACAATAGAGCCTTTATTTATAATTATGACTCTATCACATATTGCACTTACTTCTGAAAGTATGTGGGAACTCAAAATGATTGTATGCTCTTTTCCAAGTTTTGATATTAAGTCTCTAATTTCAATAATTTGTTTTGGATCTAATCCCACAGTTGGTTCATCCAATATAAGAACTTCAGGATTTCCCACTATAGCTTGTGCAAGGCCAACTCTCTGTTTATAACCTTTAGAAAGATTTTTAATAAGCCTTTTACGCACATCGCTCAATTTGATTGATTCTAAAATTACATCTATATGTTCTTTGATCTTGTCTTTTTCAACCTTCTTAAGCTTGCTTACAAAATTTAAATATTCTTCAACGGTCATATCCATATATAGAGGAGGGATTTCTGGTAAATATCCTATTCTCTTTTTTACCTGAACTGGATTTTTTAATATATCAAATCCATCTATTAACACTGAACCTTTTGTAGCAGATATGTAGCCAGTTATTATGTTCATGGTGGTGGATTTTCCTGCACCATTTGGACCTAAAAGACCAACAATTTCACCTTTCTCTATTTTCAAGCTAATGTTTTCTATAGCTGTATGATCACCATAAAATTTTGATAGGTTATCAATTTTTATCAATATTATCACCTCTCAGTATTTTTACTCCACTTGAAATTTATAACAAATCAATATGTCATTTCTATGGCGATTTAATTACAAAACTGTAAATTTATTGTTAACAAGTGCATTTGTTAGATTTTTACTATCATAATACCTAATAAAAATATGCTACTTGAGTTATTGACATAAAAATATTAATTTTGGTATTATTTAAATAATTAAATTGTGTTTTGTTGATTTGTATTTATTTTTATATGTTTTTGTTATGTTTAGTTATGTTTAGATTTATTTTATGACATAATTATATATAAAAATTTCAAAATTAAAGACTGTTAATATTGTAAATGATTTTATAGTTTTTATAGAAACAGATAGGTGTTTGACAGATGCTGTACAAGCAGTAACAGGATGTTCATTAGGAAAGAGAAGGCTTAAGTGGGATTATGGGAAAATGGGTGCTAGTTTCATTGATATGAATACACAAATGTATGGTTGGAGCCTCATGGACTTTGGTGTGTTCAGAAAAAGGGCTTGGTATGGCAGCAATTAATTCAGCATTTAACAATTCTTCACAAGTTATGGATATTACAGGCAATCAAATAGGCAAATCAAATGATCCAGAAAAGTACAATGCCTTTAAAATATTAGAGCCAAATATGAAAGATAAGAAAGTAGCGGTTATTGGTCATTTTCCTGGTATTGACAAGCTTAATGAAATATGTGAGTTATCTATACTTGAAAGAGATCCTCAACCAGGTGACTATCCTGATTCTGCCTGTGAATATTTACTTCCAGAACAAGACTTTGTATTTATTACAGGGACAGCATTTACAAATAAAACAATGCCTAGACTGCTTCAACTATGTAAAAAAGCTGATATTGTTTTAGTAGGTCCAAGTGTGCCAATTTCTAAAATTCTATTTAATTATGGAGTTAAGCTTATAGCAAGCTTTGTTGTAGTTGAACAAGATCTAATTTGGAAGGCAGTTCAAGAAGGTAAAAAAATGAATATATTTAAAAGTGGAGGTGAAATGATATGTATTAATCTATAAGAAAGGTTGAAGTGGTTAGCTGCAACTTTATATCCAGAGGTTTATAAAGTTGACATAGTTAAAGAAGTAAAGGAATTTTATTCGTTTTTTTATCATATTAACATATCTGATGATGATGCAAAGGCATTATTAAAAAATTCAGCTAAATAGGCAATAGCTATGAAAGGATGTTAAATTATGAAAGAGGATAGTATTAAAATCACTCCTATAGGAATTGTTAAATCTGAAATAGAAGATACTAAAGTCATGCCACTAGGAGGAATTGCAGCTCAGATAGAAGTATTTCCTGAGTTTTCAGAAGCACTGGAATGCATTGAGGAGAGCTCACATTTATGGATTTTGTCATGGTTTAACGAAGCACCTCGGGATTTAATGAAGGTTGTACCTAAGAAAGTTGATCCTCTGTCGAAGGAGTTTGGTGTATTTGCAATTAGATGTCCTGCTAGACCCAATCCTATTGCATTAACTTTGGTGAAATTGGAAAAGGTTGAAGAAAAAGTACTTTATGTTACTGGATTAGATGCAGTTAATGGAACTAAAGTTTTAGATATTAAACCATATTTTAAGAATGATATAGTGTTAGCACATTATGGACCTAATATAGGTCATAGAAATGACAGCGCTTTGGAAGGGAAGGTCAAATAATATGCTTGATTTAAATAATAGTAAAACTAAAAAAGAAGCTCTTGATATATTGTTTGAAAAGTGTCATTTGCAGCATGAAATTGAAAAGACTTTAAAAAAGTGTTGTTTTTAGAGCATTAAGCTCTAAAAACAACACTTTCTTTACTAAACATATATCTTGCAAATAAAATCGATCCAATTATATATAATATCATCCAAGCAAATGTTATACCTATGTGTGTATAATTGTGTATTCCAACTAGAAATTCCTTCATAAGACAGGAAGCATTGGCAATAGGTATATTAAAAAAATAAGTTTCTATGCTTTTGCCATCCTTCATCATTGTTGCATAAACTAGTATCATTGCTACTATTGAAATAGGACTTAAATATGTTTGAGCTTCCTTTGAGGATTTTGCATAAATACTTATGGATAAACCTAAAGCTCCAAAAACCATCGTTAACATTATAGGTAAGATCATTATTAAAGCAATGGTTCCAACACCAATATTAACATTTTTTGCATTTTGAAAAATTCCCCCGGTTTGATTTATTGCAATAAGCAATCCTGCAATGTTTGCTAAGGATACTATAAGTCCCATTATGGTAATTGCAAGAAATTTACCCCAAAGTAAAGACATTCTGTTTGCCTTTGTAGTTAAAAGTGGCTCCAAAGTACCTCTTTCTTTTTCTCCTACGCCTAAATCTAATGCTGGTGCTACTGTATTACCTACACTTCCTAATATTAAAAGTAAAGGTACTACTACATTAAGCAGCAGCATTCCCATACCACTTTCCTTTTTTTCTATGGTATCCTGCACTACATTTATTGGATTTAATATTTTAGAATCAATATTTCTTTTTTCTAATCTTTTTGAAACTATATCCTTTGAATACTTTTCTATATAAGAATTTAATATTTCAGAAGCTTGTGTGCCATCACTGCTGGAGTTATCATAAGTTAATGTAATATTTTCATTCAAGTCTTTGTTTATATTTTCATCAAAGCCCTGTGGTATAGTTACTGCTGCTAAAATTTTACCATCTTTTACATCTTGTGCTATATTACTGGATTCCGTTATTTTAATATTTTTTTGTGATTTTAAAAAGGATTTAAAGTTACTGGTTCCTTTATCCACTATGGCTACTTTTAAATTATTTTGTACCTTTTTTTGACTATCATTGGTAGCGAGACCTATAACAAATGAAAGTATAGGCAAAATTAAAATTGGAATTAATATACTCATAATTATTGTTTTTTTATCTCTAAACATATCTAATAATTCTTTTTTTAGTACTATTTTTATAACATTATTTTTCATTTGAATCACCTACTAAATGCATAAATATTTCTTCCATATCATTATTGTTATATTTACTTTTTAAATTTTCTATGGTTCCTGTTTCTATAATTTTTCCTTTGTGAATTATTATAATTCTATCACAAAGTTTTTCCACTTCAGCCATGCTGTGACTTGAAAATATAACAGCTTTATTATCTAATTTGCACTTTTTTATGAAGTCCTGTACTATTCTAGATGCAGTAACATCAAGGCCTGATGTAGGTTCGTCAAATAACACTACGGAAGGGTTATGAACTATAGATCTAGCTATAGAAATTTTTTGTTTCATTCCTCTTGAAAATTTTCCTACTCTTCTATCTAAATATTCTTCCATTTCAAGATTTTTAGCTAAATATTTTATACTTTCTATAGTTTCTTCTTTTGACATACCATTAAGTTCTGCAAAATAGCGTATATTTTCTCTTCCAGTTAATCTGTCATAAAGTCCAACTTCTCCACCAAAAAGTATTCCTATTTCTCCTCTTACATTTTCAGAATCTTTGTTTACATCATAATTATTTATTAAGGCTGTACCTGATGTTGGCCTCAGCATAGTTGCTAGCATTCTAAGAGTAGTTGTTTTTCCTGCTCCATTTTCTCCTAAAAGTCCAACTATTTCTCCATTATTAACTTCAAAGTTAATATTGTCTACAGCTGAAATATTTTTAAATATTTTAGTTAATGCCTGAACTTTGATCATTGTCTTGCCTACCTTTCTTTTATACTAATAACTTATATTTCTCATATATAATTTTCATTTAATGTGATTAAATTGATAATGTTAAGTTAATAATCATTATAATATTAACTATTGCTTGCAAAATAAATATTTAGACGACAACTTATACTTTTTATTGTACCAGTTGTCATATTTTAAGTATTAGAATTTATTCATAAATACCATTATAGCTATTAGAAACGTAAAAACAAGTAATTGTAATGCAAAATTTACAATAATTTATGATAAAATACAATAGAATACATTTATGTAATTATATTATGTTGATCTTTACGAATACTTGAAATTTAATAATGTTATTAGATTTAAGTTGCTATATATGGTTAACTATTCTTATATTATGTAAATTAATTTCTAAAGTAAACTAAATAATACAAAAACTTTCAAAAATTTAATTTGTGTGACATAATATAATAGACATCAAAGGGGGAGAAAGTATGGTAGCAATGAATGCAGTAGGAAGTGTATTAAGTATAGTTATTATGATATCTATTGGATATATATTGACTTCAAAAAAGTGGCTGGATGAAAAAATATCTAAGGTTTTTGCAAAGTTAGTTTGTAACTTAGCATTACCTTGTCTTATGTTATCGGATTTAATGAGCAATTTTGATAAAGAAAAACTAGGTCATTTGGCTAAAGGTTTAATAATTCCTTTTTTATCAATGGCACTATGCTACTTAATAGCTATAGTTGTAAGTAAAATAATAAAGGTGAAAAAAGGTAGAGTAGGTACCTTTAGATCCATGTTCTTTGTTTCAAATTCAATTTTTATTGGGCTTCCAGTAAATATGGCTCTTTTTGGAAGCAAAAGTGTTCCTTATGTTTTACTGTACTATATAGCAAATACTACATTTTTTTGGACCATTGGAGCTTATGGAATTTGTAAAGATGGACAAACTTCTAATGGAAACTCTGCATCAGGTATATTTTCCATGGAAACAGTGAAAAGGATAATGTCACCTCCTTTAATGGGATTTATAGTATCCATTGTACTTATACTACTTGATGTTAAATTACCTAAATTCATATTGGATACTTGTAAATATATGGGCAATCTTACAACGCCTTTATCCATGCTATTTATAGGTATAACTATTTATTCTGTTGATAAAAGTGAAATAAAAATAAGCAGGGATATGATAGCTATAATTTTAGGAAGATTTCTAATATCTCCATTATTGATCTTTGTTATGGCTTATTATTATCCAGTACCTTTGTTGATGAAACAAGTATTCGTAATACAAGCAGCTATGCCGGTTATGACAAATACAGCCATAGTAGCTAGAGCCTATAATGCAGATCATAAATATGGTACAGTAATGACTGTAATTACTACAGTATTAAGTTTATTGTTTATACCATTGTACATGGTTTTTATTTAGATAAAATAAAAAATGTTATTTTTTCATTTTAATATTTGAATTTAAATAGGCTAACGGAGTCTATAATTTTTATAGACAATTTGAATTAAAAATTGCATTTAAGCATGTGATCTATAAAATGTTTTTAACAGAAAAAAGAATTAAAAAAATCATAAATTTAAAAAATGATTTTTTTAATTCAAGTGAATTTTAGATAATATATACATACATCAAATTTTTTATATTCAAAACAATAATATATCAAGTGAGTCTTATAAAAGCTTATTCAGGTGCGTAGTAGTGCTTATCTCACAGTTAAGTAGAGAGACAAAATCTATGATTTTCTGCGAATCACTTACTCCTTGGATACTAGTATGAGGAGTTTCATACAAAGAAGGCGGTGGTATTAGCAATGTTATGGATGAAATAAAAAATATTTTTTGAAAATTTAAAAAAGCTATTGACAAATATAAAATTAAAACTTATGATATGTGACATAGCAGTTTTTAAGAATACGAAAGATAAAAAATTTGGACAATAAAAAAACTGTTGACAAGTTCAAAAAAATATAGTAGATTATAAAAAAGGTTTCAACGAGAAACTTAAAATTAAATGCTATGATATGGGAAGAGTAAATAGTGAAAGATTTTTTAGAGAGTGAGGGTAGGTGAAAGCTCACAAATTGGAAGCTGTTGAAAATCACCCAGGAGCAGCGAGCTGAAATTAGTAAGCTATGCCGGCGTGAAGTCGTTATTAAAATTAAGTTATAAATATGGGTGGTAACGCGATCAAACCTCGCCCCAAATGGGAAGAGGTTTGATTTTTTTTATACTTTTTTCTGTATAAAAAATGCATATGACCTAAAATTATACATAAAAAGGGGTGCTATAAATGAAAAACAAATTTGCAAGTAGAATGAAGGGCGATGGTCCAAGTGAATCAGATGAGAGTATAGCTCTTATAATGAAACTAACTGGGATGCCTGATGTAATATCTTTTGCAGGGGGGTTACCAGCTGGGGAGCTGTTTCCCATAGAGGAAATGAAAGAAGTTTCAAAAAAGGTATTAGAGCAAGATGGAAAAAATGCTCTTCAATATAGTTCCACAGAGGGGCAGATGGAACTAAGAGAAGCAATTGCAGATCAAATTATGAAAGCTTCAGGAGTAGAAACTAAAGCAGAAAACATACTAGTAACTTGTGGTTCACAACAAGCTTTAGAGTTCTCAGGAAGAATTTTCTTAGATAAAGATGATGTAGTTATTTGCGAAAGTCCAAGTTATTTAGGAGCAATAATGGCATTTAAAGCTTATGGTCCTAAATTTGTAGAAGTAGCAATGGATGAAGATGGAATGATCATGGAAGATCTAGAAAAAGCTTTAAAAGAAAATCCAAAAGCAAAATTCATATATACAGTTCCAGATTTTCAAAATCCAACAGGAAGAACTCTTCCAGTAGAGAGAAGAAAGAAAATGGTAGAACTTGCTGAAAAATATGATGTACTTATATTAGAGGATAATCCTTATGGAAACTTAAGATTTGAAGGAGAAAGACTATCAGCTATAAAGAGTTTTGATAAAAGTGAACATGTAATTTATCATGGAACTTTTTCTAAAATATTTTGTCCAGGACTTAGACTTGGATGGGTTTGTACAAATGATAAGGAAACCTTCAATCAATATGTTTTAGTTAAACAATCTGTAGATCTTCAAACTAATACAATGTCACAAAAAGAAACAGCATTATATATGAAGATGTATGACATCAATGAAAATGTAAAGAAAATAAATAAAGTTTATAAGGTAAGAAGAGACTTAATGATAAAGACTATGGAAGAGGAGTTTCCTAAGAATTGTTCCTTTACACATCCAGAAGGAGGACTTTTCATATGGGTAACTTTACCCGAAGAAATGGATGCTTCTAAAGTGTTAATGAAAGCTATGGATGAAAAGGTTGGATTTGTACCAGGTGTAGCTTTTTATGCAAATGAAACACATAAGAATAATTTCAGACTTAACTTTTCAAGTATGCAGGATGAAAAAATAGTAGAAGGAATTAAGAGACTAGGTAAAGTTTTAAAAGAATTTTAGCTCTAGGTGCCTTCAAAGGGCACCTACAAAAAATTTTTTAAACTTTTACAGTAAATAAATTCAATAAATTCAAAAATATTATAATTAAAGAGGAAATTTAGGAGGAATATAAAATGGAAAGATTAAAGGTTTATTATGATAAGGATGCTAATTTAGAATTATTAAAGGGAAAAACAGTAGCTGTTATAGGTTATGGAAGTCAAGGTCATGCTCATTCTTTAAATTTAAAGGAAAGTGGAGTAGATGTAGTAGTAGGTTTATATAAGGGAAGTAAATCATGGAAGATAGCAGAAGAAGCAGGTCTTAAAGTAATGGAATCTGCTGATGCTGTGAAGGCAGCAGATTTTGTAATGATGCTAGTTCCAGATGAAAAACAAAGCAAACTTTATAAAGAAAGTGTAGAACCAAATCTTACAGAAGGAAAAGTATTGATGTTTGCTCATGGATTTAACATTCATTTTAATCAAATAGTTCCACCAGCAAATGTAGATGTTATTATGGTAGCACCAAAAGGACCAGGACATCTTGTAAGAAGAGAATATCAACAGGGAAAAGGAGTACCTTGCTTAATTGCAATGCATCAAGATTATAGTGGAAAAGCTATGGACTATTCACTTGCATATGCAAAAGGTATAGGTGGAACAAGAGCAGGAGTACTTAAAACTACTTTTAAAGATGAAACTGAAACAGATTTATTTGGAGAACAAGCAGTACTTTGTGGAGGAGTAACAGAACTTATAAAAGCAGGCTTTGAAACTTTAGTTGATGCAGGTTATGCTCCTGAAAATGCATATTTTGAATGTCTTCATGAAATGAAACTAATTGTAGATCTTATGTATGAAGGTGGCTTAAGCCGTATGAGATATTCTATAAGTGATACTGCTGAATATGGAGATTATTGTGTAGGAAAGAGACTTATAACAGAGGAAACAAGAAAAGAAATGAGACAAGTTTTAAAGGAAATACAAGATGGAACATTTGCAAAGAACTGGCTTCTTGAAAATCAGGTTAACAGACCATCTTTCTATGCTAAGAGAAGGCAAGAACAAAATCAACTCATTGAAACAGTTGGAAAAGAATTAAGAGCCATGATGCCATGGGTTCAAAGTAAATAATAAATTTTAAGGGGGCTATCATTATGAAGTTAAAGGGTGCACAGGTACTATTGGAATGTATAAAAGAACAGGGTATAGACACAATATTTGGTTATCCAGGTGGTGCAGTTCTACCAATTTATGATGCCCTGTATTCTACAGAAGGATTAACTCACATACTAACTGCTCATGAACAAGGGGCAACTCATGCAGCAGATGGGTATGCAAGATCCACAGGTAAAATAGGGGTTGTAATCACAACCTCTGGGCCTGGAGCTACAAATGCAGTTACAGGTATTGCTACAGCTTATAGGGATTCAGTGCCTTTAGTAGTGTTTACAGGACAGGTACCTCAGAGTCTTTTGGGAAAGGATTCATTTCAAGAAGTAGATATTACTGAAATTACAGTACCTATAACAAAAGAAAATTATATAGTTACAGATCCAGATAAACTTACAGATACAATAAGAAGAGCATTTAAAGTAGCAAGCAGTGGGCGTCCAGGTCCAGTAGTTGTAGATTTGCCTAAAGATATTCAGGTGGCTGAAATTGAATATGAACATGTTGTAAATAACCAGGGGGCTTTAAATAGAGAAAAAGAACAAATAGATGAAGATGCTATAAATAAAGCATTAGATATGATTAAAAATAGCCAGAAACCTGTAATATATGCTGGTGGAGGAGTTGTAATATCAGGGGCAAACGTAGAATTGAGGGAATTTTCAGAAAAAATAGATGCGCCTGTATCATGTTCGCTTATGGGAATGGGGGCTTTTCCAGGAGATCATGAAAACTATATGGGTATGCTAGGTATGCATGGAAGTCATTGTTCAAATTATGCAGTAACTAAATGTGACCTTTTAATTGCAGTAGGTGCTCGTTTCAGTGATCGTGTAATAAGCAAGGTAGAAGCTTTTGCACCTAATGCAAAAATAATTCATATTGATATTGACCCTAAAGAATTTGGAAAAAATGTAGATATAAATTTAGCAGTAAAAGGTGATATAAAAGAAGTTTTAACTTTGCTAAATGAGAAACTTGAAAAGCAAGAACATGAAGAATGGCTTTCTCAAATTAGCAAATGGAAAGATATAAAACCTATAAATGCTCCAGTTGGAAGCTTGAGTCCAAAATTTATAATAGAAAAGCTTTATGAACTTACAAAAGGGGATTGTATCATAACTACAGAAGTAGGTCAAAATCAAATATGGGCTGCACAATATTTTAAATATTTGAAGCCAAGAACTTTTGTATCTTCTGGCGGACTTGGAACTATGGGCTTTGGTCTGGGTGCAGCAATTGGGGCAGCTATAGGCAATCCAGATAAAAAGGTTATAAACATAGCAGGTGATGGAAGCTTTAAAATGAATTCTACAGAATTAGCAACTGTAGCAAAATATCAAGTACCTATGGTTCAATTAGTACTTAATAATCAAGCTTTAGGTATGGTACATCAATGGCAGGATTTATTTTATCAAGGAAGATTCTGCAATACAAAATTGGGGCCTGATGTAGATTTTGTGAAGCTTGCAGCTGCTTATGATATAGAAGCATTTAAAATAACTGAAGATTCACAAGTAGAAGATGCACTTAAAAAGGCATTGAGTATGAACAAACCAGTGTTGATAGAGTGTGCTATAAATAGAGATGAAAAGGTATTCCCAATAGTACCTCCAGGAGCACCTATAAATGAAAGTATTGGATAAAGATATGATTAATTTATACAGTGAAAAACATTTTAAATGAGTGATATAAAAATATTGCGACTTAAGCGTATGTAAAGCGAAGTAACTTTCAACTGTATTCCGGCTGATATATGCTGTGAAGGAAAACTCACTTCATTAAGAAGTTATAATGCTTGAGATATTGAAAAATTTTTACCTCCTCAAATGCGACGTCCTGTCGCTTTTGGAGCTTTTGCCGTCCTGGCAAAAATTACGAAATTTTTCAATATCTCAAGCAAAGAACTTCTAAAATTTGTTTGCATCTTCCTTAACAGCATATATCACGGAGTAAAAGTTAAAATCCAAACTTTCACTGCATTTTTGCGTCGCAATGTGTTTAAAATGCTCAATAAACAATAACTATATGCCAAATTAATGCTTAATCAGGTATATATCTATCAGTATTTTTTATGTAATTTTCATAAATGTACTGGAAGCCTTCTTCTTTTACTTTAGATAAAATTTCAGATCTTTTTTTACGCATATTTAAGAAGCCATCGTGAATACGGGGATTACCTTTTATTGCATCCTTTAAATCCTTATTAAAAAGCTTAATTTTATTTTGTCTTTCAAGTTCATGTAAAAGTGAAAGGCCTTTAACATTGTTTGCAAGTACTACGGAAACTCCACGTTCATCCATTAAATCTTCAGATATTTTCCAGAAATCCCCCATAGTTATATCACCAGTGCGTGGAACAGCTGCAAATTTGCAGTTGTAGCAGGATAAGTTTGAATAAAGATCACATATGAAGCCATGGAAAAATGGATCTTGTCTCGTAATACATTCATAAGACTTCATCTTATCTATATTTATTTTTACTTTGTACTTTGACCAGCCATTACTTTTATCTCTAAAGGTATATGAATTTACTTTATGTCCTTTAGCAATGGAATTTATGTATTCATCAAATATGATTTTAGAAGGAACACCATGACACAGTACATCTGCTGTAAATAAATTTTCACTTTTAGTAAAAGTTTTTAATGCAGCTACTTGGCAAGGGGTACCTGTAAATAACACTTTTCTGCCTTGATTTTCAACTAAGTCTACAATTGTTGAATAAATAGTATCTAAATTGCTTTGAATATATTTTGAACTTCTAAGCTTTGAAAGATCATCTTTATTATCTATACATATATGCTTTACAGTTAAATTTTCTCCCCAGGCAGCACCAGATACAATACCACTTTCTTCAATGAAGCTTTCTGCAATTTCAGTAAAAATTCCACCAGAAGAGCTTGCAAGCCTTGTAGTATCATTTGTAGAAAAGGCAGCATAAGTTTTTATTTCTTCTTTTGTAAAATTATTTGACTCAAAGCTTATAACAGGACAATTTTTAGAGCAAAGACCACAATTTACACACTTATCTTCTATAATTTCTGGCTTAAAAAATCCTTCCTCAGAAATTTTCATTTCAATTACATTAAATTTACAAGCATTAGCACATCCAAAACAGCTTGTACATTTTTCTATGCCTATAACTTTAATTGCAGGAAGTTTACTATTGATATTATCATTATTAATCATTTATAGTTCTTAGTGGTTCAGTGTATAATAAGTACTAAACTCACTAAAGTATTCACTTCCTTTCTCTACATTCTTTAAAATTTTTATATAATAGAGTATTAATTTTATTCACATTACTAATTTGAAAACATTTTCATACTAGTTGGATAAATGAAACAATTTTTATAAAGTTCATTGTTTTCTTATTTCCTAGAGTATCTTGATATAGGTTGAAAAGTTATTCTAGTTTTGAAATTATTTTTGTAATACCTACTACATGCTCCCCAAGAGATTTTAAATCCTCATCAGTAAGAGAAGATATTCTTTTAGCTAAATTAATTTTAATTATTTCTTCTTGTTCTTTTATAAAATCGTAAGCTTTATCTGTTAATTCAATTCTAAGGATTCGTCTATCGTTTTCATCATTATACCTACTAAGCATTCCTTCATCAATTAACTTATCGATGATTGGAGTCATATTAGGCTTTGATATCGTAAGTTTTTTTGCCACTTCAGAAATGGAAGATGTTCCTGTACGAGCAAGGTAAATTATAACCCTAAAATGAGAATGGGGTATGGGAAGAGTCTTTGAAATATCGTTTGGATGAAAAATTTTACTATGTAAATATAACATTAAATTATATAAGTTTCCGGATATATTATTTAGTTGATCATTATCCATTTTATCCTCCATAGGTAAATAATATAATTTCCTATATTATAATACATTTATAATTATTATACAATATGAAAAGTTATATTAATATAAAAGTTATTGACATATAAAAATTATCATAATATAATAGTTATAAAATCATAACTAAATTATAGTTGGAGGTATATTAAGATGTATTTGTAATTAGTTATTGAAAAATTTAAAGAATAAAGAAGAAACTAAATAAAATTATAAAAATAGAATGGAGAAATGAGTTTAATGTTAAAAATAATAAAACATTTAAAACCTTTTATAACATCCATAGTTGTAGTGGTATGCCTTTTGTTTGTACAAGCGGTATGCGATTTATCACTACCAGACTATATGTCCAATATTGTTAATGTAGGGATTCAACAAGGGGGAGTGGAAAATGCAGTTCCAAGTGTAATTCGTAAAAGTGAACTTGATAAACTTAAATTATTTATGAATGAAAATGAGAAAAAAGAAATAGATGAAAATTATGTTCTTTTAAATAAGGAAAATCTTTCTCAAAGTGAGTTAGATGACTATTTAAAGGATTATCCAAAGCTTGATAAAGAGGCACTTTATAAGTTAAATACAAAAAATAAAAATACAATTAGTGAACTTAATAATATTTTTGGGAAACCCATATTAATTACGCAGGGAATTGAAAAAGGTGGAATATCTGCTTTGAACTCTAGTATGTCAGGAAGTAAAGAAAGCAAACCACAAACAAAGCTTCCAGCAAATACAGATCCTTTTGTAATAATTTCTAAGTTGCCACAAGGTCAAATAAGTGCAATAAAGGAAAAGTCAGATGAAAAATTTAAGGATATGCCAGGTAGTATGATAACCCAATCAGCAGTCAGTTTTATTCATAATGAATATAAAGTTATAGGAATAAATACAGACAAGCTTCAATCTAATTACATTTTTGTGGCTGGGGCGAAAATGCTTCTTCTAGCTTTAGTTAGTATGATTGCTACAGTAATAGTTAGTTTATTAGCAGCAAGAGTAGCAGCAGGATTAGGAAAAGATCTTAGAAAAAAAGTATTTAGAAAAGTTACAAGTTTTACTAATACAGAATTTGATAAATTTTCAACAGCTTCTTTAATCACAAGAAGTACAAACGATATTCAGCAAGTGCAAACACTTATGGTTATGCTGCTCAGAATAGTATTTTATGCACCAATATTAGGTATAGGTGGGGTTATTAAGGTGCTTAACACAGATCTTTCTATGGGATGGATCATAGCAGTTGCAGTTATGGCCATTTTAACTTTAGTTATTATCTTATTTAGTATAGCTTTGCCTAAGTTTAAGAGTGTACAAAAGCTAGTAGATAAGATTAATTTAATAACTCGTGAATCTTTAACAGGTATGCTAGTAATTCGTGCCTTTAATAATGAAAGATATGAAGAAAGTAAATTTGAAAAAGCAAATAAGGACTTAACAAAAACAAATTTATTTATAAGTCGTTTGATGACATTAATGATGCCATTAATGATGTTCATAATGAATGGAGTTTCTTTACTTATAATTTGGATTGGATCCCATCAGGTTGATATGGGACGTATACAAGTTGGTGATATGATGGCATTCATGCAGTATACAATGCAAATAATTATGGCATTTTTGATGATTTCTATGGTATCAATTATGCTTCCACGAGCTTCCGTGTCAGCTCAGCGTATAGCAGAAGTTTTAGATACTGAAGTTACAATTACTGATTTAGAAGAAACTAAAAAGTTCTCTTTAGACATGAAGGGCTATGTTGAATTTAAAAATGTTAGCTTTAGATATCCAGGGGCAGAAGAAGATGTACTTTCAAATATTAGTTTTACAGCAAAACCAGGGGAAACTACAGCCTTTATTGGAAGTACAGGAAGTGGAAAATCAACATTAATAAATTTAATTCCACGTTTTTATGATGCAATAGGTGGAGAAATATTGATAGATGGTACTAATGTTAAAGAAGTATCTCAAAAGGAATTGAGAGAAAAAATTGGTTATGTACCACAAAAGGGAGTTTTATTTTCAGGTACCATAGAAAGTAATATTAAATATGGTAAGGAAAATGCAACTAAAGAGGAAATAATAAAAGCATCAGAAATAGCTCAAGCTATAGAATTTATTAATACTAGACCTGAAACCTTTAATACAGAAATATCACAAGGTGGTGCTAATGTTTCAGGAGGACAAAAACAAAGGCTTTCAATTGCTCGTGCCCTTGCTAAGAAACCTGAAATATTCATTTTTGATGATAGTTTTTCAGCTCTTGATTTTAAGACTGATGCAGCATTACGTAAGGCTCTTAAAAATGAAATTTCAGCAAGTACTATTATAATGGTTGCACAGAGAATAAGTACAATAATGAATGCAGATAAAATCATTGTACTTGATGAGGGAAAAATAGTAGGAACTGGTACTCACAAGGAGCTTATGGAAAATTGTGAGGTTTATAAGCAAATTGCTTTATCTCAACTTTCAAAGGAGGAACTTTCAGCATGAGTGATAGAAAAATAGAAAATAAGAGACAAGGTGGCTTTGGCGGTGGTCATATGGGAGGTATGGGAAATGGTGAAAAGGCGAAGAATTTCAAAACTACTATGAATAAATTGTTGCAATACTTAAAACCATATAGGTTATCAATAATTATTGTAATTATTTTTGCAATAGGAAGTGCAGCTTTTTCTATAATAGGTCCTAAAATTTTAGGTAAGGCAACGACCAAGCTCTTTGAAGGATTGGTAAATAAGGTAATGGGGGTAGAAGGTGCAGCCATTGACTTTAGTTATATAGGGTATATTGCAATCTTGCTTCTTGTATTATATATTGTTAGTGCTGTGTTTTCAATTATACAAGGATATATAGTCTCAGGAGTAGCACAAAAGGTATCTTATAATTTCAGAAAAGAAATTGATGAAAAGATTAATCGTATGCCACTTAAGTACTTTGATAAGAAGACACATGGAGAAGTACTATCTAGGATTACTAATGATGTAGATACTGTGAGTCAATCATTAAATCAAAGTATGTCACAAATAATAACATCAGTTGTTACAATAATAGGTGTATTAATTATGATGTTATCAATAAGTTGGCAAATGACGTTAGTTGCACTTTTAATATTGCCAGTATCAATGATTTTAATTACATGGGTAATAAAAAAATCACAAAAGTATTTTAAATCTCAACAGGAATATTTAGGACATGTTAATGGACAAGTAGAAGAAATTTATAGTGGTCATAATATAGTAAAAGCTTTTAATAGAGAAGAGGAAGCGGTTAAAAACTTTGAAGAAGTTAATGATATACTTTATAGTTCAGCGTGGAAATCTCAATTTTTATCTGGGATGATGATGCCAATTATGACTTTCATTGGTAATATAGGTTATGTAGCTGTATCCATTTTAGGTGGATGGCTTGCAATAAAGAAAACTATTGAAGTTGGA
Organism: Clostridium drakei; assembly: GCF_000633595.2. Lineage (GTDB taxonomy): Bacteria > Bacillota > Clostridia > Clostridiales > Clostridiaceae > Clostridium_AM > Clostridium_AM drakei. The sequence goes on along the minus strand of NZ_JIBU02000059.1, from coordinate 26,908 downwards.
GATATTTTATCCTTTGTTCAGTATGTTAGAAGTTTTACACAGCCAATATCTCAAGTAGCTCAAATAGCTAATGTACTTCAATCCACAGCAGCTGCTGCAGAAAGGGTTTTTGAATTTTTAGAAGAGGAAGAAGAAGTAAAAGAATCAGAAAATCCAGTTAAACTTCAAGAGGTTAAAGGGGAAGTTACTTTTAAGGATGTTCAATTTGGATATAACTCTGATAAAATGATAATAAATAATTTCGGAGCTCATATTAAACCTGGTCAAAAAGTAGCTATAGTAGGACCAACTGGAGCAGGAAAGACCACAATAGTTAAACTTTTAATGCGTTTTTATGATTTAAATAGTGGATCTATATTAATTGATGGACATGATATAAAAGATTTTACTAGAGAAGATTTGCGTAGTATGTTTGGTATGGTACTTCAAGATACTTGGTTATTTAATGGTGAAATAATGGAGAATATACGTTATGGTAAACTTGATGCTTTGGATAAAGACGTTGTTGAAGCAGCTAAGTCAGCTCATGTTCACCATTTTGTAAAAACCTTGCCAAAGGGATATAACATGGAATTAAATGAAGAAGCAAGCAATGTATCTCAAGGACAAAAGCAGCTATTAACCATTGCTCGTGCACTTTTAAAAGATCCTAAAATATTAATACTTGATGAAGCTACAAGTTCTATTGATACTCGTACAGAGGTGCTTATTCAAAAGGCTATGGAAAACCTAATGAAAGGAAGAACAAGCTTTATTATTGCTCATAGATTATCAACAATACGTGATGCAGATTTGATACTTGTAATGAATGATGGAGATATTGTAGAACAAGGTAGTCATCAAGAATTATTAGAGGCAAATGGTTTTTATGCTTCACTTTACAATAGTCAATTTGAAAATGCTTATGCCTCATAATTAAAATAAGTATTAATATGTAGTTAATCGAAAAAATGTATTCTTCAATTAAAAAATTATTTAAGGATACAATAAATAGATTTAAAATTTAGAAATATTAAAAAATGTTTAAAAAATTAATATAAAAATTATTGCTTACTAATCATATGTATGCTATAATTACACATGTTGGAATCAAAATATGATTAGCCAATGAAATAAGAGATTTAATGTAATTAAATCTTAATCTGAATCAAAGAGGAGAAATGTTTAAAATGGCAGATAAGACTTTAGTATGTAAAGATTGCGGAAAAGAGTTTGTTTTCACTGAAGGAGAACAGGCTTTCTATAAGGAAAAAGGTTTCGAAAATGAACCAGTAAGATGCCCAGAATGCAGAAAAGCTAGAAAACAACAAAGAGGATATCAAAGATAATATTATCTTAAAAAAAACTGTAAGAATTATTCTTACAGTTTTTTAATTGGTTAAATTTCATACTTTAAGTGTACTGCAATAGAAATTTTGATATTAAGGAAGAATTTTGTATGTATGTCATGTATAACAAATTCCTATTAAATGTAGCATATTTATTAAAAAAAGTAATATATAGAGCATATAATTGCATTAAATGATAGAATGGTACCATAAGTAATATACTATATATTAAGGGGGATCAACTTATGAAAAAAAGTTCAAGTGTACTGTTAAGCTTATTTTTAGCTGCAGGTATGGCATTTGTAGGATGCGGAAGCAAGCAGGCTTCACAAAATGGCGGAGACTCTAAAGAAACAAAAATAATGTTTAATGGCTCTTCAACAATGGCACCAACTATATCTAAGATAGCAAATAATTTTACAGAGAAAAATAAGACTTGGAATAAAGTTGATAGCAGTTTACCAGATAAGCCTATACAAATAACAGTGTCTTCTGGAGGTTCAGGAACCGGAGTTAAAGCTGCAGTTGAAAAGACAAGTAATTTTGGATTGGTATCTAGAGAAGTGTCTAAAGATGAAAAGGCTAAAATGAATAAATATAAGGAATTTAAAATAGGTATGGATGCACTTACTATATCTGTTAATTCACAAAATCCTATTTTGCAAAAGAAGAAAGGTTTAACTAAAGAAGAAATACAAAAAATATTTTCAGGAGAAGCGAAGCTTTGGAGCGATATAGATTCATCATTACCTGGCAATAAAATAGTAATTGTAGTAAGAGATGCAGGTGGTGGTGCAGGTGAGGTATTTGATAAAAGCATAATGAATGGTAAAAAAATAAGTAAAGAAGCGATACAAGCACCTTCTATGGGAGCATTAGGTCAAAAAATTGTGGAGAATAAAGATGCTATTGGATATGCATCAGTAGGTATAGTAGATCAAAATAAAGGAAAAATAGTTCCTATGGATGTTGATGGAGTGACTCCAATATCTGAAAATATACTATCAGGAAAATATAAAATAGCAAGACCTCTTCTAATAGTGAAGGATGGAGATTTAAATCTAGAAGAAAACGCTTTCATAAAATATGTAACTTCGGAGGAAGGATTAAAAGTAGTTAAGGAATTAGGATTTGTACCTGTAAGTAATTCTAAACAATAAATGGACAAGCTCCTCGGGATTATTACCTGAGGAGTTGTTTTAATTAAAAGGTGAGTTAAATGAAAAATAGAAGAAATAGAATGGAGAAAACCTTTTGTGTTTTAGTAAAATTTATAGCTTTTGCGGCTGTGAGTATTTTAAGCTTAATACTAATATTTATACTAAAAGAAAGTATAGGAGTCTTTAGCAAAGTATCTTTTATAAGTTTTATTTTTGGAACTGAATGGCAGCCATTAAATTCTAATAAGGCTGGAATAATGCCATTTCTTTTATCAACTTTATATGTATCCTTTATAGCAGTTTTAATTGCTATGCCTATAGGTATAGGTTTCTCTATATTTATGTCCATTTTAGTAAATCAAAGATTAAAATATGTGTTAAAAGCTTTTGTAAATATGTTGGCAGGTATACCTTCTGTAGTTTATGGATTTATAGGACTTTCAGTTATAGTAAAATTTTTCGAAAAATATCTTTTCTTTTCTACAGGGGAATCTATACTTTGTGCAGCTATACTTTTAAGCATTATGATATTGCCTTATATAGTTTCAAGTTGTGATGAAACTATGAGTAAAGCTTATGAAAAATATGAAGTTTATTCAAAGGCACTTGGAGTATCAAAGTGGTATATGATAAGCAATTTAATATTGCCCGTTTGTAAAAAAAGTATATTATGTTCAACTATACTTGCTACAGCAAGGGCAATGGGGGAAACTATGGCGGTTATGATGGTTATAGGAAATAGCCCTGTAATGCCAACCTTATTTGGGAAAGGAGAAACAATACCTGCACTAATAGCTTTGGAAATGGGCTCAGCTCAAATAGGTAGTTTTCATTATCATGGACTTTTTGCTTCTGGGTTTGTACTTATGATGCTAATTCTATTGATAAATATAATTTTTTATACTATAAATAGAAAAATTCAAGTTTAAAGAAGGAGTGTACATGAATAGTTTTTTTAAAAATATAATGCTTGGATTATGGTATTTTATAAGTAGTTTTATTGTAGTTTCCATAATTATATTTATATTTTCTTACATATTTATTAAAGGATATACTTCTGTAAATATTGGATTTATATTTGATAGTCCAAAAGGTACTCCACTAGGTATGGAGGGAGGAATATTACCAGCTATACTTGGTAGTCTTTGTTTAATGTTTTTGGCTTGTATAAATTCTGCAATTTTAGGAATAGGCACAGCTGTATACTTGTGTCTATATTGTAGTAATAAAAGAATTGAGAATTTTATACATTTGATGGTGAGTTCTATTGCAGGAGTGCCTTCAATTGTTTTAGGGCTCTTTGGATATTCTTTTTTAGTTTACTTTTGTAATTTTGGAGTAAGTCTTATATCAGGAGGCATTACTCTTGGAATAATGATTTTTCCATATATAGAAGTGTTAACTGAAAAGTCTATAAGGGAAGTGGACAAAAATCTAATACTTTCGTCCTATGCACTTGGAATAGATAAATCATATACTTTTATTCACATAATATTGCAGCAGTGCAAGGGAGAAATTATATCAGGAATTATAATGTCGGGAGGATTTGCCATAGGAGCGGCAGCACCAGTTATGCTTACTTCAGCTGTGGTATCTGCACCTAATCCAGACTCCCTTTTTTCTCCGATAATGGCACTACCTTATCATTTGTATATATTAATAAGCCAAGGAATTTCACTGGAAAAGGCTTATGGAACTGCTCTTATACTTGTTATAATGCTTGTATTATTAAACCTTTTAGCAGGTTTTTTAGGTAAAAGAAAGAGAGGATAGCTATGGATAACATATTAAAAATCCATGATTTAAATGTGTGGCTGGATGATAAATTAATACTTAAAAATATAGATCTTTCTATAAAAAAGTGTAAGATAACAGCAATAATAGGTCCTTCAGGATGTGGAAAGTCTACATTATTAAAATCTATAAATAGGATAATAGATGAAGAAAAGAATTCTAAGGTGAAAGGAATTATTGAATTTAAGCATCAAGATATTAAAGAAATGGACAAGAATATTTTAAGAAAAAATATAGGATGTGTTTTTCAGGCACCAACACCATTTCCTTTTTCTATATATAAAAACATGATATATGCATTGAAATACCATGATACATATAGTAATGATGATATTAAGAGTATTGTTGAAGAAAAGTTAAAAATGGTTGGCCTTTATGAGGAAGTAAAGAATCACTTAAATATGTCAGCACTTAAACTATCAGGGGGGCAGCAGCAGAGACTGTGTATAGCAAGAACTCTTACTATGGATCCAGAGATCATTTTAATGGATGAACCTTGTTCGGCATTAGATTTAAATAATACTATGAAAATAGAGGAAACACTTAAAAAATTAAGTGGTGATTATAGCATTGTAATAGTAACTCATAACTTAGCTCAAGCCAGAAGAATATCAGATTATACAGCTTTTATGATGGATGGAAACATAGAAGAATATGGTGAAACGGAAGAAATTTTTAAAAATCCTTTAAAAGAAAGTACACAAAAATATATTGGAGGATTAATTGGATAAATTTATTAGTGAAATTTAAAAATTTTGAGAGGAGAAATACAGATGATAGAAATAGATATACCTGGAAGAGAAGATTTAAAAATAGAAAATGTTGTCTTTGATTATAATGGTACTGTAGCAGTGGATGGGGTAATGAATGTAAAAATTAAGGAAATGATTAAAGAATTAAGTGAATATTTAAATATATACATAATAACAGCAGATACCTATGGAAATGTAAGAAGTCAATGCGAAGGATTACCAGTTATAGTAGAAACCTTTTCAGAAGGTAATGCAACTTTTTATAAAAAACAGTTTGTGGAAAAAATAGGAGCAAAATTTACTATGACTGTAGGTAATGGTCTTAATGATGTGGAAATGTTTAAAGTATCAGCTTTATCTATAGCAGTCATTGAGGAAGAAGGATGTGCTTCAGAAGCCATAATGAATTCCAATATAACTGTAAAAAATATAAAAGATGTATTCAATATGATAATGAAAAAGGCTAGAATAAAAGCTACTTTAAGGGACTAAATATTATTATTGGAAGATATGACAAATTGTGATATTATGATATAGTATTGATCAATATCAATTTTAATTATGAATGGATGGGAACAGGGTATGAAAAGTAAGATTAAATTAAGTGTTAAAAAATTGCTTATGACATTTATACCATTATTCGTGATAATTCCTATATTAATAATTTCTACTTTTAATGGAATTAAGGTTAAAGATAATCAAACAAGGAATTTTTATGATTTAATGAGTGCAAGTAATGGCAAAATATCTAATATAATAGCAGATATGTATAATAATAATAAAAAGACTATTGATATGCTTTCTGCAAATGATGATGTAGTAAGATTAAAACAAAAGCCAGAATTAGAAGCATCTATGATGAAAACCTTTAACGATTACATAAAATATCATAAAGAAGTAAGGGTAATTTACTATGGAGAAGCTTCAAAAACTCATCATGCAACTTCAGGAACACCAGCAGGCTATGATCCAACAATTAGACCATGGTATACAAAAGCAGTACAAGATGATGGAAAAGTAGTTTTGACTGATCCTTATGAGGATGTAGTTAAACCAGGGACTTATGTAGTTACTTTTGCAAAAACTGTTAAAGATCCTAATACCAAAGAAACTTTAGGAGTAATAGGACAAGATATACCATTAGATACTATAACTAAGGAAATTTCTGATATAAAAATAGGAAGTAGTGGATATGCTGCTGTTGTAGATCAAACAGGGACTATTATTGCACATAAGGATAAGAAACTTGTAAGCAAAAAAAGTAAAGATTTAAAATGGCTTGATGAAATAATTAAATCAAAAGATAATAGTAATATAGTAAGTATAGATGGACAAAAATACTTAACATTAAAATCTCAAAATACTGAAACTGGATGGCTAACAATTACTTTTGTGCCTAATCAAGAGTTAAGTGGTAAAATTAAATCTTTAATTATACCTAATATTATAGTAGGTTTGATATGTGCAGTTTTAGGTATTATAATTTCAATATTAATATCAAAATATATGATAAGTTCTATTTATGAAATTATGGAAATTCTTAAGAGAATAGGTAAAGGAGATTTAAGTGTAGAAATAGAATGTAAGGATAACGAATTAAAAGAAGTATCAATGATAAAAGAAGAAATTAATATAATGAAAACAGAAATTGTATCTATTACAGATAAAACTATAGAGGTTTCTCAAAAGCTAAATGAATCTGCAAAGCATTTTGCTTCAGTTACTCAGGAGGTTAGCTCATCAGCAGAAGAAGTTTCTGGATCTATAAGCCAAATAACACAAGGAGCTTCAAATCAAGCTGACCATTTGCAAGAAAGTTTAACAAGTTCTGAAAATCTTGGAGAATTGGTAGATAATACATTAAAAAGTGCTGAAAACATGGAAAAAACTTCAAGTGAAGCTAATAAAGTTATAGAAGATAGTATGAAATTAGTTGGCGACTTAAAAAACAATCTTGAAGAAGGATTTCAAGTTAATGAAGAATTAATAAAAGAAGCAGAAGAGTTAAATAGTAATTCTCAAGAAATAGTTGGTATAATAAATAATATTAAAGATATAGCAGAACAAACAAATTTATTAGCATTAAATGCTAGTATTGAAGCTGCAAGAGCAGGAGAGTACGGAAAGGGTTTTGTAGTAGTTGCTGAAGAAGTTAGAAATTTAGCAGAACAGTCCACCATTTTCGCAGGTGAAATAGAAATAGTAATAGGTAAAATGAAAAATAGTGTAGGAATGGTAACAGAAAAGATAGAAAATACAAAAGAAACTAATATGAATACAAAAGGAAATATGCTTACAGTAGATAATGGATTTGTGCAAGTAGAAAAAAATATAGATGAGCTTAAAAATCATATTAACATTGTAGTTGAAGCATTAAAAAATATGAATGAAAATAAAAAAGTTGTAATTACAAAAATAGAAGAAGTAGCAGCTATTTCAGAAGAAGCTACAGCAGCTACGGAAGAAGTAAATGCAGCATCAGAAGAACAAGCTGCAAACCTTCAGGATATTTCAAATTCAACAGAAGATCTTTTATTGTTATCTGAAGAATTGAAAAAATCAATAAGCTTTTTTAGACGTGATAAGTAAGTTTAAGTTTTTGAATAAGTAAGCACAAATATTAATGCTGTGCTAAAATCAGTAAATTTGATTTTGGTACAGTATTTTTTAATTGATTGCGTAAATTTAAAAACTTGGCAGTAATATATATTAATGATAAAATAATAATACTGTGTTTATCCCATAGCTACTCCACTTTTTTAAAATGGGGATAAGCACTGCTGCGTACTTAGATAAGTTCCTCTAAGAATTGCTTGATTTATATATGATGTTTATTTAGCATAAGGAATATAGAAAGGAAGTATTATTGATTATGGATTCTAAGAAAAAAAGTATAATTAGTGCACTGATGGTTTCTATGTTTCTTGCTGCTGTAGAAGGGACTGTAGTAACTACTGCCATGCCAACTATTGTTAAAGATTTAGATGGGTTTCAACTTATAAGTTGGGTCTTTTCTTTGTACTTGCTTACATCAGCTATTAGTACTCCTATATATGGAAAATTATCAGATTTATATGGAAGAAAAAATATTCTTTCTATTGGTATAATAATTTTTTTAATTGGTAGTTTTCTTTGTGGATTATCTGGTAACATGTACCAACTCATATTCTTTCGTGCAGTTCAAGGATTGGGGGCAGGGTCAATATTTACTGTTACTTATACTATTGTAGGAGATGTATTTACTCTTGAAGAAAGAGGAAAAGTTCAAGGATGGCTTGGAACAGTTTGGGGAATAGCAAGTTTAATAGGACCTTTTTTGGGAGGTTTTTTAATAGATAATCTTTCATGGCATTGGATTTTTTTCATAAACATACCTTTTGGTATATTTTCTATAATTCTTATTCAAAAAAATCTTGTCGAGAAATTTGAAAAAAAGAAGCATAAAATAGATTATGCAGGTGCAATGGTATTAAGTTTGGCTATTATGGCTCTTTTATATTTATTTTTATCAATGGGAAAAAGTGAAGGTGTTTCTTTATACATAATTGCAATGTGTGTTATAGCAACAATAGTGTTTTTTATTGCTTTTTACTTTATAGAAAAGAAGGCAAGAGAACCTATTATGCCTTTTGATATTTTTACAAAAACTAACATTATTGTTAATATAATCAGCTTTTTAATTTCTGCCTTTTTAATGGGTATAGATGCATATATGCCTATTTATATACAAAATGTTTTAGGCTTTAAACCAACGGTTGCTGGAATTGCATTAGCTCCAATGTCCTTATCATGGCTAATATCTTCTGTTGTTTTGGCAAAGGCTATACCTAAGTATGGGGAAAAGGTGATAACTAGCTTATCTACAATAATTTTAATAGTAAGCACTGCTCTATTACCTACATTAACTATAAATTCATCATTATTTGCAGTTATAGTTTATGGATTTATAATGGGGTTTGGATTTGGAGGATGTTTTACTATATTAACTATAGTAATACAAACATCTGTTAATTATGATAAAAGAGGAGCAGCCACAGCCTCTAATGCTCTAGTTAGAACATTAGGTCAGACTATAGGAATAAGTGTGCTTGGAGTAGTATTTAATTTAAACATAGATAAATATTTTAAAAATTTAGGCATTAATGGAGTAAATTCAAGTAATTTATATAGTACTTCATCATCATTATCAGCATATTCCGGCCATATAAAAGCTTCAATATTTTCTGGAGTTCATATATTATTTATTATATTTATTTTAATTTCTATAATTTGTTTAATATTAGCATTATTTCTTCCTAGCAATTTAAAAAAAAGAAAAAAACAAGCATAATACTGTTGCATTATGCTTGTTTTGTCAAAAATTAGAAGCATGTCTTATTTTAAAAATTGCCTTTGAAAAATTGTTTATTATCTATAGATATTGTAAATTGAGAACTTGTGTACCAATCTAAATCTGTATAAATTGAGTTATCCTTTGTCCAGAATAATACAAATATCAATTTATTAGCATTTTTAGGATTTTTAATAGTAAATGCTCCATTTATATTTTCGCTTTTAAAGGAAAAAGCATTGGAAGAAATACCGTCTTTGCTTATAGCTACAGGAAGAGAGCTTTTTATAGAATTAAAAGCTTTATTTCCCCATGGATTTCCAAGAAGTATTATGTTGTTATTGCTTATATCATTATCAGTTAAATCTTTATCTTGTTTTAAAGATATTTTGTTGATGTCAAATATTTTATTTTTGGTAATAGCATCTATGGACTTCTTTTCATCATTAGTTAAATTAGATGGTGTTACTAGTATAGTTTTTTCACCATTTAATTGCCTAAGCAAAATACTACCAAGAACCAATCCTTTATTTTTTTCCAAGCTTTTAAGCCTATCTTTTTTTTGTTGGTCTGATATTTTTTGAATTTGATCATCTGTAAGCTTTAAATTGTCTGCAGTATAGTTGTCAGAATTTAGACAAGTACGAATAGAATTACTTACAGTTTTTCCAGATACTTTTTCTATTACACCTAAGAAATCATCTATTGATGCATTTTTGAATTTATATTCTTTAAAGTAAGTTTGCATTATATTTAAAAAGGCAGTATCTCCCACTCTTTTTCTTAGATCTTGTATTAAAAGAGCACCTTTACCATATATAACTAAGTTATATCCTGCACCAGTAGAATCATTATCGAATTTATCTACTCCAGAAGCTATACTTGGAAACTTATATAGAGATGCAATTCTAGCAACATTTGCACCATTATAAGAACTAATCATAGGGATTATACTGTTTGATGAGTATTCACCTGAAGTTTTTTCAAAATAGTAAGCTGTAGAAAAAGAGGTAATAGATTCGTCCAAGAAAGGTTCTTTAAATTCATTATTACCTACAGTTACATACCACCACTGATGACCTACTTCGTGCACTGCAGCTTGTGATATAAAAGAATCTTCGTATGAAACATCATCATTACTAGAATTTTGTATTTTTTGAGGGTACATTGGCATTTGAATTATTTGAGGATATTCCATTGCTCCACCAGAGAGATGAGTTTCCATTAGATCCAATTCATCATAAGGATATTTTCCAAATTGTTGACTAAAAAATTTTACTGCGCCTACAGCTGAATCAAGAACATTTTGAGCTGTAGCAGAATCATCTTCACCTGATTTAGAGATATAATAACTGTTTACTTTTATTCCATCTATTTCTTTAGATAAAACTTTATAATTAGGACTCATTATAATAATGAAATCTCTTACATTACTGGCATTTAAATTCATTACTTTAGTGTCTTTCTCGGAGGATTTTTCACTTTCTTTTCCAGTAGATGCAACAACATAATTTTTAGGAACTTTTAAATTTACATTATAGTCGCCTATATCACTGTAATTTGATTCTCCTACTACGTTGAAAGTATTTTCATCCCATTTATTTTCTTTTTCATTATACATTGAAAGTATAGGATACCAATTAGTCAATGAAACATCATTATCTATGTATCCAAGTCTTGAAGTACTCATAGGTAATTTTAACTTAAACTCCATGTATACTTTTATGTCTTCATTGCTCTTAAAATTGTTATCTAAGCTGATTTTAAGTACTTGGTTATCTTGAGTAAAGTTTACTTGTTTATCATTAACAAGAACTTTACTTATGGATATGTCCCCCTTCTGAGCTTCGGTTAAGTTTTGAGTGCTAGATATTCCAACTTGAGAAGGCATAGTTTCTTTTTTGTTATAAGAATCTGGATAAAGGTGGAATATCATGTTTTTTAAGTCTGTACTAGTACTATTTTTAATTTTAACTTCTTCACTTCCAGTTACAGTTTTAGTATTTGCATTAAAATCCAAATCCATATTATATTTTGCAGGAAGACCTGAAGCTTTAACAATTCCACTGCTTATTAAGCACACAGTGAAGAAACTTAGAAAAAAGGTAAAAATAATATTCTTTGTTTTTTTAAGGTTCATTTTAACATCACATCCTTTCTAATATTAATACGCTGCATATAAATTATATCACAAAATATGGAAATAAAGTCTTAAATAAATCTTAATTCTAGTTTTAGTCAATGTTAAGATATTAATTCATGAGAAAATTTTAAAAATATTGAAGTACATAATATAAAAGAGGAAATGTGGTTATATAGTCTGATTTTGACTAGTATTATTTTAGAGGACAATTGACAGAGGACAGAGGACAATGAAGGTGAGTTTTCTGACATATGAAAAAGTTGTGTCGTAATGTGCTCATTACATAAAATTTATGTTATAATTTTGTATGACAAAAAACATTGATAACAGCGTTGTAAGGAGGATATTATGGAATTTAATTTAATAAAGGAAATTTTGACAGGTTCAATAACAGGATATATAACTAATGCTTTAGCAATTAAAATGATATTTAGGGAGTATGGTATTGGAAAATTTAAAGTTGGAGGAATGGTAGTAAAGACTAGGAATGAATTTATAGACAATGTGAGTTCATTGGTTGAAAATGATATAATAAACTTTCATACTTTAAAAGGAGAATTGGAAAAGGAGTCTTTTAAAGAAAGTATTAAAGGATTTTCTAATGATTTGTTAAAAAATAAAATTTATAAAAATACTTTGAATTTATCCTTAGGTGAAATTAAGGGGGTTAATTCTACAATAGATAAAACAGAAAATTATATAAGAGAACATGCAGATGAAAACTTTTCTAATATATTTGAAGGTGTTTGCAGGAATGTTAGTTTAAAAGATATATTAAATGATAAACAAGTTGAAAGTATAAGTGAAAATGTATTTAAATATGCATTAGATAAATTAAACACTGATGATTTTATAGAAAAAGCTATAGTAGATTTTTATAATGAAAATAGATCTTTAAGTTTTGAAGAGTTTCTTGGAAGTAAAATAGTAGAATGCTTAGGTGAAAGCTTTGAAGATAATCTCAGCAATTTTCATATAGATTTAAAAAATAATTTTAGTACTTCTATAGATAGTTCTTTTGAAAATACAATTGAAATTTTAAAAGTAGATGAAGTTTTAAATAAATTACAAGAAAAAGTATCTAAAAAGACAATTGTAGATTTTGTTAAAAGTGAAGATATAAATAAATTTTCAAGAAGTTTAAGTGCTAAAATAGAAGAATTCTTAAAAGGGAATGAAGGAAAAAAATTAATAGATAACTTTATTATTGAATTATTTAGTGCTATAAAATCTATGGATAAATCTATTTATGATTTGCTTTCAGAAGATGCAGAAGAAAATATAGAAATTTTTATAAAGGATAAGCTTCAATATGGAGTAAAAGAATTAATACTTTGGATACAAAATAACAAGAATGATATAGAAGGTCTAGTGGAAAATGCTTTAAATGATACTATAAATGCAATGGATGATGAAATGAAAAAGGGAACTTTAAATTCACTTAAAGATAAGTTCTTAAGTGGTTCAGCAAGCAGATTTGGTATGGTATCAAAGATAACAGGATATTTAGATAACAATGTGGATATAGATTCTGTAAGCACAGAAATAACAGATAAAATAATTAGGTATGTTAAAGAACAGAAAATATCTAATGTTATAGAAATGTTAAGAGAAAATAACGTATTTAATGGAGAGACTATTGAAAATTTTATAAGTTGTAGTTTTATTAATTATTTAAATGAAAGTTTACAGGCATATGTTTTAGAAATTTCCAATAAAAAAATAGGGGATGTTTGTAAATTGGATTTAGTGAGTGCTTTTAAAACATATATTAAGAAGCCTTTGTTAAGCACAATAAAAAATAAATATGTATATTCAGATAATGTTACTAAATTAATAAAAAATGAAATTATTAAAGGGTTAAACAATATTAATGCTTCAAAATTCAGTGATCTTATAAGTGAAGAAATTATTCATGAAAATAGCAGTATTATTAAAAAGTCAATAATAGAAAAGCTAAATGATAATAAAGGATATATAGTAAATTTAATTTCTAAACAATTAGTAAATTCCATAGGTGATGGAAATTTATACAACAGTTTAAATGAAGGCGAAAGAAAAAACATATTAAATGAAGCTGTAGATAACATATTAGATAAAGCTAATGATGCCATTGATAATTTAAAACAATTAGAAGTTAAAAAGCTTTGTGATGGTATAAATAAAATAGAAAATATAGATGGAATTTTAAGCAATAATATTCAATTGTGGCTAAATGACAATTTGGAGTACGTTGTAAAAGGAAATATAAAGGAGACAATTTCAAAAAATTTATCTAAATTAAAGGATGAGGAACTTAAAGTAGCTGTTGAGGAGTTTATGGGAAAAGAAATGAAGCCAATTACATTAATTGGTGCACTTCTTGGAGCAATTGCTGGGATAGGAATGTACTTTTATGATAAATCTACAGTAGGCTATAACTTTTTGACTGTAACTATTATTAATTTAATTGTATATGGATTTGTTGGCTGGATTACAAATGTTCAGGCAATAGCAATGCTTTTTAGACCTTATACTGAAAAAAGAATTTTTGGTATAAAAATACCTTTTACCCCTGGTGTAGTAGCTGCAAGGAAACCTAAATTTGCAAAATCCATGAGTGCTTTTGTTGATAATAGCTTATTGGATAAAGATAGCATGAAGTATTTATTCAATAAAAATCAGGATACTATTTACAAAAAACTTGAAGAAAAAGTTTCTGAAAATGATTATAAGATAGTTGTAGATGTTTTAAATAAATATTCAGACACCATAAATAACATGAGTTACAATTATATTAAAGGGATTATTAATAAAAATAAAGAAAAAATCTCGAATTCGCTAGCAAGAGAATTAAGTAATTTTACTCCTTCTATAGTTTTTTGTACTCATATTGAAGAGAAGTTAGTAAAAGAAGCTTTGGAAAAAATAAAGGAATCTCATGAAATAATAAGAAGTAGCTTAGAAGAATTTTTAAAATCAGAAAAGAGTATTTCAGAGGTGATTCCAGATAGCTTTAAAATATCATTGCAAAATAAATTAAATTATAAGATTGAAGAAGTAGTAAATAATTTATCAAATTACTTTAGTGAAGAAAATGATTTTATGAAACAATTTCAAGGTGAGTACAACGAAATAGCAAATAAGTCAGTTAATGAAGTGATAGAATCTAAATATATAATAAAATGGAGTGAATTTTTTGGTGAATTAATAAAAGATAAACTATATTCTAAGGAAACTGAAGATAAGATTTTTAATTTTATTGAAGCTGTTATTTCTAAGGAGATTTCTTCTGATAAAAAAATAAGTGAATTATTTAATGGTTTATTTGTAAAAATGTTAGGATACAAATTTAATTTTATAGTGGAAGGTATAATTGCATATGCTTCAAAGAAGCTGACAGATAATGAGCAAATCATAGTAGAAAGTGCTTCAGCTACAATTCAAGAAGGCTTAGGTTTTTTCGAAAAGTTAGGATATAGTATGCTAGGTGGAGATGCAATAGTAGCTGATGTAGTTAGCAATGTGATAAATAAACAATTTCCACATTTTATAGAAAATAAAAAGGTTGAGTTATATCAAGTAATAGCTAACTTTGCAGGAGACAAAGTTTTAGGAAGTACAGTTTCTGACTTAAATGTTACTGTTGAAAGCAAAGAAATTTTCAATATTGCTAACAGCGAAGAATGTATGAGTGCAATACAAAATAATTTTATGAACACTGCAAATGAAATGATTAATTCTTTAACGGAAATTAAAATAGAAAGCTATTTAAAGGATATATCCATTACCAATATAAAAGATTTATGCAGTGTGTTTGAAGAAGAAATTAAATTTGTAGATAAAGAAATGGCAAACAGTATAAATGAACACAAGGATTTAATAGTAAATGAATATAGTAGTCTTGGTTATAAAGTTTTTGAAGATTTAATTTTATCAAGAAAAGTTAGTAATTTTACAAGAAAAATTGAAACTGAATATGTAGAAGATATAGCTAAAAATTTAAGCAATCTAGCATTTAGAAGCAGTGATGTACAACAAAATTTGCAAAGCTTTATAGAAGTATTGGCAAACAGTGCAATAACTGAAAAAGGTATTAGTGAATTCTTTGATTTAAAGGAATTTAATAATTCTATATTGTGTGTTATAGAAAAACTTATGGAAGACGAAGAAATTGATGAAGAGCTTAAAAAGTCCATTGCACATATAATTGAAGATATTACAAAAAATAATTTAAATATTGTAGATAGTGATACTAAGAAGGATATACTTAGCATAATAATTAAATCAGGTATAGATGCAGCAGAAGATAACTTTTCAAATGTAATTGATAGTATTGATTTTAGAGGAATTACAGAAAAACAAATAAACAAAATGAATGCTAAGGAAATAGAAGATTTATTTAATTCCTTTGCTAAAAAGTATTTTAATAGACTTAAATTGTATGGTTTTGGTGGAGCGTTCTTTGGATTACACTGGGCTATAGGAGTTATTGCTTTTGTGGTATATAAAGCTTCAGAATTAAAAGATAAATTAAAAGGCTAATTATAATATGGGATGCTGCATTAAGAAATTTATCTAGAGTACTTTTAGAGGACATTTGACAATTAACAGAGGGCAGTGAAGGAGGATTTTTCTGTGTTAGCAAAAAATCAACCTTCACTGTTAATTGTCCTCTGAAAAAATGTTTTGTGCTTAGGAGGTTTATATGAAGAATATTTTACTTGTGGAAGATGATGAATCCTTAAATAGAGGAATTAGTTTTAAACTGAATAAGGAAGGTATGAAGGTTTTTACTGCTAAAAATTTAGAAGAAGGAAGAGAAATATTTAATAACACATCATTAGATTTGATTATATTAGATATAGGGCTTCCTGATGGAAATGGTTTTGAATTTTGCAGTGAAATAAGAAAGCAAAGTGGAGTTTTAATTATATTTTTAACTGCTTGTGATGAGGAAGTGGATATAGTTACTGGTCTTGACATGGGTGCAGATGATTATATTACAAAACCTTTCAGTTTTATGGTTTTAATGTCAAGGATAAATGCACTTCTTAGAAGAAACATCAGTAGCAGCAGCTCTAAAATTGTTTCGGGGAATATAGCTTTTTATACTGAGGAGATGAAGGTGTTAAAGGATGAAAAACAAATTGATTTAAGCAAAACAGAATTAAGGCTTTTAAAATACTTAATGATTAATAATGGACAAATTATCAAGAAGGAACAGCTTTTGAATGAATTATGGGATTTAGATGGAGATTTTGTGGATTCCAATACAATTGCTGTAAATATAAGAAGGCTTAGAGAAAAGATAGAGTTAAATCCTTCCAAACCTAAGTATATTAAAACTGTGAGAGGTATAGGATATATATGGTCTGAGGGGGGTGTGAAATGATTGATTATATAAAAAAAGAACCTTTACTAAAAAGGCTGCTTATCACATTAGTAATAAGCTTATTTTCCATGTGTTTCATTTTTTTAGCTATACAGTATTATTTTTTAGAGCAAATCCACAGAAATCAAATTCAGTTAAATCAAAATGTAGTAGGAAAGCTTGTAAGTGTATATCCAGATAAAGAAGTAGAAATAGTAAAAACAGTTATAAATAAAGATGATGAAAAGTTTGTAAAGACAGGAAATGAAACTTTGATAAAATATGGATATAATATGGATACAAGAGCTTTTCAAGATGATATTTTTAGAGATAGTTTTTATAAATTTGCAAAATTAAATATTGCAGCTTTTTTAATTATGATTATGTTAAATGTTATTTTATTTTTGAAAGGAAGCAAATGTTTTGAACAAACATTAGAAGCTTTTTCAAGTAATATAGATAAATTAATGGATGGAGATTACTCAGTAAATATATGTGATGAAGAAGAAGGGATATTGTCAAGAATTTCTACTCAATTTGAGCAAATGTCAAGAAGACTTAAAATAAGCTTTGAGTCCTTAGAAAAAGAAAAGGAAAATATAAAATCTTTAATAACGGATATATCACATCAATTGAAAACCCCTCTATCATCTATAAAGATGTTCAATTCACTTTTATTAGAAGATGGTGTGGAAAATTTAGAAAGAATGGAATTTTTAAATAGAAGTAAAGAAGATATAAAGAAATTGGAATGGTTAACTAGTTCTTTAGTAAAATTATCGAGACTAGAAGCAGGTATGATTAATTTGAAAAAGGAAAAAGTGGACATAAAAGAAACTATATTTAGAGCAGTTAATGATGTGTATTTAAAGGCGGAAGAAAAGGATATAGACATAAGATTAGAAGAGAGTAAAAGCATTTTTACTTTTTATGATTGTAAATGGACAAAGGAAGCAATTATTAATGTTATAGAAAATGCAATTAAATACACAAAAAAAGGAGGGAAAATAAAAATTACTATAAATAAAATGGAAACTTGTACAAGAATAGACATAAAAGACAATGGAATAGGGATAGAAGAAGAAGAAATTAATAATATTTTTAAGAGATTTTATAGAGGAAAATCGAAAGTAGTACAGGCATCAGAAGGCTCTGGTGTAGGCTTGTATCTTACGAGAAAGATACTGGAAGGACAGGGAGGCTGCATAACGGTTCAATCCCAAAAGGACATAGGAACTACCTTTAGTCTTTTCTTACAAAATTGTTATGAAAGTTGAAAGCAAAATGAAAGAATATGATGCTATGCTTTAATTATAGATATAGGCTAAATTGATTGCAAATCTATAATGTAAAGTGGAGGTAATACTATGGAAATATTAAAGACAAGTGAATTGAAGAAATACTATGGAAAAGGTGAAAGCCTAGTAAAAGCTTTAGATAATGTAAATTTAGATATAAATGAAGGCGAGTTTACAGCTGTTGTTGGAACTTCAGGTTCAGGTAAGAGTACACTTTTGCATTTGCTAGGAGGACTGGATAGACCAACAGCTGGCAAAGTGTTTATTGATGGTAAGGATATTTATTCAATGAAGGATGATAAGCTTGCTGTATTTAGAAGGAGAAAAATAGGCTTTGTTTTTCAATCCTTTAACTTAATTCCAGTGTTAAATGTATGGGAAAATGTGGTATTTCCAATAGGGTTAGATGGAAAAGATGTGGACGAAGTTTATATAGAAGAATTAATGGAGACTTTAGGTATTTATAATAAAAAGAATATGCTCACCAATGCACTGTCAGGAGGACAACAGCAGAGAGTTGCAATAGCAAGAGCTTTATCCACTAAGCCTTCAATTATTTTAGCTGATGAACCTACAGGAAATCTTGATTCTAAAACGGGACAGGAAGTTATGAATCTTCTTAAATTGTCTGTAAAAAAGTATCATCAAACTTTAGTTATGATAACTCATAATGATAAAGTAGCTCAAATGGCTGATAGGGTAATAAGAATAGAAGATGGAAAAATAGTGGGAGGTTTGAGAAATGAATAGTTTATCAAACCTTTCAAGAAAAAATTTAAAAGTAAATAAGTTAAAAAATGTACTAGTTATTATAGCTATAATGCTGTCTACTTGCTTAATAGCTACAATAGGTATTTTATCTTACAGTATTCAGCAAATGGAAATAAAACAAATTGCAGCTCAAACTGGTGATTTGCATGTTGAGTATGAGAATGTCAGTGAAAAGCAGATTGAAATGCTAAAAAATAATAAGAAACTTACCTCGGTAAATGAATATATAGGGTTAGGATTCAATAGTAAGTATATACCTTATTCAATTGAAATGTGTTATGTAGATAAGTCTACAGGAGATACAACCGATTATTTCAGATTGAAGGAAGGTAAGTGGCCTGAAAAAGAAAATGATATAGCTATGCCTAAATGGATGCTGGAAAAGATGGATGTTAAACCCAAAATTGGAGAGAAGGTTAATCTTTCTTATAGTCAGGAAAATAACGAATATAAATATGAAGGCAAAGGAGAATTTGTTCTTTGTGGAATTTTAGAAGATAGTGAACTTATGAGAACAGAGCTATATAAAGCAATAGCTGTAGTTTCAAAAAATTATATTTTAAAAAATGTAAAATCTGAATACAGATTTAATCAAGTAACTGCAAAGGTAAAGGGAAGAAACATTTCAAATACTGCTTATGAAGTAGGGCATAGTGTAGGACTTAGTGACAAAAATATAAGTGTAAATAAAATGTATATAAATGCATTAGGACTATCTAAAGATGTTCTTATACCTGCAGGTATTGCCGGAGTTGTAGTAGTGCTGGCAACAGTACTTGTAATATATAATATTTTTTACATTTCCATTAAAGAGAGAATAACTCAGTTTGGATTATTATCCGCTTTAGGAGCAACTAAGAAACAGATCAAAAGGATTATATTTAGGGAAGGATTGATGTTGGCACTTATAGGAATTCCTGGAGGTATTATTTTAGGACATCTTTTAAGCTTGCTTATAATACCTTTGATTCCTTTAAATGTAAAGCTGACATTAGAAACTTCACCATATATAGTTATATTATCTGCTTTTGTAAGTTTAGTTACAGTAGCAATATCTCTTAGAAAGCCAAGTAAAATTGCAGCTAAAGTATCTCCTATTGAAGCAATCCGGTATAGTGGAGTAGAGTTAAATTCAAAGAAAAAAGAAAGAAAGTCTAAAGGAATAATTACATTAAGAAGGTTAGCTTATTTGAATCTTTGGAGAAGTAAAAAGAGAACCATTACTACTATAGTGTCAATGTCGTTAACAGGGATACTGTTCATAGTGTTTTTTTCAATGTTTTCTAGTTTAAAGAACAATCAAGATAATCATGTAACTAGTGACTTTGAGCTAACTTCATCTAGATTAACTCTTCACGGCAGGGATGATGGCAGTGATCCTTTAAATAAGTATGTATTAAGTAAAGTAAAGGCAATAAAGGGAATTGAAAAAATAAATATACTTAAGCATGAACAGCTTTTTACAGCAGATAAGAGGATACTAAATAAAGTTAATAATGAAGTTAAAAGTGATGATACGAAAAATTTTTCTTATATAAATTGTGACTTTTTTGGTTTCGATGACTCTATGCTAGAGGAGTTAAAAAACAATCTTTTACAGGGTGAAATTTCTAAAGAAAGTTTAAAAAATAAAGATGAAGTTGTTATGGTAAATTATAATAAAGATAATCACACTACTGGAAATCCTCTTAAAGTTGGAGATAAGATCACATTAGAAGATAAAAATGAAAATAATTCAATAAAAAGAGAATTTACTATATCAGCTATAGTTAGTTATAATACAAGATGGCTTGGCTATATTGCTGTTGGACCACAATTTATAACCCATGAAGCAGCTTATTCAAAGATTCTTAATGATAATAGAATAGGAAAGCTATGTATTGATATTAATAATGAAAGTTATAGCAATGTAAAAAAGAGCTTGGAGAGTATATCAAAGGAAAATGATAATGCCATATTTTTTGATAGAAAAGAGTATAAACAAAAACAGGACTTAGAGTATAAGGGGATGGGACTTGCTGCTGTCAGTTTAATATCCATCATAGGTTTAATAGGAATTTTAAATTCTATAAATACTATGTTTACAAGCATAATGGCAAGGAAAAAAGAATTTGGAATGATGGAAGCTGTAGGACTTTCAAGCACTCAGCTTAGAAAATTGCTGCAAATAGAAGGATTGTATTATTCAGGTATAAGCATAATAGTATCTGTTATTTTAGGAATTTCACTTTCTTATGTGCTTTATTTGAATATGGAATTTGCAAAAAGCAGCGGATATAAATTGCCATTCATGCCTGTAATATTAGTTGTTATGGCACTTGTATGTATTCAAGGTGTCATAACCTATATTGGAGAAAGATCACTTAGAAAAGAATCTGTAATAGATAGAGTTAGATATAATGAATAATTACAAGCCCATATGTTTTTTAAATATATGGGCTTATTTTGGTTGAAGAAATTAAAATTTGATACACTAGTATATTTATTAAAAGAATTCCTTAAAATAAATATACTATTATAAAAAATGGTGGTGCATCAAATGAGTAGAAGATTAAAAACGTCTTTAATTGTCATAGGAATATTGTTAATTATATTTTTACCTTTAATAGGTAGTTATAATTCTATTGTAGGATTAGAGCAGAAAGTTAGTGCAGCACAGGCTAATATTGATACTCAGCTGCAAAGAAGATCAGATTTGATACCAAACTTAGTTGAAACTGTAAAAGGTTATGCAGCTCAAGAAAAAACAATATTTACAGATGTGGCAAATGCACGAGCTAAGCTTGCTGGAGCACAGACAGTTACTGATAGAGCAAATGCAGATGCAGAGCTTTCATCCTCACTTTCAAGACTTTTGGTAATTGTTGAAAGATATCCAGATTTAAAATCCAATCAAAATTTTAAAGATTTATCTATTGCTTTGGAGGGCACAGAAAATAGAATAGGAATTGCTAGACAAGATTATAATACTGCTGTGAATAACTATAATACATCCATAAGAAGGTTTCCAAATTCAATAATTTCAGGTATGTTTGGTTTTTCTCAAAAAACATATTATAAGGCTAGTGAAGGAGCACAGGAAGTTCCAAAGGTGAATTTTACAAGATAGTTTAGATTACAACCTAAGATTTATTGATTGATAGACTAGGTTGTAAAAAAGCTATTTTGGATAATTTAAAATGGGAAATTTAAATGAACAAAGTAAGTAATAAGTTAAAGGTGATTTTATCATCTTTAGGTATAATAATTTCTGTGCTAATTTTGATTTTGCCTTGTTTTGTAAAAGGAGCTGCAAATATACCTGTACCAACTAAATTAAAATATGTAAATGATTATGTAGGTGTTGTTGATGAGGAGTCTAAAGATTATATTGTATCACTTGGTAGTGAATTGGAAAATAAGACTGGTTCACAAACAGTAATTGTTGTAGTTAATTCACTTGAAGGAAAAGGTATAGAATCTTATTCTAATGAACTTTTCAGAAATTGGGGAATTGGACAAAAAGGTAAGGATAACGGGCTTTTAATATTTTTATCAATAAATGATAAAAAGTGGAGAGTGGAAGTAGGAAGAGGACTGGAAGGTGTAATTACAGATATATATTCTTCTAGAGTAATGAATAGTGAAGCAGTTCCACTTTTTAAAGAGGGAAAATATGGAGAAGGTTTAAAAAATGCATATTCAATCTTTGCAACAGATATAGCCAAAGAATATAATATTAGTTTACAAGGAAGTAATAAAATTACACAAAAGAAAAAATCAGTTTCTATAAATCCTTTAATAATATACTATATTCTAGGTGCTTTTGCATTGGATGTTTTATTTAACAAAGCAAGGATAACTAAATTCCTATTTTATTTGATGTTTTGGAATTCTTTTGGGGGAGGCCCGAGAGGAGGCAGTGGAGGCTTTGGTGGAGGTAACCAAGGTGGATTCGGAGGAGGAAGCTCTAGTGGAGGTGGTTCTTCAGGAAGTTGGTAAAATTAATAACTTATGACTATTTCAAGTTTATTTGTAAATATATTTTGAAATAGTCATAAGTTAATTTTTGTTATCTAAATTTTAAAATAAATAAATCGCTGATAATGTAATAGGTTTGTAATAAAAATGTGGTATAATAAATTCAAAAATTATTTATAATGGTAGTTCTTGATAAATTCTATAAGAAAAACAGCCATTAAAAATTATAAAAAACTTATAGTGTTAAACTTTATCAAGATAAATCGTTATAGTAAATAATTTGTAAAATATTCATTAAAAAGGAGTGAACACATTGGAAAATACAATATATGTGCTTCAAAAAAAGTTGAGACAGTCAAACATTGAATTCATATTTTCAGGAACATTCTCTCAAGGATTAATAGAAGAACTTGGACTAGCATTAAAGCAGAGAATGCAGCTTCAGCAGGCCAAGAAGAGTAAAATTAGCTCGGTTTTTTTTACATTTATTGAACAAACTCAAAATATTAAGCAATATGAAGTATCAAAGGAAAATACAGAAGAATTTTTGACTATAGCTGGTTCTGGTGTAATAGCTATTTCAAAAACTGAATCTGGATATTGTATAAATTCAGGAAATATTATTTTAAATGAAGATATTTCAGTTTTGAAAGATAAACTAGATAAAATAGTAGCAATGGACAATGTAGAGCTTACTAATTATTTTAGAGAAGTATCAAGAAAAGAAATTGATATGAATAAAGGTACATGCGGTCTTGGCTTGATCCAAATTGCAAGAAAATCTACTGAAAAAATAGAATATAACTTTGCAAAAATAGATGATAGATATTCTTATTATACAATGACTGTTAGGATATGAGGTGGAAAATGGATAATTTTGTTATTGAAAATACTAAAAGTACTCCTTATGTGGAGGTTGATCTGGAGCATAATAAATTGATTTTTAAAGGTGAATCTTATCCAGAAAATGCTTATGGTTTTTACGAGCCTATTTATAATTTGATAGATGAATATTTTGTTGAATTTGAAAAACTGACTGCAGATATTCAACTTTCCTATATAAATACTAGCAGCATAAAATGTTTAATTATGTTATTTGACAAGTTAAATACTAATTATAATAATGGAAATGATATTACTATAAATTGGTATTATGATGAAGATAATGGATTCGATTATGATATGGGACAAGATTTTAAAATGGATATAGATATTCCTTTTAATTTTATTTCAATTAGTGATGAGGAATAAGAAATGAAAGGAAAAGAAGCACCCAAGGAATTTAGCAGTTCTTATATAAAAAATGTTTCTAGAATACTTCTTGTATCTAACATAATTATATCCTTTGCAGTAATTATTACAGCTTTTTTAGGATATGTAAATACCAAAAATTCTCTTATAAAGAAAGCTAAGTCACAGGATATTATTTTTATGGTAAAATCAATGGCAGCTAAGATAGATGGGCGCATTAATAGAGCAGTGGAAACTTCTTATATTTTTTCAAGAGATCCTTTAAATATAGAATGGGTAAAGGGAGAAGAAAAGGATGAAGCACTTGGAAATTTAGTTTTAAATAATCTAAAAAATATTGCAACTTCTTATGATTATAACTACTTTTTTTTAGCAGAAGTAAAGACAAAAAAATACTATTTTAGAGAAAAGACAAATAAGAAGATAAATAACAAAAATTATGTAGTTTTATCAGAAAATAATCCTGAAGATAGATGGTTTTATGAAATGCTTAAATCAAAAAAAGAAATGAGCTTTAATGTGAATTATGATAGAGCAATGAATGATGATTTCATTTTTGTAAATACTGTTATGGGAAGTGTAGAAAATCCTGTTGGAATAACTGGTGTTGCTTTAAGCTTAAATAGCATAACAAAAGAATTTAAAAACTTTAAGGTAGGAGAAAAAAGCAGTCTTTGGATGGTGGATGATAAAGGTATAATTAAGCTTTCTGATAAAAGGAAAGATATAGGAAAAAAAGTTGAAGGAATTTTACCAACAGATGTTGTAAAACAGATTGAAAGTGAGCCTAAGGGCGAAATAGAGAAAGTTAGAGTGGCACAATATTATGATTCCAATAATGAAATTGTAGATTATGCCTATAGTAAGCTAAATTCAACTGATTGGACTTTGTTTTATAAAATTCCAAGAAAGGAAAGTATTTCTTTAATTGACTCATTAAGAGTAAATACTATTATAACTGTAATTTTAGTTTTAATATTTTTTATGTTATTATACTATTTTATTTCTAAAAAAATTGCAAATCCATATAAACAAGTTATGTTGTTGAATAGCGAACTTGATTATAAGGTTAATATTAGAACTAAGGAGTTAAAAGAGTCTAATGAAAAAATAAGAGATAGTATTGAATATGCTAAAAGATTACAAGAATCTATTTTACCTTTAAATAGTGAAATAAAAAAAGCATTTAAAGATAGTTTTGTAATTTGGAAACCTAGAGACATAGTTGGAGGAGATTTCTTTTGGCTAAGACAGATTGACGATGTAACTATATTAGCAGTAGGAGATTGCACAGGACATGGTGTTCCAGGTGCTCTTATGACTATGACAGTAAATGCAATACTTCATAATATAGTTAGTAATGTAAATAAAGATGATCCTAGTATAATATTAAAAGAACTTCATATTAGGCTTAAGGAGACTTTAAACAAAAATTCTAATCCAGAAAGTGTTGATGATGGATTGGATATAGCAATTTTTTGTATAAGTAAAAAATCTAATTTGCTATACTGTAGTGCTAACTTAGAGCTGTATATTAAAGATGGTGAAGAAGTGAAAACTCTTAAACCTCAAACTAAAGGAGTTGGGTACAATTACATAGAACTTAAAGAAAATTTATGTAATGAAAATATATCAATTGAAGAAGGAGACGTACTTATAGTTACTACTGATGGCTTTATTCATCAAAATGGAGGTCAAAAAAATTACCCTTTTGGAAAGAAACGTTTGTATAATATGATTGAAAAATGTGAAGCTAAAGATTTAGCTTCAATGAAGCTTGAGTTTGAGAACACTCTGCAACAGTATATGAATGATAATGAGCAAAGAGATGACATTACTGTTTTTGCATTTAAAATCAAATAATTATAGTATTGGAGGGAAAATGTAGTGTCCATTGATTATGATTTTTTTGAAGCAGAAAAGACACTAATTAAAGAATCAAAAGAATTAATTAAAAGTGAAAAACATGATAAGAAAGTTTTAATTGAAAATTTTTCACAAGTTATTGAAAGATTTGATAAGATGATAAGAGATGCTGAAAAGATAATCAAAATTAGCGATGGTCAGCAAGAATATCTTCATAGAATTCAAAGTGATTTAAAAAAAGAAATTGAAGATAGAATAAGAGCAGAAGAAAAACTAAAATATTTTGCAGCTATAGATACACTTACAGGTTGTTACAACAGGGGCATGGGAATAGCTCTTTTAGAGAATGAAATAAAAAGTATAAGAAGGAACAAAGGTATTTTTTCCATTTGTTATATAGATGTAAATGGATTGAAATATGTTAATGATAATTTTGGTCATTTTGAAGGTGATGAACTCATTGTAACCATGTGCAAATCTATTAAGAAAGCCGTAAGAGAAAAGGATATTTTATGCAGATTAGGTGGAGATGAATTTTTAGTTCTTTTTTCAAATGGTGAAGTTAAAAATGTAGAAAATATTGTAGAAAGAATTAGATCTAATATAAGTATGGAAAATGAAAAAAAGTTGAAACCTTATTATATTTCCTTCAGTTATGGAATATTTGAAGTGGATTATGATAGTAATTTAAGCGTTGATGAAATTATACGAAAAGCAGATGCAAAAATGTATGAAAATAAACAAAAGTATAAAAACTTAGGATTAGATTATAATAACTAAAAATTATTTATATATTTTCTCAAATTTTGAAGTAATAGAATAAGCATATTACGACGTAAGCATATGTAAGCGAAGTAACTTTCAACTGTATTCCGGCTGATATATGCTGTGAAGGAAAACTC
>NZ_JIBU02000058.1 GCF_000633595.2 Clostridium drakei | reverse complement strand
ACGTAATGGTGCAGTGGAAGTTTGAGTTTCAACTTTTATTCCATGGTATATCTAATTTAAAAGTCAGTTGTTTTTTATTTTATAGAAGTACCTTAAAATAGATTTATTATTTAGGTTATTGAAAAATATACAAGTATTTCAAATCTACTTAGTAATCAACTAACTTACTATTTTTCAGGCTGTGCCATAAGATATTATTGAACTCGCTGAAATATACATAAACTAGATAACAGGTATTATGAAAGCTACGCTTTTTATTTAGAGCCATATTAGAAAGTAATATATATACGTAATGCACTAAGAAGTAACTTTCAATTGTATGGAGACTGATATATGCTGTGAAGGAAGATTCGAACGAATTTTAGAAGTTCTTTGCTTGATATATTGAAAAATGGGGTAATTTTTGCCAGGAAGGCAAAAGCTCCGAAAGCGACAGGACGTGGCATTTGAGGAGGTAGCCATTTTTCAATATCTCAAGCATTAGAACTTCTTAATGAAGTGAGTTTTTCTTCACAGCATATATCAGCTGGAATACAGTTGAAAGTTACTTCGCTTACATATGCTTACGTCATAATATTTTTAAATTATAATCTTAAAACATAATTCTTGCTAAAGTTACTGCCATGACAATTGAAACACAATCTGCCAAAACTGCTGCCCAAAGAGTATGTCTTATTTTTTTTATTCCTACAGCACCAAAATATACCGTAAGTGTATAAAATATTGTTTCTGTAGACCCCATAATTATGGAAGAAACTTTCCCTATGTAGCTATCTACTCCAAATTTATTTATAGTTTCTGCAAAAATACCTAAAGCACCACTACCTGATAAAGGTTTTATTAATACTAGTGGCACAACTTCTGGTGGAAGTCCTATGAGCTTTGCAAAAGGCTTTACAATAAATATAAAATAATCTAAAGCTCTAGACTCTCTAAAAACGCCTACTGCCACTAACATAGCTAATAAATATGGAAATATGCTTACACATATACTAATTCCTTCTTTTGCACCTTCTACAAAACATTCATATACTTTAACTCCTTTAAATATTCCATATGCAGTTATAGATATTATAATTATAGGAACTATTGATTTTATTATATAATCCAAAATATTACCTCCATTGATTGTTTCTTAACTACCATTTGATTCAAAAATACTTTTGCAATATCTTACAAAACACTATTCCAAATAAAGCTGCCGTACCAGTGGCTATTATACCTGGTAATATAGTTTCTCCAGGGCTCTGAGATCCTACTGCTGCACGCATTGATATAACAGTCGTAGGTAAAAATTGTATGCAAGCTGCATTTATTACCAAAAATAATGCCATATCGTCACTAGCTGAACTGTTTTTCTTATTTAATCTATCTAATTCTTTCATAGCTTTAATACCAAAAGGTGTAGCTGCATTTGAAAGTCCCATCATGTTTGCAGTTAAATTCATAACTATTGCTCCCATAGCCTTTTCATCTTTAGAAGCTTCCTTAAAAATTAACCTTAGTATAGGTTTTAAAACTTTTGCTAATTTATCAGTAAGACCACTTTTTTCAGCAATTTTCATTACCCCACACCATAGACACATTATTCCTAATAAGCTTATAATTAATTTTACTGTGGATTCTGTAGAAGATACTATAACCTTAGATATATCTGCACCTCTTCCAGTAAAAATACCTAATATTATTCCAAAACTTAAAATAAAAAACCATATATAATTTATCACTCATCTATCCCCTTTAATAAACAACTTTTTTATAGTGGTTATTAATATATATGTTCAAATTGCATTGAAATTGCCTAACATAATCCTTAAATTAAAATTTAACTTTACAGTTAAGTGGCTATAAGTTATTATTACTATTGAAATTAAAATTTAAGAGTGCTACCATTTATGTTGTGTATAATTTTTTGAAAATCGGAGGTTTGAAATGACCATTAAAGAAATAATGAAATATATAGAAAGCGAGTATTCTGTTATAAACGATACTCCTTGTGAAATATGTGGTGGCCAATATTTAGCGGAAGACTTAAATATTGATATAATAGATGATATGCCATATGATGTGTGTTCCTGTGTATGCTCTAATTGTGGACATGAAAAAAGCTTTGAGTTTTGCGCACCATTTATAGATGATGATGGGTTAAAAAAAGCCAAAAATATATTAAACTAAAGGAGAATCATAAATGAAAGAAGGAAATTTAGAACTAGCTCAAAAAGATATTGATGAAGCTTTAAAAACAATTCAAGATATGGAAGAAACTTTAATTAAAGAAAACCTACCTAAAGAAGTAATATTAGAAAATTTCAAAATTCTCACAGAAAAAGTTAGTAAATTAGAATCAATTTTAAAAGAAGAAGGAATACTATAATAAGATTTTTTCAAAATCTTATTCATAAAAAACTTAATTCACATAAAAAAATCACTATTAAACTTTAATAAGTTCTATAGTGATTTTTATTATGGTTAATTACAATATGGATTTCTATTTAAACTTAGGTATTTGAAAATTTAATTTTATATCCTTAACCTGATCTATAATATTGGTTATTCCTTTTATCATATTAGGAACTTGTTTATATGACCAAGCTACATCTGTAGCATATTGATGCTCCCCTGGATTAGAAGGATTCCATCTCATTTTATATAGAGTATCTTGCTTTCCATTAGGATTATTTATATATTTTGATGCAATCCACTGAGTTCCACCATTGATTGCATCCTCTGGAGTAAACCATTTGTTATCATAAGCTGCTTTAGTTCCATAATAATTAGGATCTTTATCATATGCACCTATTCCAAAGAAATTATATACAGGTGCATCAAAAATATACTTACCGCTGCTATCTTTTTGTCCACCATTAGCCAATAACGATGTTCCGTTACCAGTTTCTAATAAGGAATGTGAAATTAAATATACAATATTTACATTATTATTTTTAGCAGCGTCTAAAAATGCTTGTCCTTTTCCATCTAAAATTCCTTTACCTTTTAAGATATTATTAACTTGATCTACATTCATACCATCTGTATAACTTAATTTTAAAAACTGATATTTTCCATATGAATCCATAAAATTATTAGGATCTAAATAGTATTTAATCTGATTTTTACTTGCAGTATTATTAAAATCATTAGTTTCAACAAAAACTGACTTATCACTTAATTTTGTTTGAATATCTGCCATTTGATCCACGGAAATATTATAATTTTCATATTCATTATTATTTGTATCTGCACTATTTATACATCTTAAATAGTCAACATAATAATTATCATAATCTGTATTTATGTCTTTATGCGTTCCAACGCTTCCCAACTTTTTAACATATATTAAGACTTTATACTTTTGGCCATTTGATCCTGCCTCTAAAGTTTTATTAGCTGTTATTTTTCCATCAGAAGGTTTAGTATAACCATTGGTAACTTCTGTATAACTGTCTTTATCCATAGAATAGCTATGTACAAAAATTCTATATTCAACATCTTGTCCAATATTAGTGTTTAAATCAAAAACTTGTTTTTGGGTAGATAACAGCGGTAAATACTCAAACTTACATGAAAGTATTTGTGGTAAATTTTCATAGTTACTACCATCCTCATATTTATTATTAGTAGTAAACTGCATTTCCATTGGGGATCTAAGCTTCTTACCATCTGTTGATTGAACGTCTGTACCTATTATCAAATTATATTTTTTATTTGGTTCATATCCTGAAACTTCAGGGCTTATTACTACAGTATCAGAACTTTTACCCATGGTTACGCTTACAGGTATAATTTTGTTATTTTCATCTTTCACAGTTATACTTTTATCATTAATTGTATCTGCCTTTAAAGATGTATTAAATTTTACAGTCCATTCCTTACTAGTAGTAATATTAACCTTTGAACTACTCAATGACAAACCTTCCGCTGAAACCTTAGTAGTAACTATAGTTAAAGAACATATCAAAGTAAAGATAATCATTTTTATTTTTTTATTCATAATCTACCCTCCATCTTTTCTATATAATAATATATTAAAAAACTTCTATATTTATTTAAATAATTTTAACCCCATATTATGAATATTCGTCTATTTTATATAAAACTTGCTAAGTAGCTAAAAAATTTGATATCATTTATAAATAATACTTTAAAATTTGCATATAACTAAACCACTAACAAATGAAAGGAGATCTTATTGAGTTGCATAAAAATATAATAAGCCATAGTGAAAGTTCAGATTCTATGAGAATAAACAAATTTATAAGTGAGAAAGGTATTTGTTCTAGAAGAGAAGCTGATGCATTAATAGAAGAAAAAAGAGTTACTATAAATGGCATCACAGCGGAATTAGGCTCCAGAGTGAAACCTATGGACGAGGTAAAATTAGATGGTAAACTTCTTACTGAAAAAGATGATAAAGTGTATATTGCTCTAAACAAACCTGTAGGTATAATATGTACTACTGAAAAAAAAATTAAAAATAATATAGTGGATTTTGTTAACTATCCTAAAAGAATATTTCACATAGGAAGGCTAGATAAAGATTCGGAAGGATTAATATTTTTAACCAATGATGGTGATATTGTAAATAAAATTTTAAGGGCTGGCAACAATCATGAAAAAGAATATATTGTTACTGTAGATAAATGTATTACAAATTCGTTTTTAAAAGAAATGTCCTCTGGTGTTAGCATATTAAATACTGTAACTAAACCTTGTAAAGTGTATAAAGAAGGTTCTCATATATTTAGAATAATATTAACTCAAGGGCTAAACAGACAAATTAGAAGAATGTGTGAGTCATTAGGTTACAATGTATTAAAGCTAAAAAGAACTAGAATAATGAATGTCACACTGAAAGACATTCCTATAGGCAAATGGAGATACTTGACCTCAAACGAACTAAAAACTATAAACAAATTAACTTCTACTTCTATAAAAACTGAAGAAGCTTCTTTATCCGATAATTAGTTTTTCGGATAAAGAAGCTTATGGTTACTGCCCCTTAACTTTCTTTTTGCTAATAGTATTAGTACTAACATTATAATTTAAATCACTTATTCTTCTTTCAAACTCTTTCATATCATGGTTTGCTGAAACATATACTCTATTTAACGTGTATATACCTTGACTTTTATTAGACCAACCGCTTTCAGTAGTAAAAGCCATAACATAACCTGCATCCTTAGCTGCCTTTATAGTATCATTGTTGCGTTTTCCATAAGGATAGCCTATATACTTTACCTTTTTATTAAGAAGCTTATCTAAAAACTCCTTTGAACCTTTTAATGTTTCAAGTTGTTTATCATATGGCAATTCACTTAATTTATCATGATTTAAAGTATGACTTTCTATATCTATACCATTATGCTGCATTTCCTTTAACTGGGCTGAAGTTAAAAAACCTTTATCCTTATCTATACAATTAGTAATAATAAATATGGTAGCTTTAAATCCAAACTCCTTTAATACAGGGTAAGCATTTTCATAATTATCCTTATACCCATCATCAAAAGTTAAAACTATAGACTTTTCAGGAACAGGTTTATTGTTAGACATAAAATTATACAATTCTCCCAAAGTTAACGTTGTATAATCGTTATCCTTTAAATATTTCATTTGCTCTCTAAATTTTTCTTTAGGAACTCTAAGTTCATTTCCTGCCTCATAATCAATTGAATGATACATAATTACAGGTATAGATTTATCATTATGTTTCAGAATTCCATCTTTAAATTCTCTATCCTTTTCATTATTTTCAGCAGTTTCATTTTTCTCCTTTGATGCACTGCTTTCCTTAGTGTTACTAACTTGTTGTTTTGTGGTTTTTTCACTATGAGATTTTGCATTTTTTCCATTAATAAAATTGTAGCTCAAAACTCCAATCATAAGAACAATGACCATTAATAATGTTAACTTTTTATAATTTCTATTCATATTTTCACTTCTTTCCTAATTTTCATTTATGTACAAAACACATTATATTCTTATAGATAAATTTTATTATAATATAAATTATGTTTAATTTATACTAGGAATATGTAAATTTTAATTAGAAAGTTGTCCACATTATTAACATTTTATATGTTAGTAACTTGTTAGTACAAATTAAAGTTATTTTTCTTTTATTGATGTCATTGAGCAAAACATTATAGTCCTTAGTATCTTATATATTTTATCGCTATTGTTATTAAACATATTTGTTTAATATATATTCTAAAAGTTATTAACATTATCCACAGATAGCTTGTTCATAACTTGTGAAATTCATGGTGAATTATTAAATATTCATTAAAAATATAAATAAACAGGTCAATTTCTCATAAAATATATTAATATTTATACACATTATCAACAGTTATGTGGACAACTTGTGCATAACTCAACATTTTTATTAATTTTTCAGATTTACTTTAACATATATGATATAAAGATCATATAATATATTATGCAAAGCCTACTGATATAGTTGATTTTTTTCTTTTTAATGCTAAGTTTCATTAAATTATAATATGAAAAATTTAGAATTAATTGAAACTTAGCAACTACATAACTATATACTAATATCATCTAAATAGTCTTACTTATATATTTTTATAATTTTAATGAATATTTTCTTATAGTTAAGTTTATCCTATAATATAGCTTATAATTTTGCAATATGTTTCTGATAATATTTTTTGAATTTTCTTAACATTTTTAAGCTTTTATGTTATTATTTTATTATAGTATATATTTTCATGAAGGGTGGGAATATTATGAGAGATAAAGTTATTTTTGTAGATTTTACTAGAAATAAAAATAAAAAGCAATCCATGTTATCCATGTTAAAAAACTTCTTTAGAAAAATATTTAGCTCTGAAAATACTCCATCTAATCCATCTGATCCAAGTGATACTAAAAAAGTGATACATTATAACCGAGACATCTCCTAAGGTGCAATGATTATGCACCTTTTTTTTTATGTGATAAAATATAAATAAAAGCTTTGGAGGTTTTATTATGAGAATAGGAATAGGTTATGATGTACATAAACTTGTTGAAAATAGGCTTCTCATTCTTGGCGGAGTAAATATACCTTATGACAACGGCTTATTGGGCCATTCTGATGCAGATGTACTCTTACATGCCATAATGGACAGCTTGCTTGGTTCTTTATCTTTAGGTGATATAGGTAAACATTTTCCAGATACAGATTCTTGTTATAAAAATATTTCTAGCTTAGTATTATTAAAAAAAGTAGGTGAACTAATACATGCAAAAGGATATATGATTGAAAATATAGATTCCATTATAATTGCCCAATCTCCTAAATTATCACCTTTCATTGATGACATGAAAAAAAATATAGCTGAAGCTTTAAGAATAGATATTGATAGAGTAAGTGTAAAGGCAACTACAGAAGAAGGATTAGGCTTTACAGGCAAAAAAGAAGGGATATCTGCTCAAAGTGTATGTTTAGTTGAAAAAATCTAAACTGAATAAAATAAGAAATACAGAAATCATTAGTTCCTGTGTTTCTTATTTCTTATTAAGATTTATACCAACCATATGCAAAATAAACATAAATAAAGGTATTCCAATCAAAAGCCCCCACATACCCATAAAATGCTGAGATATTATTAATACTATAAAAACAAAGAAAACAGGTATTTTAGTTTTCGAAGACATAAATTGAGGTGTTAGTACATAATTTTCTAATGCACATAAAAGTATTATCATTGATATTACATATACAACTTTAATCATACCTCCAATATTAAAAGCAATTATGGAAAGAGGAATTAAAGCCATAATAATACCTCCAACTGGAATTAAACTAAATATAAATATCATAAATGAAAGTGCAATAGATTCAGGAAAATTCATTATGCTTAACATTATTAACGAAAGAATAGTGTTAGTAACCGCAATTAATATTTGAAGCTGTACAACCTTACCAAAAAAAATTAAAAAGTCCTTCCAAAATAGTACTACATACTTATACATTATTGAAATTTTACTGGTTTTAAACTTAATTAGAAATCTCCTGACGTTAGTTCTCTCAAGCATAAAAAATAAGCTTAATACTAACGCTAAAATTATATTTATTCCCCACTTTCCTAAGCTTGTAATAAATTCAACTATAGTACTCACTTCGTTTTTTAAATAACCTTTTATATCAACATTTCCTATTAAGGGATACAAATACTGCTGTACTTTGTTTATATTATGTTGAGACTTTCCTCCAATAAATCCATTAGCTAATATTACACTTTGATTTACTATTAAAGGAATATATTTATATACAAAATATACTAAAAGTGTAAAAATTACAAAATACAAAACTATAGTCAAAAACATTCCTTTTAACTTTATGTACTTTCTTAAATTAACTATAATGGTCTTTTCTAAACTATAAATTAAATATGTAAATAAAAATGTTAATAAAAATAAATCAATAATATTTTTTAATGCATAAATAAGTATTGCTACTATTATAAAGACTGATATTTCCTTAGTTGTTTCTCTTTTAAATATTTCTCTAAGAAAACTCATCTATTATCATCTCCATGTATATTAATTATAAAATCCTCTTATTTAATTTTACTTTTAATAATAATATACGTCAATATTACTTTCTAAACTTCAAAATTTATGTAATCTTATGCATCTATTTTCCATTAATCTACATAATAAAAACCTTATGTAACTACTGTTTTTTACACAAGGTTTTTAACAAATTCCTTAATTTAATATTAATACTATTTTACTTTCCTAAAGTTGCTACCATGACTGCTTTTATTGTATGCATTCTATTTTCAGCTTCATCAAATACCAATGAATACTCACTTTCAAATACTTCATTAGTAACTTCCATACAATCTAATCCATATTTATTGTATATTTGTTCTCCTACTTTAGTGCTTGTATCATGAAATGCTGGCAAGCAATGAAGAAACTTCACATTTGCATTAAGAGTATTTTTAATCATATCCATATTTACCTGATATGGCTTTAAAAGCTCTATACGTTCATCCCATTCTTCTTCTGGTTCACCCATTGATAACCAAACATCTGTATATATCACATCTACATGCTCTACACCTTTTTTTATATCATCTGTAATAGTTATATTTCCTCCATTTTGTTCAGCAACTACATTACATTTTTCTAATATATCTGAATGCGGAAATAATTCTTTTGGTGCTACTATTCTAAAATCCATTCCCATCTTTGACGCACCTATCATAAGGGCATTGGCCATATTGTTTCTGCCATCACCAACATATGCAAATTTTACCTTACCTAATGGTTTATTGATATTTTCTTTTATAGTTAAAAAATCTGCTAGAACTTGAGTTGGATGATCCTCATCAGTTAATCCATTCCATACAGGTACTCCTGAATATTTTGCCAAGGTTTCTACAACTTTTTGACTATATCCTCTATATTCTATACCATCATACATTCTTCCTAAGACCCTTGCAGTATCTGCTATAGATTCCTTTTTCCCCATTTGACTGCCTGTAGGTCCAATGTATGTGACGTTTGCACCTTGATCCATTGCCCCAACTTCAAAAGCACATCTAGTTCTTGTAGAATCCTTTTGGAATAATAATACTATATTTTTTCCTTTCAGCATTTGTTTTTCAGTTCCTACATATTTTGCATTTTTTAGTTCCTTTGATAAATTTATTAAAAAATTTATTTCTTTAGGTGCAAAATCCATTAAAGTTAAAAAACTTCTATTCTTTAAATTAAACACTTAAATACCCCCTTAATATTATATAATTTTAATCTATTTAAAATTATAATTATTCTTTATTATGTATATTTATACATACATTATATATTATATTTATAAAAATTTCTAGTCTATTTTATTTAAATATCTTATTTTTGATTCGTAAAATAAAAAATACTAGGGAAATTTTAACTGCACTCTAATAATTAAATTGAGTGTAGTTCAAATTCACCTAGTTAACTTTTAATAAATATTCATACAATAAATTAGACGTTACACAAAGCCCATACTATATTTCTATGAACTTAAATGTTATCTTCATAATTATCTACTATACTTTGTACTAGTTTCTTTATGGCACTGGCCTGACAAATTAACGTCATTACTATAAAAAAGATCTTTATTCGTTCTTGTTCACCTTTTTTTAAATTCATATCCTCTACTATCTTATCAATTTTATCTCCATCAAAATGCTGCTTTGATATAAATTCTTCAAAACTATCTTGTTGTATATCAGAAAAATTTTTATAAGCTTTTTCCCAGGATATAATGTCATCATCTCTGTCATTTATATCATTAAAAGCCAATGAAAAAACCTTTTTTATTTCCTGAGTGGTGAGTATTGGTCTCATATAACTAAGAAGTACTAATTGTGCTAAATGCAGCTTAGTATATCCTCTCTTTTTTCCATCTTCTGGTTTTGATATGATTTCATTTTTAATGTAATTTTGAACTATATTATTAGTATATTTTTCATCTAAAAATTTATCATTAAGGTAATCTATAACCTGTGACAAAAATAAATCATATCTTGGTAAATCCTCATAAGACACTATAGTATTTTCAGATATATCCTTAGAAATCTCATCTATAGATTCTATAGTAAATTTATCTTTTTTCATATAATAACCTTGATTCTTAAATTTATTTTTAATTTTAAAATAAGAATCAAGTTTTCACCACCTTTCCTTTATAAATAGTATTATTAACACATTTTATATTAACTTATATTCTATACATACTTTTCTACACTTACATTATAAGGTACATATAAACTCTTTACAACTTAAAAAACTATGCATTATGTCGCATATCACACTAAAATCTTAAGATATATAGTGATATTCTTATCCTTACACTTAATAATCAGTTTAAAAGGTTACAATTTCATTGAAATGGGATATTTTAAATATTGTTATAAAGTATAATATACTGTATAATGGTTTTATAATTAAATTTACAAAATTTTATTATTATTTCTATCCAATAATACGATATAATATGCTAACATATAATAAAAAGCAATCCTATTTTCTTGGGGGTGAACAAAATAAATAAGAAAAGATTTTTTATATGCTTATTACTTGCTTTTTTATTCTTATCAACAGATATTTTTAATCCTCAATTAGCAAGTACTTTAGGTATAAATAATAATTATACTATAGCTTATGCTAAAGGATCCGGAAGTTCCAAAAGCTCAGGCGGTAGTTTTAAATCCGGAAGCTTCTCTTCCCCTAAATCTTCTAGTAGTTCTGGAAGTTCTTCGTCATCTAAGTCTTCATCGGGAAGCTCTAAATCCTCAACTGGGGATTTTAAATCTGGAAGTTTTTCAAATTCGCCTAAATCCTCTTCGGGAAGCTCTAATTCACAAACATCAAACAGTAGTTCAAATGGTGGAACATCTCGAAGTTATGATAGTGGAACTAAACGATCATTTTTACCTATTCCAATACCTATACCTATCCCTTGGGGACATGGATATAGTTCCGGTTATGGTTATAATAGTACCGGAAGCTTTTTAGGAACCATATTCAAGTTTATAATCTTTGTAATAATAATATTATTTATTATTAGATTAATAAAAAATAGAAGAAGATAATTAAGGAGGATTTTACTATGGGAATATTTTCAAGAATGTCTAACATGTTTAAAGCTAAAGTCAACAATACTTTGGATGAGGTTGAAAATCCAATTGAACTTTTAGACCAAAAGATCAGAGATATGGAGGAAAGCTTAAATAAAGCAAAATTATCTTCCGCTCAAATTTTAGGTAATGTACATGAAATTGAAAAGAAAATGGCCACTGCAAAAAGAGATTCAGAAGATTTTGATGAAAAAGTTAAACTTGCTATGAGTAAGGGCAATGAAGATTTAGCTAAAAAAGCTCTTGCAAAAAAACTAGAATGCGATAAAACTTATAATTCTTTAAAAACTAGCTATGAAGATGCTAGTAAAAAAGCTGAAACATTAAAAGCTAAACTTAGAGAACTAGAAAATGAAATAGAAAAGACTAGAACTTATAGAGATGAAGCTTCAGCTAGATTTAATAATGCCGAAGCTAGTAAAAAGGTTAACGAAATTTTATCAAATGTAGATACTGGGAGTAATAAAATAAATTTAGATGATATAGAAAGAAAAGTTCAAAGAAAAGAAGCCTTAGCAGAAGGCCTAGGAGATTTAAGAGAAGATAACTCTTTGGAAAAGGAATTTGAAAAATTAAAAGAAGCTGATCTTGATGAAGAATTAAAAAAATATAAACAGAACTAAGGTGATTTATTATGAGCAAGAATGAAGAATTTCTTAAAGTAGAAAAAGATAAATATAGTAAAATATATGTAGACATAACTTATGCTATTGATAACATATCACCTTTTTTAGATCAAAGTGCATTAAAAAACAGAAAATATGTATCTAAAATTCATGTTTTAAAAAAATATATAGAATTTATTGATGCAGCGATGTTAGAAACTAATAAGAGTGGATTTTTAGGTATGTTCAAAAATGATAAGTCTGTTGATTTAATCAAGGATTATAGAGATGATAATTTAGATTCTTTGAATCAACTAGAAAAATGTAGTAAATGTCAATGCTTAAATTGTACTGCAAATTGTGAATTTGATAGTTGTTTAGGTTGCAAAGATAATTCAAAAATAGTCTCATGTGATCATAAAAAAATAAATGTCACAAAACATGATAATTTCACTTTGAACTTAAATAATAACAGAACAGGTGATGATGATAGATATATTGTTTTATCAACTCTTCAAAATGTAGAAGTAGATAATAAATATATAATAATTCAAAATGTAATAACCAAAGAAAAATTCATACTTCATTATTACCCAGGAATATCTGAAGATACCTATGGTGAAATTACAGATCCTGAAGAATTTGATTTTATTGTATCAACTTTTCAAAGTATAGAAGAATCTTAATTTAACTATTGAAAATTTATTAACACAATCACAACTTATCCACAGATTTCACAAAATTATGCACAGATTTTGTGGATAATTTGTATACCTTGATATAGTTCATTTTAACCTAAAATTATGCGTTTTTATTAACAATGTTGATAACTTTGTTTGTTGATAACTTTGTTTATTGTCTAATTTATTTTAATATATGTCACACATTATTACATTAATGTTTTTTATTAACAAAAATAATCCTAATGATTTTATCATTAGGATTTTTTAATTTAATCTACTTTTGTGAATTATTATAATCATCTAGGAACTTCTGTATACCCGCATCTGTTAATGGATGTTTAAGCATTTGCATTAATACTTTGTATGGTATTGTTGATATATTTGCCCCTGCTTTTGCACAATCTAAAACATGCATAGGTGTTCTTATACTTGCTGCTATTATTTCTGTTTCTATACCATATATCTCAAATATTTCAGCTATATCTTGTATAACCACAATTCCTGCATTACCTATATCATCTAATCTACCCATAAATGGACTTACAAAACTTGCTCCTGCTTTAGCAGCTAATAAAGCTTGTTGTGCTGAGAATATTAAAGTAACATTTGTTCTTATGCCTTCTTTAGCTAAAACAGAAACTGCTTTCAATCCTTCTTCACACATAGGTATTTTTATTACTATATTTTTATGTAATTTTGAAAGCTCTCTGCCTTCTTCAACCATCTTATCGGCTTCTAAGCTTATAACCTCTGCACTAATAGGACCATCTACAATGGCACAAATCTCTTCAATAACATCCTTTAATTTTCTTCCTTCTTTAGCAATCAATGATGGATTAGTTGTTACACCATCAAGTACACCCCATTTTGCTACTCTCTTTATTTCTTCTACATTAGCTGTATCAATGAATATTTTCATACAATAACCTCCTAAAATATAAACTATCGTTCTAATTATATCATATTTTTCAAAAAATTAACCTCCATTCCAATTATTTTTGAAACTTATACTTACAAATCATTTCTTCAATAAACTTCTTATATTCATGCTTTTTAGTATCTTGGCATAAAGAATCATAAGTTGCATAGTTGTCACATAGTGAAATAATTAGTATAAATTCAAAGTATTTATTATACCTTTCAAAGAACTTATGGGCTGCTTCCATTCTTTTATTTTCATCCATTTTAAAAATTTCCAATGGACACATATGTGCTTCTACAAGTACCTCTACAAGCTGAGCTGATTTTTTAGGAACTCTCATATCTTTGCATATATCATTAACTATTTTAGCTCCTTCTTTTTCATGTCCCAAAAAACTTACACTATCTTCTTTCTCTTTATAACAGTTAAACTTTCCTATGTCATGTAAAAAGCATGCAAGACTTACACATTCTCTTACTTTAAAACTATCTATACAATCTTCTAAATGCTCCAAATTAAGTCCTTCTATTTTTATTCTTCCTTTAACTACATCCTTAAACACCTCATAAGTTAACTTCATATGAGTAAATGCATCTTCTATGTGATATTTACACTTTCCTACAGTTTTTAATTCCTCCATATAAGGAAATATATTTTTCAAGACACCATAATTATCCAAAACCTCAAAAGCTCTACCATTATCATCTATCTCCATTAACTTCATAAGTTCAGTAAATACTTGTTCCTTATTACTACTTTTAAGTTTATAAGATAAATCTACTATTTTATTTTCTGTTTCTAAATTAAAATGCATACCATATCTTATACAAAACCTAATACCTCTTAAAATTCTAATTGGATCTTCTTCTATACTTGTGTCTCTTATGCTTTGAATAATCCTACACTTTATAGCTTTTCTTCCATTAAAAGGATCTATTATTTTATTTTCTATAAGTTTAAGACAAATTGCATTTATAGAAAAATCTCTTTTACTTAAATCTTCTTCAATATTTTTTCCTTTCATTTTGTTTATATTAAAAACTACATTTCTATCACTATATCTATAAGTATCTTTATTTTCTTTTAGAGAATAAAAGCTGAATTGTTTGTTATCTAAAGACATTAATAGTTTGTTTATATCTCCCTTGTATATAATATCTAGTTTAGATGGTTGACTTTTAAAATCCATAAGTCTTTCCCTAACAAATGTCCCTATTAAATATGCTTCACCTCCTACTTCATTTAAAGATTCTTTTAACGCTTTTAAAAATTCATTTGAACTATTCATTTGTTATCACCTACTCATAATTATTTTACCACATATAAACAAACATATTGCAATTAAAATTTTCCTTGTTTTTTACAATAATAAAGATTTAGTATAAAAATTTATCTTATAAATATACTAAAAATGCGAATACTTTTAATTTATTTAATATTTACAAATTATTAACTTCAAAATACAATTTAAATATACTACTAAATGTAACCATTAATTACATGCTATTGGTTAATCGAAAGTACTTTCGACATTTAACTTTTTATTATCCATATAATTACTATTTTATTTTTTCTTGTTTTTCATTCCTATTTTTCTATAATTAGGAATATGATTTTGATAGTTTTCCTTCACATACATTGATTTATCAACATTCTATAATATAGTAAAAAAATGTATTTTGTAATAAAAACATATTGACATTTGTATATTTTGGTAGTATATTAACTATAGATGGAAGTGAATAAGAAATTTGTAAATTTATTTCTTAAAGCAT
Source organism: Clostridium drakei (assembly GCF_000633595.2). Taxonomy (GTDB): domain Bacteria; phylum Bacillota; class Clostridia; order Clostridiales; family Clostridiaceae; genus Clostridium_AM; species Clostridium_AM drakei. The sequence continues at coordinate 16,892 of NZ_JIBU02000058.1, read as the reverse complement.
ATTGACTTTTAATGTCATATTTGCTATTATTTAATTAAACATATGTCGAATTTTGGAGTTAAAGGAGGATTTTTAAATGAAATCAACTGGAGTTGTAAGAAGAGTAGATGAATTAGGAAGAATAGTTATTCCTATAGAACTAAGAAGAACTTTGGATATTGCAGAAAAAGATGCTTTAGAAATATATGTTGATGGTGAACAAATTATATTGAAAAAATATGAGCCTGCATGTATATTCTGTGGTGATGCAAGAGATGTTGTAAACTACAAAGGCAAAAATATTTGCAAAAATTGTTTAAATGAATTAAAAGAAGGTAAATAGCCAATTAAGCCCACATGAATAACTCATGTGGACTTTTTATTTTTAATTGAAACACTTTTATGATATCTATAAAATTAAGTTATTAATATAAATAAAAAGTCTTACAAATTCAATAATTTGTAAGACTTTTATAACTATTATAAATATCATTAATGCTTAATGATATTATTTTCTACCTTACTCTTCTTCCTCCACTGAAATCAGAATGTAATGATGATATCTTAACTACATCTCCAGTATGTGGTGCATGAATCATACATCCATTACCTACATATATTCCAACATGGTGGGCTGGTGATCCAAAGAAAACTAAATCTCCTGGTTGAAGTTGATCTCTTGATACATACTCTCCTACACCTTGTTGTTCTGAAGCTATTCTTGGTAAACTTATTCCAAAATGTGCAAAAACATAGCAAGTAAAGCCAGAACAATCAAAAGAGCTTGGACCATTTCCTCCCCAAGCATAAGGTACACCTTGGAAAGTTGATGCATATGCAACTATAGAGTTGGCTGATGATGAACCTCTTGACAATGCTGGTGATGATGCACTATATTTTTCAACTTGGCTTTGAGCTGATGCAACTAAATTATTTGTTTCAGCATCTGCTGCCTTAAGAGCTTTTTCTTTAGCATCTAAACTAGCAATTAAGTTTTTTTGCTCACTTCTAGTATTGTTAAAACTTGCTAATTTCTTTTCATTATCTGCCTTTAATGCTAAAAGTTTATTGTTCTCAGCATTTAAAGCTTCTTTTTTCTTTGATATTGTGTCTTTTTTCTGTTTTAAATCGTTTATTATTTTCTCGTCAAAGCCTACTATTTTTTTAACAGTATCAACTCTTGATATGAAATCACTTAAGTTATCAGACTGTAATATAACTCCTAAGTAACTATCTGCTCCATTTATGTACATAGCCCTAACTCTTTTATTAAATATATCCTGTTGTCCCTTTATGCTGTTTTCTGCATTAGTTAATTCTTGCTGAGATGTTTTTATATCTGCTGTAGTTTTTTCAATACTCTTCTTATTGCCATCTATTTGTTTCATTATTTCTGTTATTTGGTTGTCCAGTTTTTCTACTTTTGTTTCTAAATCTTGTTTTTGTTGTTGAACTTGAGCTATCTGTGGATTACTACTTGTTGGTGCAGCTAGAACAGTTCCATTCATTGTTACTGCTAATGTTAATGCAATAACAATAGATAAAGTTTTTTTATTCAATACTTTAACCTCCTTAGTTAAAAAAAATTTCTTATTAGTTTTTTGCCTTAATTTCAAATACACATGAATATTCGCTAAAATATTCCTTAATATAAGTTGTTAAAACATCTATGTTTATAAAAAAACATTTATTACTCTTAATTATTTTTTCTCACATAATTAAATTATTTTTTTAATAAACTTGCAGTAAAAAACTGCATATTTATATTATATCATTAATTTATATCAAATCTCAATGTTATAGTGGTATTTTTTTAAAATCGTTAATATTATCCTATAAAAATCCTTAATTTATTAATAAATCCAAAGCTTTGATTTTAATATGCATATATATTAGTATAAAATATTCTTAATTTACTAAATTTTTTACAAATTAATTGAATACTTATATATTTCAGATTTAGGCAAATTTCTATCTTTAGCCACTTTCTTTATAGCCTCTTTTTTATTTAATCCATCTTCAATATACATTTTTATATGTTCATCAATATTTAAATCTTTCCACTCTGACATTTCCTCGTTCATTATTTCCTTTTCATCTTTTCCTTCAACTACAAGTACAAGTTCTCCTTTTACTGTTTTGTCTTCATAATAATCTATAGCTTCACTTAAATTCAATCTAAGTATTTCCTCATGCAATTTTGTAAGTTCCCTACATATTGATATTTTTCTATTACCTAAATTGTTTTTTAAAAACTCTAAAGTATTTTTAATTCTATGAGGTGCTTCATAAAATATTAAAGTTTCTTTTCTGTTTTTCAATTCTTCTATCATAATTTTTCTTTCTTTGTTCTCTCTTGGCATAAATCCTCTAAATATAAACTTTGTTGTATCCATACCCGAATATACCAATGCTGTAGTTACAGCAGTAGCTCCAGTTAAAACTTCAAAATCTATATTTTCTTCTATACACTTAGAAACAATTACTGCTCCTGGATCTGATATTCCTGGAGTTCCAGCATCACTTACTAAAGCTATATTCTTTCCCTCTTTAAGCTTATCTATCAAATTTTCACTTTTACCCTGTTCATTGTGCTTATGATAACTTATTAAAGGCTTTTTTATATTAAAATGGTTTAAAAGTTTCAAACTTTGTCGTGTATCTTCTGCTGCTATTAAATCTACCTGTTTTAATACTTCTAATGCTCTTAAAGTTATATCTTTTAAATTACCTATTGGTGTAGGTACTAAATATAATTTTCCAATGCTCATATGTTCCTCCCTCTAATCATAAGTTTTTTTACTTACTTTCCATATATCTTATTAATTTCATCAGTATAAGTTCCATCTAAATTATGTATGCAAAGAGGCGTTTCCCATTTTAAAAAAGTTCCTCCATTATTTTGCCCTTCTATTAATAACATATTTGGCGCTTTTTTTAAATTAGGTTGAACCATCTTTATTAACTTAGGTTCAATTTTATATTTCCTCATAATACATATAATATCTGCAAGCCTATCTGGCCTATGGATCATATACATCCTACCATTATCCTTTAAAACTGATTTACATGCTTTTATAACATCTTCTAAGGTACAACATATTTCGTGTCTTGCAATAGCGTCTCTATCATTGGGATTTACAATTCCAGAATTTTTTAATTTATAAGGCGGATTAACTGTAACTACATCTACTTTGGATAAGTTTTTCAAAAATTTTAAATCCTTTAAATCCTTATTAATGAACTTTATTTTATCTTCTAGTTTATTAAACCTACAAGATCTATTGGCCATTTCAACCATTTCTTCTTGTATTTCTATTCCAGCTATTTTAAAAGCTTTTGTTTTTCCTGATAATATAAACGGAACTATTCCTGTACCAGTACACAAATCTATAACTGTTGCATCTTTTTTTATGGTTGCAAAATTGGCAAGCAATACCGCATCCACTCCAAATCTAAATGCATCTTTTTTTTGTATTACACAAATTCCTTTTAACTGCAAATCATCCAGTGTTTCATCCTCTTTCAAAAAGTTATCAACCATATACTTTATCCTCATTTCTATATAGTAACTTAATACATCAATTATTCTTAAATATTATAAACGAATTATATTTATTAACAATTATCATTTATATGAATTAAATTGTCAAATTTCTTTAATTTCGCATAAAATTAAGCCTTAAGATTAAAGTATATCTTAAGGCTTTACTTAGTACTTATATCTGGAACATTCGCTGGACTGTCTCCTATCGGTTTGTCCCCTATAGGTTTATCACCTAAACTTGGATCACCTAAAGGATTTGTTCCTATAGAATTGTTCTCTATTTTATTATACTTATTGCTTACAACAATTATATCAACTCTTCTATTTCTTGCTCTACCTTCTTCTGTAGAATTATCTAATATTGGTCTATATTCTCCATATGCAACTGATGAAAGCTTTTTAGGAGGTACTCCATTAGCTATGAGTAATTCAGTAACATTAAGTGATCTAGCAGAAGATAATTGCCAGTTATCAGAAAATTTTTCATTATGTATAGGCACGTTATCCGTATGACCTTCTATTCTCATTGTATTATTTAACTGATTTAATATTTTTCCTATTTCCACAAGCTTCACTTTTGAAGCTTCTATAACTTCTGCTTTTCCTGTTTCAAAAAATAAAGTATCTTTTAAACTTACTACAAGGCCTCTTTCATCTACTTCAGTAGTAACACTACTTTGCATTCCATTTTTTTGTAAATAACTATCAACTTTTTTCTTTAAGTCCTCCATTTTAGATTCTTCTGTCTTTCCATCCGAACTGTTTCCACTAGGACTTGAGTTCGATATATTTGGAGAATTTTCATTACCTTGCATTATTTTCCCACCACCCATTGCTATACTCATTGATTGAGATAGCTGGGAAAATTTTGCTTTGTCTACGTTGCTCATAGCATATAAAACAACAAAAAGTATCATAAGTAAGGTCATAAAGTCTGAATAACTAAGAAGCCATCTTTCACTATTTTCATGTTCTTCTTCCTTTTTCTTCTTCATACCTCTGGCTTACCATCCATTCCTTCAAATTTTTTGAGTTCCTCTTTACTTAAAAATCCTTTTAATTTTTCTGCTATAGTATTAGGATTTATTCCTTCTTGTATATATAATATACCTTCAATTATAAGAGATTTTTCTCCAAATTCTTTTTCGTCTAGTGCTTTTAATCTAGTTGCTAATGGTAAAAATAATAAGTTTGCAGATGAAAGACCATACAATGTAGCTAAGAATCCTGACGCTATTTTAGGACCCAATGTGTTAGGGTCAGATAAATCAGCCAAAATGTGAACTAGTCCCATTACTGTACCTATAATACCAAGTGTAGGGGAATATCCACCTGCTTGTGCAAAAATAGCAGCTCCTTTTTTATGTCTTTCAGATGTAGATTCCAATTCCAACTCTAAAATACTTCTAACAGCTTGTGGATCAACTCCATCTACTACTAATTGAAGTCCTTTTTTAATAAATGGATCTAAATTAGGGTCAGCAGATATTTCTCCTTCAAGACTTAACAATCCATTTTTTCTAGTCTTATAAGATACATCTTTAAAATATGCTACCAATCCTGCTAAATCTATTTTTTTAGGATTTATAGCTACCTTTACTATTTTAGGTAATCTTTTTAAAACCTCCATAGGAAATGTAAGTCCTACTGCACCTGCTGTTCCACCAAATACTATTACAGCTGGAGCCGCTATGAAAAGTGCACTTAATAATCCTTTCTCCATTAAATATCCTGCTATAATAGATCCAAATCCTGCAATAATGAAAATAATAACAGATATGTCCATTTTTATCCTCCATTCAACAATTTTGCTTTATATAATAGATATTCGAACAAAAAAAACCAATCTTTATATAATTTTATATTTATATTAGGTATAAAAGAGAATTTACCCTAAAACTGGTTTCATATATTTTTATTTGTATTTATCAAAATAAAAAGACTGCTTAATTGCAGTCTTTTTGTTAATAACACTATTCTTGAACTGGTGCTCCTACTGGACAAACATTTGCACAATTTCCACAATCGATACAAGTGTTTTCATCTATAACAAATATAGAATCGCCTTGACTTATAGCGTTAACTGGACATTCTGAAGCACATGATCCACAACTTACACATGAATCCTCTATTTTGTAAGCCATTATGTAACACCTCCTTTTAAAATTCGATGTTTCACATCTATTTTTTATTCTACCACGTTTGGACAAGTTTTTAAAGACAATTTTAAAATACTATATAACCTAAATCTTCTATAGACTGAATCAGCTTATCATTATTGACAAAATAATCATCGTACACAATATTTACTTCACCTTTATCTTTATTTATTTGACAAGCTACTACACCTTCATTGCTTGAAACTGCCATTCTAATCTTATTGATGTCTTCAGCTGTATTCATATTATAAATTTTTAATACAGACTTCATAGTTTTCCTCCTTAATTGTCTTTAAATAATTCTTTAATTATATTCGGATCTTCAACTTCATCAACATCTATTTTTATTTCATCTTCATTAATATTTCCCTCAAATCCACCAGTTACTAGCTCTACTTCATCTATTGGAACTTCCACTAACGTTTCTTCTCCATCTTCAGACTTTACTTTAACCTTTACACTTTCCTTTACCACTGAATTTGAAAATACCACTCCCTTGCCATAAGAAGTATTTACAATAGAGTCTGGTTTAGGTAACCTCTTTCTAATTTTTTCATAAGTTTCTTGTTCATAATTTAGGCAGCACATAAGCCTTCCACATATTCCTGATATTTTCGTAGGATTCAAAGATAAATTTTGTTCTTTTGCCATTTTTATTGATACTGGAGCAAAATCTCCTAAAAATGTAGAACAGCACATAGTCCTTCCACAAGGTCCAAGTCCTCCTATCATTTTAGCTTCATCCCTCACACCTATCTGTCTCAATTCTATTCTTGTTCTAAAAATAGCAGCTAAATCTTTTACAAGTTCTCTAAAATCAACTCTTCCATCTGCGGTGAAATAGAATATAACTTTATTATTATCAAAAGTATATTCTACATCTATAAGCTTCATTTTTAATTCATGCTTCTCAATTTTTTCTAAACATATTTCAAAAGCTTCTGTTTCTTTTTCTTTATTTTCATTATGTTTTCTTATATCTTCTTCAGTAGCTACTCTTATAACACTTTTTAATGGTGCCACTATTTCGGATTCTTCTACTTCTTTACATCCTATTACGCATTCACCAAATTCTATACCTCTAGCGGTTTCTACTATTACTTTACTATCTTTTTCTATATATAAATCGCTTGGTGAAAAATAATATATTTTACCAGCTTTTTTAAAACGCACCCCTATAACTTTTACCATATTATACCTCCTGCATTTTAAGCAACATTGAATCAAAAACTAATGTTGAGTTAACGTTTTTCTCCATTTTTATTCTAGTTTCTTTTATAATATTAATAATACCATTTAACTTATTAAATGAAAACATTTCAGCTATATCTTTTACGTCGTTAACTTTATCTATATTTATTATTAAATCCCTATTTGATGTTTCTTTATATATAAGTACATCTCTTATATATGACAACATGCAAGTTAGAACTTCTTGCCATTCATTTTTATACTTCACAAAAAAATTTTCATTAGATAAAATTTCTTCTAAATTATTAGTACTAATTGTTCTTAATACATTTATAATAGTATCTCTAATTTCTCTTAAAGAACTGTCATTAATAAACTTTTCAGCTCTTCCTGGTATACCATCACTAAACGCAATAACAGATTTTAATTCTATTTCTGATAATCCAGAAAACTTGCTACTTACAAAGTTCATCATTTCTTCTTCACTTAATCTGTTAAGCTTATATGTTTGACATCTAGATTTTATGGTATCTAATATCAATTCTGATTTTTCACATAATAATATTATAAATACACCCTTAGGTGGTTCTTCTATAGTCTTTAAGAATGCATTTTGTGCTGTTTCTGTAATCTTATCTGCATTATAAACTATAATTACCTTTTTATCACCTTCATAAGGTTTTTTAGTAGTTTCTTCTATTATATTTTTCACTTCATCTATACCTATTGATTTCTTACCTTTTGCTAATTTAAACTCCATTATATCAGCATATTGTTTATTTTCACACTTTCCTAAAATTTCAATAGCAGTTTCCCTGGCAATAAAACTTTTTCCTATCCCATCTTCTCCTACAATAATATGGGCATGAGAAAATCTTTGTTGTTTTATGGAGCTTACAATCTGAAATTTTATATTTTCATGCCCTATTATCATACTAAAACTCAACAAAATCCCTCCATTTAAACTTTTACAAACTTATCAACATCTACAACAAATATTGTTGCACCTCCAACTTCGACTTCTACAGGATATGGCACATACACACCTGTAGATCCTGCCACTGGTGACGGCGTTGATACAATCTGTTGTCTAGTTTTACATACTTCTTCTATTTGTGTTATTACTTGATCTACTTTTTCTTCTTCCACTCCAATCATAAGAGTAGTATTCCCTGCTTTTAAGAACCCTCCAGTTGTGGCAAGTTTTGTTACTCTAAAGCCTGAATCCATCAGTGTTTCAACTAGATCCGCAGAATCATCATCTTGAACAATAGCTATTATTAATTTCATATAACTCATCTCCCTTTCATTTTAAATTATATAAACATTGAAATATTATATATTTAATTCAAATGACTTTGTTATATTATTATATGTACAATTTACTAATTGTTTTTTTACTATATTAAATACCTCTTCACTAATTAATTCAATACTTTTTATATTTCCTTCTTTTACGCACTCTACTCTATTCCACTTATATTTTTCCGCTATTTCGCAGGAATTGTTATATGAATGTTCTAAGTATTCATAGTCTTTTTCATGTATATCTTTATGTTTATCTCCTGTAATCTTATTGGCTCTTTCTTTCATAAGCTTTCTGCTGTACTCTGGAGGCATATCAAGAAACATAACACAATCTGGCACTGGCAATCCAAAAATTCTAAATTCAAAATCCCAAAGCCAATCTAAAAACTTATCTTTCTCTTGTACGTTTTTAATCTTTGATGCTTGATGTATCATATTGGCAGTTGTATACCTATCAGCCAATATTATACCACCACTTTCATAAAAATCTTTCCATTCAGTTTTATAAGATGCAAATCTATCTACTGCGTAAAAAGTAGACGATACATATGGATTGACATCTTCTGGATTGCTTCCAAAATCACCATTCAAATACATTTTAACTAATGCTGAAGAATCACTTTTATAATTTGGATACTCTATTTTTTTCACCTTATAATTTTCACTTAAAAGTTTTTCATATAATATTTGAGTTTGTGTGGCTTTTCCACTGCCATCGCAACCTTCCACTACTATTACAGTGCCCCTATTCATATTTTTGTCCTCCACTAAATTCATCGATTACTCTTATTTTATTATCTTCTAAACCTAAAATATCTACTCTCTTATTAATATAATAGCAAATAGACTTTAAGGTTACATCATCTATTATTTCTCCCATGTTTATTATAGGTACTCCTGGCGGATATGGTACTACATTATCAGCACTAATCCTTCCCAGTGAATCTTTTATATATATATATTCCTTTTTTTTATCCATAATTTCAAAAGGCATATAAGCCATTATAGGTATGTTATATTCTAACAAATCTAATTTTTCAACTTTTATTTTATTTAAATCACACCTCTTAAGTACATTATATAGTTTTTCAAGTTCCCATTCCTCATTAAATGGTGAAAAAATTAAAACTACATTGGAATGATCACTCATTTCTACTTGAATATTATTTTTTCTCAAATAATTTCCCAGTAAATATCCGCTATATCCTTCTTCTAAATTTATAACATATCTAGTAGTATCAATATCATATACACTATCTAGTTCATATAAATCAATTTTTTGTTTGATATTTATATCTTTTTTACTAATTACCTTCATGCCTTTTATGGAATTTATCTTATCTTTATAATATCCCAACATATTTAACATCTTTTCATATTTCTGTCTTCCATAAGTTTGTAAATAATATCTGGCATAATCCATAGAACATAAGAATAAATAAGAAGGGCTTGTACTTAAAAATGCACTCACATAAAAATCTACTCTTTCTATATCTTCCATATTATTAACATGAAGATAGGACGTTTGTGTTAAGCTAGAAAGAGTTTTATGAGTACTAGTAACTACCATATCTGCATTCAATTTTACTGCACTTTCAGGTAAATCATTATGTATTCCAAAATGAGCTCCATGAGCTGAATCTACAAGCACTTTCATATTATATTTTTTCCCTTGCTTTATTATATATTCTAAATTAGAGCATATACCATAATAATTTGGATAAGTTACAATTATCCCTTTAGAATCCTTATTTTTATTCAAAACCTGTGAAAAATGCTCCAAATCTATGCAAACTGGAGCATTTAGTATATGACTCATTAAATTATTTATATATACAGGCTTAAGTTTTCTCATTATTATAGCATTAAAAATGGATCTATGACAATTCCTTTCTACTAATACCTTGTCTCCTTCATTAAAGCTACTAAATATCATAGCTAAGTTTCCTGATGTACTGCCGTTAACTAGAAAATATGATTTTTTACTTCCATAAAATTTTGTTAAAAGTTCCATTGATTCTTTTATTATTCCTTGAGGATTGTGAAGATTATCTACTCCTTCTATCTCAGTAATATCACATTTTAAAAAATTTTTTAAAAAATCCTTGCCAATTGTAGTTTCTAAAAAACCTCTTCCTCCTTTATGACCTGGCATGCATAATTGTATATTATTGTTTTTCACATATTCTAAGATTCCTTCTAAAATCGGTAACTCTGGCACTTTAATTCCTCTCCTCTTATAACTAATTCAGCTATATTTTTTCTTATACATTGTTTATAATAATCATAAAAATCCGTATCCATTTTTATGTTCATTAGTCGCTTTTCGCAACAAGGGCAAATACCCCTACCGTATATAATTATACCATCATTTAGAGGCTTTCCACATATAATACAAATTCGCTTTTTCATTTCACATACCCCCTATCTATTTTTCATATTTAACATTATTACCTGCTCTTATATATAATATTCATCTACACTTAGAAATTTATTTTGTCCACATAAATAAACTCAATACAATTGAAATAAATTATATTGAGTTTATTTTTATTATTTAAAATTTTAATCTTTTATTGTTACTAAAGTTCTATATGGAACATTATCTTGAATCCACTTTGCATCCTCTATTTTAAGTCTTATACATCCATGTGAAGCCTTAGACCCTAATTTATTATATTCAGATTGTACTGCATATCCACTTAATGTATATATGGCACTATGAAATAAATAATTGTTATCAAGCCTTGTCCAGTAATAACATTCTGTACTATCAGATGCAGCAAAACTAGGTCCTTTAGATCCAACTAAAAATCTACCTGATGGCGTTGGAGTTTCATCTTTACCTGTAGAACATATAAATTCCTTAACTATATTTTCATTATTAAATACATACACTCTTTGTCTTGATTTATCTACAAGTATATTATAAGACTCTGAAGGTGTTACTGTATTAACCATACTCTTAGCTACATAACCCTTTATATAATTCAAAGTATCATAGTCCAACACTTCCACATAATAATATCCACCACTACTATCCAAAACTTTCACTTCTGGAAGACTTCCATAAGTGAAACCTATATTTGATGCTGAAGAACTTGGACTACTTTTTATATAAACCCTTTCAGTCTCTCCTGCATTCATAACACTAAAGGAACTTGTCCATGTAGGTGGCTTAACTCCTTGATTCTCTACTGGCTTAGGTGGCTCTTTTTCTAATCCTATTAAATATAATGTTTTTAATGAAACTGCTCCTTCTAATCCTAGTACAGAAATATTTTTAGCTAACGAAAGTATTTGTTTAATACCATTTTGATCTTCCGTATTTATGTCTTCGTTTACTAATATTAAAGGTGACTTAGTTTTTTGTGCTAATGCACATCCTGAAAGTGAATCTGGAAAATTTGATCCAGAAGCCAAATATATATTGCTAAAATCTATATTATCTCTAAATCTATTGATTATAGACAAATTAGTACTGTATCTATCTGTACCACTTACTCTTTCTGCATTATTAAATTGATCCTTCACTGAATTACTTATAGCTCCTTCTGATCCTATAACATAAGTATTCGTAATTTGTTTATCTTTTAAAAAATTTTTCACAACATTCGGTATGTAATCTTTTCCTACAAGTATTATAGGTACATCAATATTAGCTGCAATTGGTGCAATTGATAATGCATCTGGATAATTATCTCCAGATACTACTATTATTCTTTCCTTTATACCTACATAGTTTGCAACTATCATAGATGTTTCATATCTGTCTGCTCCTCCTAACCTTTCACAACTTATTCCCATATTACTAATGCTATTTTCCACATCCTTTGATATGGAATTACCTATTATAAAAACTTTTTTTATTTCACTTCTTTTAAGTTCTGCTTCTGCCTTGCTATCAAGCTTGTTCTCAGTAGTAAGTATTACTGGAGCATCGTACTTTTTAGAGAGAGGACATGCACAAAGAGCATCTGGAAAGTTTTGCCCTGAAGCAATTATTGCATAACCTGATTTTGTGTCAAATTTTTGTGAAATTTTTATAGAAGTTTCATATCTATCAGTTCCACCGTATCTTTGATAATTTCCTTCAGCATAAACTTTAGATGTTATGCTAATACTAATTAATGCTATAAGCATAATTTTGCAAAAGTTTTTTAACATTAATTTGTGATTTACCAAAACTACTCCCCCTTAAATTTATTTGATGTAATAAAGTTTTAACTTACGTATATACATATTTAATATATATATAATTTTAAATAATTTTTAACCAATTTACAACTAGATAATTATTTTTTACCACATGTTTATCCAATACTTAGGAGGTAATTTTATGAGGCAAGAAATATCAACTTATTTAACTACTATAAAGGACGATATATTAAATTTATCAAAATATATTTATGAAAATCCCGAAAGCAGCTTTCATGAATATAAAGCATATAATTATATAGTAAACATGTTAAAAAACAATGATTTCAATGTTATAGATCATTATCTTAATATACCAACCGCTTTTTATGCTCAATATGGCACAGGTCATCCTAAGATATGTTATATATGCGAATATGATGCTGTTGATAACTTAGGGCATGTGGTTGGGCATAATTTAATATCTGCTATGTCCATAGCTGCTTCACTATCTCTATCCAAAATAATACCCAAAATAGGTGGTAGTGTTATAGTTATTGGATGTCCTGGTGAATTTTTAGGTAGTTCTAAAGTCACTATGACTAAACAAGGAACTTTTAACGATATAGATGTGGTATTGATGGCCCATCCTGATTTAATTACTGCTGAAAGTGGCTATTCTATGGCTATAATACCTATTAAGATAAACTATAAAAGTAAATCAGGATTTACTTATAGAAAATCAAAAAATTATACGGCATTAGATGCATGTCTTTTTGTTTTTAATACCTTAAGTTTACTTTCTAAAGGTTTTGAAGATAACTGCACCATTGACGGAATAATACTAAAAGGCGGTGATTCACCATACCTTCTGCCTTCTGAAACAGAATCAAAATTTTATATTAGATGTCCCAAAATGTCCATAGCTTGTGATATTGAAAAGAAAGTAAGAGAATTAGTTAAAACTACAGGTTATTTAATGAATATAGACTGTAATATATGTTTATATGAATTACCTTACGATGAACTAATACCTAATAGAAATCTATCCAGAATTTTTAGCCACAATCTAAAGGAATGCGGTATAATAGATATAGAACCACCTAAAGATACTAATTCTGGTTTAAGTTTAGGCACTGTAAGTCATGTTGTACCTTGTATACACCCATATATATCTATATCGGAAGATAAAAACTTAGAGTATTCCTCTAAAGAATTTTCTGAAGCTACGATATCTTATTACGCACAGAATAGAATTCTAAAAGTTGCTCAAGCTTTAGCTTTAACTGGTTTAGATTTAATAGAAAATGCCTCACTACTTAATCAGGTAAAAAAAGAATTTTTTCATGAAAAAACAAAAGAGACTACTTCATAAGTCTCTTTTATTTTTATATATTTATAATATATAATATAAACATAAATTAAAAATTACTTTAACTTGGGAGGAAAATATGATTTCAATTTATAAAACTTTAGATGAATCAGGAACATTACATTCTATAGATAACATAGAACCTGGATGTTGGGTTAATATAGTAGCACCTTCTGAAGGTGACTTACTGCTTGTATCTAAAAAAGTAGGTGTGCCATTAGACTTTTTAAAATCTGCACTAGATGAAGAAGAAACTTCCCGCATTGATATTGAAGATAATAATCTTCTTGTTATTGTAGATATACCATTCACTGAAATGGAAGATAACTCTTTAACTTACGATTCATACCCACTAGCAATTATTCATACAGAACACTCTATAATAACCGTATGTTTAAAAAACAGTAAAATTCTTACTGACTTTATTGATAATAAGGTTAAATCATTTTTTACTTTTAAACGCTCAAGGTTTATCCTTCAAATACTCTACAGAATAGCAAGTTACTATTTAATCTACTTAAGGCAAATAGATAAAAAAAGCTTAATGATTGAACAAAAACTTCATAAATCCATGAAAAATAAAGAATTAATTCAACTATTGTCCTTAGAAAAATCTCTAGTTTATTTCTCTACATCTTTAAAATCTAACGAAATTACACTTGAAAAAATGTTAAAACTTGAAATTCTCCAAAAATATCCTGAAGATCAAGATATACTTGAAGATGTTATCATAGAAAACAAACAAGCTATAGAAATGGCTAATATTTATAGTAACATATTAAGTGGTACTATGGATGCCTTTGCATCTGTAATATCCAATAACTTAAATATAGTAATGAAACTATTAGCTTCTATAACTATAGTTATGGCTATACCTAATATAATCTTTAGTTCCTTCGGTATGAACTTAACTGGAATACCATTTAGTTCAAATCCACATGGATTTTGGATTACTTACGCCATAGCTGCAGTATTATGCTTAGTTGCTATAGTTATTTTAAGAAAAAAAGGACTATTCTAATTATAGAGGTGATATAAATTGATAGCTAAAAGATTAAATTATGGAGATACAATAGGACTTATATCTCCAGCTGGAGCTGATAACCCTGATAATATAAAAAAGAGTATTAGCTTTCTTAAAAGCTTAGGATTCAATGTAAAAGAAGGAAAACACATATATGATAGATATGGTTACCTTGCAGGTAAGGATGAGGATAGAGCTTCTGACCTTATAAATATGTTCCTTGATAAAACTGTTGATATGGTTCTTTGTGTAAGAGGTGGATATGGTACTATGAGAATTCTTCCTCTTATAGATTTCAGTGTCATAAAAGAAAACCCTAAAATATTTGCAGGTTTTAGTGATATAACTAGCTTACTAAACTCTATATTCTTAAAGTGCAACTTAATAACTTTTCATTCTCCTATGTGTAATTCTAATCTTTTAGATAAAATTACACTAGAGAGTTTTTTATACACTATTATGAAAGGAGATAAAGCATATACTATAGAGAATCCTAAAGACTTTAATACCGAATGTTTTTCAAATGAATTCTTTATAGAAGGACAACTTGTAGGTGGTAATCTTGCTCTAATATCTAGCACTCTAGGTACTCCTTATGAAATAGATACTAAAAATAAAATTTTATTTATAGAAGATGTATCTGAAGAACCTTATAGGATAGACAGAATGCTAACACAGTTATCTCTATCTGGAAAACTTCAGCACTGTAAGGGATTTATTTTAGGTCAATTTAAAGACTGTTCTCTTCCGCATTATGAAAGAAGTCTTACTTTAAGGCAAGTAATTGAAGATAAGATTCTCACATTAAATAAGCCTACTATACTTAATTTTCAATCAGGCCATTCTTATCCTAAGCTTACTCTTCCTATTGGTGCACAAATTAAATTAGATTGTAAAAATGGAGTAATCCATGTATTAGAAGGTGTTATAAAATAAAAAAAACTCACAAATTATTGTGAGTTTTTCTATTTGGAGGCGCCACCCAGATTTGAACTGGGGATAAAGGTTTTGCAGACCTCTGCCTTACCACTTGGCTATAGCGCCATAAATATTCTTAACGTTTAATGCCTTTCTATAATATCATTTAAAGTAACATTTGTCAATACATTTTTGATTAAATGCTCATAAATTCTTATAATTCAAAGAACTATGGTCTTAAAAATTTTTTAAGTGTTAAAGTTTCTATAAATTTTAATACCTATGGTATAATAAAAGTATATTAATTTACGGAGATGATTTTATGAGTACTGAAATTGAAACATTAACCCAAATACTTAGAAATAGCGATAATATAGTTTTCTTCGGTGGTGCAGGAGTAAGCACATCTTCAGGAATACCAGACTTTAGAAGTTCAAATGGTTTATGGAACGAAAAACTTAAGATAAACTTTACACCTGAACAATTAGTATCTCATACCTTTTTTATGAGATATCCAGAAGAATTTTTTGAATTCTATAAAGATAAATTAATTTATCCCAATGCAAAGCCTAATGGCTGTCATATAGCTTTAGCTAAACTAGAACAGATGGGAAAATTAAAGGCTGTAGTTACTCAAAATATAGATGGATTACATCAAGCTGCTGGTTCAAAAGTAGTTTATGAATTACATGGATCAGTTCTTAGAAATTATTGTATGAAGTGTAATGCTTTCTATGATGAAAAATTCATTTTAGAATCTAAAGGTGTGCCTACTTGTCCTAAATGTGGAGGAAAAGTTAAACCTGATGTAGTTCTTTATGAAGAAGGATTGGACAATAACATTATTTCTGGTGCTGTAAAAGCAATATCAGAGGCTGATACTTTAATTATCGGAGGAACATCTTTAGTTGTTTATCCTGCTGCAGGACTCATTGATTATTTTAAAGGAAAGAATCTTGTACTTATAAATAAGAGTACAACTTCTGCTGATAACAAAGCTGATTTAATTATTAATAATGATATTGCCAAAGCTCTAAGTGAAGCTGTTAATAAGCTTTAATAAAAATATAGGTAGCCGCATAATATAGGCTACCTATATTTCTATTAATCTACTTTCCTTATTATTCACCAAAATTATATATTATTTTAAGTTTCAAAAATAAAAAGTGCTAAGTTCATACTTAGCACTTTTCTTCCAACCTGGCAACGACCTACTCTTCCACAGAGCCTCCCCTGCAGTACCATCGGCACTATAAA
>NZ_JIBU02000057.1 GCF_000633595.2 Clostridium drakei | reverse complement strand
GAGGGCTTGACCAAATAAAGAAGTTCACTGTGCAATTTTGAGATAACAAATCTCTAAATTGAATAAAAATGTAGGCTAAAGATTTGATGAGTTGGTTTTCTTTTTTAAAAGGAAACTCCACAGATTGTCATCTGCGGAGTAAGCGACCATAGCAAAATCAAAGATTTTGAATGTCTGCTTATCTGGTGATAATGACATAAAGGTAACACCCGTTCCCATTCCGAACACGATGGTTAAGCTTTATAGTGCCGATGGTACTGCAGGGGAGGCTCTGTGGAAGAGTAGGTCGTTGCCAGGTAATCAAAAGATGACTAAGTAGTAAGTTGCTTAGTCATCTTTTTTTTATACATATAAAGTCGCATTATACAAATAATAATCTATAATTATTAAATATTATAGGTGGTTAAATGAGAAATAGAAATAGTAAAATTACAAGTATATTATCTAAAATTTCATATAAAAAACCTAAGCATGATGAAGAATTTTATATACCAGAATTGATTCCAGAGGATGACAAACAGAGTGGCAAGGAGCAGAATGCTAATGGACAAAAGAATTCTACACCCAAAAATGATAGTTCACAAAATAAAAATAATCAAGAAAATGGTGTTCCAAATAACATTGATGACAATTTAAAATATATGAAGAAAAGCTTTAATTATTCTTTAAATAAGGATATAAAAATTCGTGAATTTAAAATATTTGGAAGTATAAGAGCATTTATTATATACATTGATGGTATGGTAGATAGGAATATTGTGAATAGAGATATTTTAAGACCATTATTGAGAAATAATTCATCAATAAATAAGGAAGAGTGTAGTGTTGACTATATACTAAATAGTGTTATAGAAACAAATGAAGCTGAAAAGGTAACTACTATGGAGGATGCTATATATGGTGTGCTTCTAGGTGATACAGGGATATATGTAGATAATTGTAATTACTATATTTTTTGTGAAACTAAGGGATATGAAAAAAGGGCTGTTGACAAGCCACAGATTGAAAATGTTATAAGTGGATCCCAAGAAGCTTTTAATGAAAACTTAAGAACTAATACTGTTTTAATTAGAAGAATTGTGAGAAATAATAATCTTGTAACAGAATTTTTAAAGGTTGGAGAGAGAATTAATAAACCCTGTGCGATTATGTATATAAATGATTTGGTAAATCCTGCATTGGTAAAAGAAGTAAAAAAGAGAATAATCAGTATAAGTACAGATTTTATTACTGGTAATGGAATGTTGGAACAGTTCATAGAAACTGAATCAAAGTCGCTGCTGCCAACTATTTTAAGTACTGAAAGACCAGATAGAACTGCTGCTAATCTTGTGGATGGAAAAATAGCTATAATTTGTGATGGAGAGCCTTTTGCATTAATAGTTCCTGTTACTATAACTGAAATGCTTCATTCTCCAGAAGATATGAATATAAGAGCTTCTTATGGGACTTTATTAAGACTAATAAGGATATTTGCTCTTTTTGTTGCTACTCTTTTACCAGGATTATATATTGCGGTAACAAACTTTCATCAGGAAATGATACCTACTGAGCTTTTAATAGCAATAGGTACTGCAAGAGAAAATGTACCATTTCCAACTATACTTGAAGTTTTACTTATGGAAACCTCTTTTGAGCTTATAAGAGAAGCAGGAGTTAGGGTTCCTGGTACTCTTGGTACTACAATTGGCATTGTAGGAGCATTGATATTAGGGCAGGCGGCAGTTCAAGCAAGCTTAATAAGTCCTATATTGATAATTATTGTTGCTATAACTGGACTGGGAAATTTTGCATTGCCTAATATCCCATTTGCTTTTGGGATAAGAATAATGAGAGTACTTTTTATTGCTGCTGGAGCAACTTTGGGGTTTTATGGAGTATCACTTTTAGCAATAACTTTATTGATACTAATGATGGATATGAAATCCTTTGGAGTACCTTATATGACACTCATTGAACCAAAAGGTAGAAAAAGCCGTGATATTTTAAGAAGAAGGCCTGTTTGGAAGCAGGAATTCAGGCCAGACTATGTTAATCCTTTAGATATAAGAAAACAGCCTGAAATTTCAAGAGACTGGACCATCGAAAAGCCTGAATACAGCCATAAAAAAGGAGATAGTAATGAGTAAAAGTGGTAAATTCAGTACATATGAGGGAATATTATTTATGACAATTATTATAGTTTCTAAAATACTGTATACCAGCCCTGCTGTAGTAGTTAAACAGGTTGGAACTGCGTGCTGGTATTCTACACTAATTTCTTGTATTACAGCTATAATTTCCTTTTTATTAGTTTGTGTTTTATTAAATAGGTTTCCAGGGAAAAATTTAGAAAAGGTTTTTGAGGCTGTTTTAGGAAGAGTATTAGGAAAGGTATGTGGATTAATATTTTCATTATATATACTTTTTTATGCTGCTTCAAATTTAAGAGAATTTCTTGATGTAATAAAAGTATATAATCTTCCGGATACACCACCTAGTGTTATAATGATAAGTTTTATAGCAGTTTCTATGTTAATTGCTTATAAAGGAATTGAGAGTATTGTTAGGGTTTCCTGTATAAGTTTTTATTTTATTATATTTGGATTGATTATTATCTTAATTATGGCATCTCCGTATTATAATTTTGATTATATAAAGCCTTATTTTGGTTATGGCTTAAAGACGTCTATCTATGTAGG
Source organism: Clostridium drakei (assembly GCF_000633595.2). Taxonomy (GTDB): domain Bacteria; phylum Bacillota; class Clostridia; order Clostridiales; family Clostridiaceae; genus Clostridium_AM; species Clostridium_AM drakei. The sequence continues at coordinate 27,421 of NZ_JIBU02000057.1, read as the reverse complement.
ATTACTTAGAAGTTCGGCTTATGAAGAGGTATTAACGCTTGCTATAGTCATTGCATCTCTTCATGATGTAAATGATTGCAGAAAGATAGGAGTTACAAGTTTAGTACTTACAGGAATTATATTCAGCATTTGTTTTTTATGTTATTTGGCTACTTATCAATATACCATTGGTAGTGAAAATTTGTCTGGAATGTTTCAATTATCTAGAACCATATATTATAGCAGGTATGTACAGAGAATAGAATCTATATTCCTTTTTATTTGGGTAATATCTTCATTGTTAACTACATCAACTGCGTTTTATCTTTCAATAAGAGTTTACTGCCAGAGTTTTGATATAAAGGATCATAGGCCTTTAATGTTACCTTTTGCATTTTTGATGTATGCAATAGCACTTCAACCTAAGAATGTTTCAGAATTAATAAATATAAATTTATTGTTTATTAGGCAATATAGCTGCTATCTTAACTTTGGTATACCTATATTAGTACTAATAGTATCACTAATATTAAGAAGAAAAGGAGGGAGGAGGTAATGCGTAAAGTAGTTTCGATTATTATAATTATATTGACACTTTCAAGCTTATTGCTAACAGGATGTAAAGATTCTTCAGAAGTTGATGATAACGTGTATGCTGTAGCAATTGGGCTTGATAAGGGTATTAATAATAAAGTTATGGTAACAATACAATACCCAATTTATATGCAAACCAAAGGAGAAGATAAAGGATCAGAAATAGGCATTAACGGAATTGGAGCTAACGTACATTCTATTGAAGGCCCTTCAATGCTTGAATGTATAAATTTAATGAATATGGCAATATCCCGCCGAATTTCATTGCTTCACACAAAAATGCTTGTAATCTCAGAAGACTTTGCAAAAGAAGGAATAGGTGAGTTCCTTTCTCCTCTTGCAAGGTTTCGTGGAGTAAGAAGGACTATGTTTGTTATAGTTACTAAAGGAACAGCAGCATCTTTTATGCAGGAGAATAAGACTAATATAGGACCAAGTCTTACAAAATCTATAGAGTTAATGATGGCACAGTCGAAAAATACTGGATTTTTTCCTCCAGAAAATTTTCATGATTTTTATAGGGATATACTTTCTACTTATGGTAATTCTATTGCAATTTATGCTGGATTAAACCAAGGTAAGAGCATACAGCTAGAAGGTGGTAAAAGAGAATCCAAATTGGTTATAGAAAAAGATATAAAGCCAGGGGAGATGCCAAGGATTGGAACGGCTAAAAGGGAATTTGTAGGTAGTGCTTTATTTAATGGAGATAAAATGGTTGGAAGTTTGAATCCTTATGAAACAAGATATATGATGATGGTTAAAGGAGAATTTCGTCAGGGTATTATGACTATTGAGGATAAAAAATCTCCTGGTAGTGGAATAATAGTAAGCATAAGAAATGGAAGGCCACCAAAGATTAATGCTAAGTTTGAAAATGGAAAGCCTGTAGTTGATATAAATTTAAATATTGAGGCTGATATTGGAGCAATTCACAGCAGAATAAATTATGAGAGTTTAAACCTTATTAAAAACTTGGATAAACAGCTTCAGGAAGAGATAAAGAATGGTGTGGAGAAGGTTATAGAAAAGACTAAAAAGGAATATAAAACTGATGTGTTTCAATTTGGTAAAAAATTTGCAGGCTATTTCCCAACAATACAAAAATGGGAAGATTACCATTGGCTTTTGCATTACCCAGAAACAAAAGTAAATGTAAATGTAGTGGTTAATGTAAGGAGAACTGGACTTATGTTGAATTCCAGCCCCATTATAGAAAGACCTAATATAAAGTAGGAGAGGTGAGTTTTTATGAAAATTATTTTATCCTTAATTATTATTGTAGCTTGTTATCATAGTTTTTCCTACGGTGTTTATTTGTGGAAAATTGAAAAAGAAAAGCTTGCTAGTTTTGGAGTAATGTTGCTAACTTTTTTAGGAACTGTGATTCCTATAGCAGCTGTATATGTTATAATATAATATTTTTTTGTGTTATCTATAACATTAAGTGAATTTCATATGATGAATTAATAAGCTTGTTATGAGGTTAACTTTTAAAAAAATTAACAATTTAACCTCTTTAACAAGAATGTTAATTGTGTTATATTATAATAACTATATACGCATAATAAAGAGGATATTAATGAAGCTAAAGGATTAAAAAATGGTTTGATTAGTAAGTATTGGTAAAATAGAAGTTGTAAATAAATTTTAGGGAGGAAAATTATGCTACAAAAGAAAAAAAATTTAGCTAGTTATATTGTAGTTACTTTAATTGTTACATTGATGATAAATATGGTTATAACTTGGTTTGCTAAATCTTCTTTTAAAGAAATAGACTATGGTACATTTCTTACAATGATTCAAAAAAAGGAGATAGATTCAGTAAAAATTCAAACTGATAGGATTTTAATAACCCCAAAAACTAATCAAAATTCTTCAGTTAGCGATAAGAAAATTTATTATACAGGAACTTTAAATGATCCCCAATTAGTTGATAAGCTTCATAATGCTGGAGTAAAATTTTCAACGCCGGTTAAGGATATGCAGTCGCCTATTGTAAACTTTGCACTTACATGGATATTACCTTTTGCTATGTTTTATTTTCTAGGATCATTTATAATGAAATCTCTAGGAAAGAAAATGGGTGGTGGTGCCATGTCATTTGGAAAAAGCAATGCAAAGGTGTATATTGAAAAAAAGACTGGTGTTACTTTTAATGATGTAGCAGGGCAGGAAGAAGCAAAGGAATCACTTAATGAAATAGTGGACTTCCTTCATAAGCCATCAAAATATACTGAGATTGGGGCAAAGCTGCCTAAAGGAGCACTATTAGTAGGGCCTCCTGGTACAGGTAAGACCTTGCTTGCTAAAGCAGTAGCAGGAGAAGCAAATGTACCATTCTTTTCACTATCTGGTTCAGATTTTGTGGAGATGTTTGTAGGTGTTGGTGCTTCTAGAGTTAGAGATTTATTTCAACAAGCGGAGAAAAATGCTCCTTGTATAGTATTCATCGATGAAATTGACGCAATAGGAAAAAGTCGTGATAATCAGATGGGTGGAAATGATGAACGCGAACAAACATTGAATCAGCTTTTATCGGAAATGGATGGATTTGATTCTTCAAAAGGTGTTGTCATACTTGCAGCAACTAATAGGCCAGAGATTCTTGATAAAGCTCTTTTAAGACCAGGAAGGTTTGATCGAAGAGTTATTGTTGACAAGCCTGATCTTAAAGGTAGAGAAGAAATACTTAAGGTTCATGGAAAGAATGTTAAACTTGATAGCGATGTAAATCTTGGAGAAATAGCATTGGCTACGGCAGGTGCTGTAGGAGCTGATCTTGCCAATATGGTAAATGAAGCAGCTTTAAGAGCTGTAAGAATGGGCAGATACTTGGTTAGACAGGAAGACTTATTTGAAGCTGTAGAAACTGTCATAGCAGGTAAGGAAAAGAAAGATAGAATTATGACAGAAGAAGAAAAGAATTTAGTTGCTTTTCATGAAGTAGGACATGCACTTGCAGCTGCACTACAAAAGCAAACACAACCAGTGCATAAGATTACTATTATACCAAGAACAATGGGAGCGCTAGGTTATACAATGCAGATGCCAGAGAAAGAAAAATTTCTTATATCTAAGGGTGAATTAACAGAGCAAATAGTAGTTCTTTTAGCCGGTAGAGCAGCTGAAGAGATTGTCTTTAAAAAAGCAACTACAGGAGCTTCAAATGATATTGAAAGAGCTACTCAGATTGCAAGGCAGATGGTAACCATGTATGGTATGTCAGATAAATTTGGCATGATGGGATTGGAATCCATTCAAAACAGATATTTAGATGGAAGACCAGTTCAAACTTGTTCTACTGAAACCTCTTCGGAAGTTGATAGAGAAGTTCTTCAAATTATAAATAGTTCCTATGAAAAGGCGTTAAATCTTTTAAAGGATAATATGGAAGTGCTTTCTAAAATTTCAGCTCATCTTCTTGAAAAAGAGACTATAATGGGTGATGAATTTATGGAAATATTAAATTCTGTACCTAGATAAATATCAACCTAGCTTAGTATTATAATATTAAGCTAGGTCTTATTATTTGAAATAAAAACACTTGATTATCTTTCAATTTTGACTTTTGATTGAAGTGCTTTAGCTAGTGGTATTGCAATTATCATACCTAAGGTAACTTGACCAATGTTGCTTTGAATACCAGCTAGTGCTATGGCAAGAGCTTGATTGAAGCTGCTGGCTTTAACTACAATATATTGAACAATTACTATCTTGGTTAAAAAATATCCGAATACCATCCATGCGCCACCAACAATAAAGCCAAATAGGTTATTTAACATATTTTTACCTCTATAATTTCCTCTATAAGCGATAGATGCAGCAATATAAGCCATAATTGCTTTAATAACAAAAGTAAAAGGAACATAATAAGCATATCCAAGTAAAAAATCTGCTAAACTCATACCTACTGCGGCGGTTATAGCACCTTTTTTCTTTCCAAATAAAATTGCACCTAAAAATACCATACTATCTCCTAAGTGATCATATCCAACTCCAAATAGTGTTGGTACTTTAATAACCATAGTAGATACACAAATTATTGCTATCATAAGTGCCATTTGAACAAGACTTACTGTTGATAAACTATTTGTCTTGTTGTTTAAAATGGTTTCTTGTTTCATAAATAATCCCCTCCATAAATTAATTATTATTGATCAATATAATTTAATACGTTCGTTCGTTGGTACAATAACTCTACTTTTGTATTATATTCCAATATGGTATTATATCAAAATGTATCCATACACTTTAACAGAAAATTAGCAATCAGTCTCAAAAGCTTGAAAGTTTATCCATTGATTTTGGATAAAAATATAGTATAGTGGCTATTGTGAGATAGAAATTTTGCAATAAAAAGTTTATGAATAATAAGATTAGCAATTAATTGATAATTTGTTATCAATGTAGTAAAGTAATATATATTGACAATTTTAATTATTCAAGGGGGATGAAGCAAATATGTACACTATGGAAGAAGTTGAAGGTATGTATTTACCAAAATCAACAATATTTTGTACTTGTCAGGACAGGTATGACGAGATTATTGGGGGATTTAATTTTGAATTAGACAATGTAAACAAAGTTCTTATAAGAGATGAATTTTTAAATGAGGATAATATACAAGGTATCATATATCCATCTATATATAAGGCTGTATACCAATCAGGAGTATGCTATGTGATAGTTGCTTTAGAACAAGAAAGAGATTTAAAAATAGCTAAATACATATATAAGATTGCAAAGAAAAAAGACATATTGACAATTGGAATAGGAATTAAACCATCACTTTCACAAAATAAGGAGTTTAGGGCAAGTTGTGATTCTAGAATTGCTATGTTAAAAAATAATTTAGATTCTTTAGTATTAATAGATAATGAAATTTTAGCAAATAGTGAAAATAGTACTTTAGATGATATAGAAAAACAAAGCAGCGATAATGTTATAGCTACTTTAAAATCTATGATTTATCCAATATCTTTACCAGGTGTTGTAAACATTGAAGTATCAGAATTAAAATATATAATGGGTGGAAACACACTAGCTTATATTGGATTTGGAAGTGCAAGAGGACATAATAGAGCACAAATAGCTGCAGAGCAAGCAATTAATAGCAAGCTTTTAGTAGAGCCTTTAAAAAAGGCAACTAAACAATTGTTGATGATAGAAGGCGGTCCAAGTATGGATTTAATGGAAATATATGAGGCAACTAAGAAAATATCAGATGTATCAGAATGTGATATAAACAATATTTTTTTTGGTGCGGTTATAAATGAAGATTTAAAGGATGAAATACGAATATCTATAGTTGCATCTGGATATAATTCTGAAAAATATCTGATGTAATATTAATAAAGAAAAAACACAATAATATGAGAAGAGATAAAATTTTTTATAACGATATTTTAATATGTTTTTTGAATTTAAAGGAAGTGTGGAGTTAAAATGATATTTTATTTTTCAGGAACAGGAAACTCACTGCAAGTTGCTAAGAATATTGCACAGCAAAATAATGAAGAGATAATTTCTATTGCAGCTATGATGAATAGCAAAGCTGATAAGTTTGAATATAGTCTTAAGGATGATGAAGTAATAGGTTTTGTATATCCAGTATATGCATGGGCTCCACCAAAAATGGTATTTGATTTTATTCATAAGCTAAAGCTAAATAATTATAGAGATAATTACATCTTTTCTGCTGCAACTTGTGGTGCAAATATTGGAAATACAATGAAGGTTTTAGATAAAAAGTTAAGAGAAAAGAATTTACATCTAGATAGTGGTTTTTCTGTTATCATGCCAAGCAACTATATAATAATGGGGGATGTCGATTCTGAGCTTGAACAAGAGAAAAAGTTGTTAGCTGCTCAAGAAAATTTAAAAAGTATAAATAGTATTGTAGAGGAAAGACAAAAAAATATTTTTAAAGTAGTAAAAGGGGCTATACCAGGAATTCGAACTAGTATAGTGAATCCACTATTTAACAAGTCAGCTATGAACACCAAAAATTTCTATGCTAAAGATAATTGCACAGGTTGTGGCATATGTGAAAGCGTATGCAATTGCCAAACTATAAAAGTTGAAGGAAAACCTAATTGGGGAAATGAATGCAGTCAATGCTTAGCCTGTATCAATCTTTGTCCAGTTAGGGCAATTCAATATGGTAAAACTACGGAAAGCAAAGGAAGATATAAGAACCCTGATGTGACTGTGGAAGAATTGAAAATCAAGTGATTCTTAGACTCAGGTTGAGTTTGCTTGTGAGGAATATCTCTTACCTGAGCAAGCTCGTAAAATGCCGTTTAGCATTTTACTCATCTGAGTCTTAGAAGAACTTATCCAGGCGCGTAGCAGTGCTTATCTACCAATTGAAAAAGGTGGTGGTATTAGCGATGATAGCGATCGGATAAAACTTTAAGATCAATAATAAAAGGCTGTATTGGAAATATAAAATACAGTCTTATCTACATTTCTTAGATATGTTTGTATTTGATTTAATATATCTTCAATAAGCATATCGTTCACTTCTTTTATTAAATATAGTACAATCATCATAAGTACTGGATAATAACTTTAAATTTTGGATATTATTGGTTCAAACTTTCTATATATATGATCATTAATTTGAAAATAATTTTAGAAAATATTTAGAAAATTATTTCTAAAATTAAGAACTTATTTTTAAATTTTTTAAAAATAAAAAAATACAGAGGAAATTTATATTTTGTGTAGAATAGTGTAAAAATATAAATATTTTTAGACCAATAGCAGTATTTGAGAGCATCATAATATATTTAATAAGGAAGGAGTATGATTATAATAAGACATAAAGTTTTTATCATAGTGTTTTTTATAATTTTAACTTATTTATTAGACAACAATTTTGGGAAAGTGGTATTTGCTGAAAATAAAGAAAGTGTGAGTGTAAATAGTGGGGCTGTTTATAATATGCCAATTAATAATGGGAAGAAATTAGATAGAACAATAATAATAGGTGATGATAAAGATTATCCACCGTACAGTTTTATAGATGAAAAGGGCAATCCAGCTGGTTTTGATATAGAACTTGCTAAGGCTGCAGCGGAAAATATGGGATTCAAGGTGAAAATTAAATTGGGTGTCTGGAGTGAAATTAGAGATGAGCTTGAAAATGGGAAAATAGATGTCATAGCAGGTATGTTTTATTCTGAGGATAGGGAAAAAAATTATTCTTTTACAACAAAAAGTACAATAACTAGTGCAGATGTATTTACGAGAAATGGTAAAAGTGTAAAGGATATGAGTGATCTGAAAGGAAAGACAGTAGTAGTTGAAGCGGATGAAATATCAGGAGAATATCTAAAAAAACAAAACCTTGGAATCAACTTTATTGAAGTTAAATCAGCTGAGGATGCACTTAAGCTTGTATCTATAAATAAATATGATTATTCGGTAGTCCCTACTGTAATAGGGAATTATTTTATAAAAAAAGATAAATTTTCAAATTTAAAGAGCAATGGGCTAGCTATTAATTCTGATGATTATTGTTTTGCTGTAAAAAAGGGAAATGATGATTTATTATTTGCTCTTAATGGTGGATTACAAATACTAAAGGCTACAGGAAAATATGATGAAATGTATGATAAATGGTTAGGTGTTTATGAAGAAAAAAACTTTTATGAGACAGTAATAAAAAATATTTGGCTAATATCAGCATTAGCAGCAAGCATATTTTTATTATTATTGTGGAACATAACTCTTAAAAAAAGGGTTTCTATACGTACTAAAGAATTATTAGAAGCAAATGAAAATTTGAATAAAAATAAACAGGAGCTTTTGATATCAAATGAAGAGATAGAGGCTTCATATAATGAATTGGTTGCAATAGAGGAAGAACTTCGAAATCAATATGAAATGTTAATGGAAAGTGAAGATAATTTAAAGAAAAGTGAGGAACGAAATAGAGCAATAGTAACTGCGATACCTGATATTATATTTGTTGTGGATGAAAATGGGGTTTTTAAAGATTGTCAGACAAAAGATACTTCTGTTTTAATAAAGCCTAAAGACGAGTTCATTGGAAAAACTCTTTGGGAGGTGCTTCCGTCCAAGATATCTGAAATTGCTTATATTAAAATTAAAGTAGCTCTTGAGAACAATTCTGTGGAAAGCTTTGGATATGAAATTGGTACAGGAGTAGGTAAAAAATATTATGAACTTAGAATAGCTAAATGCAGAAAAAATGAAGTTATTGCAATAAGTAGAGATGTCACAGTTGAAAGAAAAGGTCAAAAAGAAATTGAATTTTTAAGTTATAATGATCAACTTACAGGATTACATAATAGAAGATTTTTTGAAGAAGAACTTAAACGATTAGACAATAGTGAAAGTCTTCCTTTTACTATTGTTATGGCTGATGTTAATGGATTAAAACTAATAAATGATTCGTTTGGACATGCTGTTGGGGATGAATTATTAAAAAAGGTATCATCGGTAATGGTTCGAGGCTGTGGTGATAATGGAATAATAGCACGTGTAGGGGGAGATGAATTTGTAATATTGCTGCCAAGAACAAGTGCTCTTGAAACAGAAGAAATACTTAAGAATATTTCCGAATTAGCTTCAAAGGAAGAGGTAGCATCAATAAAGCTTTCAATTTCTTTTGGATTCGCTACAAAACATCATAATGAAGAGGATATATTTGAAATATTGAAAAAATCAGAGGATTTTATGTATAAAAAGAAGCTTTTTGAAAGTCCTAGCATAAGAGCAAAAACAATTGCTACTATTATAAATACGCTTCATGAAAAAAATAAAAGAGAAGAACAGCATGCTCACAGAGTATCTGATTATTGTAAATTTTTAGGCAAAGCCATGAATTTATCAGATGATGAAATACAAGAATTGAAAACTGTAGGATTATTGCATGATATAGGAAAAATTGCTATACGTGAAGATATTTTAAATAAATCTGGAAATCTCACTGCCGAAGAATGGCAAGAACTTAAACGTCACCCGGAAATAGGATACCGTATTCTAAGTTCTGCTAATGATATGGCAGAAATAGCGGAGTATGTTTTGGCACATCATGAAAGATGGGATGGAAATGGCTATCCTAAAGGTCTTAAAGGAGAACAAATTCCATTAAAATCAAGAATAATTGCAATAGCTGATGCCTTTGATGCTATGATCAGTGAGAGGCCTTACAAAAATTCTTTATCAAAAGAAGAGGCTGTAAAGGACCTTATTGATAATGCAGGTATTCAGTTTGATCCAGAACTTGTGAAGGTATTTGCTGAAAAGGTAGTTTGAATTTCTAATGATCAATTCAATAAAAATGGAATACCTTTATTAAGTATTAGTAGCACCATAAATGAAATATAATTTATTTTTTATATATTATGTATTGCATATAAGCTATTTTTGTTATATAGTATATAACATATAATAAAGTGTGTAGCACATATTAAAAATTAAAGTATTTACATTAGGGGGTTACTATTTGTATGGAAACTAGAAAATATGTATATCTTTTTAACGAAGGAAATGCAAATATGAGAAATTTACTTGGCGGGAAAGGGGCAAATCTTGCTGAGATGAAAAATTTAGGAATGCCTGTTCCAGAAGGATTTACATTGTCTACAGAAGCTTGTACAAAGTACTACGAAGATGATAAAAAGTTATCAGAAGAAGTGATGAATCAAGTTTATGAAGCACTTATTAAGATTGAAGAAACAACTGGTAAAAAGTTTGGAAGTGTAGATAATCCTTTACTTGTTTCAGTTAGATCTGGAGCTAGAGTTTCTATGCCAGGAATGATGGATACAATATTAAATTTAGGATTAAATGATGAAACTGTAGAAGGCTTAAGTAAGTTAACAGGTAATGAGAGATTTGCTTATGACTCATATAGAAGATTTATTCAAATGTTTTCTGATGTTGTTATGGGAATTGAAAAGAGAAAATTTGAAGATATTCTTGATGAAGTCAAAACACTTAAGGAAGCTAAATTTGATAATGAATTAACTGCATCAGATTTAAAAGATATTGTTGATAAATACAAAGATTTATATAGTAAAGAAATGGGTGTGAATTTCCCACAAAATCCAAAGGAACAGTTGTTAGAAGCTATAACAGCTGTATTCAGATCATGGGACAATCCTAGAGCTGTAGTTTATAGAAGATTGAATGATATTCCAAGAGAATGGGGAACAGCTGTTAATGTTCAATCAATGGTATTTGGCAATATGGGAGAAACTTCAGGAACAGGTGTTGCATTTACAAGAAATCCTGCCACTGGAGAAAAGGCTGTATTTGGTGAATACTTAATAAACGCACAGGGAGAAGATGTAGTTGCAGGAATAAGAACTCCTCAACCAATAACAAAATTAGAACAGGATTTACCTGAGTGCTATAAACAATTTATGGAAATAGCAGAAAGATTGGAAAAGCATTATAAAGATATGCAGGATATGGAGTTTACCATTGAACAAGGGAAACTATACTTCCTTCAAACTAGAAATGGTAAGAGAACAGCTCAAGCTGCATTAAAGATTGCTGTGGATTTAGTAGCAGAAGGTCTTATTACAAAAAAAGAAGCAATATTAAAGGTTGAGCCTAAGCAGTTAGATTCCCTTTTACACCCTAATTTTGATCAAAGTGAATTAAAAAATACTGAGATTATAGGAAAGGGTTTACCAGCTTCACCAGGTGCTGCTTGTGGTAAGGTTTATTTTACTGCAGAAGATGCTAAGAGACATCATGAAGAAGGTGAAAAAGTAGTACTTGTAAGACTTGAAACATCTCCAGAAGATATAGAAGGAATGGTTGCAGCTGAAGGTATACTTACAGCAAGAGGAGGAATGACTTCTCATGCAGCAGTTGTTGCAAGGGGAATGGGAACCTGCTGTATAGCTGGATGTGCTGATTTGAAAATAAATGAAGCAGATAGTACATTTGAATTAAATGGAAAGATATATAAGGAGGGTGATTATATATCTTTAGATGGTAGCACAGGAAATGTTTATGGTCAGGCGATAAAAACTACTGGCAATGAAATAAGTGGGGATTTTAAAACCTTTATGATTTGGGCTGATGAAATAAGAAAGTTGAAAATTAGAACTAATGCTGATACACCTAGAGATGCTAAAAATGCTGTTAATTTTGGTGCAGAAGGCATAGGACTTTGCAGAACTGAGCATATGTTTTTTGATGAAGATAGAATACCAAAAGTTAGAGAAATGATAGTTTCAGAAACAGAAATGCAGAGAAGAAAAGCACTTAATAAATTGCTTCCAATGCAGAGAGAAGATTTTATAGGAATTTATGAGGCTATGGAAGGAAAACCGGTAAATATAAGATTATTAGATCCACCACTTCATGAATTTTTGCCTCAAGAGGATGAAGATATAGAAGATTTAGCTAAGGAAATGGGACTTAAATTTGAAAGCTTAAAAGCAACAATTGAAGGTTTACATGAAGTTAATCCTATGATGGGTCATAGAGGCTGCCGTCTTCCTGTATCATATCCAGAAATGGCAGAAATGCAGGCTAGAGCTATAATAGAAGCAGCTATAGATGTTAAGAAGAGAAAAGGCTATGATATAGTACCAGAAATAATGATACCTCTTGTTGGGGAAATAAAAGAATTAAAATTTGTAAAGGATATAGTGGTTAAAGTTGCTGAAGAAGTAATTGCCAGTGAGAAAATAGATTTAAAATATTTAGTAGGTACTATGATAGAAATACCAAGAGCGGCTATTACAGCAGATGAAATAGCAAAGGAAGCTGAATTCTTCTCCTTTGGAACAAATGATTTGACTCAAATGACCTTTGGTTTTTCAAGAGATGATGCTGGTAAATTCTTAGGGGACTATTATGATAAAAAGATATACGAATTTGATCCATTCCAAAAATTAGATCAAATAGGTGTGGGTAAACTTGTTAAGATGGCAGTACAACTTGGAAAACAAACAAGACCAGATATTCATCTTGGAATATGTGGTGAGCATGGTGGAGATCCATCTTCTATAGAATTTTGCCATAATGTTGGATTAGATTATGTGTCTTGTTCACCGTTTAGAGTTCCAATAGCAAGACTTGCTGCTGCTCAAGCTGAAGTTAAAAATCCGAGAACAATCCAATAAATAAAATTAATAGTATAATTTTAATCTGAAAACTTCATACAATGGACGGTTGAATAAGGATTATGATGCTATAAAAAGGATAGAGTATTGTGACTTAATTTCATTAATGATTTTAAGTAAAATACTCTATTTTTTTATTTTTTTGAAAGTGATGAAATAAAGTCATCTATCATAGATTCAAAGCTTTCATCTAAAGTTACTTTATTATTATGAAAATATCCAAATGAATATAACGAGACAAAACCATGCAAAAGACTTCTTAAAGTTCGGCTCTTATGAACTAAACGAATTTCATCCTTAATGTAAAATTCTAAAATCTGACGAATGATGCGAGAGGTTTCCTTAGCCAAATTAAATAACTCTGAGTTTTCAGTACTTGGAATACTCATAAAAAGTCTATAAGCAGTCGTATTTTCAAAAGCAAACTCTTTATAAATCTTAGCATATTCTTTTATGGCCTCATCACCGCTCTTACCAATCAGCCTCTTCATTAATTTTTGATTTAATTCATTTAAAAGATATACTGTCATTTCTATTTTTAGGTTATCCATATTAGTAAAATGATTATATAAAGAAGGATATTTTATATTCAATTTTTTAGCGATTTTTTGGAAAGTAAGTTGATTAAGACCAATTTCATCTGCCAAAGAAAAAGAAACCTGAATAATTTTTTCTTTGGTTAAATTTCTTTTTTGCATTCACTTCTCACCTCTCACCTCTATAATCTTAAGTTATAACAGTAGTTTAACATTATAAAATATATTTATCAAACTATATTTATAACTATTAAACTATAAAATATAGTTTACAAACTACATTTTATAGTTTATAATCAAATTGAAGATAGCAATAATGCAACTAGAAAGAAGAAATAATATATACTTTATCATTGCCCCCGTTGTTTATTAATATTTTATTACGTATTTATATGTATTGATGGCACTTTTTATAGATTGATTATTATTTAAAAAAATCTTATTACTAATTAAGTTATACAAAAGAAAGGAGTAGATTTATGGAAATGTGGAGAAAAAATTTAATAGTATGTTGGTTTGGAATATTTGTGGCTGCTATAGGAATGAGTCAGATTGCACCAGTATTACCACTCTATATACAACATCTTGGAATTCAAGATACAGCAACAATTACAAAAATTTCAGGAATTGCCTTTGGTATTACATTTATAATTTCAGCTATTTTTTCACCAATTTGGGGAAGCGCAGCTGATAAATATGGGCGAAAGCCAATGATACTTAGAGCAAGTCTTGGTATGGCAATAACCATAGGCTGTATGGGATTTGCGCCAAATGTATATGTACTTATAGGTTTAAGACTACTTCAAGGAGCAATAACAGGTTATGGTACGGCTTGCACTGCATTGATTGCAACTCAAACTGATAAGGAACATGCGGGATACGCGTTAGGTACATTATCAACAGCAAGTATTGCAGGTTCTTTACTAGGCCCAACAGTTGGTGGTTTTATAGATGAGATATTAGGACTACAAAGTGTATTTTTCATAACAGGGGCTTTACTTTTAATTTCATTTATTACAACGCTTATATTTGTAAAAGAATCCTTTGTTAGAGAAGAGAAAAATGTACTTACTATTAAAGAGGTATGGAGCACAGTCCCAGAAAAAAGCTTAACTGTTACGATGTTTGTAACATTTTTTATGTTATCTGTAGCATTATATTCCGTAGAACCAATTGTAACAGTATACGTTAAGCAGGTATCTAATAATAGTTCACATATTGCACTTTTAGCTGGACTTACATTTTCAGCTTCTGGCCTTGCAAATATAATTGCTGCTCCAAGGCTTGGAAAACTTTCAGATAAAATAGGAGCTCATAAAGTGATATTAGCATGTCTTATAGGTGCAGGAATCATTTTTATACCACAAGCTTTTGTGCAAAATACTTGGCAGTTAATGGGACTTCGATTTTTATTAGGACTAGCATCTGCAGGGCTTATCCCATCTGTCAATATCATATTAAAAAAGATCACTCCATCCTCTCTTACTGGTAGAGTATTTGGTTTGAGCATGGCAGCAGGATACTTGGGAGTATTTGGAGGTTCGGTTTTAGGAGGGCAGGTCGCAGGAATATTAGGTATGCAATATGTCTTTTTTATCACTAGTGCACTGTTACTTATAAATGCAATTTGGGTATACTTTAAGGTTTATAAAAAACTCAATTTAAATGAATAATATTATTAAATTGTTGGATGATTAATTTTTATAATAAGTATTAAACAATTCTTATTTAATAAATAATTAATTCTATAAAAAATAAAATTAAAAAGGAGATATGAATATGGAAAATCTAAAATTAAATGAAAATAAATTTATTAATGCAGAAAAAAGCGCTCTTGTACTCATAGACTTACAAAATGGAATTACAGCTATGGGAGTTTCTACTTCACCTTATACAAGTGAAGAGGTTATTCAAAATGCAAGCAAGTTAGTTAATGCGTTTAGTGAGAAAGGAGCTTTTATAGTTCTTGTAAGAGTTTCTACTATGGACGGTAAAGATATGGTTAAACCAAAAACGGATTTAAAAGCTACTGGAATGAAATATTCAGAAGGCTGGGATAACCTTATACCTGAAATAGCTACTACAAAGAATGCACATATTGTTACAAAGAGACAATGGGGGGCTTTTTATGGTACTGATTTAGATCTACAATTAAGACGCAGAGGAATTGATACAATAGTATTAGGTGGAGTGTCTACTAACATTGGTGTAGATACTACAGCAAGAGAAGCATATCAACACGGTTATAATCAAATTTTTGTAGAGGATGCAATGACAGCAGTAACAAAAGAAGAACATGATTATGTTTGTAAATACATCTTCCCTAGAATAGGGAAAATTAGAACTACAAAAGAAATAGTTTCATCATTAAAATAAAATGGAAACCCAAATATTGAAAAAGATTGGAGGACTAAGATGAAAATTAAATGGTTTGGCCAATCATGTTTTATGATAACATCTAGAAGTGAAATAAAAGTATTAACAGACCCATATAAGAAAATGTTTGGCTATAAATTGCCTGAGGAAATAGAAGCTAATATAGTATCTACAAGTCACAATCATAGTGATCATAATAATATAAATGCAGTCAGGAGTAGTTTTGTACACATAAGTAAGCCAGGCGATTTTTCAAAACATGGAATAGAAATAAAAGGTATCCAAACATTTCATGATAAAACATCTGGATCTAAGAGAGGGAAAAACACTGTATATAACTTCAATATTGATGATATAAATATTTGTCACTGTGGTGACCTTGGACATGTTCTAAATTCCAATCAGATAGCGGAGATAGGAAATGTAGACATACTAATTCTCCCTGTTGGTGGTTTAGCCACAATTAATGCATTTGATGCTGTTCAAGTAATGAAGCAGTTAAACCCAACAATTGTTATACCTATGCACTACAGAACAAAAGCACTAGGGCTAATGGGGTATATCTTTGGTAAGGTTGATAAATTCATTTCAGCTTCAGGACTAAAAGCAAAAGAGTATGAGGAACTTGAATTGAACAAAGCAAATATTAAAGATTATTCAGGGATTGTTGTGCTTAAATATGATTAAAATTTGCTTTTGAGAATAGGATATACACTAATTGATAAAAAATGAAGTGGGTATTGCAATTTAAATCATTATTAATCTAAATTGCAATACCTTATTTATATTCAATAATCTAAGAATAGTTAATATTTTTATGCTTTTTGCTTGTAATATAATTTTTAGGTGCATTTTTATAGCAGAAAAAACTATTAAACTTGGTCAATGCGGAAAGCTCAACATTTAGGGTTGTTTGCTTTCTTTTTTTTATGAATACTAAATAGTCTTTATAATTATTAATTATTTCCATATTTAATTTCAAAAGCTTTTTGCCACTGCTGATATAGTACCAATTAATAAATTTTTGTATATATCTTGAATATGTTTTGATTGTACTAGAACTTTTATGTTCTTTATATAATAGATAGTTTTCAAATTTTTCTAACACTTATATTACCTCCATTCCGAACAAACATTATATGTCTAAGTTATTTTGCCTTTATTTAATACAATTACTATTATGCAAATTTATTCATAAAGGTCGTACCGGTCATACCAATTGCTTTCTTGAAGTTATTTTATCACTTTTTGCAGTACATTGCAATAAATAAAAAAGTATATTGCAATATACTGCAAAAAGTGGTAAAGTAGCATTATTGGTGGTATGACCGGTATAACCACTAATTTGCAAAATTTATATACTGATGGGTAGGTGATTTATTTGAAATATTTAATTCAATTAATGATTATTTTAGTTACATATTTTATAGGACAATTATTACAAACATTGTTTCATTTACCGATTCCGGCTGCTGTGATTGGGTTACTTTTACTTTTTCTTGCATTACAAATAGGAATTATAAAGGTTGAAATGATTGAGGATGTATGTGAATTTTTGATATCAAATATGTCGTTTTTGTTTATTCCCGCAGGAGTAGGTTTAATGACTGCATTTGGAATATTAAAGGGAAAATGGATAGTATTTATAGCTATTTTGATTATTTCAACAATAGTATTTTGGTTAATAACAGCGTATACAGTTAAATTTTTAAGAAAGGTGAATTTACATGAATGATATTATTAATTCTCCAGTATTTGGTGTGCTAATTTCGTTAATTGCTTATGCAATAGGAGTTTATATAAATAAAATAACAAAACTTTCAATTTTTAATCCTTTGCTAATTGCCATGATAATGTTAATTTTTTTACTAACAAAATTTCATATAAAGTATGAAGCTTTTAATAGTGGAGGACAACTTATATCATTCTTTTTGTATCCTGCAACGATTGCATTAGCTTTGCCTATGCATAAAAAATTCAATTTATTTAAAAAAAATGCGATACCTATACTTACAGGTATTTTATGTGGGAATGTATGTGGCATTACTTGTATAATTTTACTTTGTAAATTCTTTAATTTATCTGATGTGATAATAAAATCTTTAATGCCTAAATCTATTACTACACCAATAGGAATGGCCTTATCAAAACAATTAGGAGGATTGCCATCAATTACTGTTGTAGCAATTATACTTACTGGTGTAATCGGATCAATTATTGGACCTTATTTATATTCAATTTTTAAAATTAATGATAAGGTTGCAATGGGCATCGCTATGGGGGCCTCTTCTCATGCTGTTGGAACTGCAAAATCTATGGAAATTGGAGAAACTGAGGGGGCAATGAGTGGTTTGACCATGGCTCTCTCGGGAATCATTACTGTGTTTTTAGTTCCTATTATGTGGAATTTATTTTTTGTATTTATTAAGTAACTCTATTTGATAAATGGATAAGCTTGTTAAAATAATAGAAGAAATTTATAATAATAAGATAAAAAACTAAAAAATATCTTATGTTGGAGGAAAATTTTAATGCTTAATACAACAAAAAAAACAAGAGTATATGAAAAGGTAATAGAAAAGATTAAAGAGTTAATAGGAAAAGGTGAGTTGAAATGTGGAGATAAATTACCCTCTGAAAGAGAATTGTGTGAACAACTTAATGTGAGTAGAACATCCGTAAGAGAAGCTTTAAGAGTATTGGAAATATTAGGACTTATTGAATGCAAAATAGGTGAAGGAAATTTTGTAAAAGATAGCTTTGAGGATAGTTTGCTGGAACCACTTTCAATGACATTTATGCTTCATGGAAGCAAGACAGATGAAATTTTAGATTTAAGAAAGTTTACTGAACCTGGAATGGCAGCGTTAGCAGCAAAAAACATAAATGATGAGCAGCTTAAAGAAATAGAAGAACTAGTTAACTTATTAAATAGTACAGAGAATGAAGAAGAATGTGCAGAATTAGATAAAAAAATGCATTATAAAATTGTTCAGGCATCTGGAAACTACTTAGTTTCTACTATGATGTTTGCAGCATCTACTTTAGTAGAAACATATATTGAAAATGTGTTAACTAATATGTTTAGAAATGTAGAGAATAAAAATATAGTAAAAAAACAACATGAAGATATAATTCAGGCTATAAAAAAACATGATTCAGCTGCTGCATCTATGGCTATGCTAAAGCATCTGGAATATACAGATGGTTATATTAGTGAAATAATCAAAAATAAATGATGTTGAAAGATAAAAGAGTTGTTTATAAAACTTAATATTTTAACAGTTAACTAAGTTTTGTACAATGAACATAACGAAGGGAATGAGCATAAATATGAAGAGTTATAGAAATTCATCAGAAGTTGAAAATTCTATTAGTAAATTATTTAGTTCAATTGATAATTTGCTACGAGATGAGAAAGAAAGAAAATTTAGGATCAAATTAGGAAACAAAATAAAAGATTGTATTTTTACTGATGATATTATGAATGAGTTAAATGAAAATGATCTTTCAGGACTAATTGATGAAGAAGAAGAAATAGTATTTCTTTTTTCTATGTTATTTCCCGTATTTGTAGAGAATGAGGGAGTTACATTTAGATTATATAGACATAAAATTGAAGTTGATTTATCTGATGATATGAGGGATAGATATATTTATATATTTTCTGATGGAAGGTTGACATCAGGATTGTTTGAAAGTTTTAGACTTTATGATGATGAATATGTTTATGGAGTAAAGCGAATAATTAATGTAATTCCGCTGCTTAAAAGTGCAATTAAAGAAGCATTAATTGATTTTCAAGAAAATGGAAGTCGTCGCAAAGAAAAAATACAGAGTCTTAAAAATAAGGGGATAATAGCTAAAAAGAATTTTGATGAATTATCTGAGATGTTGAGAAGGAATAGATAACTTTGGATTTTGCTATTAATGCTACAGAATAGTATTTTTTAGAATGAATGTAATCTAGCAAAAATATAAAATAAAAGAGAGAAAAGATTGAATTTTAAAAAAGCTAATTACTTTTTATGTTAATTTATTCAATGCATAACATTGCAATAATTTGATTAAAATGTTAGTATAAATATGTATCATATATTCTGTAAATTATATTTATATTTTTAGGAGGGGATTGTTATGAATAAACCAGTTTTATCAGCACATTTTGAATCAAGAACGCCATCAGATGTCAGATTGGCACAAATGAAGTATGATGAGCGTGAAGTTAAACCAGAAGCCGTAATAAATGTAGGTATTGGAAATGTTTCACTTCCAACAAATCCTGCTATGCAGAAAAGGATGTTTGCACTTAATGCTCCTGAAAGCCCATTTGCAAATGGTGTTGTAAGATATTCAGGAACTGCTGGTTTTGAAGAATGCCAGAATGCATTTAAAAATATTCTTTCATGTGAAGGCTTTGATACTAGTAAATTATTAGTTCAAGTAACAGATGGTGGATCAAGTGGTATGGAATTAGTATTACTTGGTGTTTGCGGACCTGCAGGTACTAATGAAAAGCCTTTTATGATGATAGACCCAGCATACACAAACTATATTTCTTTTGCAGAAAGAATTGGACGTAAAACGATTACAGTAAAACGTGCATTGGGTGAGGATGGAAAGTTTAGTCTTCCAAAACTTGATGAAATTGAAGAAAATATTAAAAAGAATAATCCTGGAGCACTTCTTGTTATACCTTATGACAACCCTACAGGACAGCTTTATGATTATGAGACACTTAAAGGACTTGCTGCATTATGTGTAAAATATAATATGTGGATGGTTAGTGATGAAGCTTATCGTGAACTATACTATACAGGTGATAACAGTCTAGTAAGTATATGGGGAATTACAGATGCAGATGTACCTGGTATAGAAGGAAGAAGAATAAGCTTAGAGACAACATCGAAGGTATGGAATGCATGTGGTTTAAGAATCGGTGCTGTAATTACTGATAATCCAGAATACCATGAGCGTTCAATAGCTGAATATACTGCAAATCTTTGTGCTAATGTAATTGGTCAGTACATATTTGGAGCATTGGCACATGAAAGCAAAGAAAGTATTGCTTCATGGTGCAAGAGTCTTCGTGAATACTATAAAGATATTATATTCAAAGTATATAATGGTTTGAAGGAGCAGGAACCAGGCTTAATCGTTTCCAGCCCTGACGCATCTATATACTCAGTAATTGACGTCAGAAATGTTGTAAAACCAGGATTTGATGCAATTGACTTTGTTCTTTATTGTGCACAAAAAGGATCTGTAGACTACAAAGGAGTTCAGACAACTCTTCTAGTAGCACCTTTAAAAGGTTTCTATGATATTGCATCAGGAGAAAATAACCCAGGAAGTACTCAATTCCGTATTTCTTTCGTAGGAACTCCTGAAGACATGATGAAAGTTCCAGAATTATTTGTTAAACTTTTAAAACAGTACGAAGCAAGCCGTTAATATAATATATAAACAGAAAAGTATGCTTTCCCTCAGACTTAGTCTGAGGGAATTTTTGACGTTTAAAAAATTGAAATTAGTAGAGTGGGTTGAAAACTAATCTATTAACTCTTAATTAAAAAAATTGAGGTATTAATAAATTTTAACCTATAAATTGTAAGTAGAAAATAATAACTTATGAAAAAAAAGAGATTTAGTGTATAATGGAAAAAAAGGTTTTAGAATATAAGCTAAAATGAAAGCTGTCAGAAAATATTGATGATAGTAGATATATTTTTAAAGGTAGAAACATATGAAAAAGGGAGGAAGATAAATGCGTAACGAAAAGACAGTTGGTGTGATATATGCAGTTGCAGCATATACATTATGGGGTGTTTTGACCATATATTGGAAGCTGATAAATGGCGTATTTCCAATAGAAATTTTATCCAACAGAATTGTATGGGCTTTTGTATTTACAATTGCAATTGTTGCAGTAACTAAACAATGGGAAGAGTTAAAGCGTATAGTCAAGGATAAGAAGCAAATGCTTTATATATTTATTGCATCTATTCTCATTGCTTTTAATTGGGGATTATATATTTGGGCTGTTAATTCAAATAAGATTATTGATGCAAGCTTAGGGTATTATATTAATCCATTGGTTGCAGTAGCCTTAGGAGTAGTTGTTTTCAAGGAAAAGTTGAGTTTATGGCAGGGAATTGCTATTTCTACTGCTTTTTTTGGAGTTATAATTAAAACATTGCAATATGGTAAAATTCCATGGGTTTCACTAGGATTAGCTATTTCTTTTGGGTTATATGGTGCAATGAAGAAGTTTGTTAAAGCTAATTCTATAGTTGGGCTAACTTTAGAGACAACCATGATTACTCCAATTGCAGCAATATATATAGCATCAAGGCAATTTAGTGGATTAGGTGCTTTTGGTAGAGAAAGTACAGTAGTAATACTTTTGCTTATAGGATCTGGAGTAGTTACAGCTGTTCCCCTGCTGCTCTTTGCAAGTGCAGCAAGAAGATTACCTTTGTCAGTCATTGGATTTACACAATATATTTCACCAACCATAAGCTTGTTTATTGGAATTTTTATGTATCACGAAGGTTTTACAAGTATAGATATGATAAGTTTTGTATTTATATGGTCAGCACTAGTGATGTATTCTCTTTCACAAATAAGCTTAAATAAAGATTGACAAGCTATATGTTGTAGTATGAGGTGAATAATATGGAAAATTATGAAGAATTTATAACTTATGCTTGGAATGAATTTATTAATCAAGGACATATAGATCCTAAGGTAAGGATGGAAATAGCAGAATCATGGAAAAGGTGTATGAATTATGAAGTAAGCCCTATGAATGGAAATGGAAATGATAAATATAAAGCTTCAGAAAAATTAAAGGTTGAAGAAAATGCACAGTTAATTTCAGTGGCACATCCTATAATTGAGAATATATACAACATTGTTAAAGGCTCAGGCTTTGCCATAATGCTTGCAGATAAAGATGCATATATAATGGATATAATTGGTGATGACGATATTATGAAGATGGCAGATGATCTAAACTTCGTTAAAGGACAGCTTTGGACAGAAAATGCTGTTGGAACTAACGCTATTGGAACAGCATTGTTTTTAGATAAGCCAGTACAAACTATAGGAGCTGAACATTTTGGAATACATCAACATAGTTGGACTTGTTCCTGTTCACCTATTCATGATGAAGAGGGTAATATAATAGGATTTATTAATATGTCAGGAAATGTTCATAGTGCTCATTCTCATACGCTTGCTATGGTTACATCTGCAGCTCAGCTAATAGAAAAGCAGATGGCACTTACCATTTCAAATAAGCTTATGAATATTACTTTTGATTCTATATGTGAAGGTATGATTGTTATAGATGAAAATTTAAATATTAAAAGAGTAAATGATAGAGCTATTGAAATATTAGATATAGACCATAAAGAAATAGTAAAAATGAATATTAGACAGTTAATGAGTAGTGTGAACTTTAATGAAATAATAAATGAAAATATTATATCCTACAATAATGTAGAGTGTGATTTTTATATAAATAAGAAAAGAGTTAAATGTATCATAAATGCTGTACCAATGAAAGTAACAGATAAGGTTATAGGAATAGTTATAACCTTTAGAGAAGTGCAAGATGTTCATAAATTAGTAAGTAAGGTAATTGGCTATAGTGCTTCTTATAATTTCAATGATTTTATAACTGAAAATAAAAGAATGAAAGAAATAATAAACTTTTGTAAAAAAATAGCTAGAAGCCATAGTAATGTTCTTATTGAGGGCGAAAGTGGTACGGGTAAGGAACTTATAGCCCAATCCATTCATAATTATAGTGAAAGAAGAGAAGGACCTTTTGTTGCTGTAAATTGTGCTTCCATACCTAGAGAGCTAGTGGAAAGTGAACTCTTTGGATATGAAAAAGGAGCTTTTACTGGAGCTTCTAAGGAAGGTCATCCTGGAAAATTTGAAATTGCAAATGGAGGTACAATATTTTTAGATGAAATTGGAGAGTTGCCATTAGATATACAAAGCAAATTATTAAGGGTGCTTGACAATAATAAGATTATAAGAGTTGGTGGAACTTATGAAAAACAATTGGATATAAGAGTGGTAGGTGCTACTAATAGAAATTTAAAAGAAGAAATAAAAAGGAAGAACTTTAGAGAAGATCTTTATTATAGATTGAATGTGATGAGTATAAAAACTATAGCTTTAAATGAAAGAAAAGAAGATATAGATGTGTTAGTTAGGTATTTTGTGGAGATTTTAAATGCCAAAAGTAAGGATCAACATAAAAAAGTAAATAAAAATTATATAGATAAATTAAAAAAGTATAATTGGCCAGGTAATGTAAGAGAACTTAGAAATATAGTAGAGAGAGATTATTATTTAAGTGATGAGTATTTCGTTACTTCTTATGATGAAGAGCAAATAACATCTACTAATGATCTGGATATACACGATAAAAAGGAATCAAGTATCATTCCAATGCAAATATTAGAGAAAGAGACTATTGAAAATGCTATTAGGATTTGTGATGGTAACATAGTAAAAGCTGCAAATTATTTAAATATAAGTCGATCTACTTTATACAGAAAAATAAAAAGATATAATATTAACAATAATTAGATAAAAGTGTGTCAAAATGAGAAAAACAATTTTTGCCTGTCAATATGATACAGTTTTAAATGTGTCAATATGATACATTTAAAATGAAAAGAGCTTGATAATGAGCTCTTTTTATTTTGGCATGCTATTTGCTAAGTATATATGTGAATGAATTAACAATTATATTAAATTTGGAGGTAATATTATGAAAGCAGCATTATGGTATGATAAGAAAGATGTTAGAATTGAAGAAATTGAAGAACCAAAGGTAGTAAAGGGATCAGTAAAAATAAAGGTTAAATGGTGTGGAATTTGTGGTTCTGATTTGCATGAATATTTGGGAGGTCCTATATTTATTCCAGTAGGACAACCTCATCCTCTAAGTGGTAATGTAGCTCCTGTAGTTTTAGGTCATGAATTTTCAGGAGAAGTTGTGGAAATAGGTGAAGGAGTAAGTAATTTCAATGTTGGAGATAGAGTAGTTGTTGAACCAATTGTGGCTTGTGGTAAATGTCCAGCATGTAAAGAAGGAAAATATAATCTTTGTTCATCTCTAGGTTTCCATGGACTTTGTGGAAGCGGTGGTGGATTTGCAGAATATACTGTATTCCCAGAAGAATTTATTCATAAAATTCCAGATAATATGTCTTACGAACAAGCTGCATTAATAGAACCTATGGCAGTAGCACTTCATTCAATAAGAATCGCTAATTTTAAGACTGGAGATACAGCTTTAGTATTAGGATCAGGTCCAATAGGTCTTGCAACTATTGAATGTTTAAAAGCAGCTGGTGCTAAACTTGTAGTTGTTTTACAAAGAAAATCAGTAAGACAGGAGTATGCAAAAAGAGCTGGTGCAGACGTAGTTCTGGATCCAAATGAAGTTAATATAGCTGAAGAGGTTAAAAAGCTCACAGGTGGAGTTGGTGTTGATGCAGCTTTTGAAACTACTGGTGCTAAGATAGGATTTGATACTGGACTTGACTCATTGAAGTTTGAAGGAACTATGGTAATAACAAGTATTTGGGAAGGCGAGACAAGCTTTAATCCTAATGTTTTAGTATTCTCTGAAAAGAAAATAGTTGGAACATTAGCTTATAGACATGAGTTCCCAGCAACAATTGCACAAATGAGTGATGGAAGAATAAAAGCAGAAGGATATATTACAAAGAAAGCACTATTAGATAATATAGTAGAAGAAGGCTTTGGTGCTTTAACTGGACCAGAAAAGAAATCACATGTAAAAATACTTATAACTCCAGATAAATCACTTTTATAGAAATTTTATATTTGATAATATAGGTATTTATGAGAAAAAAGCAAACCGCCAGTTTTATATCGGCGGTTTCTATTAATGTTAGAATAGATTTCTATTCTTTTTTTGTGTCATGAAAGAGTTTAAAATTTGTTCAATATATCCAAGTGTTTTTTGTGATACATCGTCTACATTTAATTGGTTTTCTGAATTTAAAACTTTTACCAGCATTCCATTATACAATAGTATTGTCAGTTCATTAATATCATTTAAATCTGACTTGTTTAAATAGCCTTCTGGTTCAATTTTTGATAATAATACTAAATTTCGTGCATATAAATCGGTACTTAAAAGCATTGGCATCAGTTCATCTAGTTGTCCAACTAGTTCTTCAGGAAAAATGGAATAATACTCTTTAATTATTTGTGACATGGAATTGCTATGGTTTCCAAAAAAAATATTGTTATATATTTGAGGGCGTGAAAAAGAATATCTGCAAAAACATTCCCATATTTTATAATACTTTTCAAGGCTGTTATTTGCTGATTTTATGTGTTCTTTTAAGTTTAATATATATTCTCTAAGATGCCTTATTGAGGCAAAGAGTATAAGTTCATCTAGGCTTTTAAAATAGTTGTAAATGGTAGCACTGTTATATCCTGCCAAATCGGCAACTTTTCTTATGGTAACAAATTCAATTCCTTCTTCATCCATAATTTGAACAGCAGCATCAATAAAATAACTCATATTTCTATATCTTTTTAATTCTCTTTTATCCATTTTGTCCTCCAGAAATGTTTAATTTATATGTTCTATTCTATTATAACATATAGTAAGCTTATTACTCAATCTTATAGAGTGTATTTGAAAATTCTATAACACAATATTTTGAAACGCAGGCACTGCAACCGTTTTCGACTTTATTGGGATTTGTAATAGAATGAATTTGATAATTTAATAACAAACAATCACGATTATAACGTAATCACGATTGAAAATGCAAATGCAATGTGATACTATTTACTCAAATAGTACTATTTAAACAATTCAAATAATTTAAAAGTAATCTTAATAGTAGGGGAGGTACAATAATGAAACTTGAAATTGGAAATTTTCATGTTAAGGATATTATTTTTGGTGAAACAACAAGCTATAAAGAGGGCATTTTAACAATTAACAAAAAAGAAGCTTTAGATTATGTACTGGAAGATGAACATATTACTGAGGCAGATCTTTTAATTGTAAAGCCTGGAGACAAAGTTCGTCTTGTTCCTGTAAAGGAAGCTGTTGAATGCAGAGTTAAGGTTGATGGAAGCACATTATTTCCAGGAGTAACTGGAGATGTAGTACCAGTTGGAAGCGGTCGTACACATGCACTTAAAGATTGCAGCCTGCTTGTAGTTGGAAAACACTGGGGTGGATTCCAGGATGGATTAATAGATATGAGTGGCGAAGGTGCAAAATACACTTACTACTCACAGTTAAAAAACATAGTGCTTGTAGGAGATACAGATGAAGATTTCGAAAAGCATGAGCAGCAGAAGAAAAATAAGGCTCTAAGGTGGGCAGGACATAAACTGGCCGAATATATAGGAAACTGTGTTAAGGATTTAGAGCCTGAAGATATTGAAACTTTTGAATTAGATCCTATTATGAAAAGGCCTGAAGCTGTTAAGAAACTTCCAAGTGTGGTATTTGTAATGCAGCCTCAATCACAAATGGAAGAAATGGGGTATAATGATTTAGTTTATGGATGGGATGCAAATCATATGGTTCCAACCTTTATGCATCCAAATGAAGTATTGGATGGAGCTGTGATTTCAGGAAGCTTTATGCCATGTTCATCAAAGTGGTCAACCTATGATTTTCAGAATAATCCAACTATTAAAAGACTTTATGCAGAACATGGTAAAACACTTAACTTCTTAGGAGTTATAATGTCAAACCTTAATGTAGCACTA
>NZ_JIBU02000056.1:17485-17713 GCF_000633595.2 Clostridium drakei | reverse complement strand
CTTCACAGCATATATCAGTCTCCATACAGTTGAAAGTTACTTCTTAGTGCATTACGTGTATATATTACTCTAAATAAAAAGCGTAGCTTTCATAATACTTATTATTTAGTTTATGTATATTTCAGTTATTTTAATAATATCCTATGGCGCAGCCTGAAAAAGTATTAAGTTAGTTGATTATTAAATGCATTTGAAATACTTATATGTTTTAGCATTATGTTTTTCAAT
>NZ_JIBU02000056.1:0-17471 GCF_000633595.2 Clostridium drakei | reverse complement strand
TATGTTTTTCAATCACATAAATAATAATTCTCTTTTAAGACATTTCAACAGAATAGAAAGCAATTGCTTTTTAATTTAAATGTATTACCCTAACAGCAGGCTCCGCCTTGGCTTTAAGTGTTATAAATGTTATGGTTGAATATAACTTTCAAATACTAAATCGGTTTATAACAATTTAATTACGTGCGTACACTTGAAGTTACTAGTTTGAATTAAAACATTTAGCCGTGATGAAACACTTATCATATATCACGGAGTAAAAGTTAAAATCCAAACTTCCACTGCACCTTTGCGTCGTAATATGCTTAAACTGAGAAAGTTGAGTTAGTATCAATGCTTGCAGTGGCTTAGCAAATTGCCTGTATAACTTTCTTTTACTTCAGATACTTGATTGGGAGTACCTTGAGCAATGACATAACCGCCTTTAGCTCCACCTTCTGGTCCTAGATCTATTATCCAGTCGCAATTTTTAATTATATCCAAGTTGTGTTCAATGATTAATATGGTATTTCCTGAATTTCTTATCTTTTCAAGTAGTATCAAGAGATTTTGAATATCGGAAAAGTGAAGTCCAGTTGTAGGTTCATCAAGTATATAAAGTGTTTTCCCAGTTGAATTTGTACTGAGTTCTTTAGACAGTTTTATTCTTTGAGCTTCTCCTCCAGATAAGGTAACTGCATTTTGCCCTAGCTTTAAATATCCAAGTCCAACTTCAGACATAATGTTTAAAATGTGTACAAATTTAGGCTGATCTATAAAAAAGTTCAAAGCTTCATTTACATTCATTTCAAGAACATCGTAAATATTTTTATTTTTATATTTCACTTCCAGAATATTTTTTATATATCTTTTACCTCCACAAACAGGACACTTGGACCATATATCTGCCATAAATGATACTGGCGTGCATATTTTGCCTTCACCGTGGCAAGTATCACATTGACCTTCCTTACTATTAAAGCTGAAATTATTTGCTTTATAGCCTTTTTCTTTTGATATTTTTGTGGATGCAAATATACTTCTTATTTCATCCATGATTCCAGTATAAGTGGCAGGAGTTGAACGTGGAGTACGGCCAATAGCACCTTGACTTGCATATATAATTTTATCAAAATACTCATCACCACTTAGGTCTTGGCAATATCTGCTTACATCTTTTTTTCCATGAATTCGATTTTCTATAGCTGGATATAAACACTTTGAAATAAGGCTGCTTTTTCCTGAACCACTGACCCCTGTTATGCAGGTAATTGAGCTAGTAGGAAAAGCAATATGGATATTTTTAAGATTATTGCAGTTAGCACCAGTTAATTTTACATAACTACATTTATCTGATATATGTGATTTTTCTATATATACATGTTTTTTATCTGAAAGATATTTACCTGTTTCTGAATTAACATTTTCCATAATTTTTAATGGAGTACCTTGTGCTGCTATTTGACCACCAAAGGTACCGGCATGGGGGCCAATATCTATAATATAATCTGCCATAGATATAAGTTTTTTATTATGCTCCACAATGATTATTGTGTTGCCGTAATCTCTAAGCTCTTTTATAATTTCTATGAGTTTTTCTTGATCTTTTAAGTGAAGTCCGGTAGAAGGTTCATCTAATACATAAAGTATGTTGCTAATGCCGCTTTCTAACTGCTTTATAAGCTTTAATCTTTGCAATTCTCCACCAGATATTGTTGTAATAGAACGATTTAAATTAAGATAGGAAACGCCAATTTTAATATAATTACATAGTTTTCTATGAAGTTCTTTCAGTATAGAAGATGATGTAGACAATTGGAAATCTGATAACTTGCATGGAAGAATTTCTAACCATTCTTTTAATTCACTTATTGTCATTGATGCAGCTTCAGGAAAACGAGTACCTGTAATATCTACCATTCTTCCTTCTTTTGCAAGACGTTCACCATGACAGTAATTACAAGTGTACTGTTCCATAAATTCATTTGCAATTCTTTTGGAAGACTCACCGCTATTAGAAGAAACAATACGTTTAATACAATTACAAGCACCTTCTACTGGTCTTGTAATACGTCCAGTTCTTCCATTTTTATTCTCATATATAAAAGTGACTTTTCTTCCATTAGATCCCCAAAGAGCTTGGTGTTTAAAATCTTCTGGAAGTTCAATCCACGGCTTTTTTAAATCAATACTCATATCTTCTGCTAGTGCTAGTATTTCTCCTTTCATCCAGTTTGCGTTTGGGCTGTCCCTAAATTTTCTTAAAGTTCCCCACCAATTTGAAGCACCATCAAGTATTGATAAATTAGAATTACATATAATTAAATTGGGTGATACCTCCATTTTGATACCCAGTCCATTGCAAACAGGACACATGCTTTCGGCATTATTAAAGCTGAAGGTAGATGGAGTTAATTCAAATAGTATATGATCACAATGATAGCACATTTGCGTTGTTTGAAATAAAATTTTATCCTTGTTATTAATTGTTACATAAATTGCGCCTTTACCTATTTTTAAAGTTTCTTTTATATAGTTTGATAAAATATCGTTTGAAGTATTTTTTTCAGGTAATAAGTATTCATAACAAGGAGTATTAGCTTTAAAGGGTTCTATTTTTATTAAGGTACCTGAAACAAGCTGCAGGAGAGTTTGGATAATTTCATCCGTATTTAAAGGTATTATTGCATTTCCACAATTGGGACAATGCCGTACACCGATAATTGCAAACAGTGTACGTAAGCAGTCGTGTATGTCTGTAATGGTTCCTACTGTAGAACGTGGATTTCGTGCAATGTTTTTTTGTGATATTGAAATTGCAGGTGGCAGGCCAGAGATTTTATCAAAATCTGGTTTTTCCATTTGTTCATAAAGTGAGCGCTGGGAGGTAGAAAAGCTATCCATAAATCTCCTTTGACTTTCAGCAAAAATAGTATCAAAGGCAAGGCTGGATTTACCACTGCCGCTTACTCCAGTAATTACAGTTATCTTATTATATGGAATGTTCACATCTATATTTTTTAGATTGTTTTGTCTTGCACCTTCTATAATAATTTTATTACTTTGTTTTATTACATTATTTGTGTCTTCTTTAAAAAAGTCTGTAGTTTTATTATTGGATTTTGAATATTTATATATGGAATTAAAGATGGAGGGCATTTTCAATTCAACTATATTGTGAGAAAAATCTAAGGTTGAATCATCTAACCACTCTGGCCAATGAGAAAGCCATTCTGGAACTCTACAATCTAAAATTCGGTCATTTATTGGTATGTAAGGTGAAATATCAATTACAGGTGTATTGTCGAAACAATCCAGAGTACTTACTTTAATTTGTCTTAGTTTTTTATTAAAATCAATAATTTTTGCAGTAGTAAGTGCAATGGGATTAGGTCTAACTGGAGAGCGGGAAGCAAATACGCCAGTTTTAGGAGCGTTTTCATAAGGAGGCTGACATTGAGTTATTCTGCGGTACTTATCCTTATCAAAATTATTAAACCACCAAAAAATTTTTATGTGAGAATAGCCTTCAAATTTTTCAAAAAATGAATTGTCATCAAATAATTGTATAATAAACTCACCTTGTAACTTTTTAATACTTCCTATAGATTGAATTTTGCCAGATAGAATTGAAGGTTCTTCACTTTTTATATTATGTTGGGGTTTTTCATTTTGGAGCTTGGTAAATTCTTTTGGTATAGAGCAGCTTTTTACCCTGTCTTCACAAGGAAAGTAAGGCTTAATATCATAAATAAAATCACCTTCAGAAAAATAAGGGTTATCATAAAAAAATATTATACCAGACTTTTCATCCACA
The DNA here is from genome assembly GCF_000633595.2 of Clostridium drakei. Lineage (GTDB taxonomy): Bacteria > Bacillota > Clostridia > Clostridiales > Clostridiaceae > Clostridium_AM > Clostridium_AM drakei. Next base: position 13,675 of record NZ_JIBU02000056.1, on the reverse strand, counting down.
TTAGTTATTTCTATAATTTCATGAGAAAAGGGTATATCAGGGTTTCTGATTTTAGAATAAAAAATTATTGCATGACTGAATAAGGATAAAAATTTAAGTCCATCTGAATAATTTCTATAAATTGATATTACATTTTTATCATTTTGTTTTGTTACTTTGCCAATGGAAAATAAATTATAGTAATTTTTATCATTCATATAAATACACCTCTTTTTTATGTCGCTGGAATTAATAATAATACCTACCACGGTGTGAGAGTCAATAGAAGAAGGTTAAAGTTTTTCTCTTAACTTAACAGGTATTTGTATTTCAGTAAGGTATTTATTAGGATCAGCTTCATTCCAGGGACCTTTATGACATACTTGTCGGCTGATTCCTGTGATTTCATATTGATTATTTTCTTCAAGCCAATGTACAAAAGACATATAAGTAGGTGATATATTTTCATAAGAACCATAAACCATGGAGCAGGCTACTTTTTCTAAAGGATCTGTTTGGCGAAAGGTAAAGTTACCTCTATTTATTCCTTTTTGATTTGTTATAATGCATACTTCTACATCCACCCCTTTGTCTTTGTATTCTTTATCATGGTAAATAGCAAAGCTGTAATTCTCTTCTGAAATATTTAGTCTTTCTGCTTTTATGTAGTCACACAGTTCTTGCCATAGGATTCCTTCGCAAAAGTAATCTGGAATGGTTTTTCTTAAGGAAATGACATCATAACTAGGTATTGATTTTAATGTTACGCTGTAGTGAATTGATATTTGTTTCTTATTTATATCATTCATTGCAGTGCGTATTTTTGCTAATCTTTGATTTTCTAATTTTATATTTTCTTCAGTTTCCTTTTCTTTTACTTTTAATTCTTGTTTAATATAATCATTATCCCAATGTTTAAGTGCATTGCCAATTTCCAAAACAGTAAAACCAGTATCTCTTAAAAATAATATTTTATTTAAGATTGGTATTTGTTTTGAAGAATACATTCGGTATCCAGTGTATTTATTTACTTCAGCAGGCTTCAAAAGGCCAGTTTCATCGTAATAACGCAGCATTCTTACAGATACTTGAGTGAGTTTTGAGAACTCTCCAATTTTGAACATGCTTTTTCACTCCATTTCAAAAATCATAATCAAATTATATAGTATTTTTAATTTTAGCACCACTATTAAGTATATAATATTAAGACCAATTGCAAATATAACCTATGTACAATTGGCTTTAATATTATTATTTAGCTTCTATATTTTTTATAACTTTCATCTATTTGAGTATAATTAGTGTTGTAAAATTTGACATAATATTTGAAAAACTGTCGAAAAAGAAATTATTGACAACATACAACATACAATATATAATACAAAGTATATTGTATATTGTATATTATATATTGTATTTTAAATGTAATTATGAAAGGATGGTTTAAATGAATATTACAGGTGCAAGAAAAGCAGTTTATACTGCAGAAGCCTATGTTTCTGGTAAAAGTATGGATGATGTGAAAAAGGAGTATAATTTGACGAAAGTAATTAAATTAGGCTCAAATGAAAATCCTTATTCTCCATTTCCTAATGCCATTAAAGCAATGACCGAAGAGTTATCAGCAATAGGAATATATCCGGAAATTAATTTTATTAAGCTTAGAGAAACTTTAGGTAAAAAATTCAATTTAACCTCTGAATATATTGGGTTAGGACATGGTGCTGGTGGAGTTCTTGAAACAATATCTAGACTATTTATAGAATCTGGAGATGAAGTAATTGTACCAACTCAATCATACAGATTGTATAGAGAAATATCCAAAATAATGGGTGGAGTAGTTAGAGAAGTCTCACTTGATGAAAATTATACGATAAGTGTTGAAAATATTATCAAAACTATTAATGCAAAAACAAAAATAGTTTGGTTATGCAATCCTAATAATCCTACAGGTACTATTATAAAGAAAGAAGATATAGATAGCATTTTGGATGTATTGCCTGAAAGTGGATGGTTGGTTCTTGATGAAGCTTATGTAGAATTTTCTAATGCTTGTGAAGTCCCAGATGTAGTTAAATACATAAAAAATAATAAACATCTTTTGTCTGTAAGAACTTTTTCAAAATATTATGGACTAGCAGGGGCAAGATTAGGATATGTAATAGCTGCTCCAAATGTAATTAATGGTTTTGATACAGTAAGCGAACCTTTCAATGCAAATAGAATTGCTTTAGCTGGAGGAATACAGTGTTTAACATCTGACAAAGAAAATGTTGAAAAAGCATCAAAATTATTAATTGAAGAAAGAGAAAGAGTATCAAATGAATTAGAAAAGCTAAATTGTGAAGTTACAAAGTCTCATAGTAATTTTATTTTCTATAAAGTTCCTTGTGATGGAGAAGAATTAGGTACGTATATGTTAAAAAGAGGAGTTATTGTTAGACCGTGCAGTGGATGGGGCTACTCAAATCATATAAGAGTTACTGTAGGGATGAGAGAAGAAATGGATGAGTTTTTAAAAGTAACTAAAGATGGCCTTGAAGCTCTTAAAGATTAAACAATTAAAATAAGGGGGGAAACATAAATGAATGATAAAACCAGAAAGTATTTAGCCATATTAGCTTTAGGTGTAAGTGGTGCTTCAATCTATTTACTCCCATTTATTAAATATGTATTTTATGATCAGCAAATTGAAGCAATGGGAATAACCAATGCACAGTCAGGTTTTCTTTTGACAATGTATGCAATGGGCAATATATTTTTATACATACCAGGAGGTATATTAGCTGACAAATTGTCACCTAAAAGATGTTTGTTATTTTCTCTTTTAAGCACTACTGTATTGACAATTGTATACGGTTTCACCCTGAGTTATAAAACAGCGTTAGTAATTTGGTTCTTACTGTCAATTACTACAGTTTTGGTTTTTTGGTCAGCATTACTTAAGGCTGTAAGAATCATTGGTTCGGAAAAAGAGCAAGGGACTATGTTTGGTATATATTATGCTGTGAATGGAATTACAGGAGCTATATTTAACGCTATAGCCTTATGGTCTACTCGTTTGACAAGTAATGCACAAGGTGCAATGTTTAATGTAACAATGATTTATGCAGTAGCTACTACACTAGCAGCTGTGTTGGTATTCCTATTCTTGAAAAAAGATAGTGATGTTAAAGTTGAAACATCTGAAAACGAAAAATTCCAATTTAAAGACGTTGCTCATTTGCTTAAAAATCCATATGTTTGGATATTTTCATTAGTTGTTTTTTGTGGATATAGTTTATTTTCAAGTACTTCATATTTTACTCCATATCTAACGGATGTTGTTGGGGTATCACCTATAAGTTCTGGAATATATTCTATAATAAGGAACTATTTATTTATGCTATTAGCTCCTATTTCAGGTTATATTGCAGATAGGGGTTTTAAATCAACAAGCAAATGGCTTATAATTACTTTAAGTATTCTTGTAGTATTATTTATAGGAGTATTGGTAATTCCTTCAGGTGCAAATGCAACAATGATAAGTATATATACTCTTTTGCCAGGTGCATTTGGATTAGCTTCATATAGTATTGTATTTTCTCTTATTGGTGAAACTAAAATTCCAGCAAAAGTAACTGGAACAGTAATTGGATTAGCTTCTGTCATTGGATACTCGCCAGATCTATTTATGTCTACAATGTTTGGAAGTTGGCTTGATAAACTTGGCAAGAATGGGTACACTTATATTTTTTTATACTTAGCTGCTACTTGTGTAGTTGGTATAGTGTGTGCATATTTAATTAGACGTCATTCTGTAAATATTAACGGATTAGGTGAGAATAATAAACAAACTAATACTGTTATTAACAATTAGTTTATTTTAAACTATTAGTCAATATCCAACTTTAGCATGGAGAAATATAATTCTCAATGTTTCTCCAGCTTTTAACATTATGAAATTGTTCCTTGTATTTTTGAAATGAGGGGTAATATGAATATTAAAAGAGATAATCTTGGAGAAAGTTCAATTGAATTAAAAAGAGATTTGGGGCTATTTTCGGCAATTGCTGTTATTATGGGACAAATGATAGGATCTGGGATTTATATGACTCCACAAGGACTTGCACAGTTAGCAAATCCCAAAGCAGCAATTTTAGCAATGATAATTACAGGAACTGGTACAATGCTACTTGCACTATGCTTTGCAAAATTGGGTGAAAAAATGCCAATATCAGGTTCAGCTGTTGTGTATACTAAAGAAGCTTTTGGCGATCTTCCTGCATTTTTTGTAGGATGGTCCTATTGGTGTGGATGCTGGATAGCAAATGGCGCAATAATATTAGGTGGAATTAATTATTTGGCATATTTTTTCCCAGTAATTATGAAAAATGGGTTTTATCAAGCAATAATTTCTATTGGACTCATTTGGCTATATACATTAATAAACATTAAAGGGGTCAAAGAAGCTGGATATGTAAATTTAGTTCTAACTATAATAAAACTCTTGCCTTTGGTGGTATTTTTGATTATAGCAATACCTAATTTTAGTGTTGCAAACTTAAATACTGTTTCTTCACCTAAAGTATCAGGATTTTCTGTTTTGCCAGTTGCCATTGCATACACTCTTTGGTCTTTTACAGGATTTGAGGGAGCAAGCATGATTGCAGGTGAGGTGAAGGATGTAAAGACAATAAGACTGGCAACTATAATTGGGACAGGCTTAGTATTTATATTATATTTGATGTTAATTGTTGTTGCTAATGGAAATATGTCACAATCAAGTCTAGCCGCAGCTCACTCCCCATTTGCAGATATTATTTATAATGTAACAGGAGGATATTGGGCTGGAGGATTTATTTCCTTAGGGGTTTGTATTTCTGCTTTTGGCTGCGTTGGTGCATGGATACTATCTTCTGCGAGAATAGCTTTTTCTCTTGGAGAACAGAAACTTTTTCCAGAAAGTTTCTGCAAATTACATGTTAAATATAGTACACCGAGTTTTGCATTGATTATAAATGCAGTCCTTATGTCTATTATAATGTTAATAGGATGTATTACGAATCATGGGAAAATGTATAATTTTTTAGTCTTGTTTGCAACTATGTCACTATTGATATTTTATGTCTTTGGTGCAGCTTCCGAAGTGAAGCTTTTTGTAACTAAAACAGAACCATTTAATCCATTTACCTTTATAAAAAATTCTTTATTAGGACTTGCAGCATTTGCTTATGCTGTCTATACGATCTATGGTTCGGGTGCAGACGTGGTAATGTATGGTTTTATATTTATGTTGATTGGAATTCCGGTTTATATTTATGTTCAATTAAAAAATGGAAAATAAGATTGTGTATAAAAGTTAAGCTCAGATCTAAGATGAGATTCTGAGCTTTTTTTGTCTAAATTATTCACAAGGTTTTATAGATTTTGTTAAAAATTATCTCAAAATTAAAAAAATATGAAAAAATAGTTTACTTTTTTAAAAATATATTGTATATTATATACAATATACAATATACAATTTTAAGTTGATATTTAAAGGAGGAAAACCCATGGAGAAAGCTAAAGCTAACACTAAAAGGTGCAAAGGCTGCTATTATTGCGTAAAAGCATGTCCTAAAGAAGCTATTACTGTTTCAGATGAAGTTAACTTAAAGGGGTACGCAGTAATTAAAGTTGATGAAGAAAAATGCATAGCATGTGGCATGTGTTATACTGTATGCCCCGATTATGTTTTTGAGTTGGTATAAATGTAAGAAATTCACATATAAGGAGGTAAAAGAATGAAACATATATTGATGAAAGGCAATGAAGCATTAGCAGAAGCGGCGATTAGAGCAGGTTGTAGATTTTATAGTGGATATCCTATTACTCCGCAAACTGAGATATTAGAATACATGTCTTGGCGTATGGAGGAAGCAGGAGGTGTATTTATACAAACAGAATCTGAATTATCTGGAATAAATATGCTTTTGGGTGCATCTGCTGGCGGAGCAAGAGTAGTTGCTACTTCTTCAGGGCCAGGTTTTACATTATTTCAAGAAGGAATATCATATTTAGTTGCTGCAGATCTTCCTGCCGTAATCGTTGATGTAATGAGATATGGAAATGGGTTAGGAGATGTTGGACAAAGTCAAGGAGATTATTGGCAGTTAACAAGAGGTGGTGGACACGGAGATTATAGAACTATTGTACTCGCTCCAAATTCTGTTCAAGAAAATGCTGATTTAGCATATTTAGCATTTGATTTAGCAGAAAAGTATAGACATCCGGTACTTATTGGATCAGATGCAGCTATAGGTCAAATGGTGGAGAAAGTAGAACTTCCTGAGATGAAAGAGCATGATATTAACAAATATGATTGGTCAATCAAAGGATGTAAAAAAGGAAATGTTCAAAAGAAAATAACTAATAGATTATATTATATGGAAAATTATGATGAATATTTGAGAAATAAATATAAAGAAATGGAATTAAATGAGCAAAGGTGGCAATCAATACAAACTGAAGATGCAGAAGTGATATTAGTAGCTTATGGAATAAGTTCCAGAGTGTGTATAGAAGCGGTTGAGATAGCCAGAGTTCAGGGCATAAAATTGGGTCTTATTAGGATAATTACACTATGGCCATTTCCAGTAAACGCTTTTAAAGAGGTTTCTAATGATTGTAAAGCATTTATGACTGTTGAAATGAATATTTTAGGCCAAATGGTAGAAGATGTTGTATTAGCTACAAATAATAAATATCCTGTATATGCTTATGCCACAGTAAAAGAAGTTCCAGAGACGGATATTATAATTAGAAAAGCAAAAGAGATTTTAGTAGATAAGGAGGTATAAATATGAAACTTAAAGCACCAGAATCAATTTCATTTGCAGAAACCTCATTTTGTCCTGGTTGTGGTCATGGTATAGTGGCTAGGTTAATTGGTGAAGTTTCTGAGGAAATGGGGGTAACAGAAAAATTACTAACAGTTATAGATGTTGCTTGTTGTTCGTTAAATATTGATACATGGAGATTTGATACAATTATGGCTCCACACGGAAGACCCATTCCTACAGCTACAGGGTTAAAAAATGTGAGAAAAGATAATCCAGTTTTGGCTTATATAGGGGATGGAGCTGCGTATTCCATAGGAATGGCTGAAACTATGCATGGTGCAATTAGAAATGATAATGTAATAGTAATTGTAGTAAACAATGGAGTATATGGAATGACTGGAGGTCAAATGGCACCGACTTCTTTGGAAGGTCAGAAAACTACTTCATCAATTAAAGGAAAGGACATACATAAAACAGGGAAACCTTTTGATATTGTTAAAGCAATTGGAAAATTTGATATAGCATATTTAGCAAGAGGTTCAGTAGGCAGTGCCGCAGATGTAAGAAAAACAAAAACTTATATAAGAAAAGCTTTTGAAAAGCATATGAATAATGATGGGTATTGTCTTGTAGAAATATTATCACAATGTCCCACAAATATGAATTTAGGTATGACACCAATAAAATGTGCGGAAAGAGTAGAAACAGTAATGTCTGATTATTTCAACACTGGCGAATTTGTAGATAAAGGAGGTAATCTATAATGACTGAAATTATATGTGCAGGATTTGGTGGACAAGGTATATTGACAACAGGAATGATGCTTATTTATGCAGGAATGGATCAAGAAAAGAATGTATGCTGGTACCCATCATATGGCTCAGAAATGAGGGGAGGTACTGCAAACTGTAATGTTAAGATTAGTGATGGAAAAATTGCGAGTCCATATTGTAAAAACGTAGACATTTTATTTACTATGAATGGTCCTGCTATAGATAAGTTTGAGAACACAATTAAACCAGGTGGATATCTTTTTGTTAACAGTTCGATAGTAGATGAGAAGAGAAAATATAGAAAAGATATAATTGTAGTTAAGGTACCTACAATGGAGTTGTCAGCAAAGGTTGAAAATTTAAAGGGGTCTAATATAGTTATGTTGGGCGCGTTAGTAAAAGCTACAAAAATATTTGAAAAAGAAGAATTTTCAAATGCTATGTGTAAATATTTTGAAAACAAGGGAAAAGGAAAATATAATGCAAAAAATATAGAAGCATATGAAGCAGGATATAATTCAATTCATTGATTATGGGGGGATACAATTATGAATTTAACAAAATTATTAAAACCCAATACTGTTGCAGTTATAGGTGCTAGCGAAAAAGAAGGGTTTGGAGGAGATACATGTAGAAACATAATTGAGTATACAAAAGATTTAAAAAATACTTATTTTGTAAATCCTAAAAAAGATAGTGTTTTTAATTACCCTTGTTATAAATCAATGTCAGAGATTCCAGTAGATATTGATATGATAGTTATATGTACACCTCAAAAAACAGTGGAATCATTGCTGATAGAAGCTTCTAAAAAAGGTTGCGGTGGCGCAGTAGTATTTGCAAGCGGTTATTCAGAAACTGGTACTGAGGAAGGTAAAAAAGCAGAAAAGTCATTAAAAGAGTTGTGTGAAAAATTAGATATAGCATTAATGGGACCAAATTGTGCTGGCTTTGTAAATTACATTAGTGATGTATATCCCTTTGCCTTTATTTCTAAAAAAAGAGATAGAAAAGGCAATGTAGGATTAATATCTCAAAGTGGACAACTTTGTTTATCATTAATGGAAAGTCAGGATATGAAATTCTCATATGCTATTTCGGCAGGAAATAGTAAGGTTATAACAATGGAAGATTATATAGATTTTTTAGTAGAAGATAAAGACACTAAGGTGATAAGTATATATTTAGAAGGAATAAAAGAACCAAAAAAATTTATAAAATCCCTAAGAAAAGCTGCGATTAAAAGTAAGCCAATAGTAGTTTTAAAAGCTGGCAAATCAGAAAAAGGAAAAAAGAATGCTGCATCTCATACAGGAAGTTTAGCTGGATCTGACAAAACCTTTGATGCAATATTTAAGAAGTTTGGTGTTATTAGAGTTGATGATATGGAAGAATTGCTAGCAACCTCCAATATGTTTTCAATTATTGATAGGTTGCCGGAAAAACCAACATTTGCATCAATGAATTTATCAGGAGGAGAAACAGGAATTTGTGCAGATACAGGGGCAACCTATGGAGTAGAATTCCCAGATTTTACAGAGGATACATTATCAAAGTTAAGAGAACAGTTGCCATCTTATGCTTCACCAAATAATCCATTAGATATGACAGCAACATTATCCTATGATGCAGATTTATATGCAGGGGCACTTAGGACAGTAATGAATGATAAAAATATTGGTGCTGTGATTATAGGATATACATTATTATTTGAAATAGCAGATCCTGCAATATATTATATGGCAGAAGGAATAAAGAGAGTAATTGAAGAAGGAAATAGCAAACCAATATTAATGCTTCCATTCTTAGAGAATACACGTAATTACGAGTACGCTGAAAAACTTAGAAATTTAGGAGTTCCAATATTACCACCATCTATATATGCTTTTAAAATTTTAAAATACTTAGCAGATTTTATTCAATATAAATATGAAGATAAAATTTTAGAAATTGCGTTACCAGATGAAAATGATTTTTCTAGTACAAAAGCATTATCTGAATTTGAAAGTAAGATGCTTTTAAAACAAAATGGAATACCTGTAGGTGAAGTATGTGTTGTAAAAAATGAAATAGAGGCATTAGAAGCAGCAAAAAAAATAGGATATCCATTGGTTATGAAAATTGAATCAGCAGATATTCTTCATAAATCCGATGTTGGTGGAGTTAGACTAAATTTAAATTCAGAAAATGAAGTTATAAGTGCTTATCATGAAATATTGGTTAATGCAAATATCCATAAACCTGATGCTAAAATAAATGGAATTCTTATGCAGAAAATGATGCCAAAAGGATTAGAAGTAATTATAGGTGTAAATAATGATGTCCAATTCGGGCCTATGATCCTTGTGGGACTTGGAGGAGTTTTTGTAGAAATTTTTAAAGATGTATCATTATATCCTGCTCCACTTAATAAAAAAGAAGCATATAAAATGATAAGTGAGTTAAAAGCATATAAAATGTTAAAAGGGTATAGAGGAGAAAAACCTTGTGATGTAGAAGCTTTAACAGACATGATGGTGAAAATATCTATTTTTGCAAATGAAAACAAAAACAAGTTATCAGAAATAGATATTAATCCGCTAATTGTATATCCAGAAGGAATGGGAGTAGGAGTTGCGGATGCTTTGATTGTCTTGAAAGAGTAAATAGCACAATATTAAAAAATCAGCATAGTAGTTATAATCTATGCTGATTTTTAAATCATAAAAGGATTAGATACTTGACAATTTGTATACAATATATTACACTTAAAAAAGTCAAGGAGGGTTTGTTTTGAGTAATTATGAGTCTTTAAGAGATTATGTTTATAAATATATTTCTAATAAAATTCAAAATGGTGAATTACAATCCAATCAAAAAATCAGTGAAGCTGCTATATGCAAAGACTTATCTATAAGCAGAACTCCTGCTAGAGAAGCACTGATACAGCTGGCTTCTGATAATCTTATTTTGTATCTTCCAAGAAGAGGCTTCTTTGTGAAAGAAATGTCATTAAAGGAGAAACTTGACCTTTATGCAGTACTTGCTTGTTTAGATGCATATGCAGCTACATTGACTATAGAAAAATTATCAGATGAAGATTTTAAAGATATGGAAGATATAATAGAAAAGATTGATGTAGCTATTGAGAATAGAAATTATAGTTTGTACAATGAATTACAATTTGGTTTTCACAATGTATATCTTAGTAAATGTGATAATGAAAAGTTGATAGAAATATTAAATACATTAGAGCATAGTTTTTTACCTGTTACATATGCTAATAAAAATCCAGAAGTTCTTTTTCAAGTGCTTAAAGATGTAAATAATGAGCATAGAAATATTATAGAACTTTTTAAGAAAAAGAAGAGTGAAGAACTAGAGCATTTCTTAAGGGAAGTTCATTGGGCAACAAAATATTTAGATATGGTATAAATGAAATTAGCTGAATCCTTTAGTATTATTAAGATTCAGCTTTTATTTTTATAGGTAATTTATATAGATAAATTAAGTTTTTACTATTATTATTTAGTTTCTATATTTTTTCACTAGCTTTTCAACTACACATCCTGTAATTCCTTTAGGCATTGAACCAAAATTATCATTTTTAAAGGATGGCATTGCAGTACCTGTTCCATATGGAGGAGGATGATAACATCTCTCTGTAATTTCAATTCTGTATAACTTTTTTGTTTCTAAAAAACTCATAAGAATCCACCATTCTGTTAAAGAATTATGATAAAATTAGTCCTAATTATAGAATTACTGTTGATTGCTTACAAGTACTTTACATATTCTTTTAAGTCCTTCTTCTAAGACTGATCGAGGACAAGCTAAATTAAGGCGAATATATCCATCAGAATTAGCTACAAACATATTTCCTCCTTCAAGTAATACACCAGCTTTGTTTGCAAAGAATAAAGGTAAATTTTCTTCATTTTCAAGGTATGCATTAATATTAACCCAAGCTAAATAAGTGGCTTCAGAAATGCTGAATATGGCTTTTGGTAAATGCTTTTCTAAGTAGTTCTTTGTAAATAAAAAGTTATCATCCAGATAATTCTTTAATTGACTAAGCCATTCATCGCCATGAGTATACGCTGCTTGAGCTGCTGTAATGCTTAAAGGATTTTCAAAGCCATAGTGTCTATCAAGCCATACAGTTCTTAATTTTTCATTTGGTATTATTACATTTGAAAACATGAGACCAGCCATGTTAAAGGTTTTGCTTGGAGCCATACAAGTTATGATGCGGTCTGATTCTGGATACAATTTTGCAAGTGGAGTATGTTTTTTATTATTCCTAAGTAAATCACAATGAATTTCGTCAGAAATAATCCATAAGTTATTTTTTAGGCAAATGTCTCCAACCTTTTTTAGTTCTTCTTGTGTCCACACGCGTCCGCTAGGATTATGAGGGTTGCAGAAAATGCATAAAGAGACTTTTTCATCTTTTGCTTTGCTTTCTAAATCGTCAAAATCTATGGTGTAATATCCATCATTTACAATTAGGTTGGATGTAACTAATTCCATTTTGTTATAATCTGCAGCATATTTGAAGAAAGCATAGGAAGGAGTTAATATTAAAATTTTTTCATCTGGCTTACAGATATATTCAACTAATTCATATAGTGCAGGTATAATACCTGGGGAAGTAACTAAATGTTCCTTTTCAAAAGTCCAGCCATAGTGATTTTCAGTCCATCCCGAAAAAGTCTTATAGTATTCAAGATCAAATACTTTTGTATAACCAAAAATTCTTCTATCAAGACGTTCCTTTATTGCTTTAATGATTTCAGGGGGTGTTGCAAACTCCATGTCTGCTACCCACATACGAATAAATTCATCATCTTCAAATGGAAATTTCATTGTTGGTGGAGCATGGAAAATGTAATCGCGAAAACCATCCGTATTCATAGCATTAGTACCTTTTCGATCAATAATTTCATCAAAATTATATTTCATAATAACACTCCTTTATGTAGTTTTAATATAAATAATTTTAAACACTACCTATAAATAGAATGGTATGATTCTATTTAATAGGAATTTTAAAGGTAAATAATTTATGTATTTATAAATAGATAGAACTTTGGATTACTTAATAATATTATTACATCATGAATGTATATTATCAAAATTATTAAAATTTATTGTAAATAGAATTTTATTATAATTTGTTTCGCTAGAATAGACAAATTATAATATTAATGATAAAATTCACTTATTAAAAGCAAATTATTAATAATTTATGGAATAAATATATTATTATGAAACAGAGAGTATTATATGGATATAAGGAGGTATGGTATGGGTGCAATTTCAATGGAAATAGGAAAGAAAATTAAGAGCTTTCGAAAGAGTAAAGGAATGACAGTTCAAGGGTTAGCTAATTTAGTGCATAAGAGCAAAGCAACTATATCTAAATATGAAAATGGCGATATTGTTATTGAAGTAGATACGCTTTATGCACTTGCAAAAGCCTTAGGAGTTCATGTAGAGCAGCTTTTATACATAGCACCAAATGATAATAAAGAAGTATCAAGTACCATACCTTCTGCTTTTTTTCAAGGGGCATCAAGGTTTTATTCTTATTTTTATGATGGGAGAAATAAACAAATTGTAAAATGTATTATGGATATAATTTCAACAGCTGACATGTCTAGGTGTAAAGCTGTGCTGTATATGAATATAAAAGGCTATGATTGCTATGAGAATTGTGAAAATACATATTATGGATATATAGAACATCATGATGTATTGACATCTATTGTATTAAAAAATCAAGCTACATCAGTGGAGCAGATAATGATAAATATTTTGGCTTCTTTCTTGGATTCTGAAAAAAAATGGGGTTTAATGGCTGGGGTTTCATTTCGTCCTTTCATGCCTATTGCTTTAAAAATGTTATTCTCTAAAAAACCATTGCCAGAAAACCAAGATTTGATTAATGAACTTAAAATCAATAAAGAAGATATTAGAATTATGAAGATGTATAACATGATGTCAATTACATAATGAAAATAAAAAATATGCATTATAAGAAGTAATATGAGCACATTGCGACGCAAAGGTGCAGTGGAAGTTTGAATTTTAACTTTTACTCCGTGATATATGATAAGTGTTTCATCACGGCTAAAT
>NZ_JIBU02000055.1 GCF_000633595.2 Clostridium drakei | reverse complement strand
AAGCCTAACGGCTAAAAAGTTAGGCGAATCAACGCTTGCGGAATTCCGCAAGCGACTAATAAATTTATATAGTAAAGGAGTAACAAAAAATGTATTTAGAAGACACAAAAATTTCAAAGGCCATTATTGATACTTACAAAGATAAGCTAGAAGATATTTTACACTCAGATGTAATCATTGTTGGAGGAGGTCCTTCAGGCTTAGTAGGTGCAAGTTATCTTGCTAAAGCTGGAATTAAAACAACCCTTCTAGAGCGCAACTTGAGTATTGGCGGCGGCATGTGGGGTGGCGGTATGATGATGAATCAGATCGTCATCCAAGAAAGTGCTAAAAGCATACTTGATGAATTTAATATTGGATACAAAAAATATGAAGAAAATTACTATACGGCTGATTCAATTGAATGTGTTTCTGCCCTTACTTTGAGTGCATCACAATCTGGAGCTAGAATATTAAATTCAATTTCAGTAGAAGACGTAATAGTTAAAGATAAATGTATTTCAGGTCTAGTTATTAATTGGACTGCTGTTGAAAAAACAAGAATGCCAATTGATCCTATAATGATAGAATCAAAGTATGTTCTTGATGCTACTGGACACGATGCATCAGTTGTCAATAAATTAGTAACCAGAATGGGAAATGTTTTGAACACTCCTAATGGAACTTTAGAAGGAGAAAAACCAATGTGGGCAGATCGTGGCGAGGAACAAGTAATTAAAAATACTCGTGAAGTTTACCCTGGTCTTTATGTATCTGGTATGGCTGCTAATGCAACTTTTGGTGGTCAGAGAATGGGTCCAATTTTTGGAGGTATGTTAATTTCAGGACAGAAAGTTGCACAGGAATTAATACAGAAAATTAAAAACTGTTAATATATGGACATGTATAAATTAATTACTTTATCCCATATTTAAGATAAAAATCTATCCTGCAGATAGGCACAAAAATAAAATTGTGTCTACTCTTACAGGATACTTTTATATTATGACTAAATGTTATTATTCTATTTCTACAAGTTCATATTTTCTGTTTCCCAAGCCTATCTTTTCTGCATAATCAAGAGTATATTTGCCCCTTCTGAATACACATCTCCCATTAACTTTGTCAAGTACATCAAGACAAGCCTGATCTATAGCAACAGGATCTGTAGATGCAAATACTCCTACATCCTTTGCCACAGGTTTCATACTGTGACCATCACAATCACAATTTTTTGTTATATTAAATGCAAAAGTTATGTAAATATTATTCTTATCCTTTGCAGCTGCATAAGCATATTCAGCAAGTCTTTCATTAAAACTTTTTGAAAGTGATGCTAGCCAACTATTTGAAACTGCTGCAAAATTACAAGTTGTCATACAAGCAGCACAGCCGACACATTTATCTTTATTGATCTTAGCCTTTGGTGCCATTGTGATTGCTTTTTCAGGACAATTTTTAGCACATGCTCCACAGCCTTTACATTTAAAATAACTTATTTTAGGTATGGAATTAGCATGTTGAGCAAGCTTTCCACCTCTTGAAGCACATCCCATGCCCAGCTGCTTAATTGCTCCTCCAAAACCAGCTAAAGCATGTCCTTTAAAGTGACTTATAATCATAACTTGTTTTTGTTTTGCAATTTCCGCACCTACTTTACACTTTTTAAAATTCTTTTTATTTATCTCTACCTCTTCATAATTTTCTCCATGGTCACCATCTGCAATTACAATAGGTAATTGAGTAAATCCATGTTCTTCAGCAAGCTTAATATGATTCTTTGATGTAGTTCTCTCTCCTCTATAAAGAACATTTGTCTCCATATAAGCACTTTCTATTTCTCTTTCCTTAAAATATTCTAATATGCCTTCAAAATTTTTAGATTCTATATATGTTTTATTGCCCTTTTCACCAAAATGGACCTTTAGTGGTATATACTTTTCTAGTGTGATACCTTCGTCATCTACTAAACGATCCAAAAGCATCTTTGCTGCTTCATTTATATCTTGTGTTTTTAAATATGAATCTACAGCCTTAAAATATACATTTTTCATAAAAAATCTCTCCTTATAAATTTTCATCATTGAACATTCAAATATAATTATTTATTTTATCCTTTTTTTATAAAATAACTCTTCTAAGTTCTATATTAGTACTAATATATCTTTTTTATTTATAGTTCTTGAATTGAAACAAATTACTTTTATATTTCGACAACTATCAAAATGTCATTTAAAAATAAAAGAGATTTATTTTTTTTCATCTCTTTTAATTGTTAATATACTACAAATTTCATTTAACAATTCTTCATTTGCCCTTGCAACTAAAAATTTACCCTTTTTCTCTGTAAAGATTAAATTTGCATTGCTTAATTCCTTTAAATGATGGGAAATAGTAGGTGCACCTATATTTAATTTACTAATAACATCATTTATAAAGCATTCACAATTTGTATCAAAACTTTTTTCAGCACTTCTTACTATTTGAAAATATAATTCCAATCTATTTTCATTAGAAAGAGCTTTAAATATCCTTGCTAACTCTTTTGTATCCATAATTGCTCCTAACACTTTGATAAATATCGAATTATTAAAATAAGTTTACACTATTTAAAATTCTACGTCAATATCTTAAGCAAATGAATTTAACAAAACTATATTCACTACATCTTTATTAATTTTTATACTAATTCCCCCTTGAATTGATAAAATATTAAAATTATAATAATTATATTATTATTTTCAGAAAGGACGTAATAAAATGAAAAATTATAAAATTAATACAAAATGTGTACAAGCCGGTTATAGACCAGGTAACGGAGAACCACGCCAGATTCCTATTATTCAAAGTACAACCTTTAAATATGATACCAGTGAAGACATGGGAAAATTGTTCGACCTAGAAGCTACTGGCTATTTCTATAGCAGGCTTCAAAATCCAACAAATGACTATGTAGCTGCCAAGATTGCTGATATGGAAGGCGGGACTGCTGCAATGTTAACTT
Source organism: Clostridium drakei (assembly GCF_000633595.2). Lineage (GTDB taxonomy): Bacteria > Bacillota > Clostridia > Clostridiales > Clostridiaceae > Clostridium_AM > Clostridium_AM drakei. The sequence continues at coordinate 41,333 of NZ_JIBU02000055.1, read as the reverse complement.
CTTCAGGGCAAGCTGCCAATTTCTTTGCTCTTTTTAATATCTGTAACTGTGGAGATCATATCGTTGCTTCTTCCAGCATTTACGGAGGTACTTTCAATCTAATTTCCATAACTATGGCTAAAATGGGTGTTACTGCTACATTCGTTTCTCCTGACTGCACAGAAGAAGAATTGAATGCTGCTTTCAAACCTAATACAAAGGCAGTTTTTGGTGAAACAATTGCTAATCCTGCTCTTACTGTATTAGATATTGAAAAATTTGCAAATGCTGCTCATGCTCATAGTGTTCCACTTATTGTGGATAATACTTTTGCAACTCCTATTAACTGCCGTCCTTTTGAATGGGGTGCTGACATTGTTACCCACTCCACTACGAAATACATGGATGGTCATGGTGCTGCACTAGGTGGAGCCGTTGTGGATTCTGGTAATTTTGATTGGATGGCTCATGCTGATAAATTTCCTGGACTTTGTACACCAGATGACAGCTACCATGGCATTACCTATGCTGAAAAATTCGGCAAAGAAGGAGCCTTCATTACCAAATGTACTGCCCAGTTAATGCGTGATCTTGGTTCTATTCAATCACCACAAAATGCATTCATCTTAAATTTAGGACTAGAAAGCCTTCATGTACGTATGCCACGTCATTGCGAAAACGGTCAATCTGTTGCAGAATTCCTTGAAAAGCATCCAAAGGTTGCCTATGTTAACTACTGTGGCCTACCAAGTGATAAATACTATGAAGTTGCAAAAAAATATCTGCCAAATGGCTCTTGTGGTGTTGTTTCCTTTGGTTTAAAAGGTGGTGGTGAAGCAGCTAAAATATTTATGAAAAATCTTAAGCTTGCAGCCATTGAAACACATGTAGCAGATGCTCGCACCTGTTGTCTAAATCCTGCAACAAGCACACACCGTCAGATGAATGACGAACAATTAAAGGAAGCTGGCGTTCCAGCAGAATTAATTCGTATAAGCTGCGGAATTGAAGATAAAGAAGATTTAATTTCTGATATTTCACAAGCTCTAGATTGTATTAAATAATTTTACTTATAAAAGGGATTGGCTAGCATATTCTAACCAATCCCTAGTTCACTGCTAATTCATTATAAGCATTTTACTCTTCAATATAACTATCTAGCCCATTTAGCAATAGCTTTAATATCCTCTGGAGTAGTTCTACAGCAGCCACCAATAAGACTAGCTCCCCTATCAAACCAAACTTTAGCATTACAACTATAGGATTCGCAAGATGAATTACCCTGCCATGTTTTGGAGTTAGCATCATATTCTTCGCCTGAATTTGGATAGACCACCACAGGTTTATTAGAATTCTTTTTAATTTTTTCAATTAAGGATTGCACATATTGAGGTGCAGTACAGTTTACTCCAATTGCAGCAACTTGTTCACAACTATTTAAGAATTTTGCACACTCAGAAATTGGAGTTCCATCACTTATTTCTAAAGCATTTTTACAGCTAAAGCTTACCCAACAATACATTTCAGGAAATTCTTTAAGTAATTTGACAATAGCTTTTGCTTCTAAAAGACTAGGTAATGTTTCACAAGCTAGTATGTCCACTTGTTCTTCTACTAAAATCTCCATTCTTGGTCTATGAAAATTAATCAAATTTTCTTCATCAATGTCACTATATCCACGATATTCAGACCCATCTGCAAGATAAGCTCCATAAGGTCCTATTGATCCAGCTATCAATGGAAATGGCCTATTTATTCTATTAGAAGCTTCTTCCCAAAAATCATCTCTTGCTTTTTTAGCAATTGTAACTGACCTTTTAATAAGTGATATTGCTTCATCCTTTGAAAATCCTTTTTTAATAAAGCCTTCAATAGAAGCCTGATAACTTGAAGTAATAGCACAATCGGCACCAGCACAAAAATAATCATAATGAACTTTTTCTATCATTTTGGGATCTTCGGCAAGTATTTTAGCAGACCATAAGGAATCATTGATGTTACATCCTCTATTTTCAAGTTCTGTAGCTAATGCACCATCTAAAATAATTGGCGAAAATTCTTTTAAAACATTTTCTATAAGATTCATAATAATACTCCCCTTTTCATTTATTTTGTGTATGATAAATATAACATTCTTCCATTACTCTATTCAAGTTATATGTTTTACAAGCTTCAATAAAATACATTGATTGGGATAACACAAAAATAAATCTGAATTTGCTGCTTTATTGAATCAAATAATTTAAAAGGACTGTTATACTAAGAATAAGCTTCACAATATATTCCACTTAAGCTTCTTAATACAACAATCCCTCTTTATTTTACATCGTATGAAATTTTTTATTTTCTTGATTTGTCAAGTGCTTGCTGAATGTCCATTAATAAATCATCAATGTTTTCAATTCCTACTGAAAATCTTAATAAATTTTCACTAATACCAATTTGATCTTGTAATTCTTTTGAATATGACTCATGTGTCATAGATGCAGGATGACATACCAAAGATTCAACACCACCAAGGCTAACTGCTAAATCAAAGAATTCTAATTCATTACAAAATATGGTACAATCATATTCTTTTTTCAATGCAACTGATAATACTGCACCATCACCTTTTGCTTGTTTCTTTTGAATTTGATATCCTTCATGCGTTTCAAGCCCTGTATAATATACCTTTTCAGCAGCACCAGAATTTACAAAATATTGAGCTACTTTCATTGTATTTTCTAAATGTCTATCCATTCGAATAGGTAAAGTTTTTATTCCACGTGTTAATAAAAAAGAATCAAATGGACTCAAAATTGCACCTAATACCTTTTGATGAAATTTCAACTCACTATAAATGTCATCATCATTAACCACTACTAGTCCTGCTATAATATCAGAATGGCCTGCGTAATATTTTGTAGCTGAATACACAACAATATCTGCTCCTAATTCTAATGGCTTTTGTAAATATGATGTCATAAATGTATTGTCAACGATTACGCGCATTCCCTTTGCTTTGGCTTTACTAGATACTACTTGTATATCAGTAACATCCAATAAAGGATTTGAAGGAGTTTCAATAAAAATTGTACTTACTTTTTCATCAGCTTTATTAAAATCATATGTATTAAAATTAGTTACTATTTCATAATCAATATTTCTTTCATCAAAAACTTTTAACACATAACTCCAGGTACCACCATAAACATTACTATTTATTAATACTTTTTCTCCTGGTTTTAATAATGAAAATACTAAAGCTGTAGCTGCCATTCCACTTGCCATTGCTAAACCATATTTTGCTCCTTCTAACTGTGCCGCAAGAGCTTCAACATTATTTCTTGTTGGATTATTGGAACGGCTGTACATGAATTCGCCAAAATCGCCTAACTTTTCTTGTATAAAAGTAGAAGATAAATACACAGGGTAATTTACACCTTTAATATCTGTTTTATCTTTCCTACCTCCATGTATTGCTAATGATTCATATTTCATACAAAACCTTCCTTTCTCTAATTAAAATGCAGGTAACACTGCACCCTTATATTTATCTTTAATAAATTTTTTCATATCTTCTGACTGAAGAACGGATACTAATTTTTTAATAGCTTCTTTACTTTCATTCCCTTTTTTTACACAAATAACATTACCAAAAACTGAATTTTCTGCTTTTTCTCTTGCGAGATAATTATTGGGATCAAGTTTAGCTTCAAGTAATCTATTAGTGTTTGTTATATATGCAGCAAAGTCACTACGTGTATTTAGAATAACATCTGCATCAATTGCTACAATTTTTAAAGGCTTATTATACTTCTCTATCATTGAAACATCTGCATTAGACATTGTAATTTTACTAGATAATTTTATCAAGCCTGCTTGCTCTAACAACTTCAAGCATCTATATTGGTTAGTAACATCTTCTTTGATAGCTATTGTAGCATTATCTGGTAAATCTTTTATACTTTTATATTTATCAGAACACATAACCAATGGCTCCATGTGGATTGCTCCTGCACTAACAAGATGTCCATTATTTTTCTTATTCCATTCATCTAAATATGGAACGTATGCATCATAATGAAAATCAACTGTTCCATTTTCAACTTGTTCATTCCATGTTTTATCCCATTGTTTTGAAACAATGTTTAACTTAACACCTTTCTTTTCCAACTCCTTTTGTGCATATTCTAAAATTTCAGCATGAGGAGTAGTATCAGCTAAACATTTTAATGTTACTACATCTGTTTTGTTGCTACTAGATGATTCTGTTTTTTTCTCCTGACTACTACATCCTGCAAATAGTACAGTCAATAATGTTACACTCAACATTATTCCAAATATTCTTTTTCTCATAATTCTTGTCCCCCTCTTTTTTATTTATTAATTTTTATTAGATTCAAATAGTATGAAATTTTGTTAAAGTAAATGACGTTTTCTTAAGATTAACTTTGCACCAAAATCTCCTACCATCTGAACTATTTGCGCAAATACAATTAATGTGAAAACTGTTGCAATTAAAATGTCGTATCTAAATCTGTTAAAACCATATTGAATGGCAATATTTCCAATACCACCTGCTCCAAAACTTCCTGCTAAGGCAGTCATAGAAATAATAGCAATAACTGCAATTGTAAAGCTTCTCACAATTGCTGGTAATGACTCCGGAATTATTACTGTGCATAGTATTTTGAAATTTCCAATTCCCATAGATTTTGCTGCTTCAATTTTACCTTTTTCTATTTCCAAAAGACTATTTTCTACTAATCGAGCATACATAGGAATACAGCTGATTGCGAGTGCTATAATACATGCATTAGCACCATACCCTTTACCCGTAATCAATCTCGCTAAAGGAAGTGTAATAATAATCATAATCATAGATGGAAGTGATCGAAGTGCATTAATAACTGCTCCTAAAACTTTATTAAAAACAGGTAGTGGCGTTAAACCATTTTTATCTGTCATTACCAAAACAGATCCTAAAACCATCCCTACAATTAAAGTAAGAATTGTTGCTATTCCAACCATATATAAAGTTGAAATTAAAGCTGGAAATAATAATTTCCAAGTTGCTGCACTAAAGGCACTTATGATTATTTCTTGAAATGTATTAGTATAAAATGTCATTAGTAAGCTCCTCCTCTCGAAATCCACTCCTCTTTAAGTTTCTGTTCCACTTCTGTGAATATCTTTCCTGTTTCACTTTTAGGATCTTGAAAAACTGTCAATATATTTCCCTTTTCTTTAATAGTTCCACTTTCAATAACCGCCAAATGGTTACATGCATATTTTATAACTTCTACTTCATGAGAAATCATCAGAATAGTTATCCCAAATTTTTTATTTATATCTTTTAATAAATCTAAAATAGATAGTGTTGTTTGAGGATCTAATGCAGATGTTGCTTCATCACTCAACAATACATTTGGGTTATTTGCTAATGCTCTAGCAATACCAACTCTTTGTTTTTGACCTCCAGATAACTGTGAAGGATAATCATATGCTTTCTCAGTTAATCCCACTAGTTCAATTAACTCAAGGACTCTTTCTTTTCTTTGTAGTTTATTATTTTTAAGCGATGATTTTAATGGATATTCAATATTCTCAAATACTGTTTTTGAATCAAATAAATTAAATGTTTGAAATATCATCCCTATTTTTTTTCTTTCTTCATTTAAATCTCTTTTAGAAAGATTTATAATGTCCTTGCCTCCTATTATAATCTGTCCACTATCTGGCTCTTCCAATCTATTGATGCATCTTATCAATGTTGATTTTCCAGCACCACTAAACCCAATAATTCCATAAATATCTCCCTTTTTAATTTGTAGGTCAATACCTTTTAACACATCTATTTTCCCACTTTTGGTGTAATATGATTTTCTCAAGTCTATCAAATTGATAAAATTTTCATTCAAAAAAAACCCTCCTTTGAATAATTATCATCATTGCCTTTTATTTTACTTGTACAAATTACATAGAAATGACATCTTTTGTGATATAAATTGAGGAAATTCTTTTAATTTATTCATAATTCGCCATAAATCAACTAATTACATTTTATACACTGATACTATTAAAAGCAAATTTAAAAATATTATCGACATAATATGATTTATTACATTTTCTTATAAGTATAATTTAATTTTCATATAAAGCTGTATCATTCAATGAATAGTTATTTAGCTAACAAAAACTACACTTAGAATTACAACTAAAAAAGCCAGTATACATTTTTAATATACACTGACTTTTTAAACCTACTATTTAATAGTTACTATATCATTTTGTCCACGTTTTATTTGACTTCCAGCTTTAACTGAAACTGTTTGACCTTCAGCTAAATTTGTGAAAACAATTGGAGTAATTAGTGTTGGAACTTTATCTTTTATTAAATCTAAGTTAGCCTTTAATATAGGTTGACCTGCTTTAACTTCAGCTCCTTGTTCTACTAAAGCTTCTAGTCCTTCACCTTTTAAATTCACTGTATCTATGCCAAAGTGAATTAATATTTCATCTCCATTAGCTGCAGTTATTCCAATAGCATGTTTTGTCGGAAAAACAGTTGTTATTACTCCATTTACAGGTGATACAACCTCACCATTTGCTGGTTCTATAGCAAATCCATCGCCCATCATTTTCTGTGAAAAAACTTCGTCTGGAACTTCTGTTATAGGCAATATCTTTCCATCTAGTGGAGCTATAAAAGTTTTATCATTTGAATTTGTTACTGCTACTTCTTTTTTAATCGAATCTTTTTCAACTACAGGAACTTTTCCATCCATAATATCTTTAATTTGAGTCTTTAACTGGTCAGATTTTCCTCCAAATATGGCTTGAATATTATTTCCAACTTCCATAACGCCAGCTGCTCCTAATTTCTTAAGTTCAGCCTTATCTACATTTTTAATATCACTAACACTTACTCTTAAACGAGTTATACATGCATCTAAATTAGTTATATTTTCTTTTCCGCCTAGCGCTTTTAATATTGCTGCTGGCAATTCTGACTTTTGAACATCATTTGTTACTTCTTCTTCAACATCATCTTCACGTCCGGGAGTCTTAAGATCCCATTTCCTTATAGCAAACCTAAATCCAAAGTAATAGATTGCTGCAAAAACCAAACCTACTGGTATTACTAACCACCATGCTGTTCTATTTGGTATAACTCCAAATAGAATATAGTCTATTAAACCACCAGAGAATGTCATACCTATTTTAACATTTAATAATTGCATTGTCATAAATGATAAACCTGCAAATACAGCATGTATTGCAAACAATGCTGGTGCAACAAATAAAAATGAGAATTCTATTGGTTCTGTTATACCAGTTAAGAATGAAGTTAATGCTGCTGATGCGAGTATACCACCTGCAATAAGCTTCTTTCCTGGTTTTGCTTCATGATACATTGCAAGTGCTGCTGCTGGCAACCCAAACATCATGAATGGGAATTTACCTACCATAAATGTACCTGCTGTAAAATGTGTACCACCATTGCTAAGCATACCAAATTGAGTAAAATCTTTTAATTGAGCCATGAATATTGTTTGGTCTCCTCTTACAATTTGACCAGTTGCTTTACTTGCATATTCTCCAAATTGATACCAGAATGGATTATAGAATATATGGTGTAATCCAAATGGTATTAATGATCTTTCAATAACTCCAAATACAAATGCCGCCAATGTAGGATTTGCATCAATCATGTTGTGTGAAAATGTATTTAACCCATATTGGATTGGTGGCCATATAAATACAAGCATAATTCCTAAAAATATTGATGTTACTGCAGTTACAATTGGAACAAATCTTTTTCCTGCAAAGAACCCTAAATATGAAGGCAACTCTATATTGTAGAATTTCTTATAAAGCTGCGCTGCTACAATTCCAATTAGGATACCACCAAATACACCTGTTTGCAATGATGGAATACCTAAAATTGATGCATATGCTGGACTCTTACCAGCTAATACTTCAGGAGTAACTCCTGCTACTATTCCTAAAGTCTTGTTCATTATTAAGAAACCAACGATTGCTGCAAGTCCTGCAACACCTTCTCCACCTGCAAGCCCTACTGCAACACCTACTGCAAATAGTAATGAAAGATTGCCAAAAATAATATCTCCTGATTGCTCCATAACTTTAGCAAAAGTTTGGAATGCATGGTTATTTAAAAATGCTGCATGACTTAAGAAAGCCGGATTTTGAAACATGTTACCAAATGCAAGCAAGATACCTGCAGCTGGCAATATTGCAACTGGAAGCATTAACGCTTTACCAATTTGTTGTAACTTACCAAAAACACTACCTTTTTTAGACATATAATTGTCCTCCTTTATTTTCTATTTTTACATCAACTGTAATTTTTTTCATTATAAAGCTTGATTTGACCAATTAACTAATTCCATCGTTCTACAAAACACAAAAAGCATGAGCTAAGGTGATTAGAGACATATTGTATCTATCTGACTAGTATAAATAGATACAAATATAATCTAAAACAACCTTTGCTCATGCCTGATCGAATCAGTAACACGCAAATGTTAATATTTACTTTTTATAATCCGCAAACCTTTTCAGAATCCTTATAAAACACTGTACTCGATTTACTATGCACTTATTATATCAAAGCATTATTATTCTTTCAATACCTTTTTTCAATTTTTTAAAGTATATTTAAGGTTGCAATAGTATATTTTATAGTAGGAGTTAAAAACAATTATTTCTTCAAGGAGGAATACCTAATGCAACAACAGAATTATGATATAAAATATGAAACACTGTCACCAGAGCATGAATTCTATAAAGAATCTTATATACTATTAGAAGGGGCAATTATTGAAGTCCTTTCTAGATTAGATATCATTCGAAAATATAAAGCAGCACAAAAATGTAAGGATCCTATTGAACATTGCAAGGCCAGAATTAAATCAGCTAGTAGCATGAAAGATAAATTGAGGCGAAAAAATTTACCTGTTACAGTGGATAGTGCTTTAAAGGAAATTTATGATGCAGCTGGAATCCGCGTCATTTGCCCATTTTTAGATGATATCTATTGGATTGTAAATATGTTGAAAAACCAACAGGATATCAAGGTTATTAAAGAAAAAGATTATATTCGCAATCCTAAACCCAATGGCTATCGTAGTTATCACATGATCTTACAGGTACCATTGCATCTGGAAAATCGAATTGAAATGGTATACTGTGAAATTCAAATACGTACTATTGCAATGGATTGTTGGGCAAGTTTAGAGCATCAGTTAAAATACAAAAAAAATATTCCCAATGAAAAAATGATCGCTGAAGAATTAAAACGATGTGCAGACGAAATTGCCTCAACAGATTTGAATTTGCAGACTATTTCAGATATGATAAAAGAAATACAACATAAAAATGGAGAGGATACATATGAGAATCTTACTTGCTGAAGATGAAAAGGAATTGTCAAATGCTTTAGTTGCCATTTTAAAACATAACAATTATTCAGTAGATGCTGTATATAATGGAGCTGATGCATTAGAATACGGCTTGTCTCAAAATTACGATGTAATTATCTTAGATATTATGATGCCAAAAATGAACGGACTTGAAACACTAGAAAACTTAAGAAAAAAAGGAATACATACACCTATTTTGATGCTTACTGCAAAGGCTGAAATTGAGGATAGAATTGTTGGACTAGATGCAGGCGCAGATGATTATTTAAGTAAACCTTTTGCTATGGGAGAATTACTGGCTAGAGTTCGTGCTATGACCAGGCGAAAATCAGAATTCACACCAAACTTAATTAAAATTGGTAACATCAGTCTTAATAAGGAAAACTATGAGCTATCAAATAAAAAATCCTCACTAAGACTTGGTAATAAGGAATTTCAAATGCTTGAAATGTTAATGAGCAATCCAAAATGTTTAATTTCTACAGAACAGTTTATGGAAAGAATTTGGGGATATGATGCTGAAGCTGAAATCAATGTAGTATGGGTATACATTTCTTATCTGCGAAAAAAATTAGCATCCTTAAATGCTAATATAAAAATCAAGGCAGGAAGAGGTGTTGGATATAAATTGGAGGAAATTAAATGATAAAAAAATTACAGAGAAAATTTATTATGATTACAATGGGTTCATTAGCTTTGGTTATGGTAATTCTTCTTGGTTCCATTAATACAACTAATCTTTATCAGATAGACCGTAAAATAAATGGTGCTCTTAAAATTCTTTCAGAAAATCAAGGAAGGTTTCCAACATATAAAAAAGGAAAGCTTCCAGTTAATGATCTGCATTTTGGTTTTGAAATGAATGAAGAAACTCCATTTGAAACACGATATTTTGTAGTGAAACTTAATAAAGACAAAAGTATACGGGAAATTGATACAAGTCATATTGCCGCTGTCTCCTCAGATGATGCAGCAGCATATACTAAAAAAATACTAAGCATCAATAAGGATAATGGTTATAAAGATATCTATAAATACTCAGTAGTCTCCACTCCAGATGGTTATATGCTTGTATTCATGGATTGTAGAAGTCAAATCCAAATGGCTACTTTATTTTTACTAACTTCTTGTGGAGTTGCACTAATAACTCTTTTGCTCGTATTCATTCTTGTGTCTATTCTTTCTAAAAAAGCTATTAATCCTATTATTGAAAACATTGAAAAACAAAAGCAGTTTATTACAGATGCAGGACATGAAATTAAGACGCCACTTGCTATTATTTCAGCTAATGCAGATGTTCTTGAATTAACTGTAGGTAAAAATGAGTGGATTACAAGCACTCGAAATCAAATTACTCGTCTTGATAAGCTCGTAAAAAATCTACTGACACTTTCAAAAATGGATGAAGGGAACATTAAATTAGTATTTACTGATTTTGATTTAAGCGATTCAGTTTTTAAAATAACAAGCCCATTTAAAACTATTGCTGAAACACATGAAAAAAAGCTTATAATGGATATTAAGCCAGGAATAAAATTACATGGAGACGAAAACAGTATTAATCAACTCATTTCTACCCTTGTTGACAATGCTATGAAATATTCTAATGAAAAAGGAATCATCAAAATTTCTTTATCCTGTACAAAAAAAGGATCAAAACTTGAAATATATAACACAGCTGATGAAATTGATAAAGAAAATTTAAATAAATTATTTGACAGATTCTATCGTGCAGATTCCTCAAGATCAAGAGAAAGCGGCGGATATGGAATAGGCCTTTCCATTTCAAAATCCATTGTGGAAGCTCATCATGGAAAAATTTATGTTAAAAGTGATGATGGGAAGTCAATTTGCTTTACTGTTTTACTATAATAAAAATCCTACGACTCTTTAAACCGTAGGATTTTTTTATTAATCTAAGCTTTTACCTTCTGTTTTTAAATATCTTCAAATATATCTATCTTTATAATAATTCAGAAAATAGCATTTAATACATAGCTTGTATGCTTTATAGAAATGTAAATATAAACTTAGAAATTTATATTTTAATTGACAATTTAATTAATACTTCATATTTGTTATAATTATATATATTAAATGATTACACAAAATATAGCATATTTATAAGTATAAATTGTACAAAAATGTTGAAATTATACATAATATGACTTTAAATTATTGATGAACAGTAATTGAATTAGTTTAGGGGAGTGCAACAATGTATGAAGTTTTATTCGATGTAAGTTTTATAATTTCTATAATTTTATTAGTTTTTTTATATAGGGTAAGAAATGTTAATATTGCAGCGTTGTTAATTAAATGTACCATACTTGTTTCTTTTTGGATTTTGATGGAAATTCTTAGCTATTATATTAGAATAAATGAAATTGCAATACTATTTCAGAAAGCAAAACTTATAAGTGTTATACTTGCTTCTCCACTTTACCTTTTAATAATAAAAGAGTATGTTAGCAAAAATCAAAAAAATATTTACTACTCATTATTAGTTTTTATTGTACCAATATTATCATTACTATCGTTGATTTCTAACAAAATACCATATAAATTTATATCAAATGCAAGAGTGTCTTATACCAAAGGTATTCCTATACTTTCATTTTCTCCAAATATTGGTTTTTATATTCATACAATTTATTCCTATTCAAGCATTTTGATTGGATGCTATGTCCTTATAATGATAGCAATAAAATCTCCAAAACTATACCGTAGGCAAAGTGCATTGATTTTTATAGGCACACTTATATCTATTTCAATGAATTTTTTGTTTATTAGTTCTAGATTTGAATCATTTTTTATGGATACCACTTCAATTTGTATATTATTAACCTTAATTATACTATATTGGGGGGCATTTCATATGCCTAAGTCAATAGTAGTACCAATTGCTAGAGACCTTTTAGTAGAAAATATTAAAGACTTTATTATTGTTGTGGATTCTTCTAACAAAATAGTAGATATCAATCCAGCAGCTATTGAATTCATAACGTTTTTCAAACATAAAAGCAAAAAAATTAATAACAAACAAGAAATAAATTTTATAGGAATAAAGATTCATGAACTATTAGATTTTTTACCAGATATAAAACGGGTTGATGCATCAAATGATCCCAAAAACGAATCTACTATTTGCCTTAATTTTGATAACAAAACTTTTTATTTTACAATGTATAAATCTCCTATTTTGGATACAAACAAATCACAAATTGGAAGATTATTTATGTTTCATGATGTAACAAATATACAAGAATACACTAATAGTCTCAAACGCTTAAATGAAAAATTATCAATTTCAGATAGAATAATCAGTACTACAATGGAAGGTGTGTTAATAACAGATAGTTCAGGAAATATTATCAAAGTAAACAATTCTTTTGAAAAAATATCAGGATATAAAGAAGATGAGTTAATTGGCAAAAATCCGAGAATACTTAAATCTGGACATCATAATAAAAGTTTCTATTTGGATATGTGGAATGATTTACTCACAAATGGTTATTGGAAAGGTGAAATTTGGAATAAAAAAAAGAATGGTGAATTATATCCAAAATGGATGTCAATAACATGTTTAAAGAAACAAGGTGGTATGATAGAAAATTATATTGCTATTTCTACGGATATCAGTAAAATAAAAAAGACAGAAGATAAACTTCAAAATCTTGCCTATTATGATTTATTAACTGGAATACCAAATAGAACTTTATTTTATGAAAGACTTGAAAGTGCGCTTACAAGGGCAACTAATAATAAAAAAGCAGTAGCTTTACTTTTCATGGATTTAGATGGATTTAAAGTTATTAATGATTCATTAGGTCATGCAGCTGGAGATTTACTTCTCAAAGAAGTTGCAACTCGAATTGAATCTAGTATTAGTAAATCTGATACCGTATCAAGATTAGGAGGTGATGAGTTCACTGTAATTCTTGAAAATGTAAACAATCATGAAGATGTAAAAATTGTAGCAGAATCTATTATTGAAAAAATATTGCTTCCTTATAATTTACTTGGACGCGAAATAACTTTAGGAGTAAGTATAGGAATCGCATTAGCCCCATATGATGAATCAACTGTTGAAGGATTAGTAAGAAAGGCAGATGCAGCCATGTATGATTCAAAGGAATCTGGAAAAGGAAAATATTCATTTTCTTCAGATGAAATTGAAAGAAAAAATCATGAAATTCTTGAAATGCAAATAAAACTTAATAAAGCTCTTGATAATGATGAATTCAATTTATATCTTCAACCACAAATTATTTTTGTTGAAAATAAATTTAAAATAATTGGTGCTGAGGCACTTATTCGATGGAAAACAATAGATGGTAAAATATTTACACCTGATAAATTCATTCCTGTATCTGAAACTAATAGAATGATAATACCTATCGGCAATTGGATATTGGAAGAAATTTTTAGAATTGATAAAATACTAAAAAACAATGGGCTTAACATAAAATTATCAATTAATATTTCATCAAAACAATTTGAAAATGGCAACTTAGTTTCGAAAATAAAAAAGCTTTTCAAAGAAAATAATTCTAAAAATATTAATTTAATAATTGAAATAACAGAAAGTTTTTTATTACAGGATACTGAAAGTGCAATTCAAAGCTTACTAGAAATAAAGAAATTAGGAATTGAAATTTCAATAGATGACTTTGGTACAGGTTTTTCTTCTCTAAGCTATTTAAGCCGTTTACCCGTAGATTATTTAAAAATTGATAAATCCTTTATAGATGATATTCTAAGTACAAATCATAAAAATTTGACCTCAAATATTATTTCTATGGCAAAAACCCTTAATCTAAAGACAGTTGCAGAAGGCGTAGAAACAAAAGATCAAATTAACAAACTACTTGAAGAAGGCTGTGATGAATTACAGGGATATTATTTTAGTAAACCACTTATTATTGATGACTTTATCAAATATGCAAAACAATTTTATTATGATTAAAGTAAATTTTTACACATATTATAAGTAATTTTTAAGTTTGACACAAATATATATCTACCTTATAATTTAGTAGGTAATTAAAAAGTAAGGAAGCGAAATTAATATGACAAACATTATAAAAACTGCAATTATAACTATAATAATATCATTTATATCTGGTTTACTGTTAGAGTATTATAAAAACTTGGCACCTAGAATATTGTGTGCTATAAAAAGTTCTATGCCTGTGAGAATTAATAGTAAAAAACTTTGTGCATATGTTGTTAATGTTAGCAATGTATCTAATAAGACAATTCATGATTTAACACTATATATACAAAGTTCTCAAGCCAATTTAAGATTTACAAATGCAAAGATAACAAAGGGTTTAAAATTCGATTCTTCAATAAATAATAACACTTTGGATATTAATATTCCCTTTTTAAGCAAGGATGATAAATTTTCGGTTACAGTATATTCCGATAATGAATATAAAATGATTAAGCCTACTATTATACTCAGGTCACCCGAAAAATTTAAACAAATAGAATCTTTAAAGCAAAATGGCTTATTATATACATTGTTTACTATACCTAAAAATATAAGTGCTTTAATGTCTAATGCATCGAAAAAAACTGAATCCATGGTTTCTAATGAAAATAATGACTTTACCATGATTATGGATAGATCATTAATTAATGATAGAAGCTTAAACAAAGAAAATGAAAAAATATCTTATAAAAGTAAAAAAACTAGTAAAGGTAAAAAAGGAATACTAGTTGTTGTTTCTATTGCTTTACTTGTATTTGTTGGAGTTTTGGCAAAATCTTACTTTAAGGTAACACCTAATAATGCAGCAAATTCTAAAGAAAAAACTATGGTTCATCCTCAATCTACTGATACTAAAAATTCATCTGGAGTATCAAATAAAAATGCAAATTCAAAAGCATCTAATGGGAGATCAACTGAAAATATGAACTCAAAGACATCTAATGAAAAATCAACTGAAAATACAAATTTAAAGGCATCTAATAATGAAGCAACTAAGAATGCAGATTTAAAGGCATCTACTAATTCAAGTGGAAACACAGGTTCAAAGACATCAACGGAAGGGACAAGTAAAAATACAGATTCAAAGGCATCTACTGAAGGATCAACCCAAAATACAGATTCAAAGGCATCTACTGGTGATTCAAGTGGAAATACAGGTTCAAAGGCCTCAACTGGAGGATCAACTGAGAACACAGCTCCAAAAACATCTAGCACAGGATCAAGTGGAACTACAGGTAATTAACCTTCAAAAATATAGCAGATTTGAATAAAATTCAAATCTGCTTATTTTTAACCAACTATTTCTTTTCTTAAACACTTAGCAGTAATTGTATTACTTTTCTCTAACATCTCTTTTGGAGTTCCTTCAAATACTACCTGACCACCATTTTTGCCACCATCTGGTCCTATATCAATAATCCAATCAGCTTGTTTCATCACTTCAAGATTATGTTCAATGATAATAACTGTATTCCCTCTATCAACCATTTTTTGAAAAAGCTTCAACAGTTTATTAATGTCCGAGATATGCAAACCTGTAGTTGGTTCATCTAGTATATAAATGTTACCTTTATTGTTTATATACTTTGCTAGCTTCATACGCTGCCTTTCACCACCAGATAAAGTTTGTAATGGCTGTCCTAATGTCATATATGATAGCCCTACCTCTTTCATTGCCTGTAAAGTCTTTCTTATCTTTTTATCTTCAAAAAATATTAGTGCTTCCTCCACTGTCATAGATAGTACCTCTACTATATTCTTTCCCTTGTATCTATAGGATAAAGCTTCCTCACTATATCTGCTCCCATTACATGCTTCACATTCTGTTATAACAGGATCCATAAATACTAACTCAGTTACAATAACACCTTTACCTTTGCAAACTAGACATGCACCCTTTGAATTAAAACTAAATAACCCTTCATCCACTCCATTTTCACTTGCAAATAGCTTTCGAATTTCATCAAAGAAACCCAAAAATGTAGCTGGTGTAGAACGATTTGTGGCTGTTATTGGTCCTTGATCTACCTTCACTACATTTTCCTCATATGTTTCAGCAAATACTTTAGATATTAAAGTGCTTTTTCCAGACCCTGCAACACCTGTTACCACAGTCATTACATTCTTTGGGATATTAACATTTATATTTTTAAGATTGTATAATTTTGCATTTTCAATAAAAAAATATCCCTGCACCTTCCTAACTTTTTCCTTAAGGGGTACATTTATTTTCATGGCTTTTGAAGTCAACGTATCTGCCTTTAATAATTCTTTATAACTTCCTTGAAATACAATGTTTCCACCTTCTTTTCCAGCACATGGACCTACATCAATTATTTCATCTGCAATGGAAATCACATCTTTGTCATGTTCTACTACAAGCACTGTGTTTCCCTTATCTCTCAATTTTATAAGAAGCTGGTTCATTCTATTTACATCCCTTGGATGAAGTCCTGTACTTGGTTCATCAAATATATATGTCATTCCTGTAAGACTACTTCCCATATATCTAACTAACTTAACACGCTGAGCTTCACCTCCTGATAAGGTAGAAGATTCTCTATTTAAATGAAGATAAGGTAATCCTATATCTATCATTCTTTTCAAACCATCACATATGGATTGTACTATTGTAATCGTTCTTTTATCATCAACAGTTTTAAGTACTCTTAAAAGCTCTACAAATTCCATTTCACACATATCTGCAATAGAATATCCTTTTATTTTACAATTTAAAACTTCTTCATTAAGTCGTTTTCCCATACAAGCTGGACATAGTTCTTCTTTTATAAGATTTTCTGACTTCTTTTTTGTATGTTTACTCATATTGCTGGTATCTCTTTTTAAATATAAACGAGTATAATGATTATATAATCCCTCGATTTTTGGATATTCCTGTTCACTTTTTCCATCTCTTGAACCATATATTAAAAGATTATATTCCTCCTTTGAATATTCACTAAGAGGCTTTTCCATATCAAATATTCCTGATTCCTTGTACTGCTTCCAATACCAACTTCCAGGTGCATACAAAGAATCCTTTACACAGCCCTCCATCCATGTCTTGCTCTTATCTAGCATGGCTTCCATATCAATTGCAGCAACTTTACCAATTCCCCCACATTTTTTACACATACCCTTGGGATCATTAAAAGAAAAATATGATGCAGTTCCAACCTTTGGCATTCCTATTCTTGAAAAAAGCAATCGTAAACTTGCATATAAATCTGAAATTGTTCCAATTGTTGAACGTGCATTTCCCCCAAGCCTTGTTTGATCTACAATAACTGATGCTGTAAGGTTATCTATATAATCTATATGAGGTTTTTCATACTTAGGAAGTCTACCTCTTATAAATGCCGAATAAGTTTCATTCATCTGTCTTTGGGATTCTGCTGCAATTGTGTCAAATACAATGCTTGATTTTCCTGATCCCGAAACACCTGTAAATACCACAATCTTTTCCTTAGGAATACTTATAGATATATTTTTTAAATTATTTTGTCTAAGTCCTTTTAAATGAATATGCATAAAATAATCCCTCTTTCTTAATGTATCTTTTGGACATTTAAAATAAAATAACTAGCATAATTACTAGTTATTTTTCATTCATTTAATAAGTATATATTCTCCTGTTGGTGGAGAGTCAATGCTTATTTCATAAATATTTTTCATATTGGTTAAATTTTTTACGATTATACTGAAATTTTTACTGTAAAACTATATAAAATAATCTGAATTTGATATATAATTTAAACATGATTAGTTGAAAACGTATTCTTACATTATTTTTTGCCTAGCACTATAAAGAAAACAGTTTAATTATGAACACTGCATAAACAATAATATTTTCAAAAATATGGTATTTGAAACTATTATACATCTTTTTGATGAAGATGCTAACATAGTTTTTAATGCATATATTATTTAATTTTTATGGGAGGGATAAAAAATGGAAAACACTAACAAAAGACCATTTGGCTTTTACGTATGCTCATTGGCTTTCTCATTAGAAAGATTTGCATTCTACTCAGCAAAATGGTTAATCGCACTATTCGTAGTTACTACTGTAGCAAAGGGAGGACTTGGTCTTACACCTGCTGATGGAGCAAAAATGACTGCAAACTTAGTTGCATTTACTTATGCTGCACCATTAATCGGGGGAATTATCTCTGATCGTTTTATAGGTGCTAGATACCTTGCTCCAATCGGAATGATTTTGATGGGTGTAGGTTACCTAGTAGGGTGGCAAGCTTCAAGCGCTGCTATGGTTTACTTAATGATTATTTTGGTTTCTATCGGTACAGGTTTATTCAAATGTCAAACAAATGCTATTACAGGCAGACTTTTCGATGATCCAAGACAATTAGACGCTGCATTTTCTATTCAATACTCTTTCGTTAACTTTGGTTCTTTCTTCGGTACAACAATTATTGGTATACTTCAAGGAACTAAAGGATGCGCTTTTTGTTTCTTAATTTGTGCCATAATGATGTTCATTGACGCTGTTTGGTTCATTTTTGGATGGAGATTCTTAGGCGAAACAGGTAAAAAGCCATTCAAAATCGACGAACATAAAGAAACAAAACAAAAGAAACAAGAAGAATCAAAACCTCTTACAACAATAGAAAAGAAAAGAGTTGCTGCTATCGTTTTAGTATCTTTCTTTTCTGTAATATTTTGGGTATTTTGGTACTTAGCATACATGCCTGTATATTACTACTGGGGTGGAGATAATGCTGTTGCTAACTGGATGATAGGTAACTTTAAAGTTCCAACAGCTTGGTTCGATTCATTAAATGCATTTATGTGTATCACATTAGGACCAGTCCTTGGTGGATTGTGGACAAAATTAGCAAAAAGACCTAAAGGTGATTTAAGTATGTTTAAGAAAACTGCTTTAGGTATGTTATTATTAGGTTTATCTTATGTGATCTTTGCAATGGCAGATGTTACAAGAGGCGGACACCTTGCACCACTCGCTTGGATTATTGCATTTGGTATCGTATTATCTCTTGGTGAAATGGTATTCTCACCACTTGGAAACTCATTTATCACTAAATTCTCTCCACCTAAATTATTGACAAGTATGATGAGTATTTGGGTACTTGCTGTGTTCTTTGCAGGAAAATCTTACGGATGGGTATATGAATTTACATTAAAATTCAAATTTTCATCTGCATACTTTGTAATTGCAGCTATTGCTATTGTAGCCGGTATTATTCTTTGGTCATTAGATAAAAAGTTGAACAGTTTAGTTGTAAACGATGAAGAATCACATAATAAAAGTGGAGAATTACAAGCGTAGTTGCTAACAAGTCATTGATTATAATGACTAAAAATATCCCAGTGGTATTTAGCACCTTAATTTTAGGAGGAAATAACTATGGATACAAAAAAACTAAATAGAATATTAAAATCAATGGAAGAAAATGAAATTTCACAAATGATTATCTCTGATCCAACATCTATTTTCTATTTAACAGGAAAATGGATTATTCCAGGAGAAAGATTATTAGCATTGTACTTAAATGTTAACGGAAACCATAAAATGGTTATTAATGAATTGTTCCCACAAGAAAAAGATCTTGGTGTAGAACTCGTATGGTACAACGATATTCAGGATGGAGTTGAAATCTTATCTAAATTTGTAGAAAAAGATAAAGTTATAGGTATTGATAAGGTATGGCCATCTAAATTCTTATTAAGATTACAAGAACTTGGTGCCGGAAGTAAATTTGTAAACGGTTCATTAATAGTTGACTATGTAAGAATGATTAAAGATGAAGATGAAATTGCTCTCCTAAGAGAATCTTCAAGATTGAATGACCTTGTAGTAGATGAATTAATTCCATGGGTAGGAAAAGGTTTATCTGAAAAAGAATTAAATGCTAAAGTTCGTGAAATTTACAAAAAACATGGTATTAATGAAGTATCTTTTGATCCAATTACAGCATATGCTAAGGGTGGAGCAGATCCACACCATATAACAGATGATTCAAAAGGAAAATATGGAGACTGTGTTATACTTGATATTGGAGGAATGTACAAGAACTACGCATCTGATTTAACAAGAACTGTATTTATCGGTGAAATTTCCGAAAGACAAAAAGAAATCTATGACATTGTCCTAGAAGCAAACTTAAGAGGTATTGCTGCTGCAAAACCTGGAAACAGAATGTGTGACGTAGATTTAGCTGCAAGAAACTACATTGAAGAAAAAGGATACGGAAAGTATTTCACACACAGAACTGGACATTCCTGCGGCTTAGAAGATCATGAGTTTGGTGATGTTTCTTCCGTAAATGAAGACATTATCAAACCAGGACAATGTTTCTCTGTTGAACCAGGAATTTATCTTCCAGAAGAAGGAATAGGCGTTCGTATTGAAGATCTTGTTATCACAACTGAAGACGGCTGTGAAGTATTAAATAAATATACAAAGGACATAATTATCGTTCCTGAATCCAAATAGAAAAGAGAAGACAAATAATAAATAGTTACTCAATTTTCACACATATAAAATTTGGACTTGATATA
Organism: Clostridium drakei; assembly: GCF_000633595.2. Classification (GTDB taxonomy): domain Bacteria; phylum Bacillota; class Clostridia; order Clostridiales; family Clostridiaceae; genus Clostridium_AM; species Clostridium_AM drakei. The sequence continues at coordinate 20,381 of NZ_JIBU02000055.1, read as the reverse complement.
AGCATAATGCCACATAAAGGTGCAGTGGAAGTTTGAATTTTAACTTTTATTCCATTATTAATAAAATAAAAACAGAAACCAGATTACCTATAATATAAATTAGATACTCTGGTTTCTATCCTTTTACCAACTGATTTTTCAAATTATATTTTTTATTAGTGTGACTTATATAAATTGCAAGCTTTATTTTGAAAACCTAAAATGGCCTGTTATTTTTGGCATCCAATACATGATTTCATCACCTTCTCTAGCATAAGATGGTGCACTATGTATTATGTACGGAATACCATCTGCCCTTCTCTTATCAGAAACTATAGCTATATGTTCACTTTTGTCAAAGGTTAAAATATCTCCTGGTTGCCATTCCTTTAAATTATCTACATCATTAGGCTTCAACTCAGTAGTAATATTTTGAGCATATTTTTTAAAATAAACATAAAGATTAGGAACCCTTCTAAAATCTATATTAGGATCTGGTTTTCCTTCAATTCTCTTATAATCACCAGGATGATTTCTTATATCCTCATCTACCATATCTTTTAAATTATAACCCGCATTCTTGAAAGCTCTCCATACCAAATCAGTACATACTCCTTCATTATCTGGAGGATATCCACCTACATAATATTCACTTTTATATTTTACTTTCTTTTCTGCTTCCTTTCTTGCACCAAGTACTATAGCTTCACGATTTTTTATAACACTTTTATCCTTATCTGAATTGATTACTGCAATTTCTTTCTGTAATTTTTCATTAATCGTTTCTCGTTTTTTTTCATTAGTTGTACTTTTAGTTTGTACTCCTTCTGAATTTTTATTGTAAAATCCACTTTTTTGAGCCCAAAATTTGAATCCTATAATGCTTAAACAAATGAAAATTAAAAATATTATACATAACTTTTTTCTCATTTTTTATCTCCTAAATATTTTCCTTATAAGTTATCCAATCACTCCAGCTTCCAACATAAAGTTTTGCTTTTACACCAATTTCATCTAATGTTAAAAAGTTAAAAGCAGCATCTATACCAGAACCACAATATACTATAACTTCTTTTTTGCCAAATGAACTTTTAAATCTTTTCTTTAAATATGATATATCTTTAATTGTATTATCATCATTTAAATTGTCCTTCCAATAATAATTTACAGCTCCATTTATATGTCCTGCTATTTTATCTATTGGTTCATTTTTCCCGCTATATCTTATTTCTGTTCTTGAATCTATTATGAAAACTTCAGGATTTAATTTTACTTCATTTACATGTTCCATATTAGTTTTTAAATTTTCATTTATACCTATTTTGAAATCACCTTTTTTTGATACTTCTAAAACATCTGTTGAAACATCATTTCCATTACTTATCCATTTACCTATTCCACCATCTAAAACATAATTAGATTCATGACCCATATGTCTTAACATCCAGCAAAATCTTGCAGCACTTGCAATTTTATATTCATCATAAGCTACTACTACAGTACCATTATTTATTCCCAAGCCTTCAATTGTATTTTTAAAATCATTAATTCCAGGCAAAGGATTCCTTCCTCCATGTTCATTCGCAGCAGAAGATAGCTGATTACTAAGATTTATAAACTTAGCTCCTTTTAAATGTCCTTGTCCATACACCTTCCTGCCATAATTTTCATCAAGCAGATCTCCTCTACAATCTACAACTATTAAATTGGTATCTTCAATATGTTCCTTTAACCAATCAACTGTTACAAAATTTTTCATTTTGGCTCCTCCACTTCATTAATATCATATGAAATACAAAATTTATACTATCATTTAGATAATTATACCATTTTGCCATGGAACCTTCAAAAATATTTAGAGTACTTGTTTTTCTTCCAAATCCAAGTAAAGCTCTTCTGAATCATGGTCATAAGTAAATAATTCAGCATATCTTCCCCAATCAATTATAATATCCATCATTCCTTCAATTTCATGATGTGAAAAATGCTGTTTAAATAACTCTTTAAAAAATTCTTCCTTCATTTTATGATTTTTTTTATTATTTAGCACATTCATTATTAATTTAAACGTGGATATACCTTCTAGCTGCTTTTTAAACAACTCTTTACTTTCATCTTTATCTAGCTCCACAAATTCTTTTCCAAGATCAGTTATAAAAATATCACCTTCTTTTACCTCTGCAAAATTAAGTATAGATATGCCTTCTATATTAGGAAGAAGATCATCTATTTCCATCATTAAGTCTCCTCCTAATTGATATATATCCATCTTACCACTGTTATCATCTATAAGTTCAAGTAAACCTGACATCACACCAACATGAGCATCAGGAATCTGAATAAGCTTTTCTCCGTTTTCTTCCTTTTCTTTACCTATACTCACACTTTTACTTAATTTCTTTTCCTCACTATCCTCACTTTTGCCTTTGATTAATAGCTTATAAACACTATCAACTATTTTTTCAAATTCAGGTGATTTTCTGTTCCTTGGATGAGGAAGATCTACTTTAATCTCCGCAATTATGTGTGCAGGATTTCTGCTGAGCATTACAATTTTATCCGACATAAGCACTGCTTCTTCAATGCCATGAGTAATCATTATTATACTTTTTATAGGCATTCTTTTTTCCTGCCACAATTCAACTAATTCCGTTCTTAAATTTTCGGCAGTTAAAAAGTCTAATGCTGAAAAAGGTTCATCCAAACATAGCAACTTCGGTTCCACTGCTAAGGCTCTAGCAAATCCTACTCTTTGTCTCATTCCTCCTGAAAGCTCCTTTGGATATGCCTCTTCAAATCCATCTAGACCTATAAGGCTTATAAGCTCTTCAGCTTTCCTTTTTGTATAATCTTTTGGAAATCCCTTAGCCTTAAGACCTAGCTCTACATTTTCACCAACAGTAAGCCATGGATAGAGTGCAAAGGTTTGAAAAACTATAGAAGCATAGGGATTTACTCCAGTTACCTTCTTACCATCGAAAATTACTTCACCACTGTCTGACTTCACTAATCCTGTTATGGTTCTAAGTAGTGTTGATTTTCCTGATCCCGAAGGACCTAATATTGCTATAAATTCACCTTCATTTATAGTTAAATTTATATCTTCTAAGGTAGGCTTATCTGAGCCACCAAAATATTTTGTAATTCCTTTAACCTTTATAAATTCTTTTACACTTTTCATGTTTCCGCCCCTTTACAATTCTATTTTAAATTTTTCTTCTGATAGTACATATAATCTCTTCCACAATGTTTTATTGACCCCAACTACTACAATACACATAATAATAGTAGCTATAAGTAAAAGAGGATAATTTCCTTTTTCTGTAGCCTCTGATATAAGGGCTCCAAGTCCTATAGTAGACATAGTTTTTCCACCAAAGTTAACATATTCAGATACAATACTTGCATTCCAGCATCCACCTGTAGCTGTTACCATTCCAGTTAAAAGATAAGGAAATATAGAAGGAAGTATAAGAACTTTCCACTTTTTCCATCCATTAATACCAAAAGTTTTAGTTGCAGCTTTTAAATCCTCCGGAATAGCCATTGCTCCTGCAATCACATTAAATAGTATGTACCACTGAGTTCCCATTAGCATTAAAATCACTGATGCAATATTAAGTCCACCAAGTTTATTCATAAAGTATATCAAAATCACAGGAAAAAGTGCAGTTGCTGGAATTGATGCTACAACTTGAATAATAGGTTGTAAAACATTTGCTACTTTTTTATTCATGCCTATAGCTACTCCTACAGGTACTGTCCATATTAATGCTATAACTTGTGCTGCAACAACCCTTAAAAATGAATACCCTACAGAAGGAAGTATTCTTCCCCATTCATTTTTTGAAAGCTGCATTAATAATTTAAATGCATTAAAGCCTGAATATAAAAGTATTCCATAAATCAATATTCTTACTATCAATCTGATTATAAAACCTATACCTTTTTCTTCAATTTTTTCTTTACTACCAAGCTTCACAACAAACCTGTCTACAGCATCATTTAAATTTTCTGCAATAGGTTCATATATTTTTTTAATTAAAAACTCAATAATCACTGATCTTCTCAAAAGTGTAAGTACAAATGAATGAGGTGCTTCGCCAGATTCAGTAAGCTCCATTTTAAACTTATCTGCCCAAACAGTTACTGGTTTCCAAACTAATTGATCTAAAATCACAATAACAAATATTAATGCAGCTATTCCCCAAAGTAACGCTTTCTTGTCTCCTTGAGTTGCAGCGGTTTGTAAAAAAGATCCAATACCTTCAAGTCTAAAATCCTTACCTTTTAATGTAAACATCTCACAAGCCATAAGAAAGAACCATCCACCTGACCAAGACATCATACTATTCCAAACTAACCCAATAACAGCAAAAGGTACTTCTAGCTTTTTAAATTTCTGCCATTTATTTAATCCAAAAACTCCTGAAGCTTCTTCTAAATCTTTAGGCAATATTTTTATAGAATGATAAAAACTAAAGGTCATATTCCATGCTTGTCCAGTAAATATCAATATAATAGAAGATAATTCCAAACCTATATTATGGCTAGGGAATACTGCTATGAGTCCCAAAACTACTGCTGGTAAAAATGATAATACTGGTATAGATTGAAGAATATCCAATATTGGCACCATTACCTTCTCAGCTTTTTCATTATGTGCAGCTATATATCCATATATAAGAGTAAATATAACTGATAAAATATAAGCTCCTGTCATTCTACCAACTGATTTCAATACATATATTGGAAGATTGCTTACATCTGTTGAAACCTGTATTCCACTAGTACTTACATTCCCTTTTATTCCTGGAGCAATTGCCAAATATAATATTGATATAATAACTAAAAATATAATTACATCAAGTACTCCAAGCTTTCTATTTACAACTGTCTTTTCTAACTTCATTCTAATCACTCTCCTTAATCTTTACTCGTTAATCAATAATTATCACCATCCTCAATACTCATTACAATTACCGCCGCCTTTCATATTACAAAATGAACTCTAAATTAGATTCAATTAAATACTTCATGTCATAATTTTCATAAAAAATATAAAACTTCTATACAAAATAAAAGAGCCTTAAAAAAAGGCTCTCAAAAAAAACTCTGAAGACGAATAAACGAATATTCTTATAAACATCCTTCGTTGAGTTTTAGCACTATATAGCTTTGAGTTAAACTCAGCTACATTAAGTAAAACCTTAATTCGGTAATACCTGTTGACCCATTGGCATCTCTCGATATTTTTGGGCAGTAGCATGTATCTAATATAGGAGCCTCACCTAACAATTCATATTTAATTTTATTTGAACTTTTGTACCCTTGTAAGTATAAGTTTTTCAACTTAATTTGTCAATAAAAAACTAGTAATAAAAATCTATTGAATATTTTTTCTAAACTACATTTTTAAGTTGAAGTGTTCTGTATGCTGCTTCTACAGATGCTTTCAAAATTTCATATGCTTTATCACAGTGTTCTTTAGTTGCAATAAGTGGTGGAACCATACGAATTACAGAATCTCCAATTAAAGTAACCAACATCTTTCTATCTAAACATCCATGTTTTATATCTTTACCTACAGGTTCATCAAATTCAACACCTACAAGTAGTCCTTTACCACGAACATCTTTAATATATGGAAGTGTCTTTAATTTATCCATAAAGTAGTTACCTATTTTTTTAGCATTTTGTGCCAAATGCTTATCTAACAGCTCATTGATTTGAGCAAGTGAAGCTGAACAACATACTGGATTACCACCATAAGTTGTTCCATGAGATCCTATAGTAAAAGCCTTAGCCACTTCCTTAGTTGCACAAATAGCTGAAATTGGCATTCCTCCACCCATAGCTTTTGCCATAGAAACTATATCCGGTTTTACACCATAATCCATATATGCCATAATACTACCTGTTCTACACCATCCTGTTTGAACTTCATCTAATAAAAGCAGCAAACCTTTCTCATCACAAAGAGCTTTAATACCATCCATAAATTCTTGAGTAGCTGGAATAACTCCACCTTCACCCTGAACTGGTTCAATCATAATTGCAATAGTATCTTCTGTCACTAATGCTTTAAAGGATTCCAAATCATTAAAGTCCGCATATGAGAACCCTGGAAGCATTGGCTTAAGTCCAATTTGGCAAGCATTATCAGGTTGTCCTGTAGCTGTTAAGGCACCATAGGTTCTTCCGTGAAAGCTGTTTTTTGCTGTTATAATATGGTATTTGTTTTTACCATACTTCTCTACCCCATATTTTCTAGCCATTTTAATCATTGCTTCATTAGCTTCTGTTCCTGAATTTTGATAAAATATTTTATCCATACCAATAGTTTTACAAATTTTTTCTGCTAAAAGTGCTTGAGGAACAGTATATGGATAATTGAAGGTGTGGATTACATCTTCAACTTGTTCTTTTATTGCAGCAACAACTTTTTCATTACAGTTTCCTGCACTATTTACAGCAATACCACCATAGAAATCAAGATATTTTTCTCCTTTAGCATTATAAAGATACATACCCTTTGCACGTTCACAAACAAAATCATAACGTTCATACGTATCAATCATATATTTTTTTACTAATGCCTTTACATCCTTTTCAGTTAAATTCTTATCTTTTAATTTCATATTCATACTCCCCTTTATCTATAAATTTTCTTAATTTAAAAATTTTTGCAATTACATTGATGAAATGTTCTATACATGTTTTAATAATATTTATCAAAACATTTTTGTCATAAAAAATTCATTTTGAATATAATTATGGTTCATAATAACAATTTTCTAATAATTCATTTTAGCAATTCATCCATAAGACTTAATATTCTGAACCTTTTTCATTTTGTTTTATATCATAGCAGTTTTATTAAATAGGGATAGTCTCTTCTTTAACTGTATTTACTATGATTAACCACCTCCTAGTTTGCAGTAATTGTAAAATTTAATAGACTGCCTCCTTAATCAAAGTAACTGCTGATAATTCAATTATGATGTTCATCAAAAGCTATAGCTTTACACTTCATTTATCATTTTTACAAAATTATCCTATGTGAACTTTTTTTCAATATTTGTATTTTTAATTCGTTTTGACTATAATAATACATATTCTTAAAATAGTAAAATTACATTTTTGCATTTTAGACATTACATTTTATCATGCCTAAATATCATATATACGTTTTCAATGTGTAAAATCAACATTCCGTGGAAGCTTGAAATTACAAGCTTAATTTATATTCAGTTATATATTTTCATGACTATATCACATACAAATTAAATTTCTAAGTTAGATATTCGATACTTAGCCTTAAGGAGGAGATGTAAAATGGATTTAAAAAAATACGAACTTTTTTCTGATGTAGCTGATAGTGGTAATTTCACAATAAGTGGTAATAAACTTGGTTATACCCAATCTGGAGTTAGCCACATAATAAAGGGATTGGAAAATGAATTTGGTTTTTCTTTGTTTGTACGAACAAGACGGGGAGTATCCCTTACTGATAACGGTAAAACAATTCTTCCGCTTATAAGACAGCTTTTAGCAAATAACTCTCATTTGGAACAAACTATAAATGCGATAAATGGTCTAGTTACAGGTTCCATCACCATTGGTACGTATTCAAGCATTGCTATAAACTGGCTTCCAAAAATCATATATGAATTTCAAAAAGATTTTTCAAGCATTAATATAAATATAAGAGAAGGTGGTATTGATGAAATAGAATCCTGGATCGAAAACAATACCGTAGATTTTGGTTTTTGCAGTAAGAGAAATTCTCAAGAATTTGACTGGATCCCCATAAAAGATGATCCACTTATGGCAATTTTGCCAAAAGATTTTCCAATTCCCAAAAACGGTATTTATGAAATTTCTGATTTCCAAAATCAATCTTTTATAATCCATGGGTTAGGTATCGATTATGATATACATCTAGCATTAAGGAAATCAAAGGTAACACCATGTATACACTTTTCTTCAACAGATGATCATACCATTATTTCCATGGTTGCAAATCATCTTGGCATCAGCATACTTCCAAATTTAATTGTAAAAGATTGGTCTGACTTAATTACTTCATTGCCACTTGAACCATATACATTTCGAAGTTTAGGTATTGGAGTAAAATCTTTAAAATATCTTTCCCCTGCTTCAAAAAAATTTATTGAATATGCAAAGAATTTATTGTAAACATTTTAACATATTGAAAATAAAGAATAATACGATAATTAACACATTGATAAAAACAAATTATATAATTAACAAAAACTCAAAAATATATATTATTTATTGACAAACTGTTAAACAGATGCTATTCTGTATACAATAAATCACTGATTACTAAATTTTTGGGGGGATCATACATGAAAAGATTATTAACAAAAAAGATATTTTCCACATTAACAATCTTAACTCTTATTGTATTGCTAGCTGGATGCGGCAACAGCTCTTCAAAACAGGAAACAACTTCTACGCAAACTACTATTAGTGCCGATAAACTTCAAGGGGCTTTGAAAGATTACACGTTTAAAATAGGAACTTCTGGTACTTATGCTCCATTTTCTTATTATGATAAAGATGGAAAAACTTTAATAGGATTTGATATGGATTTTCTTAAGGAATTACAAAAAATTTTAGGCTTTAAAATCGAAGGCGACAAATTACAAGCTATGGACTATAGTCCATTAACTACATCCGTTGCTGAAGGTAAACTAGATTTTGTTGTAGCTGCTCTTTGTGCAACAGATAAAAGAAAGAAAGTAATGAATTTCACTGATACTTATTATAACGCAGGATTAACAGTAATTACTAATAAAAATACTAGTCCAAAAGAAATAACTGGAATTGACAGTATTAAAGGTGGTAAATACAAGGTCGCTGTAGAAAAAGGAACTGCCAGCAATTTATATTTGGCCGCTGCCAATGTACCTCAAAATAGTCTTCAAATACATGACTCTATTACAACAGCTCTTCAATCACTTGAAGATGGAAAGGTAGATGCTGTAGTTCATGATGCTCCTGGTACTGCATACTATATATCAACTAAAAAGGATACAAAACTTCAAATGGTTGGAAAATGGTTTGCACAGGATCAATCACAATATGCAGTTGCAGTTTCATTTAAAGCTGCTAAAAGCAATCCTCAACTAATGAGTATTTTAAATACAGCAGTTAAAAAATTACGTGATGATGGTACAATAACAAAACTTGAAGATAAGTGGTGTAAAGCTGCTAAATAAAGATAAATCATAAATTTTATACAAGCAGCTTCCCTTGATTATTCAGATTATTGCAATAAATGCAAATCATTAGTAAAATGCGAATTAATCAAGGGAAGCTTTCAATATTTATTTTTCTATGGTTATAACTAGTATTGTAGCAGACTTTGTGCTAGGAAAGGATGATATTATGGATTTAGGTTTTTTAAAAGTTCTTATGCCCATGCTTTTGGAAGGACTAAAAATAACATTAGAAGTTTCATTATTCGGAATCTTTTTTGGATTTTTAATAGGATGTTTATCTGGCTTTGCACTTCAATGCAAAAATAAAATTGTAAAAATTATTGCCAATATTTATTTATGGATTATTCGCGGAACACCACTAATTGTTCAAGCATTATATGTATACTTTGTCATACCAAAAATTACTGGATATGATATTCAAAGCAATGCTGCAGGAATTATAGTTATATCTTTAAATTCAGGTGCATTTATTGCTGAAATAGTGCGTGGCTCTTTAGAAGGAATTGATCTAGGTCAAAAAGAAGCAGGAGTGTCCCTTGGTCTAACACCTTTTCAAACTCTATGGCATGTAGTCATTCCCCCTGCTTTTAAATCAATGTTACCAGCCCTATTCAATCAATTTATCATTACAGTTAAGGATACAGCAATACTTTCTGTAATAGTAGTAAACGAAATAACAAAACAAATTCAAAATTATGCTGCAGTTACCTTTGATACCATACAAGCTTATAGTGCAGGCGCAGTATTCTATCTGGTGATAATCTCAATTCTCATCATTATTCAAAAACAAATCGAAAGAAGGGTTAAAGCATGAAAAGTTTGATAAAAATTGAAAATTTGTCTAAAAACTTTGGTGATCTGGAAGTGCTTAAGGATATTAATGTTGATGTTACCGAAGGTGAAGTCATATGTATAATTGGACCTTCTGGTTCAGGTAAAAGTACTTTACTTCGTTGTATTAATCAATTGGAACTTCAATCTGGTGGAACTATATATTATGAAGATAAAGATGTTTGTACTCAAAAACATGATTTACGAAAATATCGAGAAGAAGTTGGTATGGTATTTCAAAGATTCAATTTATTCCCTATGAAAACTGTACTAAAAAATATTACTCTTGCACCAATTTTAACTAAAAAGAAATCAAAGGATAATGCTGAAAAGAAGGCACTGGAACTCCTAGAAAAAGTGGGTTTAGCTTCAAAGGCAAATGTAATGCCTACCACATTATCTGGTGGTCAGCAACAGCGTGTTGCCATAGCTAGAGCATTGGCAATGGAACCTAGAGCTTTGCTTTTCGATGAACCTACATCTGCATTGGACCCTGAACTTGTTGGAGATGTTCTTGAAGTAATGCGTGATCTTGCAAAAGAAGGCATGACTATGATAGTAGTAACCCATGAAATGCAATTTGCTAGGGAAGTTTCAGATAGAGTAATTTTTATGGCAGATGGGTATATTGTTGAAGAAGGAAAGCCAGAAGAAATCTTTACAAATCCAAAAAATCAACGTACAAGAACATTCCTTGCAAGAATAGTTGGAGATGATAATATATGCAAAAGTATTGTGTAACGATCAATAGACAATTTGGAAGTTTAGGAAGGCCAATTGCAAGAGAACTTTCTACAATACTTGGCATAGAGTATTATGATAGAGATATAGTGGAAACCACTTCACAAAAGTTAAATCTGCCAGTCTCCACCATTAGTGATCATGAAGAAACAAGCTATACATCAAATTTTTTTAATATGCTGTTTCCCTTGGGAGATAGTTCACTTGATAAACAAAATAAGATATTTGATACTCAGCGAAAGATAATATCAAATTTAGCTGACAAAGAATCATGCATCATTGTGGGCAGGTGTTCAGACTTCATTCTTAAAGATTATAAAGACTGCTTAAATGTATTCATATATGCTCCTAAGGAGTCTCGTTTTAATAACTGCGTAAACATATTAAAAATGAACCCAGGAGAAGCAGTTCGTATGATTGCAGAGGTTGATACGGCAAGAGAAAATTATTATAGACATTATGCTGGATATTCTTTTGAAGATATTGAACATAAACATATAATAATTGATAGTAGTTTGTTTGGAGTTAAAGGTACTGCAGAAATTTTATATAAGATAATAAAGAAAAGATTTAAGCTATCTTAAGAATAAATTTTAATAACATATTTTTTATGTTAATTCTTTGTAAAAATATTTAAAGAAATAAAAAAGCTGTGAAATTATAGGGCTATATCTATAATTTCACAGTTTTTTAATTAAAATAATGGAACAAATTTTACTTCATTGACTCTATAATGCTATCAGCAAGTCCATCCATAGAATCTACATCTTTTTCTTTCAATGCCGAATTCACTGTCATCTCACCATCTAAAATAGTCATGTCTTTCATTTCATCTAAAAGTTCATGCATTAATTTAGCAGATTGAGGCGCCCAAGTACCATTTTCTATAAGAGCAAAAGTACGTTTTTGAAGATTTAATGCTTTCATATCCATTATATAATTAAGCATTGGTGGATAAATCTTTAAGTTATAAGTTACAGAAGCAAGTACTACATGACTATATTTAAAGGTTTCAGAAATCAAATAAGATACATGAGTTTTTGAAACATCATACATAACTACATTAGTCATTCCTTTTTCCACTAGTCTAGTTGCTAAATCTGTGGCAGCTGCTTCTGTATTTCCATACATTGTTCCATAGACGATCATTACACCCTTTTCTTCTGGTTCATAACGACTCCATTTATCGTACTTGCCTAAAAAGTATCCAAGATCATTACGCCATACTGGACCATGTAACGGGCAAATAGTTTTAATTTCAATACTGCTGGCTTTTTTCAAAAGAGCTTGAACTTGAGGACCGTACTTTCCTACAATGTTTGTATAATATCTTCTGGCATCATCAATCCAATCACGGTCAAAATTCATTTCATCATTAAACAATTTACCATCTAAAGCACCAAAGGAACCAAATGCATCAGCTGAAAATAGCACACCATTTGTAGTATCATAAGTTACCATAGCTTCTGGCCAATGTACCATTGGAGCAGACACAAATACAACATTGTGTTTTCCAAAGGACATAGTATCTCCTTCTTTAACTTGTATCACATTATCATCTATATCAAAATCAAACTGATGCATAAACATGAATGCTTTTTCAGTGCATATTATCTTTACATCTGGATAACGAAGAACAATTTCTTCAATACATGCTGCATGATCTGGCTCCATATGATTAATTACCATATAATCCAAAGTTCTATTTCCTAAAACTCCTTTAATATTTTCAATAAACTGTCTACATATTGACCAGTCAGCTGTATCAAAAAGTACTGTTTTCTCATCTAAAAGTACATATGAATTATAAGAAACACCTCTTGGAATTGGATGAACATTTTCAAATAAGGCAAGACGATGATCATTGCCTCCAACCCAATAAAGATCTTCAGTTATTTTTCTAACACAATACATTAATTAATCCTCCTTTAAAATAAAACATATCATCTATATTAAACTTCTATAAAAGCATTTTTTTCTTCACCGCAAGCAGGACAAGTCCATTCTTCAGGTATATTTTCAAACAAGGTTCCAGGGACTATTTCTCCTTCTGGATCACCAATGCTAGGATCATATTCATAACCGCATCCATTACATACATAATGCTTCCAAGTTGGAACAACTTTCTTTGGAACATCTCTCTTCATCTTCTTCATTGGTGGAGCCTCTTTCTTTGCTTCTCCATTATCTAGAGCTGCAGTAAGAAGAGGTAATATCTCCATTAAATCTCCAACAATACCGTAATCTGCATTCTTGAAAATTTTTGCATTAGCATCTATATTTATAGCAACAATGGTACTAGCATCTTTTATGCCTTTTAAGTGCTGACTTGCACCAGAAATTCCACAAGCAATGTAAAGATTTCCCTTGAATTTTTGGCCAGACATTCCTACATAACGATCCATTGGCACATATTTAAGAGTTTCAGCTACTGGACGTGAAGAACCTATAGCAGCACCTGCCTGAACTGCAAAATCTTCTATGAGTTTCATGTTTTCTCTTTCACCTATACCTCTACCTGCACTAACTACTCTTTCTGCCTTACTAATAGGAGTATCTGTAGGAATTCCAATTGTAAAATCATAACCATCCTTCTTAAGAACTTCCACAAGAGCACTTACTTTTTCTTCAGCAGTCCCATCTTTGTAAATAATTTTCTTACGATAACCTGTACCAGATTCATGTGGGACTCTAGCCGTGTGATCGCTTTTGGGTATTTTACCAAGAATACTGGCTGCAATAACTACACGTTGAATTTCATTAGTTCCTTCATATATTGTACAAATCTTAGCATCTCTATAAGCACGTTCAACTTCCATACCCTTAAGATAACCACTTCCTCCAAATATCTGAAGAGCATCATTTACAATTTCAAGACAAACATCTGAAGCATACTGTTTTGCCATAGCAGATTCCATGCTGTAGTGCTCATGATTTTCCTTTAATTCTGCTGCACTGTAAATAAGTAACCTAGCTGATCTGAGCTTTGTAGCCATGTCTGCTAATTTAAAAGCAACAGCTTGTTGTCTACAAATAGGTTTACCAAATTGAATTCTTTCTTTTGAATATTCTAATGCATTTTCATAAGCTCCTTGAGCTATACCAAGAGCTTGCGCTGCTATACCAATACGACCACCATCTAAGGTTGACATGGCAATCTTGAAGCCATCCCCCTCTTTTCCTAATAGGTTTTCCTTAGGAACCTTAACATTATTGAAAATAAGTTCTGCCGTTACAGAAGAACGAATACCCATCTTATCATAATGTTGCCCAAAACTAAAACCTTCCCAGCCTTTCTCTACAATAAATGCACTGATTCCATGTGTCCCTATATTAGGAGTAGTAACTGCAAAAATTATATAAGTATCAGCTTCGCCTCCATTGGTTATAAATATCTTTTCTCCATTTAGAATATAGTAATCACCTTCTAAAACAGCAGTAGTTTCAGTACCACCAGCATCACTACCAGCATTTTCTTCAGTAAGCCCAAATGCACCAAGCTTTTCTCCCTTTGCCAGTGGAATTAAATATTTTTGCTTCTGATCTTCTGTTCCATAAGCAGAAATTGGATATGTGCCTAAAGATGTATGTGCAGAAAGAATTACACCTGTACCACCATCTACTCTTGATAGTTCCTCAACAGCAATGGCATAGCTGATTACATCTAAACCTGCTCCACCATACTCTTTTACATATGGAATTCCAAGTGTTCCCATATCAGCTAACTTTTTAATTACTTCTGAAGGAAATTTATTTTCCTGATCTAATGCAAATGCAATAGGCTTAACTTCCTCTTCAGCAAATTGCCTAATTTTTGTTCTCAAATTTTCATGCTGCTCTGTAGTTTTAAAAAACATAAATATACCTCCCCAAAATCAAAACATTTTCATGAATGTCTCCCTTATAATGAACTGTATCAATGAAAGCTTCTTAAATTCAGGTGACTCCTTTAATTCCCTCCTCTTAAAAGTCATCTAACAAATATATTCGCTATCTCAAAATATTTCGAGCAATATTTAACAAGTAATTTTTATTATTTACTTTTAATATTTATATAATTTATTATACTACTTGATAATAATTATTACAACCCATTTTAAAATTTTTTTGGAATAATAACCAATAAATAAATCATCTGGATTATAATAGTTTATTTTCTAATCTTTTGTTTTCATGACTTAAATGAATTTTTTCAATAAAAAAATTTTAAATTTCTAATTAAATGAGATATTAAAAATACACATTTATAATTTTCTAACATTTTGCTAGCTATTCAATATAAACATAAATGTAGTATAATATTTTAAAATGTAAAATCTTCTAAATATATATTTTTGAAGTTAATATAAAAATTTAACTTTCTTAATAATGTAAAACATATGAAGCCAACAAAAAATTAATATAATGCACTAAGGAGAGATTTTTATGAAGAAATATAAAATTGGAGTAATTTCTGATACCCACGGTCTTTTAAGAGAAGAAGTTCTAGAAATTCTAAAAGGATGTGATTTAATTATACATGCTGGTGATGTAGTAGATCCCAACATATTAAAGAAACTGAAGAAAATTGCTCCTATCACTGCCGTACGAGGTAATTGTGACAAAAGTAATTTTGCATATGAATTAAACAAAACAGAAATAGTAGAAGTGGGAAATAGACTAATATATGTACTTCATGATATTGAAATGCTAGATATAGATTTACAAGCAGCAGGTATTGATGTTGTTATAAGTGGTCATTCTCACAAACCAGTAAAAGTAAAACACAATAATGTATTATTTTTAAATCCAGGAAGCGCTGGTCCTAAAAGATTCAATTTACCTATAAGTATGGCAATATTAAATATAGATAACGATAACATAGATTCAGAGCTAATTACTATAAGTTCCATGTAAAATCAAAATGAATCACTTGATTTTAATTTTGTCTTAACATGATCACCCTCCTAATGATCAAATTTTACATATAACATATTGTATTGATATAATTATTATATATGTAGAAACTAATATTTTATATTAAGGAGGAATTAATTTATGTTTCATATAGTTGATTTTGAAAAATGGGAAAGAAAAGATCACTTTAAGTACTACACTGAACAAATTAAGTGTGGTTATAGTATAACTTCAAATCTTGATGTTACTTTGTTTAAAGAATCATTAAAAAAGAATAATCTAAAATTTTACCCTTCATTTATATATTGTGTTACTTATAACATAAACTTAATGCCAGAATTTCGCATTAGATTTAGAGAAAATAATCAGTTAATTGTATATGATATTGTCCATCCAAGCTATACCATTTTTCATGAAGATGATCATACCTTCTCAGATATTTGGTCAGAATATACAGATGATTTTTATAAATTTTATGATAATTATAAAAATGATATTGAAAAATATTCAAATGTTAAAGGCATAAAAATTAAACCAAATCAACCTGAAAACTTTTATTGTATATCATGTGTACCATGGTTAAATTTTACGGGATATTCCACATATAGTAATGGTTCTACTCCATCACTAATGCCAATTATAACATACGGAAAATATCATAAAGAAAATGAAAAATGGTTAATGCCTTTTACAGTTACAATATCACATGCAGCAGCTGATGGATACCATGTGAGCAAGTTGATTAACAATATCCAAGCAACAATAGATAAATTTAATACTGAACAAACATAATTAAGTTAAAATATTACTATACAAGTTTACAAATACTAATTTTTTATGTATTGTAAATTATTTTATTTTTAGGAGGTAATCGATTTGGGTATATTAAGCAATATATTTTCTTTAAACAACAAATCAATTTATTCATCTATCAGAAAAGGAAACATAGATGAAATAAGGAATTACATAAATGAATCCAACAATTATAATTCCGATTTTCAACTTCAAAGTATACTTCACTATGCCATTGATAACTGTGAAAATAATTATTTTGAAACAATTATATTATTAATAAATAGCGGCATTGATATCAACAGCCATCATAGCAAATTTTTAGAAACTCCTCTTCATAGACTTTGTGCAAGAGCAACCCCTCATATTGATATAATAACTATACTATTACAAAAAGATGCTGAAGTTAATGCTGTCAATATATCTGGTAAAACTCCTGTATTTTACTGCAATTTTAGTTATTCTGTAGAATTATTGAATCTTCTTACAAAATATGGAGCCGATATAAACATAAAAGATAAGTATCAAAATACACTTCTTCATGATGACTATGTAAGTTGCCTTGATGAACATTTTGAAGAATTTTTAAAAACATTATTAAATTTGGGTTTTGATATAAATTCAAGAAATCATTTAGGTTTAACACCACTAGCTCTTTGTAAAAATGAAAAAATCGAGAACATCTTAGTAAAATACGGTGCATTTAAATAATCTTAATTTTAAATATTAAATAGTGTAGCTGTGATATTAAAAAATATGTTTTTTTACCCTAATGTCATATTTAAAAATTAGTAAGAATATTATATGGTGAAAGCTCTACATTTCCGGGGGTTGTAAAATGCCAGGAAGTATTAAAAAAATATTAGAAAGTGTTTTAAGTAAAGGAATTTATGACATTATTAAGTATTTAATCTTCATAGTGCTCACTGGAATAACAGGGTTAGCGACGCATATTGTTGTTTCTAACATTGATTATTTGGTACCTTATTCAATCATGATAGCCATTATTACTGCAGCAACTGTGGGGTTGTTTGGATTATTTCTATATAAAAAATACAGTCCTATATATAATGTATATACTAAAACCGACTTTAAATATATATTTTTAGAAAAAGAATGTTCTTATGAATATATAGATATGCACCACATAATATACCAAAAGCAGATTAAGATTAAAGTCCTATGTAAAAGCATTGATAGATACTATGATAAATATAATTGGACTGGCAGCGATAAAACTAAGATTAGTAGTGCTAATAAAGATCATACAATTATATTGACAACCAAACGAGACTCTTTTCAACAATTTGAAGTTCATTTTGGCAAAATCTATAAGAAAGGTGATATAATAAACCTTCATTTAACTTTTGAATTACGAGACAATGAAAATAAAGCTAACCCAGTTATATCTTCAACTATAGTAGAACCAACAAAATATCTTAGATTAAGAATTAAAATATCCAAAAACTATAGAGAAGGTTCTGCAAATGCTGAAATATTTCCAATTATAGATAGTCGTATTGCCTTAGATAAATATGAAAAAAGTTTTGATAATAATGGAGTAATAGATTGGGAAATATCAAATCCTCCAATGTTATTAGTCTATTCATTACGATGGAATATACCAAAATCATAATTTTTTTAAATTTATAGTTATATAGTAACATAAAATGTGGCAATACTATATTATGTACAAAAGTATATTTTAAATTTAAAAAACAAAGGGTGATTTTATATGCACGACTAACAATTGGGGAATATAAATAATTTCAAATTATATAAGAATTTATTTATATTCCCAATACTCACATTTTTTTATTATACAAATAGTTTATTTTGTTAGAATCATTTTGAAAAACTTCTATTCATTTACTATTTACAACTGTATTCTCTCCATAAGTTTTTTTATTTTATTTTGTTCTTTTTCACTTAATCCAGAAATGTACTTATTAAATTCACTATACCATTCCTTTTCATATTCATTTTCAAGACTTAGATCATATATATATCTTGATAAAAGAACTACTTCCATTTGAGATAAACTTTTAAAATACATAATATATTCATCTTCAAATAGACAGTCAGCACTTAATATATCGAATAAATCTTTCAAACTATTAATCTTATCTTTAATTAACTTTATTTTATCCTCCACTAAGGAACAATCTCTAATTTCTTCACTTAATTTTTTAAATTTAGAATCTGACATACTTTCACCATCATTATATTGAATCATTTCGTCCATACTATCTTCATCGAAGGATAAGAATATTGATTCTAATTTATTTATTCTTATCCTTTCGTTTATCAATAAAGCTGCTTTTAATGCAGACTTTTTCATATAAGCTACCAATGCCTCATTTTTAATACAGAAAATTTTGCAACATTTTTCTACACACTTTAATAATTCTAATTTTAATTCTTCTAAAGATAATTTTTCTAACTTATTTTTTATACATTTCCTATCTAAGCCAGTAATATTAAGACTATTTAGCTGTTTGCCACAAATAATCATTCCTATTGAATTAATGAACACCAATTCAAATATATTTATTAACAACAATTCACAGTTTTTGCTATAAGCTTTTAACAAGTTATTAATTTCACTAATATAAAATTTATGACAAAACTCATTTTCTAAACTTAAAGTCTCTAAATAATTATATATATATTCAATACCTGTATAGTTCATGTTATCAATGTAAAGCTGATAATCTATTGCCCCAGAACCTTCATGAGCTGCAAAAAAACTATTATATTCTTTAAAAAACAATGGAATTCCATAATCTATAGTATCATTATAGGAATAATTATCAACTTTAAGTTTATTTTTGCTAATTTGACATAATAGCTTCTTGCTATATAATACTTTTTCACTAATTAAATCCTGTCCTTTACTCAATATTTCGAATAAACAAGTATTTTTTATTTCTCTTATTACAAGATCCATATTATTAAAGCTCTTCAAATATATGCTTATAGTATAATCAATACATTTCAAGATGCTTTCAACTATCTCTACCCTAACTGAGCTGCTTTCATCCTTTGTGTAATATTTTAATTTCTCTTTCAAAAGCTCCATTCTTTCATAATATACTTTTTTTAAGTCGTTATCATTTAGTAATTTTTTCTTATAACAAATTGCTAAAATTTCTTTTAAAAAACTTTCTTCATCAACGTTCTCTCCTAAAAAATAACCATATTTTTCAATACTATTACTTTTACCCATAGTTCATCAATCCTTTTCATTATCAAGATTTGTATAATCTTTAAAACCATTTCTTATATTGTCAGCAATTTTATATAATACCCTTCCTTCTAAAAGTTCCAATGAGCCCTGACAATAATTATCAAATTTGTCCTCCATAATTTCTATTAACTCATCATCACTTATACAATCTAAAGTTTCATTTTTATAATTATAAAAAATTTCTACAAGTTCATTTATTGTATCACTGTAGTTATACTGAGATATATATGGTGAATCACAAAAAGCTTCAATAATTTTGCTTATAATTTGACCATTGAATTCTATTCTTCCACTTTTTTCAAGTGCTATATTTCTTGTGTTCATAATTTCTTTAACATCTTCACAAGAAAATTTTAATCCATATTCTTTTGTAAATTCGTTACACTGAATTATGTCACTAAAAACTTGCTTTTCTAATAATTCATTTTGAAATAAATCAATAGAATTTTTCATTTCCAAAACTTCCTTTCAAAAAAGTATTGACTTTTTGTTTTAAATATGATATGATTAAAATGATATACTATGTAATGTTCATTGTAGCATTTATATATTTTATTGTCAATATATCTTATTAAATTACAGAGATTTAGCACATAAATTCCAGTTAAAATTTTATTTTTACTGGAATTGTATTTTTT
>NZ_JIBU02000054.1 GCF_000633595.2 Clostridium drakei | reverse complement strand
GGAATACAGTTGAAAGTTACTTCGCTTACATATGCTTACGTCATAATATTTTTAAAATTTGAAGTACGAGCTAATTATTTACTTGTTCATTATTTTTAATTTTATCATTTCGTCTTCTTCATCGGGAGATATATCGTCGAAGGTTTTAAATACATAACCTTCATTTTTTAAATATTTTATTATATCAGGTAATGCATCTACAGTAAAATACTTATAGTAGGTATCGTGCATTAAAATTACTGCGAAATCTTTATTTTTACATTGAGTCATAACATTATTTTTAATCTTATCTACAGCTACTACATGGCTTTCAGCATCTCCAGAACATACATTCCAATCTACATATCTTAGACCTTTCTCATGTAGAGCTTTTTTTATAGAATTTATATTATCTTTGCTTGTAACTAAATTAGTAGAGCCGCCTGGAAGTCTTATGTATGGTGAGGGAGTTTTACCAGTTAATTTTTTTATAACATTATAACAAGCATCATAATCATCAAGATAGGTACTTAAATTTTTGTATATTTTTTTGTAATCATGAGAATATGTATGCACACCGATACACATGCCACTATCGGATATTTCCTTTAATATTTGGGGATTTTCATTTGCTTTTATACCAACTACAAAAAAAGAGGCTTTTACGTTATTGTCCTTTAATATACTTAATATTTTTCTTGTATTGTTTATACAAGGGCCATCATCAAAAGTTAAATAAACTTCTTTAGGATTTGACGATTGACTATTTAAACTTAAGCAGCTAGAGCTTGAGACTTTGTTATTTTTAGAGTAATAGGATGAATTGAATAAAAATTTTTCAGATACATTTGAATATAAAGTTAAACATAGGAAAATTGCTGTAAAAACATAAATACTTTTTTTCATATAATCACCTGCTTTGTTTTCTTTACTATATATGTTAACCTGTATTTGAAAAAAAATATAAGAAATAAAATACATTTATAGATTTTCATAGAATGTATGCTAAATTTATGGTTAGTTAGGAAGTGATTGTTTGAAAAAAGGCTATATTTACGCTATAATTTCAGCTACATTATTCTCATTAATGGCATTATTAATATATACATGGCCAACTTTTTTATTTTGAAAGAACAAGTAATGTTTACTCAAGTTATTGGAGCACTACTTATAGTCTATTCAGTATATTTAATTAGAAAAGAAAACTAGTAACATAGATACTATGACTTAAAATTGATAGTAAAAATTATTTTAACATCATCTTGCAGTTTTTTGTTATGATAGATGTTTATATAACAGTATTATAGTTTATTACAAAGTATATTATTTGTGTAATAATATTTTAGTTAAAATTAAAAGTAAAAATCATAAGGAGAAATTTAAAATACTAATTATTATCTTTGCAGATAATAATTAGTATTTTTATTAATATATCAAAAAAATCCAATAGTAATTTATTGTTTTGTAAGTAAAAAAATACTATTTATTTTATGCAAGTCAAAAAATAAAAACTTGCATAAATAGTATATCACATTTGAAATAGTATATCATTTATCTGTAAAAATAGCATAAGTGTGCTAGGTTTTTGCAAGGTAAATTGAAAAAATCTAGCAAAAAATAAAAAATATAATTTTTTTCTTGCATTTTTTTGTTAGAGGTGTAATAATTATTATATAGTGTTGAGGGGGGATAACATGAACTTAAAGTTAGAATATATAAATATTAAAAATTGTAAAAACGTTTATAGAAACTTAACGGTATCTGAATTAACAGAATTTGCAATTAAACGTGAGGAAGGAATTTTATCAGATAAAGGAGCGTTAGTTGTAAATACAGGGAAATACACTGGAAGATCACCTAAAGATAGATTCATTGTAAAGCAAAGCAGCATAGAAAATAAAGTAAATTGGGGAGATACAAATTTACCTATAGATGAAATCGTATTTGACAGATTTTATGAGAAAGTTACAGAATATTTGGAAAACAAAAATGTGTTTGTATTTGATGGATTTGTAGGTGCTATGAAAGAATACAATTTGCCTATTAGAGTGGTATGTGAGAATGCTTCTCAAGCACTATTTTCTAATCAATTATTTAGAAAACCTAGTTTAGAAGATTTGGAAGATTTTCATCCACAATTTCATGTTATTTCTGCTCCAGGTTTTAAGGCTAAAGGAAAAGAAGATGGAATAAATTCTGAAGCTTTTATACTTATAAATTTTGACAAAAAAGTGATATTAATAGGTGGAACACAATATTCGGGAGAGATAAAAAAGTCTATTTTTTCAGTAATGAACTTTTTATTACCTAAGAAAGGAGTTCTCCCAATGCATTGTTCTGCAAATATTGGTGAAGATAAAAAAACAGCTGTATTTTTTGGATTATCAGGTACGGGAAAAACTACTTTATCAGCTGATCCTGAAAGAAAACTTATAGGTGATGATGAGCATGCTTGGTGTAATGATGGAATATTCAATTTTGAAGGTGGATGTTATGCTAAGACTATAAAACTTGATAAAGAAAAGGAATATGAAATATATAATGCTATAAAATTTGGAACAATGCTTGAAAATGTAGTTTTGGATGAAAATAGACAACCAGATTATAATAGTAATAAATATACTGAAAATACAAGAGCAGCATATCCGTTAGAGTATGTAGATAATATTGAAAAAAGTGGAATAGGTGAAAGTCCTAATACAATTATTTTTTTAACAGCAGATGCATTTGGTGTAATGCCAGCTATATCAAAACTTTCAAAGGAAGCTGCTATGTATCATTTTATGTCTGGATATACAAGTAAAGTAGCAGGGACTGAAAGAGGGATAAACGAACCAAAGGCTACATTTTCAGCTTGTTTTGGAGAACCTTTTATGTTGATGAATCCTTCAGTTTATGCTGAGCTACTTGGAGAAAGAATAGATAAATATAATACAGAAGTATATCTTGTAAACA
This sequence comes from Clostridium drakei, assembly GCF_000633595.2. Classification (GTDB taxonomy): domain Bacteria; phylum Bacillota; class Clostridia; order Clostridiales; family Clostridiaceae; genus Clostridium_AM; species Clostridium_AM drakei. The sequence goes on along the minus strand of NZ_JIBU02000054.1, from coordinate 3,382 downwards.
CAGGATGGCTAAATGGAGGATATGGAAAAGGAAATAGAATAAAGCTTTCTTATACACGAGCTATGGTAAAAGCTGCGCTTGAAGGAAGGTTAAGAGATGTAGAGTATGTAGAACATCCTATATTTAAGGTTTTAATGCCTGTAGAATGTCCGGGAGTACCTTCTGAAATATTGAATCCTAAAAATACCTGGAAAGATAAAGAAGAATATGATTGTAAAGCTGTAGATTTAGCAGATAAATTTAAAGAAAACTTTATGAAGTTTAAAAATGTAGCTAAAGATATAATTGAAGCTGGTCCAGAAACAAAAATAGTTGAATATGCATAAATAATGTAATAAAAACTTTGTTTTTACTCAATAAAGTCAGTGAAAACAAAGTTTTTATTATTTCATGATATATTTAGTGAAAAAGAATAATGAATAATTTAATATTAATTTTTATAATATTACATAGCATTTTATAGGTAGTAAGTTATTTTTAAATTCATGTTCATGGAAAATGAATTTAAAATTGTGTATCATGAATAGTACCTGATAAATAATATAATTAAACTTTTTAAAGGTAGGTATTTTTATGAAATTTAGGAAAATAGGTATGAGAAATATAAAAACAGCGATATCTGTTTCTATATGTGTAGCTTTGGCTCATGTATTTAATAGAGAGTATATATTTTATGCGGTAATAGCATCAGTTATAGCTATGCAAAATTCAGTTGCAGATTCTTTTAAGACTGGTAAAAATAGAATGTTAGGAACTATCACAGGAGCAGTTATAGGATTTATATTTGCGTTTATATCTCCAAATAACATAATTCTCTGTGGTATTGGCATTATAATTTTAATATTTATATGCAATTCATTAGGATGGAATAAATCTATAACTATATCCTGTATTGTTTTTCTTGCTATAATGTTAAATTTAAATGGAAGAAGTCCACTTATGTATAGTATTAATAGGATAATTGATACTTTTATAGGAATAACTGTAGCTGTACTTGTAAATTATTTCATACTTCCACCTAAACACTTGGATAAGTTATATGATCAATATATACTTGCTATAGATAAAGTATTCATTATTATGGAAGAAAAATTGTGTAATCATAAAAGAGTAAATCTAGATAAACTAGAAAATGAAATATTAAAGTTGAAAAGTAATTTAAATACTTATACTTCTGAAATTAGAATAAGACAGCAAAAAAATATGTATGTAGATGAAATTAAAAAAATTATTAATGTATGTAATGAAATATATATACATTTAAAAATAATTGAATCAATAGAACAGGTATGTGGACTTAATGAAATTAATCATATTAGGGTTATAGATATGTTTAGTAAGGAACCAATGAGAGAAAAGGAAAATGATCAAATTAGCACAGTATTTAATTATCATGTAGAAAACATACTTAATTTATTGGATAAGCTTGAAGTTATCAAATATTTAAATAAACATTAAATTCTAAAATAATGTTAATATTTAATGTTTATTTAAATTTATTAGTTGAGAACTATCTATTAAAAATAGTATAATAAAAATTGTTATTGTAATTTTTCAGTATGAAAGTTTCTATTTATATATTAATGAAAAGAAAGAGAGTGTGAATGTATGGATATAGTACTTATATTAAAAGCTGTTGTAATAGGAATAGTAGAAGGACTTACTGAATTTTTGCCTGTATCATCTACAGGTCATATGATTATAGTTGGAAATTTAATAAATTTTAAGGCACCAGCTTATCCTAAAGCATATGTAGATATGTTTGAAGTAGTTATACAATTAGGAGCTATATTGGCTGTTGTTGTATTGTACTGGGATAAAATAAAGGAGACTTTATTAAACTTTTTACCAAGTGAAAGAGTTTCGGCTAAAGAATCAGGACTGAGATTTTGGATTATCATACTTATAGCATGTATACCTGCTATAATAATAGGATTTCCATTAAAAGACAAGATAGAGGATAAGCTATTTTATCCAATACCTGTTGCAGTAGCATTAGTTTTAGGAGCAGTATGGATGATCTATGCTGAAAATAAGTACAGAAATAATAACAGACACATCACGATTTCTAATATAAATGCTAGACAAGCACTTATTATAGGTGCATTTCAATGTTTAGCATTGTGGCCAGGAATGTCACGTTCGGCATCTACTATTATTGGAGCTTGGATAGCAGGACTTTCCACCGTAGTTGGAGCAGAATTTTCATTTTTTCTTGCTATACCTATGATGGTTGGAGCATCCGGGTTATCATTAATCAAACATAATGTTTTTTCTACATGTAATTTAGAACAAATAATAGCTTTAATAGTAGGCTTTATTGTTTCATTTATAGTAGCTTTGTTTGTAATAGATAAATTTATTAAATTTTTGAAGAAACGTCCTATGAGAGTTTTTGCAGTGTATAGAATATTTATTGGATTAATAATACTTGGACTAGTTCTTGCACATAAACTATAATTTTTTATATTTAATGAAGAGTCTTTACTTAGGTTCATATGGATTGAACTTGAGTAAGGTCTTTTTTAGTTATATGCAATATTTTATAATGAAATATAAATTTGAAACTTATAAGTAAAGTTCTTAATGGTAATAATAATATAAGAATTTGTTTAATGTTAATAAAATGATATTAAAGAAGAGTTGGAATTAGAAAGGTGGAATAGTATGTTAGTTAGTAATATGTATATGGCAGTAGGAGAAGAGTGTCCAGCTTATAGTTCTTTATATGAATCTAAAAATAGCAAAGTTGAGTTTGTGAGTTGCATAACATGTGAAAATTTTAAGAGTGGAATGTGTTCTTTAAATTACTATGATATTGTGGCTATGAATATAAAAAAATAAAAAAAGCGAGGTTTAAAACCTCGCTTGGTGCTGAAGACCGGAATCGAACCGGTACGGGTTTTAAAGCCCGCAGGATTTTAAGTCCTGTGCGTCTGCCAGTTCCGCCACTCCAGCAAATTACTTTTTACATAAAATATTATAATAAATATTGAATTAATTGTCAATAATTATCATTAAAAAATTTTTTCTGTGAAAGTTGAGTAAATAGTGCTTAGGTTGTATGATATATAGTAATTGTTAAAAGTAAACTTTTCCTAGTGTATCAATATAAGTATATTTAAGAAAAACATATATATATTGAAAAAAATGCATATAATCTCATTTAATTATATATATATTCAATAATAAGTAAGAAATTTGTGATACAATAACTACTGTCGTCGAGAGATGATGAGGTTTGAGAAAAGTTAACAAATAATGTTGACAAAGTTTTTAAATCATGGTAATATTAAAAAGCTATCAACAAAGGTAGCACAATGATCCTTGAAAATTAAACAGAGTGAAAGTAAGATATAAATCTTATTTTAAATAAGCCAGT
>NZ_JIBU02000053.1 GCF_000633595.2 Clostridium drakei | reverse complement strand
TATGCTGTGAAGGAAAACTCACTTCATTAAGAAGTTCTAATGCTTGAGATATTGAAAAATGACTACCTCCTCAAATGCGACGTCCTGTCACTTTCGGAGCTTTTGCCGTCCTGGCAAAAATTACGCCATTTTTCAATATCTCAAGCAAAGAACTTCTAAAATTCGTTCGCATCTTCCTTCACAGCATATATCAGTCTACATACAGTTGAAAGTTACTTCTTAGTGCATTACGTATACACATAATACTGTGATATGGCTCTAAATAAAAAGCGTAGCTTTCATAATATCTGTTATATAGTTTATGTATATTTCAGCTATTTTAATAATACTCTATGGCGCAGCCTGCAAAAATAATAAATTTATTGATTATTACCTTTATGAGATACTTGCATATTTTTTTATGTTATATTTTTCAACAACCTAAATAATAAATTTCTTTTAAGGTATTTCTATAAATATAGAAAGCAACCGACTTTTAAATGAAATATATTAGTCTATCAACAGGCTGCACCTTAATTTTTAAGCATTATAAGTTATGATTATAAATATAATTTTCACTTACTAAAACTACTTATGACGATGTAATTAGGTGTGTACACTTGAACTTGCTAGTTTGGATTTTAACTTTTAGGTAGTGATATATGATAAGTGTGTCATCACATTAGCTAAATTGTTTTAGAATAATTAAAACATTTAGCCGTGATGACACACTTATCATATATCACGGACTAAAAGTTAAAATCCAAACTTTCACTGCATCCTTGTGTTGCATTATTTTTAAACTGTGAAAGTAGAGAGTAGTTAAACTTTTAGCATTAATATTTAAATGAAATTATTTTTCGTAACCATTTAAGTGATTTTTATGCCACTTCCATGCAGTTTCTATTATAGTTTCAAGAGAGTTGAATTTAGGTTCCCATCCAAGTTCTTTTATAGCTTTTTCAGAAGATGCTATTAAAGTTGCAGGGTCTCCGGCACGTCTTGCAGCAATTTCAGCTTTAATATTTATACCTGTTACTTTTCTTGCTACATCTACAACTTCTTTAACAGAGAAACCTTTTCCATTACCTAAATTGTAAATTTGACTTTCGCCACCATTTTTAAGTCTTTTTAAAGCTAATGAGTGAGCAGAAGCAAGATCTGATACATGAACATAATCTCTTACACATGTACCATCTTCAGTATTATAATCATCTCCAAAAATCATTATTTTTTCTCTTTTACCTAAGGCAGTCTGTAAAATTATAGGGATAAGATGACTTTCAGGCTTGTGATCTTCTCCAATCTTTCCATTTATATGAGCACCACAAGCATTAAAATATCTTAATGCAGTATATTTTATGTTATAAGCTTTATCACACCATTTTAATATCTTTTCTACTGCAAGCTTTGATTCACCATAAGGGTTCGTTGGAAAAGTTTTATCCTGTTCTAATATAGGTATGTTTTCAGGTTCACCATAAGTTGCAGCTGTAGATGAAAATACAATATATTTAACATCATGTTTATTCATAGCTTCTAAAAGTTTTATAGTAGAACTAATATTATTATCAAAATATTTTAATGGATTTTCTACACTTTCACCTACTAGAGAATTTGCTGCAAAATCTATAACAGCATCAATTTTATTTTCAGTAAAGACTTTATCCAAAATTTTATTATCTTTTAAATCTCCAATATAAAATTTTCCACCTAAAAGTGAATCCTTATGGCCTGTTTGAAGATTGTCAAGGATAACAACATCATGACCACTTTCTAATAAATAAGCAACCATGTGACTGCCTATATAACCAGCGCCACCACAAACTAGTATGTTCATAATAAAAGACCTCCTAATATATAAGTATAAATTTTAGAATTAAGTTAAAAATATTAATTTAGTGAAAGCTTAATTCTTTATATAGTATATTTTTTCCATAGAAAAATAATTTTTTAAATACAGTATAACTTAATATTAATATACTAGCAATATATATATAAAATTAATGTTATATGGTATTTTATATGGATTTTTAACGGTTTGCTATATGAGCTGATTTACTAAATTAACTCATATAACATCAAAAATTGACAACATATATCCAGCATAGTATAATTATAGCCAATAAAACATTCGCTTCTAAATGAATAAAATTTATGTAAAACCGATTGACGCTTGAAGAATAAATATCACAATTCTAAAAAATAAGTAACTAATTAGTAATGTAGCCTCCTACTAAAGAGTTATCAGTGAAAAGTTCATTTCAAAAGAGTTTAGTTTATGCAGTCTGTTCTGAAAATTGTGGAATTAACCAATATTAATTGTAATAAGCCAAAAGTAATGGTTGATGAAGGATAGTGGGATATTATTCTGAATATTTGGTCAATTAATGGTTTTAAAAGAAATGTTTAATGATATTTAACAATAAGGGGGATAGAAAATGAAATGGTTTTACAATTTAAAAATAAGAGTTAAGATTATTTTGTATTTTGTTATGCTTGTAATTTTTATTGGAGTGGTTGGAATCATCGGCATTACCAATATGAGAAACATTAACAGCAGAAGTGAAGATATGTATAAAAACAATTTACTTGCGATACAAGATGCTCAAAATATACAGAAAGATTTATTTGTTATCCGTTCAGATTATTTGTCAATGTTGTATGAAAAAGACAACTCTAAGGTACAACAAAGAATAAATGATATTCAAAAACTAATAGAGGAATGTAATCAAATACAAAAAGATTATGAGCCAACTATTCAATCTTCAGAGGAAAGAAATTTATTCAATTCTTTAAAGAATAATTTTACCATGTATAAAAACACATTAGATGAACATATGAGCTTAATGAAAGCTGGCAATTATTCAGAAGTAAGTTCTAAAGTGACTCAACTTGCAAATTTGAGAGAAAAAAGCGATCAATCAATTCAAGATTTAGTAAGTTTAAATAAGAAAAATGCGGAAACAAAGAATGCAATAAATGTTGCAAGCTATAAAAGTCAATCTATAATTATGATTATAGTCATAATGCTAGGAGCTGTACTTGCAGTACTTGTAGGGTTATTGTTTGCCAATATGATAAGTAAACCTTTGAATCAAATTGTAAATGCAGCTAATAGTATAGCTAAAGGTGATTTGAATGTATATGTAAAAGTAGATACTAAAGATGAAATAGGTATATTGGCAGATGCCTTTATGAAAATGTCAACTAATATCAATGAAGCTATGTCAAATATAAATGCAGCAGCAGAAGAAGTATCAGCAGGAGCAAAGCAAGCGTCTGATTCAAGTATCGCACTTTCACAAGGGAGTACTGAACAAGCAAGTTCAATTGAACAACTAACTGCTTCTATGGAAGAAATATCTTCTCAAACAAGTGAAAACAGTAATAGTGCAAGTAAAGCAAATGAGCTTGCCTATGCTACCCAAGAAACTGCTATTAAAGGTAATGAACATATGAAGGAAATGTTAAAATCAATGGAAGATATTAATGAATCATCTTCAAACATTTCAAAGATTATTAAGGTTATAGATGAAATTGCATTTCAAACTAATATACTCGCTCTTAATGCTGCAGTTGAAGCAGCAAGAGCTGGACAACATGGAAAGGGTTTTGCAGTAGTTGCAGAAGAAGTGAGAAATTTAGCTGAACGTTCTGCTAATGCAGCTAAAGAAACTACAAATATGATTGAAGGTTCTATTAAAAAAGTTGAAAGTGGTACTAAAATAGCATCTGAAACAGCATCAGCATTAAGTGAAATAGTTAAAGATGTTTCAGAAGTAGCAGAGCTTGTAAAAGGTATAGCTGAAGCATCAAATGAACAAGCATTGGGTATTGAACAAATTAATCAAGGAATCATGCAAGTGTCAAATGTAGTTCAGACTAATTCTGCAACTTCTGAAGAAATTGCAGCTTCAAGTGAAGAGCTATATGGTCAAGCTGAAATGTTAAAAGAAGAAGTAGAAAGATTTAAGTTGAAGAAAATAGATAATTATTATGGTAAAACAGAAAAATTTAGTCCTGAAGTATTAGAACTTTTGAAAAAAGTAAATGAAAGTAAAAAGTATGGCAAAAATAATTCACCTAGAATTGCTTTAACTGATAAGGAATTGGAGTTAAATGAATGATTGAAAATAGTATTTTAAATAATAACAATTCATTTCTAATTAATGCCTTATCATGTATGGCTGATGGTGTAATTGTTGTTGATGTTAATGGGAAAATTATGTTTTTAAATTCAGCAGCAGAAGAAATAACGGGATGGTTATCAAAGGAAGCAAAAAATGAAAATTTTAATACTATTTTTCCTTTGATAAATATCAGTACGGGTGAAAAAATTAGAAGTCCAATTGATAATGTAATTAAATTGGGAAAGTCAGTTGGACTTACTAAAAATTCGGGACTAATAACAAAGGATAATAGGAAAAAATATATTTCAGCTAATAGTTCACCTATAAAAGATGATTATGGAAATTTTATTGGGGTAGTTGTAGTTTTTAGGGATATTACAAGAATTAGAAGTATTGAATTAGAACTAATAAATAAGGAAATAGAACTTAGAAAAGCAAAAGAACAAGCAGAAGCAGCTAGTAAAGCTAAAAGTGAATTTTTGGCAAATATGAGTCATGAAATTAGAACACCTCTTAATGGATTAGTTGGTATGGTGGATTTAACTCTTTTAACTGATTTAAATTGTGAGCAAAAAGAAAATTTAATGACAGCTAAATCTTGCGCAAATTCTTTGTTAAAGGTTATTAACGATATATTAGATTTTTCAAAACTTGAAGCTGGAAAATTAGTTATAGAAAATATTAATTTTGATATTAAAAATCTTATAGAAGAAATAATAAGAGCTAATTCTTCAACTGCAGTTGCAAAAGAAATTGAATTAAATTACACATTTTCTTCTACTATACCTCAGTTCCTTATAGGAGATCCAAATAGATTAAGACAGGTGTTAAATAATTTAATTAGTAATGCAATTAAATTTACGGAACATGGAGAAATTTCATTAAAGGTAAAGAATATAGAAACTATTGATGAACATGTTAAGTTAGAATTTAGTGTAACTGATACAGGTATTGGGATATCAGAAGAGAACATAAATACAATATTTGAAAGTTTTAGCCAAGTAGATAGTTCATCTACAAGAACAGTAGGAGGCACAGGATTAGGACTTGCCATATCTAGACAGCTTACTAAGATAATGGGTGGAAATTTGTTGGTTAAAAGCAAATTTGGTCAAGGAAGTAGTTTCTATTTTATCTTGAAATTCCCTGTTGGTAAAGAAGTGAAAAAGATAATAAAACAGCCTTTCAAGATAAATAAGACAACTAAAAAATTAAATATATTGCTTGTGGAAGATGATAAGTTGAATCAACAAGTTATAGAACGAATGTTAAAAGAAAGAGCATATTTTGTTGATATTGCAAATAATGGTTCAGAAGCAATAAAAATGTACGAAAATAAAAAATATGATGTAATACTTATGGATATTCAAATGCCAGTAATGAATGGTATTGAAGCTACAAAAATAATAAGAGAAAAAGAAATTGAAAATCATACACCAATTATAGCTATTACAGCATATGCTTTAAAGGGCGATAAGGAAAAATTTTTATCAAAGGGGATGGATGATTATATACCTAAACCTGTAAAGATGGATAAGCTGTTTAATGTTATAGAAAGTCATACAACAGGTAGTAAGGAAGAAAATTTGAAAAATTTCAATATAAGATTTGGTGAAAATGGAGAAATTGAGTTTTTTAATGATGAAAGTAGAATTCTTAACAAAGAAAAACCAATTATTATGAAAAAATTGTTATATTCTATAGAAGAGCTCAATAAAGCCTTGCAGAAAAAACAATTATCATCTATTGAAAGATTAGCAAATAAAATAAAAAGTTTATCTGATGAAATAAATATATACGAATTAAAGGATATTTCTTTTAAGATAGAACTTTCTGCAAGACGTGGAGATCTTAATGAAGCTGTCTATTATGCTAAGAAAGTGAGTGAAGAATTTGAAATCCTTAAAAAGTCAATTTTAGATATTTAAGAATAAAGTATGATTAGGGGGATACTGCTATGAGAATATTAATTGCAGAAGATGATTTGGCCAGCAGAAGATTTTTATTGAAGTTTCTTTCACAGTATGGAGAATGTGATATTGTAGTGGATGGTATAGAAACTTTGGATGCTTATTTAATTGCTGTTAAAGAAAATAATCCTTATGATCTTATTTGTCTTGATATAATGATGCCTAAAGTAGATGGAGTAAAGGTACTTAAAGCTATTAGAGAATTTGAGGATGATAGAGGGATTATTCCTGAAAAAAGAGCAAAAATAATAATGACAACAGCTCTTATGGATACAGAGTATGTTCATAAATCTTTTGAACTAGGTTGTGAAGCATATGCTGCTAAGCCTATAGATACAAATAAACTAATTGAAGTTATGAAAAAATTAGAATTAATATAATAAAGAGGTGGACTTTTATGAAAAAGATCTTAATTGTAGATGATGCAATGTTTATGCGTGTTGCACTTAAAACGATGCTTGAAAAAAATGGGTATGAAGTTGTGGGGGAAGCTGAAGATGGAGCTGATGCTATAAGTAAGTATTCAATATTAAAACCAGATATAGTAACAATGGATATTACTATGCCTAAGATGGATGGTGTAGAAGCACTGTCTGAAATAAAAAAGAAAGATCCTAATTGTAAAATTGTTATGATTTCTGCTTTAGGACAAGAAACTTGGGTTAAGAAGGCTATTATAATTGGAGCAAAAGGATTCATAGTTAAGCCTTTTAAAGAGGAACATGTTATTAAGACTTTAAGTAAACTGTAACTATATTATATTTAAACAATTTAATAGAATATAATTTTAATTAAAAAACTATGAAATACAGGGTTAATCCTTGAATTTTATAGCTTTTTTTTATGTATAAATTAATAGAAAAAGAATTTATTGAGCATATATTTTGAAATAATTGTTTCTGGAATTAAAAACAGAAAATTTCGAAAATAAACACTTTATAATCAATATTTATTATGATAAAATTATATAAACTAGATAAATAAGCTTTGCTTCATTGAAATTAAATGTATTGACTAATAGGGGGAATTAGTAATGAATAAACAAATATTAGTTTCAAATGTTATATTAAAGCTAGATAAGCTAGGAATAAAGTATTCATTAGGACAAGAAACAGATGTATCAATAAATTGTGATTTTATAAATAAAATATGGAAAGTTGGTATTGAAAATATAAACTACTCTGCATTTGTGTACTTTAATGAAGAAAATAAAACTGTTTTTATGTGGGAAATGATAAAAGATAATAGCTCTGGATTTTCATTTGATTGCGATACTGGAACCTCTTTTCAATCAGGTACTGCAATTTTTAGACAAGTCAAGACATTTCCTCATGATGGAAATGGAGAATATCATGAATGTATTCTTGATCTAAATGATATATCTAAGAGTTTCAAAGAGGTAGCTAAAGAAAATGGATGGAAGTTTAAGAGGGTAATAAGAAAAAAGAAAGCTTTGTATTTACAAGCAGGATAGTATATAGGAATTAAGGCTTTTCCTTTATAGTTGATGCAAACTTCAAAAATGTTATTAAATATCTTCTTTTGCTTATATAACAAGTATGTAATTACCGCACTTATTAAAAATAAGAAAATATAGTTTTATGTATTATAATGTGATATTATATTGTCAATGAATTTTATAGAATAACAGGTGATTTATATAATATGAAAAAATTGAAATTAACTACAGTAATATTAACGGTAATAATTTTAGCTATTTTTTTATTTGTATATAAAAATAAAACTATTAATAGAGAGTTAATCAATTCTAAAAAAGTAGTAAGTAGTGTAAATAAAAAAGTAATTAACAAAAAAGACGAACTTAATTTTTCTGTTCTTGGAGATGTACATGGAGATGCTCGTAAACTGAAAATTGCTATTGATGATTTGCATGATATAAATAATGATGCTGATGTAATGGTGTTTAATGGTGATAATGTAGATCAGGGGATAAAAAGTCAGTATTATATAATGGAAAGTACTTTGGATAAAAAATCAAATGTATTACCTAAGATTATAATTAAAAATATTGGTAACCATGAGTATTTTGACTATGCAAGAGGCAAAAATAATTCTGAAGATGTTGAAAAGCTTAAAAATATGTATTTAAATTTTGCAGGAGAAAAGTCTATATATCATGATAAGTGGATTAATGGATATCATTTTATATCCCTGGGATCAGAAGTTGGTAATACAGAAAAACCAGGTTCAGCAGTAAATGCTTTTTTATCACAAAATCAATTGGATTGGCTGCAGCAGAAGTTATCTGAAAAGCATGAAAAAGGTAAGCCTATTTTTATATTTTTACATCAGCATTTAAGTACTAGCATATCAGGTTGGATTGGAATAGAACAAAGAGATGAGCTTAATGAAATTTTGTCAAAATACCCTGAAGTTATTTTGTTTACATCGCATACACATGTTTTGCTGAGTATAGATAATGTAAATTCCAATGGAACATTTACTACAGTTCATACAGGAGCTGTTCATTATGACATATTGCCAGAAAAAGACCATAAAATTAAAAGACTTTATAATGAAAGTCAAGGATTGTATGTAGAAGTGCATGGAGACAAAGTATTAATAAAAGGCAGAGATTTTGCAAAAAAATCCTGGATATTTTCAAAAGAAATTGATACTAATGTAAAATAGATCTTTTACAGTTTAAGCACATTGTCAAACTCGGTTCCCTCAGACAGGACTAAAGTTCTAAGGCTTTCCAAATCTTCAAGCTAAGAATAATATTAAAGCAATTTAGCTTATGTGATGAACCACTTACCATATATCACTACATAAAAGTTAAAATCCAAACTAGTAACTTCAAGTGTATGCATATAATTACATTGTTATAAGTTACTTCGCTTATGTCGCAATGTGCTTAAATTATAAATTTTATATGTTAATGAATATTATTTTGTTCCAAAACTTTTATAAATTCTTGTACAATAGCTGGATCAAATTGAGTACCTGAGTTTTTTCTAATTATTTCAATGGTTTGTTCTTTTGTAAATGCTTTTCTATAAGGTTTTTCATTTATCAGTGTGGCATAGGTATCAATTATAGAAATAATTCTTGATTGTATTGGAATTTTATCTCCTTTTAGGCCTCTAGGATATCCTTTACCATCCCAACGCTCATGATGATCAAGTACATATTCAGATACCTTTGCCATATTGTTAACTGAGTTTAATATATGATATCCTGTTTCAGGATGATGTTGTATTTCAAAGCGCTCTAGATTAGTTAACTTGTCAGGTTTATTAAGAATGTTCTCATCTAAAGATATATTTCCTATGTCGTGAAGTAATGCTGCTGTTCTTAGATCTTCAATATCATTATCAGACAAGTTTAATTGTTTGCCTACCATTTCACAAAGATTGCTTATTTTTAAATAATAGTCTTCAATTCCTTTGAATTTTTCACACATGGTATCAATTATTATATTTATAATATTTAATTTTATATTTTGACTTTCACATAATTTTTGCTTGTACATGTTTTTCTCAGCCTTTTTAAAAATGTTTGCAATTTTATTGCTACATGTATTTTTACATGCACATCCAAAAGAAATTGATAAATTAATAGATCCAACTTTTTCAAAATAAGTTGATTTTTGCATTTTTTCCACTAATAATTCAGCCCCTCTTAAATTAGTTTTAGGAAGCAATATGGCAAATTCATCACCACCAATTCTTGCAATAACATCATTGGTTTTGCATGATTTTTTCATTACATAAGCAGCCTTCTGTAAAAGTTTATCACCAACTAAATGACCAAAAGCATCATTTGCCAATTTTAAACCATTGACATCTGCAATAATAAAGCCTAAAGGATAATTTTCTTCAATATCCATTCTTGCTAATGCATTTTCAAAAAATCTGCGATTATGAAGTTTGGTTAATTGATCATGAAAGCTTAAGTATTGTATTTTTTCATTTTTTTTCTTTTTTTCTGAAATATCTCTAAATATAAGTATCATTCCAATTATAAAACCTTCACTATTTCTAATTGGTGATGCACTATCCTCAATAGGAGTTTCAGTTCCTTTCTTAGAGATTAATAAAATATTGTAATTAAGTTCAGTAGTTCTTTTAGTATTAAATACAATTTTTAATGGACTTTCACATTTTTCTCTTGTTTTTTCATCTACAATATTAAAAATTTCATCAAATGCTTTACCTAAAACTTCATCTTCTTTCCAGCCTAAAAGTTTTTCAGCAGTTGTATTAACTAGACTTACATTTCCATTTTTGTCTGTTGATATTATACCATCACTAGCAGACATTAGAGTACTATAAAGTAATTTGTTTTCTTCCATTATAGTATCCGCTTTAACATTTACATTTTTAATTATATTGTTAATTGAATTGTTCATTTTATTAAGAGCTGTTACAAGTTCTCCAACTTCATCTCTTCTATTATTAAAATGTTCTGGAAATTTTGTTTCTAACAAACTGTTAGGAATTTGTTTTACTTGGTCAACAGCAATTTGTATAGGAAAAGTTATATTTTTTGATATAATGTATGTGATTATAATAGATAAAAAAATGGATAATGTAGATAAAATAATAAAAATAATTATATTTTTAATAAGTTCGTTATATTTTAATTCTTTTTCTTTAGCAATTATTATATCTATATCATATTGTCTTTTAGGAGTATAGTTTTTTCTTATTGTAGTATCTAATAAATTAATTTCTCTATTATTTGATATAATTTCATTATGTAATGAAACTAATCCTAGTATTAATATCATAATAAGCATTATAAACGATAAAATAAGCATTTTTGCTTTTATTTTAAAGTTATTCAACATCTTTAGCACTCCCTATCATATTTGGTATTAATTAAGTGAAAAATAACCCTTATATAACAATATTTTACTATGAAATTGGACATATTAAAAGTAAAAATTTCCAATTAAACAAGTAAGTTTTTGTTATAGTATATGACAGTGTAAATATTTGCTTTAAATTTAATTTATCCATTGACAGAGTAATAAAAGTATGTAAAATTAAATTAATGACACGTACGTATATGTAAAATGTTTAAGAGGTGTAAAAGTATGATTTATGATGATGATAAATTACCTAAGTATGTTAAAATAGCTGAATATTTTAAAAAACTTATGGAATCTGGTGGAATAAAATATGGAGAAAAAATACTTTCAGAAAGTGAAATTGTGGAAAAATTTAAGGTTAGTAGACATACTGTTAGGCAAGCACTTATGGAACTAAATAATGGTAAATATATACAAAAAGAACAAGGGAAAGGTACCTTTTGTATTTTTAGAGAAAAGGATAATTCGGTAAAAAATATAGCCGTGCTTACAACTTATATATCTAATTATATATTTCCTACAATCATAAGTGGTATTGAAGAAGTATTAAGTTCTTATGGATATAATCTAACATTATTTAATACCAATAACGAAAAACAAAAAGAGAGAGAATGTTTAAAAAAAATAATTGATAGTGAAGTATTAGGACTTATTGTTGAACCTACTAAAAGTGCACTTGAAAATACAAATTTAGATTTGTATAGAGAATTAGAAAAAAAAAGTATACCTTATATTATGATTAATGCACAATACGATGCATTAAATCCAGCGTATATAATTATGGATGATATAAAGGGTGGGAATATTATAACAAATTATCTATTACAGTTGGGTCATAGAGAAATAGCAGGTATATTTAAGTCAGATGATCTTCAAGGTGTAAACAGAAAGCTTGGATATATAAAATCTTTGGAAGAATATAAAATAGAATTAAATAAAGATTATTTAGGAGAATATGAAACTAGTGAAGCAAATTTTTTCCCTTATGAATTTACTAGCAATCTACTTAGAAAAAGTAACAGACCATCATCAATAGTTTGCTATAACGATCAAATAGCAGTACAAGTTTTACAGGCTATACGAGATATGGGATATAGTGTTCCAGAAGATATTTCTATTGTTGGATATGATGATTCAGATTTAGCTACTGCAACAGAAGTAAAGCTTACAACTATCAGGCATCCTAAACAGGAAATGGGAAGAAGATCAGCTAGATTTTTAATGAATATGATTGAAAAGAAAGAAGAAAAATTAGAATATATCTACAAGCCAGAACTTATAGTAAGAAATTCTGCAATTGTTAGGGGAATTCAGCTTAACAAGGAATCTTCTAGTATAATAATTAAGTAATAAACAACTTGCCAATGTATTAAAAACAGTAATTAGTTTTTCTATTATAATTGGATCATATTTAATTTAAAAAATTATTTTATAGTGATACTTATTTAGAAAATATTCTATTGAAGAAGGGTTTTTTATAAATATGAAGAATATAATATTAGATGTACGTACAACATTTGGCGATTGTACTCATATTGATAATTCAAAGCAATCAACTTATAAGTAAGTTTAAATATTAAGTGTTATAAAGAGTCTTTTTTAGATAATACATATCAATGAATTAAGTTAAAATAATGCATCCTTTAAAGTTTACAATTGTGAAAACGTATACACGAAATTACATAGTAATAGTAAATTTATTAAATTGAAAATATTATTAATAACATTTTAGGAGGTAAGTTATGGGCAAATATGTTGTAGGTGTTGATTTTGGAACACAATCTGGTAGGGCAGTTGTTATATCAGTAGATGAAGGGAAACAATTAAGTGAAGCGGTCAGTTTTTATAGGGATGAAGTAATTGATGAATTTTTACCAGGAACAGATATTAAACTTTCATCAGATTGGGCTCTTCAAAATCCAGATGATTATATTGAGGTGTTATTTACTGCAGTACCTGAAGCTATTAAAAAATCTGGAGTGAATAAAGATGATATTATAGGAATAGGCATAGATTTTACAGCATGTACTATGATGCCAGTATCAAAGGATGGTAAGGTTTTATGTCAAATAGAAGAATTTAGAAACAACCCACATGCATGGACTAAACTATGGAAACATCATGCAGCTCAATCAGAAGCAAATAAATTAAATGAAATTGCCAAAGAGAGAAGAGAAGATTTCCTTCAGAGGTATGGTGGTAAAATATCATCTGAATGGTTAATACCAAAAATATGGCAAATATTAAATGAAGCACCAGAGATTTATAATGAAGCAGATAAATTTATGGAAGCTACAGATTGGGTTACTATGCAGATGACAGGAGTAGATATTAAAAATAGTTGTACTGCAGGATATAAAGCAATTTGGAATAAGAGAACAGGATATCCTTCAAAAGAATTTTTTAAAGCACTAGATTCAAGACTTGAGAATTTAGTAGAAGAAAAGCTAAATAGTAAAATAGTGTCCATAGGAAGTAAAGCAGGAGAGCTTATAAAAGAAATGGCAGATAATATGGGGCTTAATTCAGGAACAGCTGTGTGTGTAGGAAATGTAGATGCACATGTATCAGCACCAGCAGTTAATGTAGTTGAACCAGGTAATATGCTTATGATTATGGGAACATCTATATGTGACATACTTTTAGGAATGGAAGAAAAAATAGTACCAGGAATGTGCGGCGTAGTTGAAGATGGAGCTGTGCCAGGATTTTTTGCATATGAAGCAGGACAGTCAGCTGTAGGAGATATATTTGAGTGGTATGTGGATAACTGTATACCAGAAGAATATAGAAAAGAAGCTTTAGAAAAAGAAGTTAATATACATTCATTATTAGAAGAAAAGGCTTCAAAATTAAAACCAGGTGAAAGTGGACTTCTTGCTCTTGATTGGTTAAATGGAAATAGGTCTGTACTGGTTGATACGGATTTAACAGGAATGATCTTAGGACTTACTCTTTTAACAAAACCAGAGGAAATATATAGGTCATTAATTGAAGCCACTGCTTATGGTAAGAATATAATAATAGAAACTTTTGAAAATTCAGGGGTACCTATTAGAGAACTTTATGCTTGCGGAGGACTTCCACAAAAAAATAAGATGCTTATGCAAATATATTCTGATGTTACAAATAAAAGAATAAATATATCTGCATCTCCTCAAACACCAGCGTTGGGTGCAGCAATGTTTGCAGCGGTAGCTGCTGGAAAAGAGAATGGTGGATATGATGATATATTCGAAGCAGCTAAAAATATGGCCAAGCTTAAAGAAGAGCATTATGAACCTGTTAAAGAAAATATGGAAATATATAGAAAATTATATAATGAGTACAAGAAGCTTCACGATTATTTTGGAAGAGGAGAAAATAATGTAATGAAAACTTTAAAAAATATAAAAAGTGAAGTAAGTAAATAAAATTTTGGGAGGTAAAAAATGTTAGAGGATCTAAAAAGCAGAGTGTTAGAAGCAAATTTAGAATTGGTTCGTAAAAATCTTGTTATATATACATGGGGAAATGTAAGTGGAATAGATAGGAAAAGTGGACTTGTTGTCATAAAACCAAGTGGGGTAGATTATGATGAACTTAAAGTAGAGGATATGGTAGTAGTTGATCTACAAGGGAAAATAATTGAGGGACATTTTAATCCTTCTTCAGATACTCCTACACATCTAGTATTGTATAAGGATTTTAAAGAAATAGGAGGAGTGGTACACACCCATTCAGAATGGGCTACTAGTTTTGCTCAGGCAGGATTAAGTGTGCCAGCATTTGGTACAACTCATGCAGATTATTTTTATGGAGAAATACCATGTACTAGAGCTATGATTGAAGGAGAGATAAAGGGAGAATATGAAAAAGAAACAGGCAATGTAATAGTGGAAACATTTAAAAATATTAATCCATTATTTACTCCAGGAGTATTGGTAAATGGTCATGGTCCATTTAGTTGGGGAAAAGATTGTGATGAAGCTGTTTACCATTCAGTGGTAATGGAGCAAGTGTCTAAAATTGCCTTTAATACAATTAATTTAAAAGGAAATAGAAATCCTATGGATCAAGTATTGTTGGATAAACATTTTTTTAGAAAGCATGGAAAAAATGCTTATTATGGGCAAAAATAATTAATTTTATATTTTAAATAAATTACAAGGGGTCTTATAAATGATAAGTGTTTTCTTGCATTACCTATTTAATGTAATAAAGCACTTATTGTCATACTTAAAAACAAATTAAATGTTTTGTTACATATATTACATTTTATACAATTATTTTAAATTATTGATTAAAATTTACTAAAATAGTAAAATGTAATTATGGAGATTTTTTCATTTAGTTTGGAGGTTAGTATAATGTATAAACTTCTAATTGCTGATGATGAAGCAAGAATAAGGAAGGGACTTAGAAACTCAATTAATTGGACTGAACTAAATATTGAAATAGTAGGAGAGGCAGAGGATGGAGAAATAGCATTAAAACTTGTGAAGGAGTTGAATCCTCATATAATAATGTTAGATATATGTATGCCGTTTCTAAATGGGTTAGAACTTATAAAAAAGTTAAAAAATATAAATGAAAAATCTATTATTATAATAGTTACAGGGTACGATCAATTTGAATATATGCATGAAGCATTAAAATTAAAAGTTTTTGACTATATTTTAAAGCCAGTTAATAAAGAAAATTTAAAGGATACTATTTTAAAAGCTGTACAGGAATTAAGTAAAATTGAAAGAAAAAGAAATTATTTAAACTGGACAAGCAGGCAAGTGGATGAAAACTTAAATTCATTAAGACAAGTGTTTTTTAATAATTGGTTTAAAGATAAATTGACACATAAGGACATAATAGATGAACTAAAGTTTTTAAAAATTAAGTTTTCAGAGCATATAGGTATGATATCAATAAAAGTAGTTGAAAAGTTTAAATTTGAATTGTACTTTAAGAATTGGGATAGAGAACTGTTAAATTTTGCCATAATTAATATAGCCTGTGATTTATTGGAAAAGTTTAAACCTGAGGCAGTGTTTATTGATGAAAATAATAACATTATCATTTTTACCAATATATGTAGTGGTAGGCGATGGTATAATTTAGGATCTGAACTAGAAGAAAAAGTGTATTCCTACCTTGGATATATCATAGTAACAGAACAAGAAAAGGTGTTAAGTGGTATTAATGAAGTGAAAGACATTTATAATAAATTGGTGGATAAAATAAGTGAAAAAACTCAATGCAAGCCTGTAGTGCTTTTGACAATGAAATATATCAATAAGAATTATCATGTAAACGATTTGAATCTTCAAAGTGTTGCAGATCAGTTTAATGTAAGCTCTTCATACTTAAGTAAACTTATAAAGCAAGAAATAGGAATATCCTTTAGTGATTATATTACTAATATAAGAATTAAAAAAGCAATATGTTTTATGGAAGATCCTAAAATGAAAATTTATGAAGTAGCAGAATCTGTTGGTTATAGTAATCAGCATTATTTTTGTAAGGCTTTTAAAAAAGTCATAGGAGTTTCTCCTACAGAGTATCGTGGAGGTAATGTATAAGTGATAGGAAAATTAAAATTTAATTTTGTTATTTTTTTATCATTAAGTATTGTTTTTCTTATTTTATTTTCATTAATTTTTATAGAAAATAGTAGAATTAAAAATTCTGATGCAGTAAAATATGTTATTGGAATGTCTCAAGCTAATTTATATGAGCCTTGGAGAATTTCAATGAATGAGGAAATTGTTAATGAAGCTAAAAAATATAAAAATATAAGGATTATCTATAAAGACGCAGGTGGGGATACTAATAAACAAAAAAAAGATATTGATGAATTATTAGATAGTGGAATAGATCTTTTAATTGTGTCAATAAATGATTCTGAAAAATTAACCCCAACAGTGAGCAAGGCCTATAAATCAGTACCTGTAGTGATATTAGATAGAGCTGTAGAAGGATATAACTATAGTGTATATATAGGACCAGATAATGAAAACATAGGTAAAGAAGCTGGAAAAATGGTAGTAGATCTTATGGAAAACAATGAAGGAAGAGTTGTAGAAGTTCAAGGATTATTAAATTCTCATCCAGATATTGATAGAAGTAAAGGTTTTAGAGAAATCATAAAACAGCATAACAATATTAAAATAGTGAGGACTGTTATAGGAGAATGGCAGAAAGATGAAGCAGAAGATAAAATTACAGAAGTATTAAAGGAAGATAAAAATATAGATATTATCTTTGCACATAGTGATTATATGGCATTAGGGGCTTATAAAGCGGCATATAAATTAGGAATTCATAATATAAAAATAATTGGAGTTGATGGGCTTACAGGTGAAAACGGAGGATTAGATTTGGTTTCCAGAGGGATATTGGATGGGACTTTTACTTGTTCAACAGGAGGTAAAGAGGCACTTGAGTGTGCTTTAAACATCTTAAATAAAAAAAATAAAATTCAGAAAAAAATAATATTAAAAAGTGATAAGATTACAAGAAATAATGTGAATGAATATTTAAACAATAAATTTAAATACTTGAGAGATAATTCTAAATCGGAAAAGATAATTTCAATTCCATAAAGATTTTATGATACATTTATTTATATTACAAATAAACTTTAAAGTATAAAAAATAACCTCATATTACCAATACAGTAAAAATAAAACATGATATCATTATATTGTAATATAAATGATTAGTTATGGGGGGATTGGAAAATGAAATTTAAAAAGTTAGCGGCATTAGCAAGCAGCGTAATTCTTGCAACATCTATATTTGCAGGATGTGGAGGAAGTTCAAGTTCTACTAGTACAAGCAGTAGTAATGATTCAAGTAAGAAAAAAATTGTACTAGGTTTTGCTCAGGTTGGAGCTGAAAGTGGTTGGAGGACTGCTGAAACAAATTCAATAAAGGAAATACCAAAGTTAGACCCAAATGTTGAGCTGAAATTTTCAGATGGTCAACAAAAGCAGGAGAATCAAATAAAGGCTATAAGATCATTTATAGCTCAAAAGGTTAACATAATTGCTTTGGATCCAGTTGTTGAAACAGGTTGGGATACAGTATTAAAAGAAGCAAAAGATGCTAAAATACCAGTTATAATAGTTGATAGAGGTGTAAAGGTTTCAGATGAATCTCTTTATACTTGTTTCTTAGGTTCAGATATGGAGGAAGAAGGAAAAAGAGCTGCAAAGCTTATAATAGATCATTTTGGTAAAGATGCAAAACTTAACATAGCTGAATTGCAAGGAACTGTTGGTTCTAGTGCAATGGTTGGACGTCAAAAAGGATTTAATGAAACTATTAAAGATTATCCTAATTACAAAATAATAAAATCACAAACAGGCGATTTTACACGTGCAAAAGGCAAAGAAGTTATGGAAGCTTTCTTAAAATCAGATGGAGATAAGATCAATGTATTATGGTCTCATAATGATGATATGGGCGTTGGAGCTATACAAGCCATAGAAGAATATGGTAAAAAACCAGGAAAAGACATTTTCATAGTTTCAGTAGATGGTATTAAAGATATGTTCCAAATGATGGCTGATGGAAAATCTAATGGTATAGTTGAATGTAATCCACTTTTAGGACCTCAGTTATTGGAAACTGCTAAAGCTGTAGCAGCAGGGCAGAAGGTAGAAAAAAATATAAAATCAAAGGAAAGTGTTTTTACACAGGATCAAGCTAAAAAAGAGTTACCTAATAGAAAATATTAATTATAAGTTCTTAATTACAAGAGCTTGGATGCTTTGATAGTATCCAGCTCTTATATTATAAACTTTTTTAACATATTTTGTTCCAAGGGAGGGAGAATTTTAATGCTGAATAACAATATAATTTTGGAAATGAAGAATATTTCTAAGTCATTTCCTGGAGTAAAAGCTCTTTCAAATGTAAATTTTCAGCTAAGAAAAGGTGAAATTCATACACTTATGGGGGAAAATGGAGCAGGTAAGTCAACACTTATTAAAGTTCTTACAGGAGTTTATGAAATAGATGAAGGCAATATAACTTTAAATGGAGAAGAAATTAAAGTTACATCTACAAAGGATGCACAGGAACATGGAATAAGTACTGTTTATCAAGAAATAAATTTATGTTCCAATTTGAGTGTAGCTGAAAACATTTATATTGGACGTGAGCCAAAGAAAAGGGGAAGCATTGATTGGAATGCAATTAATAATAATGCATCAAAATTACTTGAAGAAAGGCTGAACTTAAAAATAGATGTAAAAAAAATATTATCGTCTTATTCTGTTGCAATTCAGCAAATGGTTGCAATTGCACGTGCTGTTGACATTTCAAGGGGAATATTGATACTTGATGAACCTACATCAAGCTTGGATGATAACGAAGTAAAAAAATTATTTGAAGTAATGAGAAAACTAAGGTCTGAAGGTATGTCTATGATATTTGTAACCCATTTCTTGGATCAGGTTTATGAAATATCTGATAGAATAACTGTACTTAGAAATGGTAATTTGATTGGAACATATGATGCTGAAAAACTTACTCGTATAGATTTAGTATCTAAAATGATTGGAAAAGATTTAGAAGAAATGAATAAACTCAATAATTCAATAAAAAAATCAAAAGTACAATCAGAAATAGAATATTTAGTAAAGACTCATGAATTGGGAAGAAAAGGAACAATGGAACCTTTTAATATAAAAATTAAATCTGGAGAAGTTCTTGGATTTGCAGGATTACTTGGTTCAGGAAGAACTGAAACTGCTAAATTGATATTTGGTATAGATAAATCAGATCATGGTACTATTAATATTTCAGGTAAAGAATATTCTTATATTTATCCTCAAAAAGCAATTGAACAAGGATTTGGTTTTTGTCCAGAAGATAGAAAGGTTGCAGGTGTAGTTGGAGATCTTACAATAAGGGAAAATATTATATTAGCTCTTCAAGCTAAGAGGGGGATATTTAAACATTTACCAATGAAGAAACAAAAAGAAATTGCAAAAAAGTATATAGATTTGTTAAGTATTAAGACGCCTAGTATGGAACAGAAGATTAATAATTTAAGTGGTGGAAACCAACAAAAGGTTATTTTAGCCAGATGGCTTGCAACAGATCCAAAGTTGTTAATTCTTGACGAACCAACAAGAGGTATTGATGTAGGAGCAAAGGGAGAAATTCAAAAATTAATTTTAAAATTAGCTGAAAGTGGAATGACAATTTTATTCATATCTTCTGAGCTTCAAGAAATAGTGAGATGTTGTGATAGAATATTTGTACTTAGAGACAGAAAAATCATAGGAGAATTAGTTGGTGACGATATACAGGAAGACAATATTATGAAAACTATTGCAGAAGGAGGAGAGGGTAATTATGCAAGCTAAATCGGAAAGCATTTTTTCAAAATTTTATCACAATCAGATATTTTGGCCTCTTGTATGTTTAATTGGAATGATTTTGTTTAACTTTCTTGTAAGACCAGGTTTTTTAAGTATACAAATTAAGGATGGACATTTGTTTGGAAGTTTGATAGATATACTTAATCACTCGGCTCCTCTTATTCTCATCTCATTAGGTATGACAATAGTTATTGCAACTCAAGGAATAGATATTTCAGTTGGTTCTATAATTGCTATAAGTGCAGCTGTTTCAGCTACTGTTATAGTAAGAGGAGGCAGTGTACCTGTAGCTATAATTGCAGGATTAATAGTAGGTTTACTATGTGGTATATGGAATGGTGTTTTGGTTGCCTATATTGGAGTTCAACCAATGGTCGGTACATTAATATTATATATAGTTGGTAGAGGTATAGCACAGTTAATAACAGGTGGACAAATTTTAACTTTTACTAATAAAGCATTTATTTTTATAGGTACAGGCTACTTATTTATTCCTGTAGCAGTATACATAGCTGCATTGCTTGTATTTATTGTGTGTTACTTGATGAGGAGAACAGCACTAGGATTATTTGTAGAATCAATTGGAGTTAATAATAATGCTAGCAGATATTCAGGAATAAATTCTAAAAAAATCATATTTTCTTTATATGTTATTTGTGGCATTCTTGCAGGTATAGCAGGTATAATTATATGCTCTAACATAAAAAGTGCAGATGCTAACAATGCAGGCTTGTGGCTAGAGCTGGATGCAATTCTTGCTACAGTTATAGGTGGGACTTCAATGGCTGGTGGAAGGTTTTACTTAGGTGGAACTGTAGTAGGAGCTATATTTATACAAACCTTAACTACAACTATTTATAGTTTAGGAGTAGCACCTGAAGTTACACTTGTTGTTAAAGCAATTGTTGTTATAATAGTATGTTTGATACAAACTGATAACTTTAAAAAATACTTTAAAAAGTTAAATAAGAGAAATAGAAATATTGTAGATAAGGAGGCGGCTAGTATATGACAAAAAAGTTTTCTAAAGGAATAAAACTTAAACTTAATAAAGAATATATTTCAATTTATGCAACTATAGCATTATTTTTAATACTATTTTTGATTGGATCTATATTTTTTAATAGTTTCTTTTCACTACAGGTATTTTCAAATTTATTTATAGATAATGCTTATTTGGTAGTAGTAGCCATAGGTGAAACATTAACTATACTTACA
This sequence comes from Clostridium drakei, assembly GCF_000633595.2. Lineage (GTDB taxonomy): Bacteria > Bacillota > Clostridia > Clostridiales > Clostridiaceae > Clostridium_AM > Clostridium_AM drakei. The sequence continues at coordinate 20,023 of NZ_JIBU02000053.1, read as the reverse complement.
GCTGGTATTGATTTATCTGTAGGAGCAATGATAGCTTTTGTAAGCATGATTACTTCAGATCTACTTAGAAAAGGTGTTAACCCATATTTAGTTATTCTTTTTGTATTATTTGTTGGAATTGTTTTTGGTACAGTACAAGGTGTTTTGATACAAAAATTTAATTTACATCCATGGATTGTAACCTTGGCAGGTATGTTTTTTGCAAGAGGTTCAAGCTACCTTATAAGTATAGATACTATAACTATTAATGATCCTACATTTGCAAAAATTTCAGCATTTAGAATACCAATTGCGCCAGGAGCATTTGTTTCAATCAATGTAATTGTCAGCTTGATAATAGTTGCATTAGCAGTGTATATTTTAAAGTATACAAGATTTGGAAGGACAGTATATGCTATAGGAGGTAATGAAAATTCAGCATTACTTATGGGGCTTCCTGTTGCAAAAACCAAAATACTTGTTTATACATTATCAGGGTTTTGTTCTTCGCTTGGAGGATTACTTTTTACTATATATACTCTTTCTGGATATGGATTACATTGTAATGGTATGGAAATGGATGCTATTGCAGCTTGCGTTGTAGGTGGCATAATTCTTACAGGAGGTTTTGGTTATGCCATAGGACCTTTATTTGGTGTTTTGACTACAGGTATAATTCAAAGTCTTATAATGTTTAATGGTACACTTAATTCATGGTGGACAAAAATTGCAGTAGGAATGCTTTTATTCATATTTATAGCATTACAAAGAGTTATTGTAATTAGAGATGAGAAGAAAAAAATTGTTACAAATTAGTGAAACTTAAAATATAAGCATTATACGACATAAGCGAAGTAACTTTTAACTGTATTCCGGCTGATATATGTTATGAAGAAAAACTCACTTCATTAAGAAGTTCTAATGCTTGAGATATTGAAAAATATCTACCTCCTCAAATGCGGCGTCCTGTCGCTTTCGGAGCTTTTGTCGTCCTGGCAAAATTACGATATTTTTTAATATCTCAAGCAAAGAACTTCTAAAATTTGTTCGAATCTTTCTTCACAACATATATCAGTCTCTATACAGTTAAAAGTTACTTCTTAGTGCGTTACATGTATACATACTATATTTATTACTAATTGCGTAAAAAAGTAATTTAAGCAATAAATCTATTTCGAGATATTTCTATAAAATAAGAAACAACTTGTTTTTAAATTTAATATATTAAGTTTCTAGCAGGATACGCTTTGATTTTTAAGTGCTATAATTTTAATTAAATATAATTTTAACTTACCTAAAATTACCTATAACAATGTGTTAAATGCGTACACTTGAAGTTACTAGTTTGGATTTTAACTTTTATATATCACGTAGTAAAAGTTAAAATCCAAACTTCCACATGTATCTTGTATCGCGTTATTTTTAAAATTAGATTATATTAGGGGGGGTAAAATTGAAGAAAATAATACACTTTTTTCTAAATAGCAGTATAGGTTTTAAGCTGATATTTTATTTTTTTCTGGTGATTTTATTGCCTGTAATCACAATAACTACCTTAAGCAACTTGATATATAAAAACTCAATGACTGATGAGCAAAATGCTAATACACAGCAGATGGTTAAACAAATTACAAATAATGTTGATTTCTATATTAAGGATACAGAAAATATAATTAATTATTTATCATATGATCCTACAGTGCTAAAATTTTTAAGTACTAATAACATAAATAAGGATAATAATATTGAAGATGATACTGCTAGAGAAATAACTAGGTTTACAACTTTACATCCTGAAATTGCTGGAATAATAATAGTAAATTCTAATGATATGTATGTGAGTGATACAATGTATAGAATATCAAGAGAACCGCTTACAAGTGAAAAGTGGTACACTCAGGCATCCAAGAGTGCTAATAATGTGCAGCTTTTTAGTAAGCCTGTAGGACGTAATATCAATAATATTTTTGAATATTGTGCAGATGATGTAGTTTCTATGTCAAAAGCAATAATAGATAAAAAAACTGGAGATTGTATAGGAGTAATCCTTATAGATATGAAGTTGGATGTTATTAAAAGCGTTATTGAAAGTATTAAACCTGGAAAAACAGGTTTTGTGTATATATTGGATTCAAATGGAGAAATAGTATATGCTCCAGTTAATCCTGTGGTTTATAGAATAAAGAAGCAGTGGTTTTTAGATAAAACAAATGGAATTATCATTAAAAGTATAAAAAATAAGAATTATGAATTAATGGATATAGATTCCCAATACACGAAGTGGAAAACTGTAGGGGTATTTCCCCTGGATGAAAGTTTAAAAGCAATGACTTACATAAAATATTATTCATTAATTATTGCAATAGTAACTTTAATATTAGCTGGAATATTAGCTATAATTTTTACAAAAACAATAGTTAATCCAATTACAAAATTAAGAAGACTTATGAAAAAAACTGAAGAGGGCAATTTGGATATTCAATTTAATAGTAAGTATGATGATGAAATAGGACAACTTGGTAATTCTTTTAATAATATGATTAGAGAAATTAGAAATTTAATAAAATTAGTCCATATTGAAGAAAGAAACAAAAGAAAGGCAGAGATAAATATTTTACAATCACAGATAAAGCCACATTTCATTTATAATACATTAGATACTATACAATGGATGGCACAAGAACATGAAGCAGAAGGTGTTGTTGAAATGGTCGGAAATTTAACAAACCTCTTAAGAATTGGATTAAATAATGGCGATGAAATTATAAAATTGAAATATGAAATAAAACATGTAGAAAGTTATTTGACCATTCAAAAGGTTAGATATGAAGATAAAATAAGTTATGAAATTGATGTAGATGAAAGTATTCTTGAAAATAATGTAATTAAATTAATACTTCAACCTTTAGTTGAAAATGCCATTTATCATGGAATAAAGGAAAAGAGAGGAAAGGGAAAAATAATAATTAAAGGTTCCATACAAAATGAGAAAATTCATATTAAAATAATTGATAATGGTATAGGAATTAGAAAAGATAAATTAAGAGAAATTAATAATTTACTGAAGGAAAAGGATTCTTCTAAGAGGAAAATTGGTTATGGTAGTTTTAATGTAAATGAAAGAATAAGATTGAACTATGGAGAAGAATATGGTATTTATTATACTAGTAAATATGGTAAATGGACTGCTGTACATATATGGCATCCAATATTAAAATGAATTTAAAGGATACTGTCTCTTAAATATAGATAGTATCTTAATTTTATTTTATACAAAAATGATTGTACGTACATTTAAAAAATATAGATACATATAACAAATAGCTATGGGATAAAAAATATTTTTAATAAAATTTTCTATATCTGCAGTAAGTCGTAAAAAGTTGATATATGCGGAATTTAGTTGTTTTAGTATATGCAATTTATTATTATTTTTTAGCAAATTTTTTAAAATTTTTATACTTCCATATTGACATTACAATAAAATTATGTAAAATTAAATTAACAACATGTACGTATGTGTAGAAAATTCAGAACATAAAAGTATTATACGTAATTATAGAAATTATGGATATTTAATGAATGTATTAAAATGGCATAAGTCGATGTAGTAAGATGTATTTTAAGGTTTGCTGAAAATACATCAAAAAATATGATGTTTGTGTAAAGCTTTTCTTGTTGGTAATACTATGAGATAGCTGAAATTTTAAAAACATTATTTATTAAACTTATTAGTAAATATTAAAGAAGGATTTTTATAAAATATGAAGAATATTTTATAAAAGAATATTTGTATTTAATGGTAATTAAGAATATTAGTAGATGGCGAAAATGGAAAATATTTATTATCCATAATGTACGTATGAATGTACATAATTTTATGATCTTTATTTAAATACTATGTAAACGTTAACTTGAAACAATTGTGAAAACAAATGCTTTATGAAAGTAATGTGGACAAAGATCAATGTAACTATAGCTAGGTTTAACTATAGTCTATTGATAAATTAACAAAAGGGTTTAATAAAAAAATCTTAAGGGGGAAATATTATGAAAAAAACAAGAAAAATACTAGGTCTCGTATTATCACTTTCCTTAGTAGTTGGATTATTTGTAGGTTGTGGTTCTAGTTCATCAGGATCATCACAAAGTTCGTCTACTAAGAAAAAACACAAATTTGGTTACACTTGTATGACAATGAATAACCCATTCTTCCAAGTACTTGAAAAGTCTATCAGAGCAGAAGTTGAAAAGAATGGTGATCAACTTATTACTATGGATCCAGCAATGGATGTTTCAAAACAAATCGATCAAATAAATGATATGATTACACAGGGTGTTGAAGCAGTATTCTTAAATCCTGTTGATTGGGAAGGTGTTAGACCTGGACTTGAAGCTTTAAAAAAGGCTAATATTCCAATAATCAATTTTGATACAGAAGTTAAGGATATGAATTATGTAACTGCTTACGTTGGTTCAGATAACAAAAATGCAGGTAAAGTATGTGGAGAAGATCTTGTAAAGCGATACCCAAATGGTGGTAAAATAGCTATACTTAACTGTCCTACAATGAATTCTATTAATGATAGAATAGCTGGTTTTAAGAGTGCTATTGAAGGAAAGAACTTTACAATAGTTGCAGAACAAGATGGAAAAGGTGACTTACAAACATCTATGAAATTAGCTGATGACATACTTCAATCTCATTCTGATATAGTTGCTATAATGGGTGGAAATGATCCTACAGCCCTTGGTGCTCTTGCAGCATGTAAATCTGCTAAGCAATCTAAAATTTTAATTTATGGTGTAGATGGTTCACCAGATGCTAAAAAGGAAATTGCAAGTGGAGGACAATTTGTTGGAACAGGTGCACAATCTCCAAAGCAAATAGGTGTTAAATCTGCTGAACTTGGATATAAGGTTCTTAATAAAGAAAATGTTGAAAAGAAAACACCAGTTCAAACTTTCTTAATTAACAAAGATAACGTTTCTAAATATGGAACAACTGGATGGCAATAATTTAACTTAAAACACTAATATGAGCTTTATTCAGAGTTTTGAATAAAGCTCATATTAATAACATAAATATTGAGAGAAGGTGAAGAAATTTGGAAGGCAATTTACTACAAATGAAAAATGTTAACAAACGATTTCCAGGAGTATATGCATTAAAAGGTGTTAATTTTGAACTTAAAAAAGGAGAAGTGCATGCGCTGTTGGGTGAAAATGGTGCAGGAAAATCTACATTAATGAAGGTTTTGGGTGGTATATATAGCATTGATGAAGGTGATATATATATTAATGGAGAAAAAGTAGAAGTTAAATCTGTAAAAGATGCTCAAGCTTTTGGAATTAGTATAATACATCAAGAATTAGTATTGGTTCCATATATGACGGTGGCAGAAAATATTTATCTAGGCAGAGAATTAACTGGTGCTGGTGGATTTGTAGATATAAAATCTATGATAAAGGAAGCACAAAAGTTGTTGAGTTCATTTGAATTGAAAATAAATGCAGCTTCTCTAATTGCCGAACTTACAGTTGCTGAGCAGCAAATGGTTGAAATAATAAAAGCTATATCTTTTAATTCAAAAATTCTTGTTATGGATGAACCAACATCTTCATTAACTGATAAAGAAGTGGAATTCCTTTTTAAAACAATTAGAAATTTAAAAGAAAATGGTGTTGGTATAGTGTATATATCACATAGGATGTCTGAACTTTTCGAAATATCGGATAGAATAACTGTAATGAGAGATGGAGAATATATTGGAACAAAGAATACAAAAGAGACAACTAAAGATGAACTGATTGCCATGATGGTAGGTCGTTCACTTACTAATTATTACACGAGAACTTATAATGAACCAGGAGAAACTATTTTAGAAGTAAAAAATTTAAAAAGAGAAGGAGTATTAAATGATGTAAGCTTTTATGTAAAAAAGGGAGAAATTTTAGGGGTGGCTGGTTTGATGGGTGCTGGTCGTTCAGAAGTTATGAGGGCTATTTTTGGGCTTGACTCTATTGATTCAGGTGAAATTTTTGTTGAAGGAAAGAAAGTTAATATAAAAAGTCCTAATGATGCTATGGATTATGGAATTGGCTTGGTACCTGAAAATAGAAAAGAAGAAGGATTATTCCTTATTCAAAGTGTAAAGTTTAATGCTACTCTAAAAGTTTTAGATAAATTTATTAATTTAATTAAAGTAGATAAGAAGAAAGAAAATGATATAGCTAATAAATATGTAAAAGAAATGTCTATTAAAACTCCTTCTACAGATCAATTAGTTGGAAATCTTAGTGGTGGTAATCAACAAAAGGTTGTTATTGCTAGATGGCTGGCTACTGAACCTAAGGTTCTAATTTTAGATGAACCTACAAGAGGTGTAGATGTTGCTGCAAAAGCAGAAATATATTTAATAATGAACAAACTAGTTAATTCAGGAGTATCTATTATTATGATATCTTCAGAATTACCTGAAATAATTAACATGAGTGACAGAGTTTTAGTTATGGCAAATGGAAGTGTTTCAGGACAGTTAGTTCGAGGTGAGTTCACACAAGAAAAAATTATGCATTATGCAACAGGAGGAATGTAATATGTCTCTACAAACGGAAACAATAACAAAGGAGAAAAAAGAAAGAAATTTTTTTGTACAGTTTTTAAGAGAAAACCTTGGAATTTTAATAGGATTTATTGCTTTATGTGTTCTTTTATCATTTATATCACCAGTATTTCTTTCACAGAAAAATATAATGAATGTACTTAGACAAACATCTACAAATTTATATTTAGCTTGTGCCATGACTATGGTAATTATTTTAGGAGGAATAGACCTTTCTGTAGGAGCTATAATTGCTTTGTCAGGAGTAGTTACAGGTGGCTTGATTGCATTCCAAGGAGCTCCTGTAGCTGTGGCTGTAATAGCTGGTTTACTATCAGGAGTAGTTATAGGCGTATTTAATGGACTAGTTGTTGCAAAAACTACTATACCACCTTTCATAGTTACTTTAGCAACTATGAATATAGCTCGTGGAGCTGCTTATGTATATACTGGTGGAAAACCAATACGTGTTATGTCGGATGGATTTAATTTTATAGGATCAGGATATGTATTTAACTTTCTTCCAACCCCAGTATTCTATTTAATTATTATACTTATTATTTCAGTACTTATAATGAATAAAACAAAATTAGGAAGACATATTTATGCTGTAGGTGGAAATCGTGAAGCTGCAAGATTTTCAGGTATAAAAATAGATAAAGTACTTTTCTTCCCATATGCTTTTAGTGGACTTATGGCAGCTATTGCTGGTATTGTGCTTGCATCTCGTATGTTTTCAGGACAGCCAACTGCAGGTAATGGAGCAGAAATGGATGCCATTGCAGCTGTTGTACTTGGAGGTACAAGCATGAGTGGTGGTTCTGGAAAAATGGGTGGAACTGTAATTGGTGGATTAGTAATAGGAGTATTAAGTAATGGACTTAACCTTATGAATGTTGACTCTTTCTGGCAGTATATAGTAAAAGGTGTTGTAATTTTAATTGCTGTTTATGTAGATGCATTAAAAAAGAAAAAAGCAAAATTTTAGCTTTTAATATTTAGGAGGGAACACATGAAAAAAGGAATTGCTATTGCAGGTAATTTAATAGTGGATAATCTAAAAAAAATTGATGTTTATCCGCAAAAATCTAAATTGACTACTATTCGAGAAGTAAATAGTTCTTTAGGTGGTGCTGTGTGCAATTGCATTATAGATTTAGCTAGAATAGATTCTAGTGTCCCTTTGAAAGCAATAGGACTTATTGGTGCAGATGATATGGGGGATTTTGTACTAAAAACTTTAGGTCAATTTCCTAATATAAATTTAAAAAGAGTTTTAAGACAAGGTAAAACTTCTTTTACAGATGTGATGAGTGATGAAAGTGATAAAACTCGTACTTTCTTCATGTATAGAGGAGTAAGCAGTGAATTTTCAGAAAGACATTTTTCTTTGGAGACTTTGGAAGCAGATATTTTGCATGTAGGTTATATATTGCTTTTGGATGGAATGGATGCTGAAGATCAAGAGTATGGAACTGTTATGGCAAGGGTACTCTGTAGGGCGAAGGAAAAAGGAATAAAGACTTCTATAGATGTGGTTAGTGAAGAAAGTGACAGATATAAAAAATTAGTGCCGCCAAGTCTTAAGTATACTGATTATTGTATTTTAAATGAAATTGAAGCGGGAAAAACCACAGGGATAAATCTTAGAGATGAAGATGGAAAATTAATTGTGGAAAATATTTTGGACGTTCTTAAAACGTTGATGAATATGGGAGTTAATCAGTGGGCTATTATTCATACTCCAGAATCCAGTTTTGGAATAGATGAAAAAGGAAATTACTATGTAAGACCATCTTTACTTTTGCCAAAAGTATACATTAAAGGAACGGTAGGAGCTGGAGATGCCTATGTAGCAGGGGTATTGTATGCAGCTTATATGGGATATTCCATAAATAGTGCAATGGAAGTTGGTACTGCAACAGCAGCTTGTTCACTTTCATCAGTAGACAGTACTAGTGGTGTGAAAAATATAAAGGAAATTTTAGAATTATACAATACCATGCCTAAACAGCCTACACTAGAAATATAAATTGGAGGTAGAAGAAATGTTAGTTAGTCTTTGTAATTTACTTGAGGATGCGGAGAAAAAAGAATATGCAGTAGGTGCATTTAATACTCCAACCTTAGAAGCTGTAAGGGCAGTAATAGCTGGAGCAGAAGAATTAAAGGTGCCAGTTATAATTTCTCATGCAGAAGTTCATGAATCAATTGTTCCTATAGAAATAATAGGACCTATTATGCTGCAGGCTGCCAAAGCTGCAAAGGTACCTGTATGTGTTCATTTAGACCATGGCAGTAGTTTGGATTTAATTTATAAAGCAATGGAGATTGGATTTACTTCAGTAATGTTTGATGGTTCAAGTTTACCTTATGAAAAAAATGTAGAATTAACATGTCAGGTAGTAAAAGATGCTCATTTAAAAGGAGTTTCCGTAGAAGCAGAACTTGGAATTATGACTACGTCAGGTGTAGGTGGAGAGAAAATTGGAGCAGAGGAAGGCTCAGAAAATAAAGATCTTTACACAAATCCAGATTTGGCTGCTGATTTTGTTAAAAAGACAAATATTGATGCTCTTGCAGCTTCCTTTGGTACTGCTCATGGAATATATTTAAAAACTCCAAAGCTGGATTATGAAAGATTAAGTGAAATTCGTAAAAAATCTCAGTTACCTATTGTTATGCATGGTGGATCTGGTGTTAGTGAGGATGATTATCGTAAAGTAATTGAAAGAGGAGTTAGAAAAATTAATTACTATACTTATATGTCCCGTGCTGCAGGAGAAGCCATAAGAAAAAAGATAAATGCTTCAGAAGAGGATGTTTTTTATCATGATATTACTTGTCTAGCCATTGAAGCTATGAAGCAGGATGCTATGAAAGCTATGAAAGTTTTCAATAAAATGTGTTAATTTGTGCAGGAGGATATTATGAAAGTAGAAGATTATAAAAAATTGCAAAAGATTGTTACTGAGTATTATGAAAAAGCACATATAGTTTTAACAGATAAGGAAAAAGAAAATATAGAAGTTTCTGATTTTGGACTCAATGATATTTATAGGACTGGATTACAGTTAGTCATCTATGTTAATACGGAAAGAGTATGTTCAAAGGAAATGGTATTATTATCAAATCAAACATGTCCTGAACATAGACATCCTTCTGTAAGCAATAAACTTGGTAAAGAAGAAACCTTCAGATGTAGATATGGAAAGGTATATTTATATGTTGAAGGAGAAGTAACAGAAAATAGAAAAGCTGCACCACCAGCTGGTGATGAAAAATATTATACTGTATTTCATGAAATAGAATTAAATCCTGGTGAACAATATACAATAAAACCTAATACTCTCCATTGGTTTGTAGGTGGAAAAGAAGGTGCAGTAGTTTCTGAGTTCTCTACAAAGAGTATGGATGAAACTGATATATTTACAGATGCAAGAATTAATCGTATTACTAAAATAGAGGACAATTGACAGAGGACAGAGGACAATGAAGGTGAGTTTTTTTCTTACATCCACTGTCCTCTGTCAATTGTCTGTTGAATAAATAAATTTAAACGGAGTTTTTATTAATAAATAAAGGGGTGATTTTCATGAATTTCCTAGGGATTGATTTAGGCACATCTTCAGTAAAGATAGTAATCATGAATGAAAATGGACAAGTGGTTGCTTCTAATAGTAAGGAATATGATGTACATTATCCTAAGGTTGGCTTTGCAGAACAAGATCCTGAAGATTGGTGGAATGCTGTTAAAGAAGGGCTAAAGGAGATAGTATATAAAGCAGATTCTCAGTATAAATCTATAGATGGTATTGGATTGAGCGGACAAATGCATGGTTTGGTGCTTTTGGATAAGGATTGTAATGTTTTAAGACCTGCTATATTATGGTGTGATCAGAGAACTCAAGAGGAATGTGATTATTTAAACAATGAAGTTGGAAGAGATAAGCTTTCTCTTTATACAGGTAACAAAGCATTAACTGGTTTTACTGCTCCAAAGCTATTATGGGTTAAAAAACATGAACCTCATATATTTAATAAAATAGCTCATATTTTGCTTCCAAAGGATTATATGAATTTTAAATTAACAGGAAAAATTGCTACAGATGTTTCAGATGCTTCAGGTACATTGATGTTTGATGTAAAAAATAGAGCTTGGTCACAGGAAATGCTAAAACTGCTTCAAATAAAAGAGGAATTTCTTCCTAAGGTTTATGAATCTTCAGAGATAATTGGAGAAATATCAAAAGAAGTTGCAAATTATACAGGTATTTCATCTACAGCTATAGTGGCAGCAGGTGCTGGAGATCAGGCGGCTGGAGCTGTAGGAACAGGAACTGTAAAGGCAGGTACGCTTTCTGTAGTACTTGGAACTTCTGGAGTAGTTTTTGCGAGCAGTGATGATTACAGTGTGGATGAGGAAAGCAGATTACATTCTTTCTGTCATGCTAATGGAAAATGGCATCAAATGGGAGTAATGCTTTCAGCTGCTTCATGCCTCAAATGGTGGGTAGAAAATGTAAATAAAGATTTAAAGGAAAGTCCTTTTGAAAAATTACTTTATGAAGCTGGTGAATCAAAAATAGGTGCAGGTGGATTGATATTTTTGCCATATCTTATGGGAGAGAGAACTCCTCATAGCGATCCAGATGCTAAAGGAACTATAATTGGACTTAATATTACTCACAAACGTGGTGATATTACTAGATCAATATTAGAGGGAGTATGTTTTGGACTTAAGGATTCGCTAGAAATTTTAAAAAGTATAAAGATACCTATAAATGAAGTTAGGTTAAGTGGTGGTGGTGCTAAAAGTCCATTATGGAGACAAATTGTTGCAGATATATTTAATGTAAAGGTTCAAATTATAAATTCTGAGGAAGGACCAGCTTATGGTGCAGCAATATTAGCATCTGCAGCATGTGGACTTTATAAAACTGTAGATGAAGCTTGTTGTAAATTAATCAAGGTTACTGAAACTATTATACCAATAAAGGAAAATGTAAAAAAGTACGAAAAAGTTTATGATATATATAAAGATTTATATTTTGTGTTAAAAGACTCTTTTAAGAGATTAAATAAAGTTTTATAAGTAAAATGATAATTATAATATAATTTTAAATGATAAATTTTGATTTGGGTATGAATTTAGATTTCTTGAAATTAATTTTGGAGAAATATTAAGTTCATACCTTTTTAATTTATATATTTAATTCATATTATGAATTTGCTATTTTTAATTATTTAGAAATCTAAAGAAAGAATTGCGTGAAAATACTGATAAATACTTGGTTTGTAAAGGTTTTAAGTAAAACAAATACATACAAAGTGTACGCCTAAAAAAAACACTTGATTTTTTAACACAAACATTATATTATATATAGCATAGCTAAATATACATAAATAAAATATATAAAAAGTTAACTTAAAAGGGGGCTAATAAATGTTATACAAAAGCACCAGAGGAAAAGGAAAAGTTGTAAAGTCATCGGAAGCAATAATAAAAGGAATAGCTGAAGATGGTGGATTATATATACCAGAGAAGTTTCCTAAGATAACCAGACCTTTTGAAGAATTAGAAAATATGAGTTATCAGGAACTTGCATTATATATTATGAAAAAGTATTTTGATGATTTCAGTGATGATGAACTTAAAGATTGTATAGATAAAGCTTATGATGAAAAATTTGAGACTCCTAAAATAGCACCATTGGTGTACAAGTCAGGAGCATATTTTTTAGAACTTTATCATGGAAGTACGCTAGCCTTTAAAGATATGGCATTGAGTGTATTACCATATCTTTTAAAAACAGCAGCTAATAAATTAGGTGTAAAAAAGGAAATAGTTATACTTACAGCTACATCAGGTGATACTGGAAAAGCGGCTTTAGAAGGATTTCATGATGTAGACGGAACAAAAATTATAGTGTTTTATCCAGAACATGGTGTAAGTGAAATTCAGAGAAGACAAATGATTACTCAAGAAGGTGAAAACACATTTGTGGTAGGTATAGAAGGAAATTTTGATGATGCTCAAAGTGGAGTTAAGGATATATTTGCAGATAAAGAATTTAATGAAAATTTAAATGAAAAAGGATATATGTTTTCTTCTGCAAATTCAATAAATATAGGAAGACTTGTACCCCAAATAGTTTATTATGTTTATTCATATGTAAATTTATTAAAAAATAAAAAGATTAAAGATGGGGAAAGCATAAACGTAGTTGTCCCTACAGGAAATTTTGGAAATATACTAGCAGCTTTTTATGCTAAGCAAATGGGCGTTAATATAGGAAAGTTCATTTGTGCATCTAATGAAAATAAAGTTCTTACAGATTTTATAAATACAGGAATTTATGATAGAAAAAGAGAATTTTCTGTAACTAATTCTCCTTCAATGGATATTTTAATATCAAGTAACTTAGAAAGATTTTTATATGAAATAAGCGATAGAAATGAAGAACTTATAAATATGTTTATGAAACAGCTTAAAAAAGAAGGAAAGTATGAAATAACAAAGGTTATGAAGGAAAATTTGAAAGTGCTTTATGGAGATTTTGCTACAGAGAAAGAAACTCTTGAATCAATTAGAAAGGCTTATGAAACATCTAAATATGTTATAGATACTCATACTGCAGTAGCTTACGATGTTTATGAAAAATACAAGAAAAATACAGGAGATGAAAGTGTTTCAGTAATAGCTTCAACAGCAAGTCCGTTTAAGTTTCCAAAGAGCATAAATGAAGTGTTAAAATTTGCAGATGAAGGCGCTTCCGAATTTGAAATGGTACAAAATTTATCAAAGAAAATGAAACTTGAAATACCAAAAGGTATATATGGATTAGATAAAAAAGAAATTCATCATAGTACAACCTGTGAAAAGTACGAAATGAAGGAAGTTATTAAAAAATTTTTAAGGATGTAGGTGATATTTATGGTAGAAGTTAGAGTGCCTGCTACAAGTGCAAATATGGGTCCTGGATTTGATTGCCTTGGAATAGCAGTTAATATGTATAATAAATTTATTGTAGAAGAAATTGAAGAAGGTCTTATCTTTGAAGGCTGCGATGACAAATTTAAAAATGAAGATAATTTAATATACAGAGCTATGAAAAGATGTTTTGAAAAAATAGGTTATAAACCTAAAGGCTTGAAGATAAAGATAGAAAGTGAAATACCTGTATCAAGAGGACTTGGAAGTAGTGCTGCTTGTGTAATAGGAGGAGTTGTTTGTGCTAATGAATTAGCAGGAAGAGTTTTAGATAATCAACAGCTTTTAGATTTGGCAGTGGAAGTTGAAGGGCATCCTGATAATATAAATCCAGCATTTTGTGGAGGTATGACTGTTTCTATATCTGAAGGTGAAGAAGTTGTTTATAATAAAGTAAATATAAAAGAAGGCATTAAGTTTTGCGCACTTATACCTAATTTTACATTGTCTACAGAAAAGGCAAGAGCAGTATTGCCTAAAAATGTAGAGTATAAACAAGGAATTTATAATATAGGAAGAACTGCACTATTAATAAGTGCATTGAATAATGGAGATTTTCATTTGCTTAAATTTGCTTGTAAAGACAAGTTACATCAAGATTATAGAGCACAGCTAATAGAAAATTTTTATTCTGTAAAGGAACAATGTGAAAAGCTTAATTGTTTGGGTGTATTTTTAAGTGGGGCAGGTCCAACAATTATGGTTATGCTTAAGGAAGAGGATAATGATTTTTCTAAAAATATTCAGAAGTTTTTGAATAATTTGGAAAGTAAGTGGGCAGTAAAAGAACTTAAAATAGAAAATCAAGGAGTTATTGTAAATAGAGAAGCAGAATTAACTAAATGTAGTTAAGTTAATAATCAATAGTTAAAATAAATTTCATTCTTTAACTATTAATTTTTAACTAAAATAAACGGGGGGCTAATAATGAGTAATATAGTTGTAGCTAAATTTGGAGGAAGTTCACTTGCAGATAGTGATCAATTTAGAAAAGTAAAAAATATAGTTTTAGATGATGATAAAAGAAGATATATTGTACCTTCTGCACCAGGAAAGAGATTTAAAAAGGATTATAAAATAACAGATCTCTTATATTTGTGCCATGCACATGCACAAAATAGTATATCCTTTGAAGATGTTTTTAGGCTTATAGAAGATAGATATGTTACTTTGGCAAAGGAATTAGAAGTTAATATAGATATAAAAAAATATTTGGATCAAATAAAAAGTAAGATAGAACAAGGAGCTTCAGCAGATTATACAGCAAGTAGAGGGGAATATTTAAATGGATTGATTTTAGCATCTTATCTTGGATATGAATTCGTAGACGCAGCAGAAGTTATATGTTTTAAGAAGTACAAAACTTTGGACTTAGAAGCTACAGAAATAGCATTTAAAGAAAGAATGGCAAATGTTGAGAGAGCAGTTATACCAGGATTTTATGGTGCTATGCCTGATGAAAATATAAAAACTTTTACAAGAGGAGGATCTGATGTAACAGGAGCTGTAATTGCAAGGTGTTCTCAAGCAGATCTTTATGAAAATTGGACAGATGTTTCAGGCTTTTTAATGGCAGATCCCAATATAGTTGAAGATGCTAAACCAATAGAAGTTATAACTTATAAAGAACTTAGAGAACTTTCTTATATGGGAGCAAAAGTACTTCATGAAGAAAGCATATTTCCGATTAGGGATGTATGCATACCTATAAATATAAGAAATACTAATAGGCCGCAGGATAAAGGAACTTTAATTGTAGATGATAATAAACCAATAAACTATAGTGGAACTATTACAGGTATAGCAGGTAAAAAAGGCTTTACAGTTATAGCTGTACAAAAAATGCTTATGAATTCAGAACAAGGTTTTTGTAGAAAACTTCTTTCTATATTAGAAGGTAATGGAGTATCTTTTGAAAATATGCCATCTGGTATAGATTCGGTTTCATTAGTAATAGAGGAAGAGCAACTTGGAGATAAATTGGATAATATATTGGAAGAAATAAAAAGACAATGTAATCCAGATTCTATAGATGTTCATCCTAATATGGCACTTATAGCCACTGTAGGTAAAGGTATGGATAGAACAAAAGGAATATCATCAAAGGTATTTAGTGGCCTTGCTAAAGGTGATGTAAACATTAGAATGATAAATCAAGGATCTAGTGAAATAAACATTACTGTAGGTGTTGAAAATGATGATTTTGAAAAAGGTCTTAGATCTATATATAGAGCTTTTGTAAATTAGCTTGTGTAAATGAGAGGAGTAATAATTATGGAAAAGGTTAGAATTGCGTTACTAGGTTTAGGAAATGTTGGAAAAGGTGTTTGGAATATATTAAAGAACAATAGGGAAACTATAATCAAAAGAGCAGGTTATGATATAGAAATTGCGAAGATACTTGTAAGAGATACAGGAAAAAATAGAGGAGTAGATGTACCTGGTGAAATTCTAACCACTAATGCAGATGAAATATTCAATGATGATAGTATAAAAATTGTAGTAGAAGTTATAGGTGGATTAGAACCTGCTAAGCAATATATATTAAATGCTATAAAAAATAAAAAACATGTAGTGACTGCGAATAAATTGCTTATTGCAACTAATGGAGAACAAATTTTTGAAGAAGCACACAAAATGGGCGTTATTGTAAACTTTGAAGCTAGTGTAGCGGGGGGGATTCCTGTAATAAACAGCATAAATGAAAGCTTAACAGCTAATAAAATAGAAGAGGTTGTTGGGATAATAAATGGAACTACAAATTATATATTAACTAAAATGACTTTAGAGGGTATGGACTTTGAAAGTGCACTTAAAGAGGCACAGCAAAAAGGTTATGCAGAAGCAGATCCGACTTCTGATGTAGAGGGCTTTGATGCAGTTTATAAATTGTCTATTTTAACTACTTTAGCCTTTGAAACAAAGGTAAATGTAGATAATGTATATGTAGAAGGTATAACTAAGATAAGACCTAAGGATATAGAATATGCTAAAGAATTAGGATATGTTATAAAGCTTTTAGCTATAGTTAAGGATGTAAATGGAAAATTGGAAGTTAGAGTGCATCCAACAATGATTCCTGCAATTCATACTTTAGCTAATGTTAATGATTCCTTTAATGCAATTCTTATTAAGGGAAATGCAGTTGGAGATTTGATGCTTTGCGGAAGAGGAGCTGGAGAACTTCCAACAGGAAGTGCTGTAGTTGGAGATATCATATCCGTTTTAAGAAATGATAGAGAAGGTGTAAATACTGAGGATATAAAATACAATAATAGAGAAATAGCTAGTTCATCAGAAATTAAATCTCAGTACTATTTAAGAATTACAGTAAAAGATATGCCAGGAGTTCTAGGAAAGATAGCTACTATACTTGGAAAAAATGAAGTGAGTATTTTATCATTTATACAAAAACCTAAAAAAGAAGATTTTGTATCATTAGTTCTTGTTACTCATGAAACTATAGAAGGAAATGTCAATAAATCTCTAGAGGAAATAAAGAGTTTGGAAATAGTTGATAAAATTAAGAATGTAATTAGAATTGAAGAATTAAATTAAAAGTATATTGACAACCTATCAAAATTAAAATATAATTACTAACAAGTTAATAATTTATAAATTTAATATGTAAAGCAGAGATGGAGAAAAAGGTATTTGATGGTTAACTAAAGAGAGCTAGCGTTAGGTGAAAGTTAGTGTTAATGTGAATATATAATGATCACTCCGGAGCTTCTTAATTGAAAGACTTTTGTCAAGTAAGTAAAGACGTTTACCAGCGATATATGGTTAGGGTTCACTATAAATAATAGATTTATATAGTTAAGTTGTTTAGAGTTGACCTGATAATAAGTGGCAGTTAGTGTAGCTAATTGCAATTAAGGTGGTACCACGGAAGTTTAATCTTTCGTCCTTATAAGTATAAGATAATTATGCTTTTAAGGATGAAAGATTTTTTTATTGTAAGTAAATTGTTAAATACTGTTTAAATTACTTTTAGATCATGTTAAAGCAACGTAGATTAACTTACCTACTATATCAAGGCATAGTTATAACGTTAAGAATTATGATGATATATAATTTAGCAGTATTTCAAGAAAATTACATATAAAACTAAAAAAATAGGATAAGGAGGAATTTTTGGAAAATTGGGGCAAAACACAAAACTAGTAACAAAAGTTAAAAGTAAATAGAAGGGGGCAATAAAAATGAAAGAAAATTTAGTAGTAGATAAGGAATATTTAACATTAAGTGATGTAAAAGAGGCTAAAGAAAGAATAAAGGATATATGTGTAAATACAAAATTAATATATAGTTCAGAGTTTAGTCGTGAAAGTGGAAATGAGGTTTATATAAAGCCAGAAAATCTTCAGATTACTGGAGCTTTTAAATTAAGAGGAGCATTAAATAAGATATGCAAATTGACTGAAGAACAGAAAAAGAAAGGATTAATAGCATCTTCAGCAGGTAACCATGCACAGGGAGTTGCTTATGCTGCAAATAAGCTTGGAATTAAGGCGACTATTGTTATGCCTGAAACCACACCATTAATAAAAGTACAAGCTACAAAAAATTATGGGGCTAATGTAGTTTTAAAGGGAAAAGTTTATGATGAAGCTTATGAGGAAGCTAAAAGACTAGAAAAAGAGCATAGATATACTTTTGTTCATCCATTTAATGATGTGGATGTAATGGCTGGTCAAGGAACTATAGCACTTGAAGTTATGGAAGAGTTAAAAGATGTAGATGCTATATTAGTACCAATTGGCGGCGGCGGACTAATAAGTGGTATATCAACAGCAGCTAAAGCTATTAATCCTAATATAAAAGTAATAGGAGTTCAAGGAGAAAATGCAAATCCTATGCAGATATCTTTTAATACTGGTAAATTAACTTATGCAGATGCCATAGATACTATTGCAGATGGAGCAGCAGTTAAACAGCCAGGAGATATTACATTTGAAGTAATTAAAAAGCATGTAGATGAAATTGTTACAGTAAGTGATCAAGAACTTATGGAAGCTGTATTTATTCTTCTAGAAAAACATAAACTTGTAGCAGAGGCAACAGGAGTAATGTCATTAGCTGCTTTAAAGAGATTAGATTTTAAAGGTAAAAAAGTAGTTTCTTTAATAAGTGGTGGAAATATAGATGTGGTAACTATAGCATCACTTTTAAATCATGGATTATTTTCAAGAGGAAGAATATTCTGCTTCTCAGTCAAACTTCAAGATACTCCAGGACAATTAGTTAAGATATCTAAAATATTATCAGATAAAGGGGCTAATGTAATAAAATTAGATCACAATCAGTTTAAGGCTATTGATAGATTAAAACATGTAGCTTTAGAAGTTACAGTAGAGACAAATGGACAAGATCATATAGAAGAAATAGTGAAAGCCTTGAATGAAGAAGGCTATAATGTAGATAAGGTATATTAATATTGAAATAATTAGTGAAATCTGTGTTATAATTTACTTGTGAATTTTATCATAATATAAGCATAATACTTCGTATTATGCTTATATTGTTAGCTAGAAAGTTTGTATGGTAAATTTCATGATTTACTAAAAGATAACATTGGAGGTATGTATTTTGAAATTAATATCATGGAATGTAAATGGCATTAGAGCATGTGTCACTAAGGGATTTTTAGATTATTTTAAAGAGACGCAAGCAGATATATTTTGTATTCAAGAAAGTAAATTACAAGAAGGTCAAATAGAATTGGAGTTAGATGGATATCGTCAGTATTGGAATTATGCTGAAAGGAAAGGATATTCTGGCACAGCTATATTTACAAAAAAGAAACCGTTGAATTTTAAATATGGAATTGGTATAGAAGAACATGATAAAGAAGGCAGAGTTATTACTTTAGAATTTGATGATTTTTATATTGTAACAGTATACACACCTAATTCTAAGGATCAGTTAGCTAGATTAGAATATAGAATGAAATGGGAAAATGATTTTAGAGATTATTTAAAGTCTTTGGAAAAGAAAAAACCTGTAATCATGTGTGGAGATTTAAATGTGGCTCACAAGGAAATAGATCTTAAAAATCCTAAAACAAATAGGAAGAATGCTGGATTTACAGATGAAGAAAGAGAAAAGTTTACTGAACTTTTAAGCAATGGATTTATTGATACTTATAGGTATTTTAATCCAGATAAACAAGGAGTATATTCTTGGTGGTCTTATAGATTTAATGCTAGAAAAAATAATGCTGGTTGGCGTATAGACTATTTTTGTGTTTCAGATTGCTTAAAGGAAAGGTTAGTTAATGCAGACATTCACACCGAAGTTATGGGATCAGACCATTGTCCTGTAGAACTTGTTATTTTAGATAAGTAATAATCTAAAAATATTGCGACTTAAGCGTATGTAAAGCGAAGTAACTTTCAACTGTATTCCGGCTGATATATGCTGTGAAGGAAAACTCACTTCA
>NZ_JIBU02000052.1 GCF_000633595.2 Clostridium drakei | reverse complement strand
TTGAGAGAATTTAGGAGGTCTTATGTCTAAAATTTAAAAAATCTCGTAATTTGAATCAGGGCGATTCAAGCCGCGAAAGTCCCAGGACGGGACATTTGAGCGGGTAGAGATTTTTTAAATTTTAGACATTAGAGCTCCTTAATAAACGGTTGGCTTTTATACACCATATATTCAATGCGGACTCCACCTAAAAAGTTGTGTCGCATTATTTTTAAACTGTGAAAGTTGAGTTAATGTTATTTAACTATTTTGACCAATAATCTGGACGAGTTAATCTTGCAGGTATCTTTGTATTTGAATTACCTTTAGCTGTATTAAGTTGAGATTGAGTGAGAAATATGCTGCTTGTAAGATTAGCACCACTAAGGTCAGCATCTCTCAAATCTGCACCAATGAGATCAGCTCCACTTAAATCAGATCCCCTAAGATTTGCAGCAATAAGACATGCTCCTCTTAAATCTGCACCTATAAGGTTAGTTTTTCTAAGATCTGCTCCAAATAAGTCTAATGATCTAGAAAGTGATTTTTTGTTTTTCCAATTAGACTTTACTTTACTGCGTGTCTTAGTGCGTATAAGTTCACTGGTATTTCTAAGAAACATATTAACTTTATTTCTATGACTTTCTATATCTAGAGACAATAGAGAATCAAGATCAAGTAAAGTAAGTTTTTTAGTATCTTCTAACAATGAACTTATTTCTTTCTTTATTTGGACGTTGTCTTGTAGCATTAATGCTTCAGTAATATACCATAACATTTCGTGAAGCTGCCTCATGATTAAAAAGGCTTCAAACATCTGCTTAGCGTGTTCTGAATTTTTATGCCAATTGACACCTTTACAAGTAACTTGAGATACCTTTTGACCAGAACCAAAACAATCATAAGCAGTACAGCCTTTTAGACCTTTATTTATAAGATCTTTATGAACAGAGCAGGTAAAGTCGGATTGGAGATTTATGCAAGGATTACCAGCCTTTTTATCTTCTGGAAAACCTTCAGATGCAGAAAAGTATAATGCTGTACAGCATAGTCCAAAACATTTTTTACAGTCAATTTTTAATTCTTTAATGTTTTCATTTGAGTCCACCATAGTTATCTATCTCCTATTGAGTACTAAAAAATACAAATAATTTTTACTTATAAATTGTATCATATAAAACTTATATTTCAATAGATATATACTTAACTTTTAACTAAAATGTTACTTTGCAATATTTTTAAAACTTGAATATTATAAAGTTTAATGCAATAATATCTATAAAAATAATAATATATAAATTTTAGAGGTAAAAATATGATATTTTTTGGACATGTAGGAATAACAACTGCGGCTTTTAAATTATATGAAAATACTGTTTCGCCGAAAAAGGTTGATAAGAATGAGGCTTATATAGATTACAGGTTGGTTATCATTGGATCTGTGCTTCCAGATATTATAGATAAGCCAATAGGAGCATATTTTTTCAGAAGTACATTTCATAATAGTAGAATATTTGCTCATTCTCTAGTATTTTCTATGTTTTTAATAATTTTAGGAACATATTATTTTAAGAGAAGTAGAAATAATAGACTTATAACACTTGGAGTGTGTAGTTTGATACATCAAATATTGGACAGTATGTGGTTATACCCTGGTATATTGTTCTGGCCAGCTTATGGACTGAAGTTTCCTACTAGACCAGAGGGAAATTGGATAGCTAGTAATATTGTGAATTTGCTAACAAATCCATTTGTATATGGACCTGAAATATTAGGAGTAATTATTATTGGATACTATTTTATTAAATTAGTTATTAATAAAAGGGTAAAAGAATTTTTGAAAACTGGAAGGTTATAAATTACTCAACTTTTTCAGAGAACAAAGGACAATTGACAGAGGACAGTGAAGGATGATTTTTCTTCGCTTTGCTGCGAAAAATCTTTAATTAAATTTTTGAGGGCTCGTTTCACTAAAGTGAAACATTGTTGACTTATATAAATTTAAAGCTTGTTTTGCATTAGTAAAAGAAACTTTAAAATAAATTAGTTTTCTGACGTAATGAGGAAAACTTACCTTCATTGTCCTCTAAAAATAATGTTTTATATTATACTTTTATACTAATTAGTGATAACATTATAAGTGAAACGAGGTGTAAAAGAATGATATTTTATCATTTTTCAAGTGAAAAGTATAGCAAACTAATTCCGCAATTGGGAGAAAAAAGGCATTTAGGTGATAGTAAGACTATAGGAAAAAAAGTAACATTTTTAACTACTAATCCTAATATGTTTTATGAAAATGACAATGGAGGCAATTTCTTCGAGTATAGATATATTCTAAATATAGATAAGAATGATCCTCATCTGTATGCTGATGATAAGTTTAATAATATGCTGGAGAAGTTTAATAGAACTTTTGGTTCAAGACGTGGGACATTTAAGTGGTTTTTCTATGACAACCCACTTGATTATATTTGTATATCGAAATGGAATGAGAAATTATGTAGATTTAGTTAATAATAAAATATTCATATGTTATAAAGGCTTATTAAATTAAGTCTTTTTTTATATGAAACTCCTTCTTCTATTGTCGAAGGAGAAAGTCATTCTTATAAGTAAGCTCCATCTGAACTTAAGAATCACTTGATAATATGAATAGATTAGTTTACAAATATTTTATAATTATTTATAATGTTTATAAGGTAAAAGACCATATTTTTAGAACTATGAGCTTTTAAATTATAGAAATGAAGAGGTAAATATTATGAACGATACTAACATTAATCCACAAGATGTAATATTTGCATTAGATATAGGTACACGTTCTGTAATAGGTACAGCAGGTACAGTAAGAGATAAAAAATTTTATATAGTGGCTGAATATTGTGTGGAACATGAAGAAAGGGCCATGATAGATGGTCAAATTCATGATATAGGTTTGGTAGCTAATGCAGTAAACAATGTTAAAAAGCAGTTAGAAGAAAAACTTAATATGAAAATGGAGAGTGTATCAATTGCTGCAGCAGGAAGATTTTTAAGGACTATGGTATCTAAAGCACAGCTTAAGATTGATTATGATAAGGAAATAGATAAGGATACTATAAGAAGTTTGGAGCTTACGGCAGTAAAAAGTGCAGAAGCAAAAATAAATGAACAAAGAGAAGGAAAGCTTTATTGCGTTGGATATAGTGTAAAAAATTATTATTTGAACGGATACATAATAAATAATCTACTTTCACATAAGGGAGAAAACATAGAAGCAGAAGTTATAGCAACCTTTCTTCCAAGGTCAGTAGTGGATAGTCTTTATTCTGTCATGGAAAAGGTTGGACTTCAAGTAGCAAGTATGACTTTAGAGCCTATAGCAGCTATGGAAGCAGCTATACCTCAAAACTTAAGGCTTTTAAATTTAGCTTTGGTAGACGTAGGTGCAGGTACTTCAGATATAGCTATAAGTAGTAAGGATACTATAAGTGCTTATGGTATGGTTCCTTTAGCTGGTGATGAAGTAACAGAAGTTATTGCGCAAAATTATCTTGTGGATTTCAATACAGCAGAGCATATAAAAAGACAGTGCAGTACTAATGATAAATTAGTATATAAAGATGTTTTAGGATTAGAAAATGAATTAAATTCTGAAGATGTAATAAAATTTATTACTCCAGCAGTAAAAAAGATAGCAGATGAAATAGGAAGTAAAATTATCGAATTAAATGGAGATAAATCTCCTAATGCTATTTTTATAGTAGGAGGAGGAGCACATACTCCTAAATTAAAGGAGTTTTTAGCGGATAAGCTTAATATATTACCTCAAAGGATAGCAATTAAAGGTAGAGATGCTGTAACAGAATGTGTATGTGAAGATAATTCATTAGGCAGCACTGGAGTAACAGTTTTGGGAATAGCATTAGTATCCATAAGAAGGTTTGGACATGATTTTATAGATGTAATTTTAAATGATAAAGTAATAAGCTTATTTAATTCACATAAACATACAGTAATGGACGTAATGATGCAGGGGGGGATGAATCCTAAAGTACTAATTGGTAGAAACGGAAGAAATATCAGATTTACTTTAAATGGAATTAAAAGAGTAGCCTTTGGAACTCTTGCTTCGCCAGCAGAAATTATGCTTAATGGTAATAAGTCTAATATAGATGAGGAAGTTAAAGAAGGAGATAAGGTAGAAATAAAATATGCTAGGGATGGAAATGATGCAGCGCCTAATGCGCTAGAATATGTTAAAAGGCTTTATTCTATAAGTTTTTTTGTTAATGATATAATAGAAAATTTAGAACCAATAGCTTTAATAAATGGAAAAAAAGTTGATCTTAATGAAAAAATAAAGGAAAACGATGAAGTTGAAATACTATTTCCTGAAACTTTAACTCAATATAAAAAATATGTAGCAGAGAACAGTGAAGATCATAAATACTATTTAAATGGTATAGAAATTTCAGATGACTATAAAATAGAAGAGGGAGATAGAATTTATAGTATAAAGCATGATGAAGCAGAAAAAGATGAGGTTAAAAATGAAGTTGTTGAGCAAAAGGAAATTGAAACTAGTGAAGAAAGTGTTGATACTGTAGAAGGTAAAACTACTATGGAAAGTGAAACTAGTAAAGTGGAAGTTGCTTTAGATAGTGAAAAAAATGAAGAAAGAGTTGAAATACTAGAGGAAAATAAAGAAACGAAACAAGATGATGAGTTATTAAAAAAGGAAAGAGTAGAAGATGAAATTGAAGTAATAGTTAATGGCAAAAATATATGTTTACAAGGTAAAAAGGAATATGTTTTTATAGATATATTTAACTTTATAGATTTTGATTTAACAATACCTAAAGGAAAGCTATATTTACGTTTAAATCAAAAAGATGCAGGATATTATGATAAACTTTCAAGTGGAGATATAATTGAAATTGGTTGGGAATAATATTTAGATTGGAGAATTAAATATGGAGCTAGATTTTTCAAAACTATCAGAGAATATAAAAGATGAAATTGTGAGCATAAGAAGAGATCTTCATATGAATCCAGAATTGGGTTATGAGGAAAACAGAACTTCTCAAAAGATAAAGAATTTTTTACAAAAGGAAGGTATAGAATATACTGAAACAGCTAAAACAGGAATTTGCGGGATAATAAAGGGTAAGGGAAATAAAACTATAGGATTAAGAGCTGATATGGATGCTCTTCCGTTAGAAGATAGAAAAAACTGTGATTACTGCTCCAAAATAAAGGGAAAAATGCATGCTTGTGGACATGATGCACATACATCTATACTTTTAGGTGCAGCTAAAATATTAAACAGTATAAAAGATAAATTAAATGGAAATGTGAAATTGTTTTTTGAACCTGCAGAAGAAACTACAGGTGGAGCTGAAGTGATGATAAAAGAAGGAGTTTTAGAAGATCCGCAGGTTGATAATGTAATAGGTTTGCATGTAGATGAAAATATAGAAGTTGGAAAAATAGGAGTAAAAAGAGGAGTTGTAAATGCAGCATCAAATCCTTTTACCATAAAAATTAAGGGAAAAGGAGCTCATGGAGCTCGCCCACATACAGGAATAGATCCAGTAGTTATGGCAAGTTCAGTGGTAATAGCTCTTCAAAATGTTATAAGTAGAGAAATATCACCGACAGATGCAGCAGTTATAACTATAGGGACTATTCATGGAGGTACAGCTCAGAATATAATTCCAGAAGAAGTCACAATATCAGGTATTATGAGAACTATGACTACAGAAAACAGAGCTTATGTAAAGAAAAGATTAGTTGAAGTAGTTGAGGGAACTGTGCATGCAATGCGTGGAGAATGTGAAATAGATATAGAAGAGAGCTATCCTTGTTTGTACAATGATGATACTATGGTAGATAAAGTTTTCAGCGCTGCTGATAGTATAATAGGAAAAGAAAATGTAAAAATATTGGAGAACCCAAGCTTAGGAGTTGAAAGTTTTGCATATTTTTCAATGGAAAAACCTTCAGCGTTTTATTATTTAGGATGTAGAAATGAAGAAAAGGGAATAGTAAATCCAGCTCATGGAAGTCTATTTGATATTGATGAAGATTGTCTTCCAGTTGGAGTAGCATTACAGTGTAAAATTGCATATGAGCTTTTAAAATAATAATAAACCTCAATGCCTTTAAAGGTGTTGAGGTTTATTTTATATTACATTGAAATGGATTTAGTTTTTATATTATAATAAATTTAAATATTTATATATTGCTTTTGACAATAATAGTGTTATATAATTAGGTGTTGTTTAATTAGATAATTTGTAAATAATAGCATAATAGAGAAATTTGATGTAGAAATATATATGATACTTATTAGGAGTGATAATATGAAAATTGAAATAGGACCAAATGAAGCAGGACAAAGATTAGATAAGTTTTTAAGAAAGTGGCTTAAGGATATGCCTTTAAGTGCTATATACAAGAGCATACGAAAAGGTGATGTGAAGGTAAATGGTAAAAAATCTAAAGAGAAATATGCATTATTGGATGGAGACTTAATAGAAACAAGAGATATAACTTCGAATCAAACAAAAAAGAAGTTTACTAGAATAGAAAATAGTTTTTTAAAAATAGCTTATGAAGATGAAAATATGGTAGTGGTTGAAAAGTGGCCTGGGGTTTTAGTACATTCGGATGGAAAAAAGAAAGAGGCTACTTTAACGGATTATGTTCTTTCATATCTATATGATAAAGGTGATTATACTCCAGAAAATGAAGTAACATTTACACCAGCTTCTTGTAATAGGTTGGATAGAAACACTTCTGGTGTAGTTATATTTGGAAAGAATTATGAAGCTTTAAAATTATTAAATGAAATGATAAGGGAAAAGAAAATACATAAGTACTATCAAGCTTTAATAAAGGGAAGAATTAAGGAAGGCTTGTATAAGGCTTATATTCATAAAAATGAAAGTGAAAATATATCTCAGGTTTATGATGAACCTAGAAAAGATACAAAAGAAATTAGTATGAATGTAAAAAACATTCAAAGCTGTGGAACTTTTTCTTTAGTTGAACTTGAATTGTTAACAGGAAGAAGTCATCAACTAAGAGCCCATTTAAACCATTTAGGTAATCCGATATTAGGAGATACGAAATATGGTACTGCTAAATTAAATAGTTTTTTCTTCAATAAATATGGTTTGAATTATCAATTTTTGTATGCATACAAACTTATTTTTAGAGATTGTACTGAAAAATTTATTTACATGCAAAATAAAACTGTAGCGTCAGGATTGCCACCTGTATTGAAAAAGATTAAAAATGATATTTTTGATAAGTTTTAATCGTAAATCCAAATTTATATTTAAATATGTTATAGATAGTTTATAATCAATATGGGGGATATAGATAAGGAGTTTTACTATGAAGGAACAGTCAACTACTAAAGGATTTGCAATACTTTCTGCAGCGGGTATGATGGTAAAGGTCTTGTCTTTACTCTACATACCCTTTTTAATAATGATAATTGGTGGCGAAGGATATGGAATATATGGAGCTACATATCAGGTATATACTTTTATATTTGTAATTACCAATTCAGGAGTACCTGTTGCAATATCAAAGCTTATATCTGAACTTGCAGCAGTTGGAAACTATAAAGATGCAGTAAAAAGCTTTAAAATAGCAAGATTCATACTCTTAGTTTTGGGAATTCTTATGTCACTTGTACTGCTTATTTTTGCAAAACCTTTAGCTGAATTAGTTAAATTTAATAAGGCTTATTTATCACTTTTAACACTTTCACCAGCTATACTATTTACATCTGTTGCATCTGCTTATAGAGGTTATTTTCAAGGGCGTGCAAATATGACTCCAACAGCAGTATCACAGGTTGTAGAGCAGATAATGAATATTATTTTTTCTTTAGGCTTTGCTATTTATTTTATGAAGTTTGGCTTAGAAGCTGGTTGTGCAGGAGCTACCATAGGTACATCTGTAGGTGCACTTATTTCAGCTGTTTTTCTCATGTATTATTATGAAAGCAATAGAAAATTTAAAGTGCCTAAAGGATATATAAATGAAGAAGTAAAAAGATTTACTACAAAGCAATTGTTAAGAAAAATAGTTAAATATGGAGTACCTATAACTATATGTGTAGGTATGACTTATGCTGGGAATCTAGTAGATGTATATAATACAAAATCAAGACTTATGGTAGGAGGTATTTCTGAAGTTAATGCTAGTATACTATATGGATATTTAGTTAAATATCAATCTCTTTTAAATGTACCTATTGCCATTATATCTTCACTTTCAGCTGCAATTTTACCTGCTATATCTGGTGCAATAGCGGTGAAGGATAAGAAGCTTGCAAGAAACAAAATAAATTATTCCTTTAGATTATGCTTTTTAATTGCAGTACCTTGTGCTGTAGGGTTAGCTTCTTTAAGTGCTCCAATTTATGATATGTTGAAATTTCGTGGAGGAGCATTTATTATGGCTTATGGTTCTATAGTTTTAGTGTTAATGGCTATTATGCAAATACAGACAACTATATTGCAAGGAATAGGAAAGCTTTTCACTGCAACATTCTATTCAGTCATAGGAATAGTTTTTAAAATAACGTCTAATTACTTCTTGATATCAATGCCAAAGATCAATATTTTAGGAGCAGTAGGAGGAAGTATAATAGGGTTTGCAATTCCTATAGTTTTAAATCATAGAATTATTAAAAAATCTTTAAATTTAAAATTAAGTCTCTGGATTTATTCTATAAAGCCAATTATAGCATCAGCTCTTATGGGAGCTTTAGTTTTTGGTACACACTATATTCTAAGCTTAGTGCTTGGTTTAATACACAAAGGATACGTCACAAGCACAATAGCTACAGTAATAGCTATTGGAGTAGGTGGTTTTACATATGGGTTTGGATTAGTAATTTTAGGTGGAATAAGAAGAGTTGATTTAAATTTGATGCCATCTAAACTTACTAGACTTATTCCGAAGTTTGTATTAAGTAAAATGAGATAAATTTTATAAGATAATTGCATTGGTATTGAACTGATGCAATTATTTTTTTACAATAAGAGTGGAAATGATTATTAAATGGTAGTTAAAGCGCAAAAATTACATAAAAGCACTTTTTTCAATATCTATAGCAGTAAAAGCAATAAAAAGTGTAAATTTCTAAATTATAATATACTGTGAGATGAAAATTGAGAAAGGATGTGAAATAAACTTGATTACTATAGGTAGGATAACATATGATGATTTAAATGATTTATCCAATTTGTATGAAGAACTTTTGAATAAAAAGGCAGATTTTAAAAAGTTTAAGAATAAGTTTGAATTTATTGATTCAAATAAAAACTATATATTGATTGGAGCAAAGGATGATAATAACAATCTAGTTGGTTCACTGTTAGGTATTATTTGTCAGGATCTTGGTGGTGATTGTAAGCCATTTATGGTCATTGAAAATGTAATAGTAAAAAATAACTGTAGGAGAATGGGAATTGGAAAAGTACTAATGAGTTTTATAGAAGGTATTGCCAGAAGGGAGGATTGTTATTTTACAATGTTAGTATCAGCTTTTAGTAGAAAAGGTGCTCATAAATTTTATGAATCTATAGGATATGATAACGATGTTGTCAAAGGATTCAAAAAATATTTATAAAAATAAAACTGCCACTATGTCATGTGGCAATTTTGCTTTTGTTACTAAATTTGTCCTGTAAGCTTTAATACAAGCTGTGCAACGAGAGAAGATCCTAAGAATGTACCTATAAAGGAGAGGCAGGATATTAGTATGATTCTCCAGCCTGATTTAGCAAAGGATTCTAGGTCATTTCCTATGGATATACCTACATAAGCTAAAATAGGAGTTGTTAATGCTAAAAAGTTAACTTTACTAATATATGAATTTATAATAGCGGAACCTGGTACAGCAGGATATGTAATAATACAACCTAAAGTAACTACATATGCAACTGCAGGTATTTTTACTGGAATAATTTTTACAAGTAAAATTCCTGCAATGGAAATTCCAACTAAAATCAACATACCTGGTATACTTGCTAGTATACTAGTCTTATATCCTATTAAATTTCCTACTAGAGATAATATTCCTATTAGAACTAAAATGAAAATGGAATTCTTTAGTTTCATGTTTATACCTCCTTTTTTATCATTTGTTCATCTTCTGATGCAGGTTTCCTATATTTTATAAAATACAACTTCTTATATGCCCATTCTGTAAATGGTATTGCAATCCATAGTGAAATATATACTCCGCAAAGTCCTGAGAACATGTTACCAGCAGCACCATAGGCTACAATGGTATCCTTCATACTAGGGAACATAGCAGATAGAGAACCTACTGCTGCGGTCATCATGCTTGCACTTCCAACACCTGATGCCATAGCTAAAGCATAAGGATGAAATGGTAAATATGCTGCAAACAAACTAGCAAGTATTCCATAAAAAATAGTTCCTAAAACTGTTCCGCAAATATATACACCCATAACACCTTGACCTTCTGGACCATCTAATCCATACAAATCACTAATTAAGGCTACATTAGGCTCACGACCTATAGAATGACCTGCACCTATAGTTTCTCGCTTTAATCCAATTAAAACTGCAATAGGTACAACACAGATTACTGATCCTAAGTGTCCAAATTCTTGAAAGAATAATGCTGGACTTGATTTTATAATTTTAGGTAAAGTAGGTCCTATTGTTGTGCCATATTTTGCCATTAGGAGCATTAGAGAAATAGTGATCATTCCTTTTGCACTAAGCATATCTTTATCATTTACTACTTTTAAAAATTTAGGACTTAACATAATTCCGAAAAATAAAGCATAAAGCATTGGTAATAGTACTACAATACCAGGACCAATTTTAAATTTTATTGTTCCAATTGCTTCTGCTATAATTACTAATATAAGTGCTATAGCGTGAATCTTGCAGTTTTTCATTTGTTTCTCCTCCTTACTTTTATTTATAGTACTGATTCATTGCTTTTACATATTCTTCTTTTGAGAATACAGGCTTAAAATCATCAATAACATTTTTGGCGTTTTTAGCATTATTAACTAGCAAATCTACTACTGTCATAGCAAAGAATTTTGCTGGTAAAATACATGCAGCATAATAATCTTCAACTTTAAAATCTTTTGCATGAAGACATCCACTAACGCCACCAACATAAGGGTGTATAGTAGGTATTAAGTGAGAAACATCTCCCATATCAGTAGAAGCATTGAAATGTCCTGGATTTAAAATTTTATCTTCTGGTAAAAATTCTTTACAGTTTTCTTTAAATAAATTGTTTAAAGGTATAGAACAGCGAAGAGGTAAATAACCAGGAATAGTTTTTATGATAGTTTCAGCACCTATTGCATATCCACCTGCCATTAAGGCTCTATCAACTTTTTCATTTGTTTCGTTCATTGCTTTTACAGTTTTAGCTCTAACATAAGTTTCAACCCTTACATCATCAGGAACGCTGTTTACCACATCTCCACCTTTTGTAATTATAGGATGTACTCTAATAGAATCTTCATCTCTAAAGGTTTCTCTTAAAGCATTAACTCCCATTAAACCAAGCATTGCAGCATTTAAAGCATTTATACCTTCATGAGGGGCTTCTGCAGCATGAGCTGTTTTGCCTACATATTGAATTGTTTTAGCTAAAAATCCATTACTTGATTCTCCTATGCCTACTGCTGCTTCAGGAGTATTTTTTGAAGAATGCATCATCATGGCTATATTAACATCATCAAATTCTCCTAAAGAGATTAATTCCTGTTTTCCACCAAAGAAATGAATTTTTCCTTCATCTTTAAGTTTTTGTCTATAAGCAACCTCAATACATTCTTCTGCTGGCACTGCCATAAAAGTTACATTTCCATCTAAATTATCTTCTACACCAGATAGCTTTAAACCTACAGCGGAACCAATCATTGCAGCTAGTTGTAGATTATGACCACAAGCATGAGCAGCTCCAGTTGTTTTATCTGCGTCTTTGTGATCTTTGCATATAACTGCATCTAATTCTCCTAGTATAGCTACATTTATTCCATTGTTCTTATCTTTTAACTTTGCTTTTACTCCAGTTAAAGCAAGTCCTTCTTTACAATTCAAGCCTATTTCACTAAAAAAGTTTGCTACTCTTTCTGCTGTTTTCTTTTCTTTAAATCCTAGTTCTGGATTTTGGCTAACTTGTTTTGCAAAGTCTATTATTTTTTCTGAATTATTATCAATAGCTTTGCATACTGCTTTTTTTATTTCGTCAATACTTTTCATTGTTGCAACTCCTTTTATATATTTAACGTTCATCCGGATGATGTCATGTAAATTATATTATTACTGAATAAGATTTTTGTCAAATTATATGCTAATTTGAAATTATATTATCTATATGGTAATTTTAAAATAATTTCCTTGATGATTTAATATATTTTACAAATTATATATGTTAAAATTGGCGTATTAGATTTATGATAATAGTTTAAATAAATGTAATATTTCACAATTATGCATAATAACTGCTTGATATTCAACTACCATGTTTATCATCAGAGAATAATTATTTATAGAATAATTGTGCGGTCTATGTGCGGTCTAATAGTAGAGTTTATAGGATTATTTATGCTTGTTAAGTAAATAATTTACTTTTTAGTAGTTCTATTAATACATTTGATATGTATAGGAATAAAGATACAACCTAGAAAAAATTGTACTAGTATTTAGAAATGAATAGGAAAACTAAATAACATTACTATGCTTGAATTTTTAGAAAATAGAATATATAGAGATCTCTGTTATTAAAATTATGCTGCTATTTATTTAAGTTTATAATGCATTTAGAAAAATATACTTGAATAAATTAAGGTGAAAAAATAAAAAAAACAATATTTTTACAAAATAAGTTTGGATCGAAAATATGAGATAATGGGTTATATACTTAATCTTTACGGCATATATCAGTCTTCATACAGTTGAAAGTTACTTCTTAATACATTGCGTATACACATAATACATTATGGGAAGCCTAAGAACTTTAATCCTGTCTGAGGAAACCGAGTTTGAGAAAGTTCTTAGGTTTTCCAAATCTTCAAGCTTTAGAATAATTAAAACATTTAGCAGTGATGAACCACTTACCATATATCACGGAATAAAAGTTAAAATCCAAACTTCCACTGCACCCTTATGTCGCAATATGCTTATATTAGGTAAAATTGCATGTACAAAAGTTAAGGTATGTATAATTTATTTAGTGCAACAACCTGTTATATAGTACTTATTTTATTAAATTCATAATGATTTGATAAATAATTGGAATAAAAACTGCAGGAAGCAAATTTGCTACCTTTATTTTAGTCATGTTAAGCATGTTAAAACCTAATCCCATTATAAGAATACTTCCAATTGCAGTCATGTCTGTAATTACTGTCTGTGTCAAAAATGGCTTTAAAAAAGAAGCTGCAATGGTTATACTGCCTTGATAAATTAGTACTGAAAATGATGAAAGAAGTACTCCAAGTCCAAGAGAAGATGCAAAAATAATAGAAACTGTACCATCTAGTATTGATTTTGCAAAAAGTATTTTATAATTACCTGATAGACCACCTTCTAAGGCTCCCACTATAGCCATAGAACCTACGCAAAACAATAAACTTGAAGTTACAAAACCTTGAGATATATTTGAACCATTTCCTTTAAACTTATTTTCTATTGTGTTTCCTAAACCTTCAATTTTTTTATCGATGTCTATCAATTCGCCTATAAGAGCCCCTAATGCAACAGATATTATAATAAGAATGAAATTAGACCCTTTTATTGCACCAGAAATTCCTATAAAAATAGTGCACAAAGATAAACCGTGTATTATTGTAGTGCTTATTTTTTCAGATATGCCCCTATTTAAAAACATTCCAATAATACTTCCAACTATAATGGCAAGGAAATTCACTATAGTACCAAACATAAAAAAAACCCCCCCTAAAAATTGATATGAATTTATTTTATCAAAAATAAATATTATTGTATACTATCTGGATTTGCAGTTCACTTTATAAAAATATATTAAATTGTAACATGTTCGTAGCAGATTTTTAATATGATTAATTTATAAAAATATTAATTGGTATATTTTTAGTAAAGCTTCATATAAATTAAATAGTTAGAGTAATATAACACTAAAAATTTTAGAGAGTGATAAAAAGCTTGACTATCGAACAAGTGTTCGATATAATATAAACATAAAAGAAATTTAATTTAGAAAAAATTACCCAATGAAAAAATAGGGGGATTGATTATGGATAAATATAATGTTTTTGTAAGAATTAATTATACATCAGTAGAATCTGAAAAAGAAGAAGTTAAACCTGGTGGAACTAGAGTTAATAACGGTAGAGTAAGTGGAAACAAGTATTTGATAGGTGGGGGATTTTATAACAGAAAGGGAGGAACAGTTATATTTTCTGCTAAAAATTTAGAAGAAGTAAAACATGTAACTGTAGATAAACCTCTTTTAAAAAATGCATCTATAAATTATAATGTAGCTTTTATTCCAAAAGGAATTTAAATAAAGCTTTCTCATAGTTGACTACTTTATACATTAATTAATTTTTTATGAATTGGCTGATATTGCGTATCAGCTTATTTTTTTTATATTTTTCCAACAAAAAATTAAAAAATGTATTGCATAATTATGAGAATGATTGTATAATTATAAAAAATAAATATTGGGGGGCAATTATATGAAAAAGAAATCAGCAGTACTTATTATAATAGCTGTTTTAGTATCACTATTAGCTGGATGTGGAAGCAGTAATGGAAGTACTAAAAATAATAATACTAGCAAAGATAATTCATTTCAAAAAATAAAAGATGCAGGTACGTTGAAAATAGGATTAGATGATTCTTATCCACCAATGGAATTTAGAGATGAAAAGAACAATTTAGTGGGGTTTGATATAGACCTTGGAAATGAAATAGGAAAAAAACTTGGGGTAAAGGTAGAATATATGCCAACAGATTGGAATGGCATAATCTTAGCACTTAAATCAGGAAAATTTAATATGATACTTTCTTCATTAAGTATGACAGAAGAAAGAAAAAAAGAAATTGACTTTGCTGGCCCTTATCTTGAAGGTGGACAGATAATAGCTGTGAAAAAATCTAATAATGATATAAAATCATCAGCAGATTTAAAAGGTAGAATGGTAGGTTGTCAACTTGGTTCTACTGGAGAAGAAGCGGCTAATAAGATTCAAGGAATAAAAGAACTTAAAAAATATGATAAAGGCACTGAAGCTTTCCACGATTTAGCTATAGGAAGAGTTGAAGCTGTAATTATGGATGGCCAAGTTGGTGGATATTATAATAAAAAAGATGGGGATGCTTTTAAAATTCTAAGTGAAAAGTTAACTAAAGAACCAGAAGGAATAGGAATTAAAAAAGAGGACAAAGAGCTTAAAGAAAAATTACAAAAAGTTCTGGATGAACTAAAACAAGATGGAACTCTTTCAAAACTTTCAATAAAATGGTTTGGATATGATGTGTATAAAAAGTAAAAAATATATTTAATAAAGAATTTGTTATGATAACATATTTCAAGGAGGATACAAATTATGAATATGAAAAAAATATCAGCACTAGTTTTGACAGCAGTAATGGCTATGTCCTTATTTGCAGGGTGCGGAAAATCAAATAGTGGTACATCCACTAATCAAAAAACAGACAATTCTCTTCAGAAAGTAAAAGATGCAGGAGTTTTAAAGATAGGATTAGATGATTCTTATCCACCAATGGAATTTAGAGATGAGAAAAATGAATTAGCTGGTTTTGATATAGATATGGGAAAAGAATTAGCTAAAAAATTAGGCGTTAAATATGAACCTGTAACTACAGATTTTAATGGAATAGTATTAGCACTTAAATCAGGAAAATTTGATGCTATAATAGCAGCTATGAGTATTACAGATGAAAGAAAGAAGGAAATAGATTTTGTAGGACCTTATATAGATGGTGGTCAGATAATCGTAGTTAAAAATGGAAGTCCTATTCAAGGAAAGGCAGATTTAAAAGGGAAAATATTAGCAGCTCAATTAGGTTCAACAGGAGAACAAGCAGCTAATAAAATTGAAGGTACTAAAGAAGTTAAAAAATATGATAAAGTAACAGAAGCTTTTCATGATTTGTCAATAGGAAGAGCAGATGCTTTAATAGTTGATGGCCAAGTTGGAGGATATTATACTAAGAAGGAAGCAGGAACTTATAAAATACTTACTGAAAAATTGACTAAAGAACCAGAAGGAATAGGTGTCAAAAAAGAAAATAAAGAACTTAAAGATGCATTGGATAAAGCTTTAGATGAATTAAAGAAGGATGGAACTCTTTCAAAACTTTCAATGAAGTGGTTTGGATATGACATATATAAACAAAGTTAATTGAATAATAAATTTTAAGCTATTGGATATTGATATCTTGATTGTTTAGTAAAGATATGCATAGGCCAATAGCTTATTTTTGTTTAAAATAAGTATGTTGTACTATTTATAAATATTGCTAAAACCATAAAGGCTGTGATTGCATTGATATAACTATTATGTATAAAAAATTACTGAGGATAGCATCAACGGGAAAATTTAAAGCTAAAATATGTAAATAAATTTATTAAAGCAAAGTATTCATAACATGTAATGATGAAAATATGTAGTTAAAAATCATATTTATAACTCAACTTTCACAATTCGAATAAATTTCAATTCGTGAAAGTTGAGTATTAAATTAGTACATAGGTTTTATGAACATTTGAGTCCAATAACATTGACCATTTGCATTTTTTGCTAGGCCTACACCTATTTCAGTGTAGGAAGAATTTAAAATATTACTTCTATGGCCTGGAGAATTCATCCAAGCATTCATAACTTCTTCAGCAGTTCTTTGGCCCATAGCTATATTTTCACCAGCTGCAGAAAATTTTACACCAAAATTTTCCATCATATTAAATGGAGAACCATAAGTTGGTGATGTATGTGAAAAGTAATTCTTATTTATCATATCTTGAGACTTATATCTTGCAATTCTTGAAAGTTCCCAATTAGTTTTGAAAGGCTGCAAACCAACCTTTGATCTTTGTGCATTTACCAAAGATATAACTTTATTCTCAATAGTTTTTACATCCTGAATATTTGGTATAGTCAACTTTTGTCCTGGTACAATCATAGCAGGATTTTTAATTTGAGGGTTTAAAGATATAATTTCACTTAAACCAACTTCAAATTTTACTGCAATTTTCCACATACTATCTCCTGAAATTACTGTATAAGTCGTATTTTCAGCATGAACTTTACCGCATCCAAGTAGCAAAAATAGAAATGTACTTAATGCAACTAACTTCTTTTTCAAGAAAATCACCTACCTTCACATATATATTTTGAATATAGGTGAGTTTTTATGGCATGTATATAGTGTAAATAATGCCATCAAAAAACTCAATTAAACATAATTTGTTTGTAAATGCAAATATATTGTGTAAAAATTTTTTGTTTTGTATTATAATAGTATATTGTAACAATAAAATGTTAAAAAATTCAAAAAACAAATTTTTTAGCATTAAAAGTCGAAAAGGAGACAAACATATCATGAATAAAAAAACCCTTAGAAAAAACCTCATAATTTTATTATGCTTTTCTACTTTAATACCATTGTTAATAGTAGGAATTTACAGTTATGTATCTCAAAGCAAATCATTTCGTGATGATTTTGACATTATACTTAAAAATAACTCCCAGGAGATAAGTAGTGTCATAAAAAAGGAAAATAAAAGCTATAATGAATCTTTAGAAATGATAGCTAACCAAGCTAGCGTTAATAATTCAACGACAAACCCAGATTATACTAAGTTGTTATTACAAAATTTAGATCAGTTTGTAAAATCTCATAATGATATAACTAATGCTTATGTGGCAACTGCTTCAGGTAATATGATATTAGCACCAATTCAGCAGCTTCCAGAAGGATTTGATCCAAGAAAAAGAGATTGGTATAAGGATTCACTAAGTAAAAATGGACAAGTCATTGTAACAGACCCATATGAGGATGCTGCTAAAAAAGGAAATTTTGAAGTTACTTTTGCTAAAGTTGTGAAAGATGCTTCTAGTGGACAAGTACTAGGAGTTGCAGCTATGGATATAAAATTAGATAATCTATCAAGCTTAATTTCGGAAAAGAAAATTGGACAAAATGGATATACATTGCTTTTAGATAATAAAGGAAATATTATAGGAAGTAAAAATAAGTCTATGTTAAAGAAAAATATTAAGGAATTACCATGGATTTCTAAGATTATGTCCAATGGAAATAATAATATATATGAAGATATTATAAATGGATCAAACTTTAGAATATGTACTGTTAAAGATAGTACTACAGGATGGATAATTGCTGCACTTATACCAAAAAGTGAATTAAGTGAAAGAGTTAATCATGCTAGGAATGTTACGGCTTCAATTTCTTTAATTGCATTTTTTATTATATCTATACTAGGTAATTTATTTTCAAAATTTATAACTAATCCATTTACAGAGTTGATAAAAGTACTTAATAAAATGCAAAATGGAGATTTTTCAGAAAAGGTAAGTAAAGAGAATAATTCTATATATGAAGTTGAAATGATAACGGATAGTGTAAATATACTTAGAGATGAAATGGTGGAGATGATAAGTAGTATAAAAAATGTTTCTGATAATATAAATACATCTTCAAATGATCTTAAGCATATATCACAAGAGTCCCATGTATCAGGAGAGGAAGTATCAAAAATAGTTTCTGGAATATCTGAAGGGGCAGTTGAACAAGCACAATCTATGAATGAAAGTGAAATTTTAACAACTAAGCTTGGAGGAGAGGTAGAAAATTCATTAAAAAGAGCTAACGATATGGTAAGAATAGCTAAGGGCGTAAAGGAAGATACTAACAATGAAGTTAAAGTAATTCATAAATTAAGTGATAGTTTCGAAGCAACTGCTAAATCCAATAAAGATGTGGCTAAGCAAATAAAAAAACTGTCAGAAAAGTCCAATGAAATTAGTATTATAACAGAAACTATAACGTCAATAACGGAGCAGACAAATCTTTTAGCTTTAAATGCTAGCATTGAAGCTGCACGTGCAGGAGAAGCAGGAAAAGGCTTTGCTGTAGTTGCTGGTGAAGTTAAAGATTTAGCAGAACAATCTGAAGAATCTGCACTTAGAATAAGTAAGGTTATAACTGAAATAAAGGAAAATATAAGTCAGCTTTTAAATAAGATGGAAAATACAGTAGTATTGAGTAAAGATGTGGATGAGGCTATGGGATTAACAAATGAATCCTTTAAAAACATATATAATTCCATAGATAAATTAGAGGAAAGTGTTCTAACTGTAGACAGTTCACTGAAACAAATGAGTAAGCATAAGGATTCAGTTTTGTCTCAAATACAAAATGTAAATTCTGTATCTCAAGAAATAGCAGCGACTACGGAAGAGGTAAATGCTTCTGTTCAAGAGCAAGCATCAGGACTTGAAAAGGTAGTAAAAGCAGCAGGAGAACTGGAAAATCTTGCTAAGGGCTTAAATTCATTAGTAGAAAAATTTAATATTTAAAAGTAAAATCATTATATAAAATTCATTAAGGGAAGTTAGCTAACTTCCCTTAAAAATGTATAATAATTAAAGTTCAGATTCAGCTTCTTTTACTGTTTTTTAGCTTTTAAATGGGTAGATAAAAAATATATTAGAACCTGTAAAAAGTATTTTATATTAATTAATTCTCCTATTTGTAATTATAATGAAGTTATTAAAATATAATTGAATATAATCCAGTTAATGTAATAATATGAACTATTTGTACGTTGAAAGCATACAAATGAAGATATATACTGTAAAAAAAGTAATCTTAGGAAGACTTCATGAAAAATAGAAGTCTATTTTTCTACATATTATTATCAATAGCATCTAAAAAGGAAAGATCTATTGTAAATTTGAAAGGAGAATTTTGATGAGATTTTTTATAAAGTCTAAGGATATAGGAATAGATTTAGGAACATCAAATACTTTATTGTATGTAAAAGGAGAAGGTGTTATATTAGAAGAGCCTTCAGTAGTAGCTATAAATACTACAAACAGACAAGTTTTAGCAGTTGGTGCAGATGCCAAGGATATGATAGGAAGAACGCCAAAAGGCATTGAAACTATTCGACCCTTAAAGGATGGGGTAATTGCGAACTTTGATTTGACACAGCAAATGTTAAAAAAGTTTATTGAAAAGATTAATGGTAAAGGTGTTTTTAAAAGTTCGAAAATTGCAATTTCCCATCCTTCAGGAATTACTGAGGTTGAAAAGAAGGCTATTAATGAAGTAATAAATCAAGTTGGTGTACGTAAGATTATGCTAGTTGAAGAATCTGTGGCTGCTGCTATAGGATCAGGATTACCTGTGAATGAGCCAGTTGGTAACATGATTATTGATATAGGAGGAGGTACTACAGAGATAGCAATCATTTCTCTTCAAGGAATTGTCACAAGTAAAACATTAAGAGTTGCAGGAGATGAGTTAGACGAAACAATTATTGATTATGTAAAAAGAGAGTTTAATCTAATTATAGGAGAAAGAACAGCAGAGAAAATTAAAATAGAACTAGGTTCTGTCTATGTAGATGAAGAAGAAATAAATATGGAGATAAGAGGAATAGATTTGGCAACTGGACTTCCGAAGGCTGTCACTATCATAGATAGTGAAATACGAGAAGTCTTGAAAGATCCTGTAGCTTTAATAATTGAAGCAATTAAAGCCACCATTGAACAAACTCCACCAGAGCTTGCAGCAGATATAATGGACAAGGGTATAATGCTTTCAGGTGGTGGATCACTTCTAAAAGGATTAGATAAACTTATATATAGAGAATTAAATATACCTTCATGTATTGCAGAAAACCCTCTTCAGTGTGTTGTTCTTGGTGCAGGTAAAAGTTTGGATATGTAAAGATGTATATTAAATGTTTAAAGGAGATACTTCAATGGAACAAAATTTAAATGAAAAAATTAAAGATAAACTTACTAAAATGTGCTTATGCAAGGCTATATCAAGAGACTCTATCAAGAATGCAATAAATAGTGGTGCCACTTCTGTAGAAGAGATAAAAAAAATTACAGGTGCTGGTACTGGATCTTGTAATGGAAAAAGGTGTGGGCATAAAATTCAAGCATTAATAGATCAATTAACAAAATAAACTAAGAAAGAGCTTTGTTAATAAGATATATAAAAAATCCTATAATTTAAATTATAGGATTTTTTAATTTTATTAATGAATGTGTACTGGTTTTTTTATAATATAAAGTCCATAAATTATAGTCAAAATTGCAGCTGCATTGGGAATTATAACACCAAATACATTAGGCAAAAATGAAATTAAAAGTTTGTCTTCTAAAATCATTTTGAAGGCTGTGTGAGCAAGAATTGCACCACCTATGTATGTAACAATAGGATATTTTTTCATTAATTTTGATACATATTGACTTCCCCAAAATATAATAGGTATGTTAAGTAGAAGTCCAAATATAATGAGTACTATATTACCATCAGCTGCTCCTGCAATGGCAAGAACATTATCTAAGCTCATAGTAGCATCTGCTATAATTATACTCCATATAGCACCAATAAATTTATTAGATGAGCTTACACGTGTGGTATCACTTTCATTATTTGGTTTTATAAAATTCCAAGTTATTTTTGTGAGAAGTATACCTCCAACCAATTTAATAGGAAGCCATTTTATTAAAAGAATATATGTCATAAAGCATGTGAATACAATTCTTAATAGAACTGCAGCAAATACTCCTATAGCAGAAGCTTTTTTTGCATACCTTTCTGGTAAATCTTTAGTAGCTAGAGCAATAACACCTATATTATCACCACTAAGAACTATATCTAAAAGGGTAATTTGAAAAGCTCCAATTATACAAGTTATTAAATTATCCATTTTTATCACTCCATTTGTTTACAATTATTGGTTAATAACTGCGATACTATAGATTGTAACATAAAAATGCTAAAAAAAAAATAGTTTAATGATGTACTAATAGTGCTTATGATTGGATAAAAAGTAATATTTGAAAATATTTGAAATTTGTTTTAAAATTATATAAAGGTTATAGTGTAAGTTTGCGAAAATAATTATGAGTAATAAATAACTACAAGACAAAAGGAGAAAAACTTTATTATGGGTGTACTAATAGTGGATGACTCTATGTTTATGAGACATTTAATAACAAAAATACTTAACAAACATGAAATAAATATATTAGGAGAAGCAGCTAATGGCAGAGAAGCTATAGACAAATATAAGGAATTAAAGCCTGATGTAGTTACTTTGGATTTAATGATGAATGAAATGACAGGATTAGAAGCTTTAGAGGAAATTATGAAGATAGATCCTGAAGCACAAGTAATTATATGTTCATCAATGGGGCAAAAGGCTTTTATAAAAGAAGCAATAGAATTAGGTGCAAGAGGATTTGTAATAAAACCTTTTGATGAAGATGCTCTAGTGGATGAAGTGCAAAAAGCTTTGATGTCTAAAAAAGATAAATAATGTCTAAAAAATTCACATAAAAATAAATAAATAGATAAACTAAGCTTTAATATTGTGAAAATTATTTATTATGAAGGAATTAAAAGGTTTTTATAGAAGTATTTAGTTAGAGAATATTATGAAGTTCATTACAAAACTAGAGGATAGGAAAATGACGGGAGGGAGTTTTTCGTGATGATAGCAAATATTTTTAATACTATGTATAACATGTTTATGTTTATAGCATTATGTGTTCTATTCATTTATTTGATAAGCAGGTCTATGAAAATAGTAAGGCTTATTATAGCTCAAAGAAATGATGTGATTGGGACTATATTTCTAATTATAGTTTTTAGTATTCCTATTATTTTAGCTTCAAAATATGCTTATACAATAGGGGATGCAAAGACAAATGTAAGAGATTCAATAGCAGTATTATCAGCTATAATTGGAGGACCAATAGTAGGAACATTTGTTGGTATAGTAGGAGGAGCTTATAGGTATACATTAGGAGGGTGGACTACTTTAGGGTGCACTACTTCAACTGTCTTATCTGGAATTATAGCTTCTATTATTGTATATAAGACCCAATTTACTCTCAAGAAATTAGATAATAAAAGTATTACAAAATGGGCTATATTTATAGCGATTTGGGAAGTGATACATATTCATATCTTAGTGCCTATTTTAGGACAAAAGCCTTTTATGGAAGCTAATCAGATATTGTTCAATACATTGTCTATTCCGATGATTGTAATGAATGCATTTGCTACAGGAGTGTTTTTAATAATTGTTAAAGATATGATCGTAAACGATAGCAGAATTATAGTAGAAAAGCAGCAAAAAATGATTACTGAAATACAAGATTCAAAGCAAAAAATGGCTATGGTAAATGACAAAATAAATGAAATAGTGGGAGAGCTTTCTAATTTGTCTCAGAATTTGTTTGAGGATATGAATAATACACTTTTAGCAAGTAAACATATTTCTGATACTATAAATGAAGTTACAGTAGCAGTTTCTAGTCAGGATAAAGAAATACAAAATGGAGTAGGAATGATAGAAAATTTATCAGATAAAATAAATAAAACTGTTACAATAACAGATGGGATGGCTGAAACATCAAGTAAAGCTGAACAACTAAATAAACAGGGGATGAAAGCTGTAAAACTTTTGAAGGATAAGACAAAA
This sequence comes from Clostridium drakei, assembly GCF_000633595.2. Lineage (GTDB taxonomy): Bacteria > Bacillota > Clostridia > Clostridiales > Clostridiaceae > Clostridium_AM > Clostridium_AM drakei. The sequence continues at coordinate 3,504 of NZ_JIBU02000052.1, read as the reverse complement.
AGTAGTGATTTAACTATAAAAGCTGTAGATGAAAAAGTTACCAATTTAAGCAAGAGTATAGATAAAATTGACAAGATAATAGAAACTATAACAGGTATTTCTGAACAGACTAATCTTTTAGCCTTAAATGCCAACATAGAAGCAGCAAGAGCTGGTGAAGTTGGAAAAGGATTTGCTGTAGTAGCAGAAGAAGTAAGGAAGCTTGCAGAGGAAACATCTTCTTCAGCAGTGGAAGTTAAAAAGCTCATAAATGAAATAGAACATGAATCACAAAATATAGTGAATTTTATGAAAGAGGTTAAAAGTATAGTAGAAGTACAGAATGATGCTGTTGATAATACTGGCAATATTTTTAATGACATATATAATTCTATAAATAATATTTTGGCATCTGTAGAAAGCAGTAAAGACAATGTTTTTTATATAGATAAGAATAAAAATGAACTTGTAAAATTAATTAATGATGTATCGGAAATATCAAAAAATACTTCAACAGGTGCTGAAGAAGTAAATAATACAATTAAACAAACTGCAGCTTCTATGGAAAAAGTATCTGATGTAGTTAATGAGTTAAATAAAATGATTGCTGAATTAAAAAATATGAATAAATAATAAGAGAGAATGGATAAGACTTCCATTCTCGAGCTTTTTTAAGCACAATTTGATTCTTTTAGAAATGGACCTTTGACACTGCCAGAAGTATCTCTCATAGTGCAAAATTTATTATAGCAGTTTTCGCAGGAATGATCCCTACGATTAAAAGCTATATTTTTATCAGCACCATATACATATGACATAGATTTTGAAGGATAAATCATGTACTTATCAATTATGCTTATGCCATGAATATCTTCATTAGCAAATTTGTCTACTATATCCTTTTGATATTCTAAATCAATTTCCCCGTCCCCTGGAGCAATTTTGCAAGTAAGGCCTAAATTCATATTTTTAGCAGTTTCATAAATAGTATTAAAAAACTCTGAACTTACGCTAAAGAGATATGAACTAGCCATAGCATCTAGTAATAAAGCTTCATAAAATTTACCTTCTTCAAAAAGATTATCTACTTTTTTTACAGAACCTTCTCCAATAGTTACTAAAGCATAAACTATATGAGAACATTTATTGAGTACATTAGAATTTATTTCTCCAATTTGCTTATCTATCTTAAAAATACCAATAGGTTTAGAAATTTCTCTTAGTGCAGGAAGTAAGTTATCATAGATTTTGCTCAATTCCTCATAAGGAGGTGTTTGGCAATAAGACTTAACCGCATTAATAATTTTTGTTTTATTTAATTGAAATTTAAAATCGGAAACAATGTACATAAGCCTCACCTCGTAATTTATATTTATCATAATTATATTATAATTAAATAAACACAAAATTGCAAGAGAATATAATAATTATTTCAAAAAATACTAAAAATATAGGATTCAAAGGCCAATTTAGGTGCCAATAAGGTCAGAAATGGACTTTGACTTGCAAAATGCCATTGCAGGCAATGTTTCTAATTCTTGTAAAAATGCATAAAATTACACAGTTATGCATATGGTAGTACCCTTGTTTAAATCACTCTTTATATGTATAGTACTTCCATGAGCATCTATTATTTGTTTAGAAATTGCCATACCTAAGCCAGAGCCTTCAATTGATGTATTAGTATTTGTACCTCTGTAGTATTTTTCAAAAACATAATCTAAATCTTTTTTAGCTATTCCTTTACCGTTATCCTTTAGTGTAATATATATTTTTTCTTTCTCATAAATGGATATATCTACCTGAACATTCTTATCATTGTGAATTAAGGCATTAAAAATTAGATTACTTAATGCTCTTTTAAATAGTCTTTCATCCACAAAAGCTTGTATATTATCTTTTTCAAAGTGAAAGTTTACAGTTCTATTACAATAACAGGGATGATTTAAAATGCTTATAATTATGTTTTGAAGCAAAAGAGTAATATTTATTTTTTCTCTTTTTAAAGGAATTACTTTATTTTTTAGTTTGTAAGTAAAATTTAAATCTTCTATTAGAGTTTGAATGTATAAAGATTTATTGTATATTATTTCTGAATACTCAACAATTTCATCATTGGAAAAAATATAATCAGGGTCTTTCATGATTTCCGAATATCCTTTTATAGAAGATAAAGGTGTTTTTATATCATGGGATATAGAAGAAATCCAAAGTTCACGCATTTTTTCTATTTCTTCTCTCTTCTCTTTATTTTCCTTAAGAGTTTTACTTAAATTATTTAAATTGGTAAATACATTTTTATAAATTCCATATTCTGAATAACTTATTTCATAGTTTCCTTTGGAAAGTGTGTCAATACCATTTATTATGATATCAAGAGGCTTACCCATTCTTTTTCCAAATATAAAATAGGAGGCAATCACTGCAATTATTATGTTTATAGTCATTAAAACTATAAATTCACCTCCCAAAAAGTTTTGAGTATTATTAGGATTAAAAGTTAAAGTGTATTTTGCAACACGGTTAAAAGGAAAACCTATAATATAAGCAAAACTTTTATTATTGTACTTTTTTTCACTCATAAATACGGAACTGTTTGCTATATCATACTTATGAATATGAACTAAATCTATTGGCTTATAGCTAGAAGGAACTTCCTTTGGCTTTTTAAAGGAGTATACTTCTTTAAGATTTTCATCTATTATCTGAATCCAAGTATCATTATTTGATATTTGTTTTTTGCCATTTTCAATTATAAAAGGTTTATTATCTTTAAAATTTATGTATTCATAAAAATTCAATGTAAAACTTTCAGGACTAAGTGTATTTAAATTCTTTTTAGTATATATAATTGTAAATCTAAAAAAAAGAAGGTTTACAAAGAATTCAATTATTATTATAAATATTAGTGTTACTAGAAATTTTGTTGTAATGGACCAATTGGTTCTGATTTTGTTTAAAATTTTCATATATCTTCACCTCAAAGGCTATAGTAAAATTGGACTTTTAAAAAATATAATTGGACTTTTAAAATGGATGCGTAATTTTTATATCATGATTGAATTGTTATTATTTTGATATATAGAGCTTGTATCCAAGTCCTTTTGCAGTAATAATATACTTAGGATTGGAAGGATCTTTTTCTAGTTTTTGTCTAAGTTTTCTTATATGAACCATTATGGTGTTGTCATACCCTTCATAGTCATCGTTCCAAACTTCATTACATATCATTTGCTTGGTCAATATCTGATTGGAATTTTGAGCCATATAACACAGTAGATGATATTCTTTAGGAGTGAGTATTATATTTTTACCCAATTTTAATACCTCCCCTTTTTGAAAATCAATAACGATATCATCAAAGGATATTTTATCTTTTTTTAAAGACAATTCGTTTTTTATGTATATATTTCTTCTTAAATGTGCCTTTATTCTGAAAGCAACCTCCTTAGGACTAAAAGGTTTTAGTCGCTTGCGGAATTTCGCAAGCGTTGATTCGCCTAACTTTTTAGCCGTTAGGCTTTT
>NZ_JIBU02000051.1 GCF_000633595.2 Clostridium drakei | reverse complement strand
TTACCTACAATGCCTAACGGCATGTTTTTTTGAGCAAAAAAGTTTTAAATTCCTACTAAAAAATAAAGATGGCACCTATGTTATAGTGCCATCTTTTTCATTACAAATTTGTTTTTTCTATGTAGTGACAATTAACGTCGATATGATTTAAAAATAATAGTAATCTTTCATAAATCGGGTGAGCTTCATCACCATACTTTATCTCTAAATTTTCTCCAATATCTTTTACTGTTTTCTTGCCATCTATCTGTAAAAAAACATAACTTGCATATTCATCCAGAGTAACTTTTTTATATTCTGGAATTCTAAATTTAATTTTTCTAAAGAACTTTTGAACCTTGTGATCTTGTTTTTCAAGTATAGTCACAATATTGTCCTTGTCCACTTCATATTCTAAACTATCAACAATTTTAAATATTATATTTAAAACATCTTCGTTGTTATTCAGCATCTTTCACCTTACTATTTAATATAGGTACTAGAGACGCTATTATTAATGCTATAAGTATTACATATGCCATTCCATTAGAAGCAGCGAATCCACTTGGTTCTCCTGCTTTTACAATTTTCACTACATTTATAAGTATTATACCTACAAGTCCTATTATGGAACCACCGGCTACAAGTCCAGAAGATAAACTTATGCCGTTAGCAACTCTAGTTTCTTTTACCTTTTCAGACTTAGAAATTTTTTCTACAAATAAACGCATGAAAGCACCTATTAATATTATAGTAGTTGTAGCTATTGGTAAGTAAAATCCTATAGCAATTGTCATTACAGGAAGGTCTAATAAGAATAAAACAACTCCCATAAATGCACCAACAATTATCATAACCCAAGGTAATTTACCTGACATTATACCAGCAGTTAATGTTGACATTAAGTTAGCTTGAGGTAATGCAAATGGTACATTGTCACCAGTCATTGCAAGCTGACTAGAAAGCACTAATATAACACCAGTAACTACTGCAGCACCAACTATACCAGCTATAGCAAAGTATTTTTGCATTTCGTTTTTATCTCCACCTACTATGAAAGTAACCTTTTGTGATTGACAGTAACCACCAGCTGCAGATATAGCAGTAACTATGAATGTACCAAATAAAAGCAATGATCTGTTGTTTTCAGGAGTTTTCCATCCCATTGCAACAAATAACAATGTTACTATAACTATAGAAGCTATAGTCATACCAGATACAGGAAGGTTTGAAGTTCCTATAGTACCAGTTAAACGACCAGAAACTATAACAAATAGTAATGATAAGAATAATGATAAAATAGAACCAGCTATTGCCATTCCTACATTACCACCAGATATCATAAATCCTCCTATAAAACCTATAACTATGCCACCAAGTATTATTAAGTTTCCAGCAGATGAACTTCCATTACTACTTGAAGACTTAGCATTAAGAGTTTCCTTTATAGAAGATATTATAGTAGGTATAAGCTTTATAGCACCTATAAATCCACCAGAAAGCATCATACCAGCTCCGATGTATTTTACATAACTACCAGCTATATGTTTAACTTGCATTGCATTTATGGCAACATCAGGATTATTCCATACAGTTGCACTGCCTTGTCCAAGAGAAATAAAATAACCTATTAAAGGCAAAATAGCAAAGTTAGATAATATAGCACCAGCAAACATCATTAAAGAAACATCCATACCAACTATGAATCCTATACCTAATAATAAAGGATTAACTTCAACTTCAAACTTCCACTTGTAGAAGGACTCGTTTACATAACTTATAACATTGTTAGTTACATTTAAAAATGAACTAGTTATAATAGTTATAACTCCGCCTATTCCAAATCCAATTCCCATGTACTTCATTGATTCTCCAGCACCTTCTGAAGCAACAAGTGTTTCAGATATAGCCATTGATTCAGGGTACATTAATTTACCATGTTCTTCAACAATTAAGTAATTGTGAACAAGAGAAGCTATTCCTATACCGAATAAAACTCCACCTACACCAACAACAAAACCTTGTAAAAAAGTAACTTTTGAACCTATTAAAAGTATTGCTGGTAAAACGAATATCATACCACTAGCAATAGATTCACCACCACTTGACATACCTTGAACTAAGTTCTTGCCAAGAATTCCTTTTTGTTTAGCAAATATAGCTATAAATGCGGAACCTATTATTGAACCAGGTATACCAGCAGCAACCGTAAGCCCTGATTTCATACCTGAATAGGCAGTAGATGCTGCAAATAATGCAGCTAAAATAATACCGATTATTAATACAGCAATATTTCCACCGGATTTAGAACCACTGGAAATGTAAGGAACGTAGTCTTTACCCGCTACGCCACCATATGCATCTTTAGATAATTTTTTATCCATAAGATGTACCTCCTTGTTATATTTTGTAATTATAGTAACACTACAATTTATTATGGTATAACTATAATTATAGAATAGATTATACCATAATTATTGCTAAAAATACACTTTATTATTGCTAAAAATACACTTTTTTAATTTTATAAATAAAAAAAATTATTCATTAAAAGAATTAAAATGATTTGCAAATATCAATACTGTCATTAATATAAATTCTATTTTTTGTATTTAAAGGTTATATATAGGTTTATACTCTCTTTTTCAACCTATCCTGAGTTATTAAAATTTTAATAACTCACACTGTTATGGTATTTTATACTAAAGTACATTCAATTTAGACAATATATAAAAATCTTCCTCATTTTTTGAATATTCTACATATTCATTTTTAATACTTCTATTTCGAACATATTCTACAATATTTGATACATCAGATTCTTCACATTCTTAAATTTTATCAATGAAAGCTTAATTTTTTTATATAGCTCTTTTATCCTAATTCATTTTCACTTCTGTAGATAATATCTGTTATACTTCAATTAATTCCATTACATAAGACTAGTGAATTCTGGAAAAGATAATAATATTTTAATTGATAAATAAAAATGAGGAGATTACCATGAAGAATTTGGATAAGATAGTCTTAACTGTAAATGGTTCGGAAAATATAACTGATATTTATGATAAGGTTAATATAAATTTTTATTTAGACACAGGAGATTTTATATATTATATTGATGCTTCAGAACACTATAAATTATATAGAATTTTTAAATATGATGGAAAGAGAGAATTAATAGTAGATTCTAAAGTAGAGAATGTTGCAATAGTGGAAGATAGCATATTTTATACTATAAAGCATGAAAATGAAATTATGTTAATTAAGTGTAACTTAGAAGGAAAAGATACCTATATCATACATAACAATTTATCTTACATTAATGCTTACTGTATTCATAATGAAATTATATATTACTGCGAAAATCATAATTTCAAAAGTTATATAAAATCTATGACATTATATAATAAAAATAGTTCCATATTGCATGAATCTATTGGATGCATTTCTGATCTCCATTACTTTAAAGACAATATATATTATAAAAGAAGAAACTACCCTTATGAAGGAGAGGAAGTGCTAAAAAAATTCAATATAAATTATAAAAATAAAGAATCTGTGCTTGAGACTTTTTGTAAAGATATTTATTTTTATAATAATTACATTATATACAAGGACATAAATCTTAGTTTAGCAGTTATAAAAGATTTGCAAACTGGCAAAAAAATTTATGAAACTAATCAGTGTAATAATATATTAGGGGTTTTTAAACAATATGTATTATTTACTTATGAAGGTTTTACTGATATAGAAGCTAACTATATAGAAAATATGCTATATATTCTTAATATAGAAACATTAAATATAACAAAATTAACATCCTGTAATGTTTCAAAAGCGCAAATGATAGATAATTATATATATTACAAAGTTAAAGATAAAGATACTACCATTTATAGACAGGATATAAATGGTGAAAATAAAGAAACCATCAACAATTCAAGGAGTAATGGTGGTATAAGAATACTAAATAAATTATTTCTCATGATGAAATAATAAAAATTTAATAATTTAAGGCAAACACACGTAAAATTTTAAGTGTTTGCCATTTTATTTAGAAATTAATATCATAGTGTACTTTGGCTTATATTACAACTTTATGTAAAATAAATAGTTTCATGAATTGTAACTTTCCACATTAAAAAACACAATTTATCTTTTCTAAAAAATTATCTACTAATATTTCTGCTTCCTGAAACGACTTCTCATTATAACTTTTACAAAATGGGTCACTAAAGCCATGCTTTCCACTTAACATATAAACATCAACATTTAATTTTTTCAAAGCTATAACTAATTCTTGTACATTAAATGATTCTTCTTTTTTAGGAAAAATTAGTAAAGCTGGACATTTTGGAGTGATATCTATATAATCTCTAATTCGTGAACCATAATACCCTATAATGCCATCACATATATTTTCTTCTTCACTACTGCACAACCACGCAATAGTTGCACCTATGCTATATCCTAACAAATATACTCGTTTATATTTCTGCTTTGCTTCCATAACAATTTGCTTTACTTGAGAAACTGCTGAATCAAATCCAATACGTTTTGTAAAATACTTATAAGCTTCTTCTTGAAAGTTATAGTTAAAAGGCTTGTTCACATTTGTTAAATTTGGACAAATAATATCATATCCTTTTATGGAAAATTTTTCACAAACCTTTTGTATGTGCTGATTAATTCCATATATTTCATGTAACACTATTATTACAGAAGATGAATTATTTATAATTTCCATATGACTCTCCTTTAAATAATTAGTTAATATTGCAAAATTTTAATAATACATGTGCATATTATAACTTATTCTCACTCTTTTATCAAAAACATTACGTTAAATGTAATAAATAATTCATTCTGTAGGATGGCATAGAGCAACCCCCATAGATAATGAATGTGATGAAATAAAAAAGTTCCTTGCAACTGAGAATCAAATCTATAAAATTCATAAAGCAAAATATTATATTAAAGAATGTACCCACAAATATAGGGTACATTCTTACGTACTAAATGACTTTACATAGTTTGAATATATTTGAATTTTTGAAACTACTTGTTGAATTCAAATTGAAATGAAAAAGAACTATAAACAGATTTGTATTAAAAATCCACTTATAGTTCTTCTATAAACAGAGCACGTAATAATCTAAGTTACACCACTATAGATAACATATATTACCTCACTATGATGTTTCCACCATAATAAAGCAACTCGTTTACTTATAATAATGTTCCTTCCACTATATAAAATATCTACACAATTATATACAACATCTCAGCTGTACATAATCGCTTCAACATTCCATATAATCATGGACCAAATCATACATACCTCTTTCAAAGCACATATAAATCTTGAATCAATTGTTACATACCCTATGATATTATAGTAACCATTTTATTTTATTATATACTGGTAATTTTTAGATCATATTTTATATCTTATGTTAACCCTTAATCCATTCACAGCAAATCATAGATTTAGTCTCTCTGCTTAACTAACGAATTGCATCTGATACAGCTCTATTTTCAGTGATTTTTTCCGAATGCCCCAATGTTTTCATCTGCTTTACTACAAGAATCAATGTTATTGCTGTACTTAATACATCTGCTATAGGTTGAGCCATCCATACACCATCTAATTTGAAAAATGGTGGAAGTATAATAAGTAGTGGTATAATCATTATAACTTGTCTTAAAAGACTCAATATTGTAGATAATTTAGCTTTCGCTATTGCTTGAAAATAATTCGTACAAACTATTGAACTACCTACAATAGGGAAAAACAAAAGATCTATTCTAAGTCCTCTAGCTCCCATGCTTATAAGATTTTTATCACTAGTATTAAAAATACTTATTATTTGTACTGGGAATAACTGAACCATTATGAATCCTAATGTAGTTATTACTGTAGCTGCTACTGATGCATAAAATACAGTCTTTTTAACTCTGTCATATTGTTTGGCTCCATAGTTATAACCAATTATAGGCTGAGCACCTTGATTTATTCCAAAAATAGGCATAAGTATAAGCATAGTTACACTCGTTATAAGAGAAAATGCTCCTATTGCAATATCTCCTCCATATATAGCAAGACTTTTATTAAATGTAATAGTAACTAAACTTGCAGCCATTTGCATTGCAAATGGTGACATACCAATAGATGTTATTTCTTTTACTACAATTTTATCCAACTTCATATTTTTCTTGGTTAATTTTAATAAGCTTTTTCCACCAATAAAATACTGCAATGTCCAAATCACAGTAACACTTTGTGAAATAATGGTTGCAAGAGCAGAACCTTTTACTCCTAAATGAAGTACAAATATAAATATTGGATTTGCTATAAAATTAAGTACCGCACCTATTAACATTGTGAGCATAGCAGTCTTAGGATTGCCTTCTGCACGAATTATATTATTAAGTCCCATACTTACACTCTGAAGGATTACACCTAAAAGAATTATAAAACTAAAGTCTCTAGCATAAGGTAACGTTTCATTACTTGCTCCAAGAATCTTAAGAATTGGATCTAGAAATGTTATTCCAAAAATAGTTATACATAATGAAAATATAACAAGTAAAGTAAATGCATTTCCTAATACTTTTTCCGCCTCTTCTTTTTTATGTTGACCAAGTTTTATTGAAATTACAGCTGCTGCACCAATTCCAGCTAGCATTGCAAATCCCATTATTACGTTAACTATTGGAAACGTTACTGCAACTCCTGAAAGTGCAATAGAACCTACTCCTCTGCCAACAAATATTCTATCTACAATATTGTAAAGCATATTAACTACCATTCCAATTACCGAAGGAATTGAGAATTTTAATAAGAGCTTTCCAATATTTTCTGTACCTAATTCATTTGTTTTGTTCATACATTTCCCTCCATATAATGTTATACATTAATATAGCTGCATATATAACTATATCAATGCATGACCATTATTATATAATATATTGCTTTTATATGCAATAACATTTTTTGATAATGAATTCTTACAAAAGCATTGAAACTACTTTTATGGCTGAAATTTGTCATTCACAATTTTCAATACATGTATAAAAAATCTCTACACTTAATATAGTATAGAGATTTTCCTGACACGACATCTAATTTACTTATTTCTTCTGAAAACTGATTCCAAATGGAGGTAGTAGATTCTAAAGAATTTAAAAATGTAATCCAAATATATGGATTTTTTTCAGACTGGAGAAACTCTTTAACTGCTGTAGTTTTACCAAATCCCATTGGAGCTTCAACAATTGTAAGAGGATAATCATACACTTTTGATAAAATGCAATCTATTCGTTTTCTTTTTAATATTTTACTACTTTCCAAACTAACACACTTCCTAATTTAAACTTTTACTCAACATTTATATAACTTTCAATATCGCTATTTATAATCCTATTCTCTAACCAATATATCTATAATTAACCATATTATCGTATATTATGAATAAAAGCTTGAACAATCAATTTTGCTTGTTCAAGCTTTAAAGTCATTTTAAATAACTTTAAAGTATGAAATAATATGAATTTTTAAGATACTTTTCATTATATTTAACTGTCATCTTCAATAACTTATTCTTAACCACATTAATAGATACTTTCCCTTGTCTATAATTGTCAATAGTTTTAAGAAAGCTTTCTTTTTCTTTAATATCTACTATATTTTTAAAATATCCCCATACATGAAGTGCTGCATTTTCTGCGTTTCCAGTGGTAATTTTCTCATTTATAGCTTCATCTATATAATTATAAAATTGTACTGCAGGATACTCATTTTTATTTTTAAGCAAATTTCTTATTTCTAAATAAATCCTAGGTGAATTTTCCAAAATGGTATATTTATATTTACTCCATTCTTCTTCAAGTTTACTAATCTTTTTATCCTTAGTTATGCAATTAATGCATTTTACTGCTGAAAGATTTTTATCCTTTACTTCAAGCATTATATCTATGTCTTCTCTTGCTAAGCTTTCGTAAAAATTAATAAATCTATCTACTGCTATAGTATTTGAATGTGAGCCTGGTTTCTTTAAAATATCCTGCTGTGAATAATGGATTTTTTGATATCCATCCTTCTCTTTCCATGTATTTTTACATTCATTAATCCAGTACAAATCACTTTTTTCTTGGACATATGGATTAATTTCATTATGTAAGTTATCAAAAATAACCGGTATATTTAGTTTGATTCCTATTTGAAATACATCATTTATATCATAAGATTTATCATCATTTTCAATTACAAGTCTTTGCTTCACTTTATCTTTTAAAATTTTATAATTATTTACAAATCTATTTATTGCCTGTTCTTTATCATTATAAATTCCTCCAATATGAAGCACTATTTTGCTTTCTTCACCAACTCCAAGGCTATCTAGAACTTTGGCATGATAATTTAAATCCTCAATTGCTCTACTTACTACATCCTCCTTTGGAGAATTAAGTACAGTATATTGTCCAGGATGCATTGAAATTCTAATATTATTCTTTCTAATTTCTTTACCAATTTGAAAAAATTCTTCAGAAAATATCTCCCACCATGGCAACTTATTTAAATGACTTGATCCAAAAGGAATTAGATCTGAACTAATTCTAAAAAGATGTATATTATTTTTAATATTGTAATCAATAATATTTTTAAGGGATTTTAAATTATGCTCTATTATACCTAATAACTTTTCATTAGATAAATTTTTGGCAGTACAGCTTTTCAAATTAGCATCTAAAACCCCTATTGTCAAACATGCATATCCTATACTCATCATATTCACAACCTTTCATTGATTTAATTTTAAATTCATTTTTGTATTAGTAATAAATACCTTATTTATATACATTTCAATAAAGACTATTTGCATGGTAAGTTTTCCTATGTTTAATCTGAACATTAGTTTTTCATAATATTATTAACATATTAATTTTTTTAAATCCATCTAAAAATTTGATGTACTTATGTGAATATTCTTCTACACTACATCAAATGTTAAATACACAATTAACCATATTTGTTTTCTCATTACTTTGCATACTTATATTGACTTGAATTAACTATAATCATAGAATAAACATGAGATCAATTATATCAAAATGATTCTAAAACTCAGGTAATGTTTCTTATCTGAGTCTTAGAAGAACTTATCCATGCGATTAGCAATGGAATAAAACATATTTATAGTTTGGAGGATTAAATTATGAACTATGATAAAAATTCTATTTTAAATGAATTAAAAACTATTCTTTCAATACCAAGTCCCACAGGATATACTAAGTCAGTTATACAATATCTTAAAGAAGAAATTACTAACATGAATATACCTTATAAAATCACAAATAAAGGTGCCCTTATTGTATCTTTTTCTGGAACAAATAATGATTATCAAAGAACTTTTACTTCGCATATTGATACTTTAGGTGCAATGGTTAAAGGTATAAAAGCAAATGGTGCTCTTTCTTTTGTACCTGTTGGTGGTTATATGATGTCAACTTTGGAAGGTGAAAATTGCACTATAAAAACTTTAGATGGTGCAAGTTATTCTGGTACTATTCAAACAACAAAGCCATCTGTTCATATAAGTGGTGATGATGCTCGTAATCTTAAAAGAACCCCTGAAAATATGGAAGTAATCTTAGATGAAAAAGTATTCTCTAAAAATGACGTAGAAACTCTTGGTATCGATGTAGGAGATTATATATGTATAGATACAAGAACCACCATCACTGAAAAGGAATTTATTAAAAGTAGATATCTGGATGATAAAGCTAGTGCATCAGTTCTCATGTATGTCATTAAGTATATTAATGAAAACAAAATAAAGCTTCCTTATACAACTAATTTTTATATAAGCAATTATGAAGAAGTCGGTCATGGATCTAGTGCTGCTTTGCCTGAAAACACTAAAGAATTTATAGCTGTTGACATGGGAGCTCCTGGCTGTGAACAAAATTCTTCAGAATATACTGTATGTATTTGCGCTAAAGATTCCTCTGGCCCTTATGATTATGATCTCAGGAAAAAATTAGTAGATACATGCAAGAAAAATAATATTCCATATAAAATTGATATATATCCTCATTATGGTTCAGATGCTTCTGCAGCACTATCTGCTGGTTGGGATGTGAAAGCAGCACTTATAGGTCCAGGTGTTTTTGCATCTCATGCTTATGAAAGAACTCATGTGGATGCATTATTAGCTACAGTAGACCTCATCATAAAATATATTGTTAAAAAATAATTTTGTGGTCTTACCTAAAAAATATATTTCTTTGAGTTTTTAATTATTTATGATAACATTATATATACTTAAATATAGCATTAGGAGGTTATATAAAGTAAAAACCAGTTTAACAAAAGCTTGAATATATATGAGCTTCAAAGTGTATTAGCTGAATATGTGCTAAAATAATTATACCATGTGAAGGAGTTTTAACATGTGTGAAACTACTGAAAATAAAAGTATATCTCAAGTTATTATTGAAAAAATACAGGATATGATAATACGAGATAAACTAAAAATTGGAGATAAACTGCCACCTGAAAGGCAGTTAACGGAAATGTGGAAGGTAGGTCGTCCAGCTTTAAGAGAAGCTTTAAAAGCTCTTGAAGTTATTGGATTAATTGAAAGAAAGCATGGTCAAGGAAATTTTATATCTAATAATATTAGTGATAGTTACTATAAGCCACTGTCCATATCCTTTAAATTGAACAATGGAAGCATTGAAGAATTATTTGAACTTAGAGAATCCTTAGAAGCCTCTTCCATAAAAGCTGCAGCTAAAAAAGCTTCTATAAAAGATATTAAAAAACTATATGAAATACATGAAGGCATGATAAGTGAAAAAGATGAAAGCAAAAAGACTAAATTTGATAAAGCTTTACATTGTGAAATTATCAAGTTGTCAGGTAACAAATTATTCATAACCACCTGGAATAGTATTTCATATCTAATTGATATTTTTATTGATAAGGCTGTAAATATTTCTCTATATGAAGAAAAGTCCATCCAAAACATATATGAGGAACATTTATGCATCATAAAAGCTGTTGAAAACCATGATTCAAAGGCAGCAGTAGAAGCTCTTGAAGAACATCTTAATAAAATTAATGTAGAATTACTCAAAACTACTTAATCTTCACACATGTAGATTATAACTTAATATAAAAATTATGCGAAGCTTTGCTTCGCAATGTTTTCATTATATAAATTTTAAATAAACTTCCAATTACATATCAATTACTGTGCCTGGATTCAAAATATTATTTGGATCAAAGGCTTTTTTTATATTTTTCATAAGCTCAATTTCAACCTTGGATTTTTGAAGTATTAAATCCTTTATTCTCAGCTTTCCTATACCATGTTCTCCAGTTAAAGTACCTTCATATTTAAAACAAAGCTGATACATTTTTATCTTAAGCTCTTCTAAATATTTAGGATTTTTACCATCTATCATATAAATATCGTTATGTACATTTCCATCAGCTAAATGTGCTGTTATATATGAAATTGTATTATAAGAAGTTACAAGCTCCCATAAATCATTTAGAAAATCAGGCATGTATCCAGCAGGAACAGCCATATCAAAGGAATAAGCAATATTATCCTTTATCACTTCATAACTTCCGCTTCTTATGGCAAGCATTTCACCTTGTTCTTTTTTAGTACCAGCAAATACTGCTTTATTTGCATTATATTTTTTACATATGTCATTAATTATTTCACAAGAATTATATAATGCTTCTTCACTTTTTTCTGACAAAATAATAAGTATATCAGCCTTACCCTTATCTAAGGGCCAATGAAGTCCAAGCAGCTCCGCAGATTCCACATTTAAATATCTATCTTGATACTCTACAGCAAGTGGAGAAACTCCATTTTTTATAATTTCAAGCACTGCATTTGAAGCATCACTTACATTTTCAAAGGCCATTACCACTGAAGCTGTATATTTATCTTCTGGATACAATCTAAGAGTTATTTTTGTTATGATAGCTAAAGTTCCTTCGCTTCCCATAATCAATTGCAAAAGATTATATCCACTGTTATCCTTAAGCAGCTTTCCTCCAAGCCTAAGAATTTCTCCACTGGCAAGTACTACTTCAATACCTTTTATATGATTTCTCATAATACCATGCCTTACAGCTCTAGCGCCACCTGCATTGGTTGCAACCATGCCTCCCATTTGTGCTCCTTCATCTCCTGGATGTACAGGGAAACATATTCCATCATGCTTTTCCAATTCTTCAATTAGCTGAGCCAGTGTAACACCTGCTTCAACTACTGCCATCATATTTTTTTCATCTATCTCAATGATTTTGTTCATTCTCTCCATTGAAATTACAATACTTTCTTTTATTGGACTAACTCCTCCACAGAGGCCTGTCCCACCACCATACACTACAACCGGAATTTTATTTTCATTAGCATACTTTACAATTTCAGCTACTTCATTTGAATTTAAAGGTTTTACAACTATTGAACTAATATTCACTTCTGGTCTTACATTGTGTTCTATTTCATCATACATATAAGACAATTTTTGCCCATTATTTGTTATTACAAAATCGCTGCCAACAGTATTCATCAAATAGTCAATTGTTTCTTTTTTCATGGCTGAACCTCCATTATTTACACAGTTTAATTCTTTCAATCATTTGGGGAATAACTTCATACAAATCTCCTACATATCCATAATCCGCAATGTTAAATATTGGTGCAGAAGGGTCATTATTAACTGCAAGAATAACCTCTGATTCCTTCATACCTGCAATATGCTGAGGTGCACCAGATATCCCACAGGCAATATACAACTTTGGCTTTACCCTATTTCCACTGTAACCTATTTGATGTGCATTACCAATCATACCTGCATCTACAAGAGCTCTTGATACTCCAAGCTTGCCTCCAAGTAATGAAGCCAGCTCTTCAAGCATATATAAATCTTCCTGTTTTTTAATTCCCCTTCCAGCAGCAACTACAACTTCTGCTTCAGTAATATCAAAATTTTCTTCCTTGAATTCCTGTATGCTGCTTATTTTACTGTATTCTGTTACATAAGGCTCTAATGTTAAAACTTTTACCTCTCTATTTTCATCTCTTTTTGCTTCACTAAATTCTTTATATCTTACTGTGGCCATCTGAGGGAAATCCTTAGATTTTATGTGTGCAAAAATATTATTGCTAAAAGCAGGTCTGATCTGTATGAGTTTTCCATCCTCATCTATTTTTAAATCTGTACAATCTGCAGTAAGACCTATTTTTAAAGCTGCTGCAATTCTTGGTGCAAGAGAACGACCAAAATTAGTAGCACCTATTAATATTGTTTCTGGCTTATATTCCTCCACAAATTTAATTATATTTTCCTTAAAAAGATATTCTTCAGGTTTCTCAAAACATTTATTTCTCATATAAAATATCTTATCTACTCCACAATAGCTTAACTCACTGACATCTATACTTTTATCTCCAAGAACTAAACAGTACAATGGTGAATTGTTTTTTTCGCATAGTTCTTTTGCTTTATTAATAAGTTCATAACTTACCTTGTGTATAGCGCCTTCATTTTGTTCCACATAAATGAGAATTCCATTATAATCTTTCATTCTGCCACCACCATATCTCATATTATATTTTTATTTTTCATCATATGAAGTACATCTTCCATATAACAATTTAAATTGTCCTTATAAATTTTACTTTCACGTTTTACTTCCTTTGGTACTACTATTTTTACAACTTTAGTTTTAGAACCATTAAATCCTGCTTCTTCCTCTTTTATGTATCCATTAAGATTTTCTAAAGAACATTTTTCTATTTCAATTTTCAAGGATTCCAGCTTTCTTTCTAAAGTAGGTAACTCAGGATAATTAATATTTTTACTTACACTCACTAAAGCTGGAAGCTTCATTTTTCTATTTTGTTTCTTTTCACAAAGATTTTCTATGGTAACTTCAATTTCATCCTTTGAAATATCACCAATTTTTTCAACATAGTAAGAATGAGGTATATTTAGAAATTCTGCCACCTCTGCCCCAACTTGAGCTGTATCACCATCAACAGATTTTTCACCACTTATAATCAAATCATAATCTTTTATTTTCTTAATTTCAGCTGCAAGAGTATAAGCTGTTGCCCATGTATCCGCTCCACCAAATTTTTTATCTGTCAAAAGAATCCCTTTATCTGCACCTCTAGCATAGGCATCTCTTAAAGACTTTTCTGATCTTGGAAGTCCCATTGTAATAACAATTACTTCTCCGCCAAATTTATTTTTTAAATCAACTGCAGTTTGAAGAGCATTTAAATCAAACGGATTGATTTCAGCCTCAGCAGAGGATCTATCAACAATACCCTTCTCCCTATTAAACTTCACCTTTTCCATATCCGGGACTTCTTTTATAAGCACAATTATTTTCATAAATATTCCTCCTCGTGGTCTTACCACGTAGCTTATCATTAACACACAATTTAGTCAATAGAAAAAATGTATTTTTATACTGCAAATTTATTAATTATAAATTCAAGCTTCATAATTTTAAAAGTTAAGTTATAAAAATAAACCACTGCTATTTTTCTTAACAGTGGTTTTATATATTAACTCATACAAAATACATAGATCTACTTAGCTAAATCATTAAAGTTAATAAGTTTTAATTATACAAATCATTTTATAAAGTAAATATAATGGATATTTAAATTCCTGCCATTAAAAGTTTTTCTGTAATAATTCTAGTGGTATTTTCTAAATGCTTTTGAATTTCCAGTATTCCTTTAGCCTTAAGCCTATTCATAGGTCCAGAAATACTGACAGCTGCTATCATTTTCTTATCACAATTAAATATAGGTGAAGCAATACATTGCAATCCATATTCGTATTCCTCATTATCAAAAGCAATATTTGTATTTAAAATTTTTTCCTTTTCAACCAAAAAATCCTTATAATTTGTAATAGTGTTACTAGTTCTTTTTGTATTGTGAATTTGAAAATATTCCATTATTTCATTATCAGTCATATGTGCTAAAAATAATTTTCCCATTGCTGCACAATGCAGCAGAGAAGTTGGTACTAATTTTGAAACCAACACAGAAGATTCACCTTCAGCACTATTGATTGTAATAACTGATTCTTCATTTCTTATACCTACACTAACTGCTTCTCCTGTTGCATTTGATAATTCATTAATAAAAGAATCTGATAAACTTTTCAAATCTAAACCAGACTTTACTTTTTCTCCATATTGAATAAAAGTTATTGCCAATCTATATTTATCCTCATTATCTTTTTCAACAAGCTTCCCATTATAAAGAGTATTCAATATTCTATAAACTGTAACTTTAGGCAAATTTAAAGAATTAGATATTGCTGACACTCCTAACGGAACATCAGATTGAAATAGTATATTTATTATTTGAATAGCCCTATCAACCATTAATATACTAGCATCTACTGACAATAGGTATTCCCCCTTTTTCTTCTCTCAATTAGCATATTCTATAATTATAACTTAATTTGATTAAAGATACAATATTCCATAATATGTAACAAAGTATGAATTATTATGCAAAAAAAATAATAAAAATTTGTAAAATTGTATTGATTTTAATTTTATACGTGTTAATATTAAATAGAAACGCCGTTCCAATTTAATATTATTTTACGTAAAAATAATAAAATGATGAAAAAAACATAGTAAAATCCAATGATATCAATGATTTTCCATATTTAAAATTTAATTTTAACGCTTATAACATATTTATTAATAAATATTCAAAAATATCAAGATTAAAATCCTTTTTTCAAAAAACATATTCATAAATCTATTAAATATAGATAAATTCAAAGGAGGCTATTAAAATGTTAACTACATTCGATTACGGCATTATTATTTTATACTTTATTATAATGATAAGTATTGGTATTATTTCAACCAAATTCACAAAAACAAAGGAAGATTATCTAGTGGCTGGTAGAAGACTAGGGTTTCCTATGTTTTTTGGATGTATGGCTGCTCTTGCAGTAGGTGGTGCTGCAACAATAGGTAGTGCAAAACTAGGATACAAATTTGGTATATCCGGTATCTGGCTTGGGGGAAGCTTAGGTCTTGGATTAATCGCACTTGGATTTTTAGTTTCTTCTAAGCTTTCCAAAATGAAAGCATTAAGTATTAACGAAGTTATAGAAAATAACTATGGTAAATCTGCTCGAATATTCAGTTCTCTGCTAACTTTTATATATACAATGATGATGAGTGTTGTGCAAGTTGTATCTGTTGGAGCAATAATAAGTGGTATAATGGGTTGGAATACTCAGCTTTCTATGTTAATAGGTGGTGGAATAGTAATATTTTATACCTTTGTAGGAGGAATGTGGTCCGTTTCCATGACTGATATCATTCAATTTGTCATAAAAACTCTTGGTATTATTATATTAATTCCTATATTTGCACTAGTAAAAATAGGTGGTTTCAGCCATCTTACAGCATCACTGCCTCAAACACATTTTAATTTGACAACTATGGGATATGACAGTATCGTTATGTATCTTCTAATGTATATTCCAGGTTTGATAATTGGACAAGATATATGGCAGCGTATCTTTACAGCTAAAAACGAAAAAATTGCTAGAAAAGGAACTATTTTAGCTGGTTTTTACAGTATTATATACGGATCTTCTACTGTTTTATTAGGTCTTTGTGTATATGTAGCTGCACCAGCATTAAAAAATCCACAAGATGCTTTTGTTACAGGTGTTACTTTATTCTTGCCAATTGGAATCAAGGGATTTGTTATAGCCGCAGCTATGGCAGCTACAATGTCTGTTGCCAGTGGTTCAATTCTTGCATCTTCCACTATACTTTATAATGATCTATATACCCGTTTTATTAATAAAACGCCTGATGAAAAAAAATCAATTTTAATTAATAGATTATTTGCTTTCTTAATTGGTGTTGGTGTTATGATAATAGCATTTTTAATTCAAGATGTACTTACTGCATTGGATATGGCATATGCTTACTTATCAGGATGTGTATTTGTACCTGTACTTTCAGCCTTTGTACTTAAAAAGTTTATTGCTAAAGCAGGACTTGCATCACTATTTTTAAGCACAATAGTAGTTTCTGTAACATTCTTCAAATATGGAGTTGATTCAAATTACCCTATTATATTCGGAATAATCGTAGGAGCTCTTACATATTTAATTGTTAACTCAATGGACAAAAATAAAGTTGAATCTTCTATAGATGTAAAAGAAGATGCTGCTTCATAAATTATAAATTTATTTAAGATGGCTGACACGCTAGTTAATTAGTGTAGCAGCCTTCTATTTACCAATAATATTGGAACGGTGTTTCAATATTGTTCAATTCAACTTTTTCAAAGAACATTTAACAGAAGAAAGTAAAGGTGAAGTATTTAAATAAGGAGATGACTGTAATGAAAAGTAAATTTTTATCTAAAAGATATTGGAATGATATTACAACTCCAATGGGTGAAAGCAACGATTTTTTTAAAAAATTTAATGATATTATTGATTTTAGTCTTGGTGATCCAGATCTTACAACTGATGAGCGAATAATAAATGCAGCATTTGAAGATGCAAAGAATGGGTATACACATTATACAGATTTCTATGGTGATATGGAATTAAGAAAAGAAATTTGCAAATATTATACGGATGAATATACTTATCCAGTTAATACTGAAGATTGCATGGTTACTACAAGTGGCTGCCATGCTATGTGGCTTGTACTTGAAGCCATTCTTGATGATGGAGATGAAGTTATTATACCTGGACCATATTTTACTCCATATCCTCAGCAAGTCAAATTGGCTAGAGGAATTCCAGTAGTACTAGAAACTAAAGAAGAAGAAGAATTTCAAATTAATGCAGAAAGATTGGAAAAATTAATCACAAATAGAACTAAAGCAATTATTATAAATACACCTAACAATCCTACTGGTACATGCTTTAGTTTAAGAACATTAGAATCTATTTCAGCTATTGCTAAAAAACACGATTTACTCATAATTGCAGATGATATTTATACATTGTTCAGTTATTCAGAACCTTTTATTCCAATTATGACCTTGAAAGATATGAGAGAAAGAACAATTTCCATAAATAGTTTTTCAAAAAATTATGTTATGACTGGATGGAGAATAGGATATGTTATAGCACCTTCATATATTATAAATACCATTAAAGATATAAATGAAAATAATGTGTTTACAGCTCCTTCAATTTCTCAGAGAGCGGCTCTGTATGCACTTAAAAATAGAAAAGAAATTCAACCAGAGATAGTAAGATCTTATAAAGAAAGAATTCTTTATGCTTATGAAAGGATAACTGAAATTCCAAATATGTCAGTACTTTATCCTCGTGGAAGCATATATTTATTTGTAAATATAAAAGAAACGGGCTTAAGTTCTGATGAAGTGGCAAAAAGACTGCTTGAAGAAGCTCATGTTTTAGTTTTACCTGGAAATGCTTTTGGAAAATGTGGTGAAGGATATATTAGATTGGCCATGACTATGGGAATAGACAAAATGAACACTGCTTTCAATAGGATTGCTAAAATGAGTTTATTCCAAAATCAAAAATCTCATAGCTTTGCATAAGTTTATATTTAAGATTTTAAAAAATAATCCTCAGATTGCTTACAAGAACACACCTTTTAGCAATTTGAGGAACTTTTTTATTTGTTCTTTAAAATTATTATTATAATTCTGGTATTTCAATTTTTTTCACTATATTTTAGACCTTTCAGTATAAAGACAGAAAGACAACCACATAGTAACAAGATTATAATACTTCCTATCCGATTTTGTACAGTAGCTTCATAGTAACCAGCAACCCCAAATACTGCCGTAATCGGATAGAATGTTTTTAGAGTGTTTGACATACTCATAAATATTCCAGCAAAAGAGTAGATTTCAGTTAATACTAATGCAATCCAATAGCCTTTTTTCATATAAGATACCAATGCAATAATGGGCGAGATAACAAGGAATATACCCACACCTTGAAGAAAATACATTTTTAGAAAATCTAAAATCATTCCTACTGATAAATTGGAAAGATGTAATATTGCCTCAGTCAGAAGTGCTATTGCAAAAAGCAGTAAATAAATGAAAATGCTGAATAAAAAAGTAATAATCATTTTTGTAGCAATTAACTTTGTTTCATTTATAGGAATAATTATCAAAGATTTTATAGTATCCTCATCTTCTTCACGACAAATCATATAACTTCCCAAAAGAGAAATTACTGCAGGAAGAACAAAAAATGTTGCCCAAGTCTGAGCCATATTCATATACCATCCTGCACTGTCTATATCTCGTGAACCATTATACGTAAACCATCCCTGTATAAAAACAATAACAGCTACCATAACTGTTGCAAAAATTGTAATACAAGCAATATTTGAACGCCGAATCTTTTGGAGTTCAGCCCAAAGTAAAATTCGCATTATTCACATCTCCTTTTCAATGCAGCATTTGCAATTAATATTGCAGTAATATCCCAAACGCAAATACAAAGAAGCGCTAAATTAATGTTAATTGCTTGCGTAAATGCAAGACCTGGAATATCTCCATTTCGCATGACAATAACTGACATACTGGATAATGGATGTATATACATATTTATCGTCATTAAAATAAATCCAAGAAAGGCATAAACCAATTCTATAGAAACTGGTAGGATATATCCTTTTTGCGACACAGCTATTGCCAATATAGGCAGCATTGCAAAAGCAGTAATAACACCGATCTCTAAACATTTTTTCAACAAAAATAAAACGCTTTCCCAATCAAATATGACATATCCAGGAAGTACGCTGAACATAACAGAAGCAGCAGCTGTAATCAGCATGAAACAAATAGAGTAAATCAAAACAACAAAAAATTTACTAAAAAAGTATCCCATTTTGCTGATAGGCACAATCCAAAGTTGTTTAAGCATATCATACTGATTTTCGTCATACATAAGCATAGTGCAAAGTACTCCCAAAACAAAGGGCAAGATAATAAACATGGTAAAACCAAACGCTGACCATTTATAAAATTGTACAGGATCAACACCTGCTTTTTTTGTATATTTGAATAATAAGAATGCTAGAAATGGCATTACGAAGGCTGACAACATCATAATCCACACAAATTTTCTACGTCGTAGTTTAAGAAATTCTATTTGAATAAGTCTAAGCAATGCCATCCCCTCCTGTAATTTTTCTGAAATAGTCCTCTAGAGTATCATTACAAAGCCCTGAACTGATAACCGACACCTCACTAAGCATAAGTGTCTTATTGACAGATGCCATATCCAGAGACATATCATAGAGTTGTAACGTATGGTCATCTTGCACAGAATATTCTTTCAAGCCGAATTGACGTTCCAAAATTAAGATTGCTTTAGAAACATCAGAAACTTGAAGTAGAATATACTTACCGTTTTTTCGCTTAAGTTCCTCCATGCTACTTTCTTCAAGCAGAACACCGTTGTCAATAATTCCAATATCATCCGCAAGTAATGAGATTTCCGAAAGAATATGACTGGAAATAAGAATTGTCTTTCCATGCTCAACACTCAAATTCTTAATAAAATCTCTTACTTCTGCAATGCCAATAGGATCAAGACCGTTTGTAGGTTCGTCCAAAATCAACAGTTCTGGGTCATGCAAAATAGCATTAGCAATACCAAGGCGCTGCTTCATTCCGAGGGAATACTTACTAAACAGCTTTTTGTCTTTATAAGGTAATCCTACTACTTTCAATGCGTTTTCAACTGCATGTGGGGCTGCTGTGCCGCGTAGCCTTACAAAAATTTCTAAATTTTCCGTTCCTGTCAAATTTGGATAAAATCCTGGTGTTTCGATAATAGCACCGATGCGAGGGTATACTTGTCTTTCCTGGCCTTTAATATTCTGTCCAAATACATCTACCTCTCCAGAAGTAATTGGAGTTAACCCTAAAATCATTTTCATAATAGTAGTTTTTCCAGCTCCGTTGCGCCCTAACAAACCGTAAATCTGGCCTTTTTTTACATGAAGATTAACTGTGTTAACTACTGTCTGATCTCCATAAATTTTTGTCAGTTGTTTCGTTTCAATAACAAAATCATTCATATAAAATTTCCTCACTTTCAATAACTTTGTTTTAGCAATGTGACGGCAGAATCACTCACAATTAAAAGTATAAAACATTAACCTTGCCATAACCTTGCCATAACCTTGTTTTTATCTTGTTTTAGTAATACAAAAGCCCTGTGTTATCACAGGGCTTTTGGCAATAAAATTGTGAATGTAGTTCCAGAACCGACAATGCTGTCCGCCGTAATCGTTCCTTTATGAGCGCTGACAAGCTCTTTGGAAATAGAAAGCCCAAGCCCGTTTCCTTTGGCAGCTCGTGAATGGTCGCATTGATACATTCTTTCAAAAATAAGTGAGAGATTATCAGAAGATATACCTTTCCCGTTGTCTGCTATTACAATTTTAGCCTGTTGCTCATTCTCAAAAATATGCATCGACATATTATCACCCTCACTGTGGGCAATAATATTTTGTAATAGATTATTGAGAATACGGATATATGCAGTTGCGTCTATACGCATGGAATACTCTGTTTCAGGTATATCAAATTCATATTCAAAATGGCTGTTTTCTAAAATAGGAATCCAATCAGCTATAATATTACGGGATAACTCATTCAAATCAAAAATCTCAAAATGAAAAATTTGTTCCCCGGAATCTAATTTAACCCATTCAAACAGATTTTCTACAAAATGTTTTAAGTGCTGGGCTTTATCAGATGCAACATGGATATATTCGTCCTTTTCTTCTCCTACAACAATTTTACTTTCGATTGCTTCCAAATACCCAACTAAAGAAGCAAGTGGAGTTTTCACATCATGGGAAAGACTTGTCATTAAGCGTTTGTATGCCTGTTCTGATTGCTTTTGCTGAATAAGTCGTAATTGGCTGTTGATTGCAATTTCGTTAATACCATAACAAATTTGCCTTGTCATATCGCTTTCCTTTGCTAAAATACGTCGATTAAGGTTTCCATTTTTTATATCTTCTAAAGCGTCTTTCATAAGTGCAAGCTGTATTCGGACACGCCGTAAGACAGAAACAAGATACGCTATAATAAGCATGGCAAGAAGCAACGCAAAAAATAGATAAACATTCATATTTATGTCAAGCCTCCTTATTAAAACGATAGCCTACACCTCGGACTGTTAAAATATAAAATGGATGATTGGGATCTGGTTCAATCTTTTTACGCAATTTACTGATAAAAGACATAATGTTACTATCATCATAGGCATATTCTTCTTCCCATACCTGCATATAAATCTGTTTTTTGGTAAACACCCGTCCCTTATTGGAAGCCAGAAATGAAAGCAAATCAAATTCTTTGCTTGTAAGCTCAACTGAAATGTCATTAACAGAAACCATGCGATTTACTTTATCAATCACCATACCCTTTAACATTATATAATCAGTGTCCGTTACAAAAGTCGGGTTCAAGGTAGTGTAGCGGCGAATAAGAGAATTTACACGAGCCATCAATTCGTTAATGCTGAAGGGTTTTGTTAGGTAATCGTCAGCACCTAGCCGCAGCCCAGAAACCTTATCCTCCTCATCACTTTTAGCAGTTAGCATAAGCACTGGGATATTATTCGTTTCCCTAATTTTTTTCAGAACTTGGAAACCGTCTATATCCGGCATCATTACATCCAAAATTACAAGAGAACAGCTGCTTTTGTTTTCGTCGACCAAACGCAGCCCCTCTACACCGCCATGTGCAATAATAGCCGATAAATTCTCTTGCTCAACACATTTTTTCATAAGAGTGCAAAGCTCTTTGTCATCATCTATAATCAAAACATTATTCATGTTGTAGCTCCTCCCCATCTTTGCTCTGCCATTCTTTCTACAAACTCCATCAGTGTAATTATAGGCGGACAGACGAATAATATCAAGTGTCTACTTATTATTTAAATAAAACCAATTAAATTATTGATTGGTAATGAATATAAGAAGTATAATATAAAAATAGGATTAATCGAGGTGATATCACATTGAAGCAGACCAAATTATTGAAAAGAAAACGTATAAATAAAATTTTATCAGAAATTTTCAATTATTCTCTAACTATTGTAGAAGCTCCTATGGGCTTTGGAAAAACTACAGCAGTTAAAAACTTTCTTTCTAATCTGAAAACTCCATATTTATGGATTGCCTTTTTAAACTCTACTGCATCTTCAACTTTTTTTTGGGAAAAGTTTTCAAATGAAATAATGAAGGTTGATGAAAGTTCAGCAAAAAAATTAAAAAAACTTGGATTTCCAATAGATGCACCTCAAGTTGAAAAAATTATATATATATTAAATAACATTAATTACAAAGAAAAAACAGTTTTAGTTATAGATGATTATCATCTTTCAAAGGAACTTAAATTATATAAATTTATTGAACAAATCATTTTAAATGATATTGATAATTTTTATATAGTACTCATTACAAGAGATACTACAAATATAAACTTTAGTGAACTTTTTTCAAAAGGAAAATGCTATGTTATATCTCAGCAGCAGTTAAAATTTAATGAAGATGAACTTAAAAAATATTGTTTGATGATGTATAGCAATATTTCAGATAGCGCTTTAAATAAAATTATTGAGTACACAGATGGCTGGATATCTCTCACATACATGATGCTTTTAGCACTAAAAAATGGCATTCCTGTAGGAATGAACAGCACTGTTGATGAACTAGTTGAAAGTACACTATTTAATCCTTATGATAATCAAGTAAAAAATTTTTTATTAAAACTGTCAGTAATGGATGACTTCACAGCAAAACAAGCTTCTTTCGTAACAGAAGAGGAAAAAGCAGCTGTAATATTAAAGAAACTTAATAAAAAAAATTCCTTTGTATTTTATGATGAGCAAACTCATAAATATAAAATACATAACGTACTTTTAGATTTTTTAAGGACAAAGCAAAATTTCAAAGAAGAAGAACTTCATAATTTATATAGAAAACTTGGAAAGTGGTACTTGAAGGAAAAAGAATTTATAACTGCTTATGATTATTTTAATCGTGCAGGAGATACAGAATTTATTCTTTCACAATTTAATAATCCAGAAAATATTTCTAATGATCTTACAGAATTTAAAGGCTCCTTTGAAATGTTTGAAAATACTTCTGAAGAATTGCTTGTTAAGTATCCTATTGCATATCTACAGCATATTTTCAATTCTATATTAAAGGGTAATGATGAAATTATAGAAAATTCTTTAAGGAAATTAGACAGGCTACAAAAGCTTTATGAAAACATGGAAAATATAGACTTAAATTATAAAAATCGCATTATTGCAGAAACTTTAATTATAAAGAAATTTACCAAATTTAATCATTTAGAACTCATGAAAACTTATAGTAATAAAGCTTTAGAGCTTTTAAATGGAAAGAAATCTTATATAATGCTCAGACAAAATGAAGTTACCTTTGGATCTCCTCATCTACTTTATATATACTTTAGAGATGAAGGAACCTTCAAAGAAATTTTAAAGCTTGCAAAAAATAGAATGATTATACATTCAAAAGTATCAAATGGCTGTGGCACTGGCTCTGAATTCCTTCTTGAAGCAGAGTATGCCATGGAAACAGGAAACTTTCCTGCAGCTGAACTTAACAGCCTAAAAGCAATTTATAAGGCTAAAACTAAATCTCAAGTAAGTATTATCATATGCGCATACTTCAATCTTACAAGACTTTACATTCTTCAAGGAAAAATAAAAGAAGGTATTGAAAACTTAAATTCTTTAAATAAATACATTGAAACAGCAGATAGTCATATATATAATACCACATTAGATTTATGCAAAGGTTATATATATGCCTGTTTAAAACAAAAAGATAAAATACCTTACTGGCTCCAGACAGGTGATATGTCTACTGCTAATTTTTTCTATCAAGGTATGGCTTTCAATTATATAGTATATGGTAAAGCTGTTATGTTATCAGGCAATTATATAAATTTAGAAATGCTTTCAGAAAGTTTTGTTGAACATTTTTCCGTGTTCAGCAATCAATTAGGTTTTATACACAATGGTATTTTTAAAGCCGTAGCTAGATATAATATATATTCTATAGAAGAAGGTTTATCCTCACTTAAAAAGGTAATTTTAAGTGCACAGGCAGACGGTATTATAATGCCTTTTATTGAAAGTGCTTCATATATTATGGACATGCTGAACATAATACAAAATAATGATTCAAATAATGAATTTGTGAAAAAAATAATAATCTACGGCAATCAATATAATGAAAGCTTAAATAGAAATAAGTTTGATAAAATTACCCTGTCTCCAAGAGAAATAGAAGTACTTGCACTGGTAGCTGAAGGATTAAAAAGAGAAGAGGTTGCATCACACCTTACAATGTCACAAGAAACTGTAAGAACACATCTTAGGAATATATATCAAAAACTGGGTGTTAGCGGAAAGATTTCAGCAATAAAAATAGCACGAATAAGTGGACTAATTTAAAAAACAAGACAGAAGTATATTTAAGCTCTTCTGCCTTATTTCTCATGATTAATATATTTATATGAAATTTTTTATGATCTTTATATTATTTCAAATTATATTTTATTTTTTCTAAAATGGTATCATCAGTAATTGTAAATATATTATTTATAAGTTCAGTTCTAAAACTTCCTATACCATTAGCATACTGTGATAATTCTCCACATATTCCCATAAGTGCTACTGCCAAAATAGTACCGCCTAATATATCTAGTGAAGAAATATAACTTGCTATAAGTGCAGTAACCATACAGCCTGTACCTGTTACCATTGAAAGCATTTCGCAGCCATTTTTTATTAAATAAACATCATCACCATTTACTACTATATCTATTGCACCTGTAGCTGCAATAACAGCACCAGTTTTAAGTGATAATTCCTTAATTATTTTTATATTTTCATCAAAACTTTTAGCTGTTACTTCATCACCTTCACCTACATCTATTCCTTTTGCATTACTTCTTATACCACAAATTGCCTTCATTTCAGACATATTGCCCTTAATAACACTTGGATGGCACTCTGAAATAAACTTTTTTGCATAATTTAGTCTTAAACTACTACATCCCACACCTACAAGATCAATTACTTCAGGAATTTTCTTTTCAAAAGCTGTTTTACCTGAAATCATCATTGCCTTCATTCGAGCATCTGTTATATTTCCAAGATTAACTCCCAATACTTTAGAAACAGAAGTAACTTCTGAAACCTCTAAGGGATGTTCAGCCATTATAGGCTTTGCTCCAACAGCAAGTATTACATTTGCACAA
Organism: Clostridium drakei; assembly: GCF_000633595.2. Lineage (GTDB taxonomy): Bacteria > Bacillota > Clostridia > Clostridiales > Clostridiaceae > Clostridium_AM > Clostridium_AM drakei. The sequence continues at coordinate 19,524 of NZ_JIBU02000051.1, read as the reverse complement.
TCATTTATTGAAATTGGATTTGTAATATAATGAATAAGAGGTTTATTAACTTTAACACTGTGTCTTATTTGCACTAATCTCTCTATTAACTTCTGTTGATTTGTCATATACTTTTACCCCCAAGCTCTTTTGAATCTTTATGAGCATTCCATTTTTACTTAATGCTCCCAAGAAAATAAAGGCAATTGCTCCTCCTATAATTGTAGCAGTAAAGAATAAAGGAACATAAAACATCAATGAAAGTCCTTTTTTACCCCAAAAATATGTCATAATAGGTGCTGAAACAATAGCTCCTATAACACCAGTTCCTATAACCTCACCTAAAACTCCAAAAATCAAAGTATTCTTAGATGCTCTGTATAAAAGTCCTGATAAAAAGGCTCCAAAAACGGCACCTGTTAAAGCTAGAGGTGGAATTCCCATAAGGAACATTCTAATAATTCCAATACAAGTAGCACAAAGCAATGCATACCAAGGTCCAAGAACAACTGCACATGTAATATTTATAACTGAAGACATAGGACACATTCCTTCTATACGAAGAATTGGTGATATTACAACCCCCATAGCTATAAGCATTGCTAACATAAGTTTTTTTAATAATTTTGAGTTTCTTTCCATAATAAAATACCTCCATAATAATATTTATTTTCTAATCACATAGGAAATAAAAACCATCATTTTGGCATAGTTTTAGAGTAACTAAATAGCAATTTCCTATATGACAAGACAAGTCATCATATTGTCGGTCAAAGCTCAAAAGCTTCCTCTCACCTTGAAACACAAGTTCCCTCGCTATTTAGTTGTCTTTTTACAAAGCTTCAGGCGCTCCCCTGCTGCTCCTTAAAAAAATAAAAAATGGAATATACCTATATAAGGCACATTCCATTTACACTGACAAAATAATAAAAAGCATAAATCAAATATTTCCTTACGTCGGCATTATCCGAATCAAGTTATGGGTCGAAGTAATTACTTCCTCTCAGCCTGTTTAAACAAGCTCCCCTTTTTAAGCAAATTGTATCATAAACTTTTACAGTTTTCAAGTAAACTTCAGCAATTAATAGAAAATTTCACTATATGATTTGTGTATTATAATTTTTATGATAAAATGTAATTAGTTATATTTACCATAGAATTAATATATTTAACACTTCATTTTTTAATCTGTAGTATTAAAAGTTATTCTTTGAGCAAATTTAACTTAACAAAATATTTTATATATAAAGGAGATACTAATTATGGATGAAGTTTTAAAGTTTTTAACTGACAACAAAATTTTTTATCTTGCTACTGTAAATGGAGATAATCCAGCATTACGTCCTTTTGGATTTGTAATGAAACATGATAATAAGCTGTGTTTTTGCACTGGCAATACAAAAGATGTATACAAACAATTAAAGGCTAACCCAAAATGTCAAATCAGTGCAACTTCTCCAGAAGGAAAGTGGCTTAGATTAAATGGAAAGGTAGTTTTTAATACAACAAAAGAAGCACAAGAAGCTGCCTTAAATATTATGCCTATGCTAAAAAATATATATAAAGTAGGAGATGGAATTTTCGAAATATTCTACATAGATGAAGCTGAGGCAACTTTTTACGATATGATGACTGTTTCTCATACCGTTAAATTTTAAAATTAAATTTCAAAAGACAAGATGTATTAAAACACATCTTGCCTTTTTCATTATCTATCAAAATAAGTTTCCACCTAATCTCCAAATGCTTACATCATACCCTTTTTCACTTATAACTTTCATCCATGAATTCAAAGTCATTTTATCTGCATACCATATCTCATGCTTTAAATTATTCTCATCAATATAGCTAAAATATAAACATTTACTATCATTATCACGTTGTACTTTAGCCTTATACTTCTTCAATATATCATTAGCTTGTTCTTCTGTAACAGAAGTAGTTTTTCCATTAGATGACCAATTAAATCCTCCTGTAGCAATAGCAAAATCCTTCTTTCCTGGAACTTTCCTCATTTTTTCTATTGAACTTCTAATAAATTTATCATCTGCTTTTCCACCTGGTTTACTAAAACTACCATGCAGATTGTAACACATAAGTACATAAGTTGGACCTTTAGTAAAATTTAATTTATCAAAAGGTGTATTAGTTTCAAGCACAACTCTCAGCTTTAGGCCTTTGCTTTCAGCCTTTTGGTATAGTTCATTTATAAATAATATATAGTTATTCCAAAGTCCCATATCATTTTTTATTTGTTCATAATCAATTTCTATACCATTAAAACCATACTTAACTGCCAAGTTCACAATATCTTCAATATGTCTACTTCTTGAGGTTTCATTACCTAATAAATTTTTCAACAAGCTTATATCTTTTAATGAATAGCTTCCATCACCTTTTGCCTTATCATTGACAATAGTTATATATTTATTATAATTAAAACTCTTTGTTTCACTATAATAGTTAATCAATTCTTTTGGCATCACTAGTTTACTATTTAAATCAAAATTAGCTGAAAAATAAGAAACATTTTTCAATCTATTATTTAGAGCTTTAATTTCCTTATCAGAACTTAAATCCCAATATACAACCCAGGCAGATAGACTATTTACAGAACTACCAAATATTTTTAAATCTTCCTTTGCTAGTGATCTATTTTCCTTATAACCAGCCTCTTTTGAATTAACACTCTTATATATAATTGGTGTTAATAATATTATTAATACTATAGGTACAATCCAAAACAACCTTTTTTTCATATTAATCCTCTCAAACTATAAATTCTTAATAAACCAATTTACGACTTCATTAAAATAGTTTTTAGTATTATAAATTACATTTTCCATTCCCTTTGATGATGAATCATATAAAACCTTGCCATCTATATTAGTTACTTTAAAACTTTTAAATACTGCATCATATACATCATCTGCAATATTTCTTTGACTATATCCATAATCTCCCCATGCAGACTCAAGAAGAATACTACCTTCCTTTACCTTATTCACCTTTAAATCTTCTACTATCCTCTTCCCATCAATGCTTAAAGTTAATTTTTTGTCAACTAATGTTATATCCATTTTTTTACTTCCAGATTCCTTTATATCAATTTCTCTATTGTTATTATTTAAAGTTGATGAATACAACATATTTTTGTTTCCATTTGAATTTTCAATAATATTAATGGTATCATTAATAAGCTGAACACATATATTACTGGTTCCATCATCATTGGATCTTAAATATATAGACTGAGAACCTATTATGTTCCCATTAAGCATTGTTGATACTTTAATATCTTTATAATTTTGACTATTTTCAAGCTTAACGAGCCCTTTTCCCTTTGGTTTGGATGTCAATACAATTTTATCGTTTATAAACTCTGCTTGTCCAGTTATTTTCTTAAACTTATTAGCTTTTTCTCTATCCCCTACTACAAATTTAACATCTTTTTTGGTATCATCCCAAATTCTCATTAATAAATGATTAGTACTCCAATAAGCTTGTGGTTGAATTCTTGTTAAATCATAAATAGAACTATCTGGTAAATTTAACGAGTATCCTTCTCTATTAAAATTCATACTAAAGATTTTTTCAATCCATTTACCATTTATTTCACTTACTTTATCATTAGTTCCAAATTTTCCTGTATTAGAATGCATTAATGCATATAAAGTTGGTACATACCCTATATCTTTATTGTACACATTATATAAGCTTTTATAATCATTATCAATACGCTGTTTCATTTCATCATAACTTTCCAAAGGTATTCCATTTTCATCTCTAATATAATCCATAAGATAATGATTATATTTTCTATTGATTTTAGATGCCTCCTTTGAAAATTGAACTGAATCTAAACTTCCTAAGTAATTTGAATTTCTATCAAAAACATTTATAAATTCTAATCTATATCCATTAGTGCCTAATTCCCAATAAGAACTATTTTTCAATTTCAACAAATCTTTAGGCATTAAAAATTTGGAATCATTTTTTGCAAATTTATCTACATAAGTCAGCATTGTAGCTTTATAATTATATTTCTCTAAAATTTTTTGGGAAAATATTGCTGTATCTGTCCTTCCATCTTCAAACAAGAGAAATAAAGATTTTTCTGGCAATGCCTTTCCTTTTTTATAATAATTCAATATATCATTTTGAGTTATGGTTACATATCCATTTTCTTTTAATGCTTTTAACTGATTTTCTAAAGCATCAGTGCTTATTAGTGTATTATTTCCATCTCTATCCACACCAAAATAAGATATTGAAATAAAACCACTTTTTCTATTTTGAGAAACAATATTTGAACTATAAGGTTTATATGTGGATTTTACAAACAGAGCCTTTACAATACATATTAACAATGCAAATAGAATTATACCTTGAAATATACTTCTTATTTTCTTAATTCTATCTTTTCTTTCTGGAGAGAATTGTTTACCTTTCAACTGCATTCTCCCCCTTTTTTCTTAAAATATTAAATGATTTTTTCTTTTTTCTTTCAGCTTCTATATCACTTGGAGTCATTCTCGTTCCCCAGGTAGATTTCCAGAAAGTTACCCAAGCTATAGGCATTTGCCAAAGCAGCACAGCTTCATAATAAATACAAAATATCATTCCAAAAATCCATGTAGTACTTTTTCTAAAGAACATTTGAGCAAAGCTCATCATAAGCGACATCATCAAAAGCCCCACAAGAAATGTGGTAGGGAATATTTTATGCGTAATAGGTACATATATTAAATTGTAAATAACTATTACAGGTGCGGCAATAGGAACAAATACCCCCATATAAAAGAAAGCAGACATAAATGGCTCTTTTTTCCACATAAACTTTCCTGCAATAATTGACTCTCTCAGCCAGGATCTTTTCCATCTCATTTGCTGTTTAAGAAAGACCTTATATCTGTTAGGCACAATAGTGGAACAAATTGCTGTATCTTGATAACTAGTCCTATATCCATTTAATACAAAGTTAGTCATAGCTCTATCATCTCCAAAGGTTGCTTTTTGACCTAAAAATCTTTGATCTAACCAATTATCCATATTATCTATAACTATTTGTTTTCTATAGCACGAAAGTGGTCCTGATAAACATGTAACTGCATCAAAATAAGCCTCTGCTGCTTTCATAATTCTAAAAGCAATGTAGTATCTAACGGACTGCATTTTAGTCAAAGTATTTGTAAAAGTATTTGCAACATCTGTCCTTCCTGATACTCCACCCATTTTAGGATCTTTAAATGGCTGAACTAGATTTCTTATTGCAAAGGGATCTAAAAAGCTATCTGAATCAACAAATACAACTAAATCATGCTTTGCATTTAAAACTCCTCTACAAAGAGCATCTCTTTTTCCCATATTCTTTTCTTGAACAAAATACTTCACCCTATTTTTAGTATCAAATCTTCCTGCTTCGTTTTTTAATTTATTCAAAGTATTCTTTATCTTTTTCACAGATTTATCATTGGAACAATCATCTACAACTATAACTTCAAGTTTATCAATAGGATAATCTTGATTAATACAGCTTAAAATCGTATTTTCTATCCACTCTTCTTCATTAAAGCAAGGAATAATAATGGTTACACCTGGAGTATAGTCAATATCCATAGATATAGGTTTGTACAAAATTCCAAATAAATATCTACTTAATAAAAATACAGCTGCAATAATACTATATAGATATATCCACTTATTAAATTCAAAATAAACGATACTTTCTGCCCTCATCAATATGATAAATATGCTTATAAACAATAATAATAAACTGGAAGAAACTAATACATACCTATCCTTTTTTCTATCAGAATACTGAGCTAAATTTTCTAAAAATTCTATACCACATACTATCTTTCCATTTGCAGTAATAGAATCTCTAACCTTTTTACCATGAATGTTAACATTCATTTCATACCCTTCTGGCATGGAACCTGGCAGTACTTTGAATCTTAATTTAATATTGTCAGCTTCACTGATTATATTTAATTGCTCTTTGTCATTTAATTCTAACAAAATTCCTGTAGTTGAAACATCTATGGATTTAATTTTGAAACTACTGATTGACTTATTTTTCTCACATCTTACTTTGACATCAGTTTTCATTATATATCTTATTCCAGCTTTTTTACTTTTTATAAATACATTAGGGTCATCACTATAATCTTCTATTACCTTTTTTCCTCTTCTGTCAACTGTAGTTCTTATAGCTTCCTTATCTGGAACATTTGCTAATAATCTTCTATCCTTACGAGGATTTAAAAGGATATCAACTTCTTCATTTTCATTTTTTATTAATTTCTTTTGTGTAAGCATTTCTAAAACTCCTAATTTAACAAAATTAATTGCTTAAATAATCACTTAATTTTGCAATTTTATATTTTTCTCCATACACTCCTTTTTCATTATTAGTTAAAAATATATCCAAAGCTTCTGCAGTATAATAAGCCTGATCATTCATATGCATTACCACTACATTTCCTTTATTTTTAACTAATCCTTGCTGTATATAATTAACCAAATTTTGTGCTGAAGTTTCTATATAATCATGAGTTGAAATATTTCCACTAATAGAATATTTATATCCACTTTCAAATACCGCAGCTAATCCTTCTCTTTTTAAAATCAATGTAGGTGGCCTAAAATATTGTTTCAGGGAATCTAAATCTCCTATAACACTATTCATAACATCATAAGATTTAACTAAAGACTTTCCTAGTTCTTCTCTATTAGTTCCCAAAAGTTCATGATTATAATTATGACTTCCAATATCATTACCATTTAAAGCAATTGTTCTAAGTAAGTTGGGATTAGCATTTGATATACCACTATTAATATCAACATTTTTTGCTATTACAAAAAAAGTTCCTTGTACTTTATGTTTATTTAATACATCTAATATTTCATTTACTACTGGATCTCCTCCCCAATCATCAAAAGTAAAAAATATAACATTTTCACCTTTCGTATCAATGGTTCCACCTTTATCAAGCAATGATTTTTCTTGTTCAGTAAAATCACTTGTATCTACATCTACATTACCTATATAATTAGTTTTCATCATTTCTAGTGCATCTTCATAATTTCTTTTTTTCATAGGAACTGGATTTTTTATAATATTATATCTACCAAGCTGTGATGAATTTTCAAAAGTTTTTTGTAAATCACCTAATGTTACTACTGAATATCCTAATGGTTTTTGTTCTAAACTATAAGAATTGGATTTTTCATTGTACTTATTAACATAACCATTTTGAACATAATTTTTAGTTACTATATCTATCATATTTGAAACAACATTGTCACTTTTAAATAAATTTGAATCTAATCTAAAATAAACTATTTCTCCCTTTCTAAGTGACATATAAGAATTTACATTAAAATAACTAAACACAATATCTTCAGCATCCATATTCTTATATTTATTAATAGTTGGTGATTTTGAGTAAGTAAATAATTCATAATTCTTAAGAGAAGATATATTGGTTACTGCTGATAAAGCTTCTTGAATTTGTGAATTATCATATCCATACCCTGCCATATATGCATTTGTAACTATTCCTTTATCTTTTAGTAACTTATCTACTTCATATATTTCCTTACAAATTTCTTCTGGTGATTTACTCAATAACGCTGTACTTGCTGTTATTCCACCATTAGCAATTTCATGCCCTTTACTTAATATCTTGTTTATCCTATCTGGGTATTTTAATATTTCATCCTTTGTTACAAAAAATGTTCCCTTAACATTAACTTTATCAAGCTCTGTAAGTACATTGTTCAAACTGACTTCATTACTCAATCCTCTAAAGGTATAAGCCAAAGCCTTCTGAGTAGTATAAAATTCTGATACAGCAGGAGCTTGTCTCTTATTATTTTTCTCCAATATTTCATTAAAATTTATTAAATCTATACTATTTTGGCTATTGTTATTATCATTAGTTTTATTACCTAATGTATTATTTTTATTAGCTTTAATCTTTAATGTATCTTTTTTAGCATACTGACTAGCTATTGTATTTTTGATTCTTTGAAGGTTATTATATACTTCAACATTTGGCAACTCAGACACTTTAGCAACCATTTTTTTCTGTTCATCTATTGATTTTAAAAGCCATCTTACAATTTGTATAATATTCTCATCTTTTTCCTTTTTACTTTTTTTCTTGTCTATATCAATCTGTTCATCTATTGTAGTTTTATCTTCTTTTCCTTTATATTCAGTACTATCAAGAACCCCTTCCAATTTTATAGAAATTATGGTTCCCCTTTTTAAACTATTTACATATCTATACGCTTGATCATAATTTTTAAAGCTTTGGTAATTTAAATAGTGATTGCTATCAACCACATATTTATTCCCTGATGCATAAGCTGCCTTTAGTATATTGTCATTATAAACTGTGGAATTGCACTTTAATAGAACAGGATCTTTTCCAGTTACAATTTTTAAAATCTTATTAGTTCTGCAAAAATCCATAACTAATTCTTCTGAGGACAACTTTTCCATATTCTTAGTGGATGATAGAGTTCCACTTCCTATATCATGTCCAGATTTTTGAATCGTTTCAACTATACTGGAATCCTCAGCTGCTTCAATTCCTGGAACAAAGAATGTTGCTTTAATTCCATATTCATCCAACATATTTACTATTTTATTTATGGTATCCTTATCACTAAGACCTTCAAATGATAAACTTATCACATCTGCTGATGTATCTACATTTGCTATAAAGTCTGCCTTTTTACTATTGCCTAATGAACTTAATGCTTTTTTTATTTCCTCTGATGCATCGTACTTACTATTTTTACTTATAATGATTTTTCCTGAACTTGTATCAATCTTATAATTTTTATGTGTGTAAACGCCTATACAAATACTTACTATCAAAACTACAATAAAGATACTTTTTCTTTTCATAATTCATCTCCTAATTACAATTTAACCTAAAAAATTCTAGTTTTAATTTATGATAGTTTTTTATTTATATATCATTAAAAAATGAAAGCACTCTATTAAACTTCTAAATATTGTTAATAACAATCAGTTTTTCAATATAGTATTATATTAAATATTTGTTACAAATTTATTATATTGTTCAAAATTATATTTTTTAACACATTATAGTTAAAAAATAACATTTTATATCCTCAATTATAAGGACTATACAACTATATTAACCTAAAAATTATAAAATTTCAAACATTATTCGTCATTTTTTATGTTGTTTTTTTAATTTTTATATAGAATTTTTTAAATATAGTTCAATATATTTGGTATTATAACAATAATAAAAAAGCAAGGTGTTTCCTTGCTTTTTTATTATGATGTTACTTATTTTTATGAACTCTGTTTTTATTCAATTTAAATCCATTCTTAATTTTTGAAACCACAAATCCTCCTAATATACCTCCAAGTATACATCCCAATAAAAAGATTAAAAAAATATACTTAGTTAACTGTGATACTGACATAAATATTTTCGCATCCATAAAAACCCCTTCTAAGGAAAATTAGTAACCACTAATATAATATTCAAGACACTTCTAATTTATCAATATCACAAAATATATAATTATCTTATTCCTTTATCAAAATATCTACTGTATGTGCACTTGCTCCAAGTAGCTCTGGTCTTTCACAGGTAGAAAAATGATACTTAAGAAAAATTTGAAATGTATCTTCATCCATAGCATTCAAAACTGGTCTCATATAATCAGCTGGTCCATCTGCTGCAATTAATTTTATTCTTTTAAGTTTTACTTCTTCATTTAACTTATTAATATCTTCAATTCTTACATAATCATATAGATCTATTGGTTCTGATATAACATGAAAATCATCACTAAGTTTGCCATTATCAATACATTCACGAATATTATTTTCCTTAAAACCATAGGTTATTACACTATATTCATTCATACAATATGCTACTAAAATGTAACCTCCATCTTTGGTTACTCTTTTAGCCTCTTGAAGAGCTTTTACTTTATCCTCAAATTGATATAAATGATACATAGGTCCAAACACCAAGGTCATGTCAAAAGTATTTTCTGAAAATCTTGATAAATCCAATGCTGTTCCCTGATATGCTTTTACTGCACTTCCTTTTGACTTTAAAACACCTAAATTATGTTTCACAAGTTCAATTGCAGTAACATCATATCCTTCATTTGCTAATTGTACAGAGTACCTGCCTGTCCCTGCACCAACATCTAATATTTTTGAATTCTTGTTATTTCCTAGATATTCGTGAATATATTTCATAGAAGTGATATATTCAACTTGTCCATATTTTCTTGTTAATCTTTTATCTTCACAAAATTTATTGTAGTATTTTTCTAATTCCATTGTCATCTCTTACGTTCCCCATCTATTATTATTTTTAGCAATGATTAAATATAAAAATTATCCTCTACTCATTTAAATTTCCATATTCTCTTCACTACCCTTCTTTTGCATTCTAACAAATATTATACTACATTACATTTAAAAATGGTCAAGCTATTTTCTTTTTTAAATCATATTACTGAAACCTATACAATATAATAAAAAGGAGTATTAAAAAGGATTGTTATAATTATGAAAAGATTGTTATTAGATTTGATTTATAGATTCAACAACGATGATATTCCTGCTTTAGGCTCTCAGCTTGCATACAATTTAGTCCTATCCTTTTTCCCTTTTATAATTTTCCTTATGACACTTATAGGACATACTTCCTTAAACAATAATGAAATATTACTAGGTTTAAGTAAAATTATGCCGGCAAGTGCTTTCAATCTTATTAGCAGCACAGTTTCTGAAGTAATTACTACTAAACACAGTCAACTTATGTCCTTCAGTTTAATTCTTACTATATGGTCTGCTTCTTCTGGTTTTAACGGAATCATAAAAGGTCTTAACAAAGCTTATGATGTTTCTGAATCAAGAGGCTTCATTAAAGTCAGGCTTATTTCAATATTTTGTACCATTGGCATGGCTTTTATAATACTAGTTATGATGTTTTTATTAATACTAGGACATATCATATGGAAGTATGCAACTTATAAATTAGGGTTTGCCCATAAGTTAATAATTCTATGGACATTAACAAGATATTTTATATTTATATCCACTGCTGTATTCATATTTACTTCTCTTTATCGCTATGCGCCATGTAAAAGGCTTACCTGGCTTGAGGTTTTGCCAGGTTCCCTATTTGCAATACTTCATCTTATACTTGTATCTACCGCCTTTGCCTACTATGTAAATAACTTTGCTAATTATTCAGTTATCTACGGTAGTATCGGAGCTATAATTGTTTTACTTACTTGGCTTTTTCTAATTTCTATAATTGTTATTTTGGGTGGAGAGTTTAATGCATCATTATATCATGATTGATTTAATTATCATCTAAAGAATTAGAATATCCAATAGCCCATTCACATAAAGTTGATAAAACAGGTAAAAGAGTTTTTCCTCTATCTGTAAGCGAATATTCTACCTTAGGTGGTACTTGAGCATAAACAAATCTATTCACTAATTGATCTTCTTCCAATGCTCTAAGCTGCTGAGTAAGCATTTTCTGAGTAATATTAGGTAAAGTTCTCTTTAAATCGCTAAATCTCAAAGTTTTATCACCTAAATGCCATATAATAAGTGGTTTCCATTTGCCACCTATAATATCCAAAGTCAATTCCATAGAACAGCTGTATTCATTCCCTTTAAATTTTAACATTTATTATATTTAGTGATGAAATATATATCAAACTATTTGTTATTATACTGCCATCACTAAAATTCACCTCTTTTCTTTCTATTAATAATTAGTTGTTTATAGTATGTAAGTAGATACTATAGTACTTAAAAGTACCTACTTCTAAAAAATAATAGTACAGTATATAATATCTCTTGTAAAACATTTTACAATATTTATTTAAAATTGCAACAAAAATATTTTCTAAAAATCCTACTAAAGCATTTAATATAGAAATTGAGTTTGTAAACCATAAAATTTGAGAGGTGAATTTTAATGAATTTAATTAAAGTAGATGAATCATTATGTGTAAAATGTGGAGCTTGTACAAAAGTTTGTCCAACTACAGCTTTGTACATGAAAGAAGATGGTCCAAAGAACAATAATAATTCTTGTATTGCCTGTGGTCAATGCGTTGCTGTATGTCCTTATGGTGCACTTGATAACATTAGAGCTCCACTAAGTGATCAGGTAGATATAAAAGATTTTAAAAATTTAAATTCAAAAACTGCTGAATATTTTCTTAAATCACGCAGGTCAATAAGATGTTATAAAAATACATCTGTTTCATATGAAGAACTATTAAAATTAGTTGATATTGCACGTTTTGCCCCTACTGCCAGCAATTCACAAGGAGTATCCTATGTTATCGTGAAAGATAAAAAAGTATTAGAAAAATCTACTGAAATAATAGTTAAGTGGATGGAAGCTAATATTGAACTTCATTGGAGCTTTTCAAGACATATAAATAATTATAGAAAAAATGGCATAGATTCAATCTTACGTGATGCTCCTCATCTAATACTAGCAACTGCTTTAAAGGATTTTAAAAATGGAAGAGAAAACAGCATTTCTGCATTATCTTATGTTGAATTATTTGCACCTACATTAGGATTAGGTTCTTGCTGGGCTGGATTATTTGAATTTTGTGCATTTCTAAATTATAAACCATTATTAGATTTATTCAATATTCCTAATGATAAGGTAATCACAGGTGCTCTTATGGTTGGATATCCTAAATACAAATATAAAAGATTAGTAGATCGTAATAAATTAGATGTTACATGTATAGGGTAATTTTAAAACAAAAACTGCTTATGTGATAACGTGCATATAAGCAGTTTCTGATCCAAAATAATTAGTTTACAATATAAATTTTTTAATGGCCTTTGCCACTCCATCATCATCATTGTTTGAAGTTACATATTGAGCTATATTCTTAAGCTCCTCAATAGCATTTCCCATTGCAACTCCAAGACCAGCATAAGTTAACATTTCAATATCATTTGCCTGATCACCTATACACATTATTTCTTCTTTTTTTATTCCTAATTCATCTGCTAAAGCTTTTACACCATAACCCTTATTACAATTTTTATTCATGACTTCCAAAAGTATAGGCATAGTTTTCACCACATTATACTCAGTATAAAATTCTTTTGGCAACTCAAGCATTTTTTTGTCTAACAATTCTTCTGTCTGAGAAAATAATATCTTTGTAATTTCATCATTATCTTCAATATCCAAATCAAAATTAACAATTTTAACAGGAGTTCCCACATATTCTGCTTCAAATTTTGTAAATTCACTTTTCTCTGCTGCAATAGGGCCTTCATGAGTATACGCAATCATATTAAGTCCAACTTTACTACTTAAACCATGTGCTTTTATCAGGTCTTTACCTCTTAAGCCTTTATATGCAATACATTCAAAATTACTGGTTCTATATATAGTTCCTCCATTATTTGCAATAAGGTATTGATTTTCTCCTCTTAAATTAACTTCATCTAAAAAATTATCCAATCCCTTAAGACCTCTTCCAGATGTTATAACAACATTAACACCCTTTTCTACAGCCTTCTTTATTGCCTCTTTGTTAACTTTTGAAATAATTCTATTATTATTTAATAATGTACCATCCATATCAACAGCTAATAGTTTGTACATATTTTACCTCCTAAAATTCACATTTACTATTGATTAATTAGGCATCTTCAAAAATATCCAGCATTACACTTGATTTTTGAAGATGCCTAAACATATAAAATATCACGCTAGGCATTACCCTATTACGCTAAATCATATGATCTTTAAAATAATTCTATCAATTAACATCATTTATTATTATTGTTTATCATTTATTATCATTGTATATCATTTCAAAATTTTATTCAAGGCAATTTGTGAATTTTCATAGTAATGTTATAATATTAATCAATAATGATAAACATTAATAATTGATGAGGTGCTTAAATGTTTACTGAAGAACGATTAGAACAAATATTAGGTATACTTAAGGAAAATGGTAGAGTAAAAGTAAAAGAGTTAAGTGAACGATTTAATGTTTCAGAAGGTATGGTAAGGAAGGACTTGCAGAAATTAGAAAGAAATGGTGCTATTCAAAGAACCTATGGTGGTGCTATATTAAACAGAAAAATTTCTAAAAGCAGTCCTATAACTGCTAGAATGAAGTTGAACTTAAACAGTAAAAGGTTGATATCTGAAAAAGCCTTTAATCTTATAGAAGATGACGATGTGATTTTTTTAGAACCTTCAAGTATTGATTTTCTGTTAGCTAAACTAATTGCTAATAGTAATAAAAAAATAACTTTGATAACTAACATGCCTACAATTCTTCCTCTTTTTAATGATAATGAAAATGTTAAGTTAATATGCATAGGAGGAATATATGATAATAAAGCTGGTGGAGTTTTTGGTTCAGAAGCAATTAAAAGTATATCTAAATACACTTTTAATAAAAGCTTTTTAGGAGGCTCAGGTGTAAACTTAATTACCAACAGTGCAAGCACCTCTGACTTAGAAGATGGTAATCTTAAAGAAACCGTAATTTCTAACAGTAAAGAAGTATTTTTGCTGGTTGAAAAAGAAAAGTTCAGTTTAGATAGTATATATAAATTTGCTACTTTAGATGAACTACATGTTATAATCACTGATTCAGACATTAATGATGATATTAAAGAAAAGTTAAAAAAATTAAATGTCATATTGATATAATTCTATGTAAACTCTATAAATTAATTTTAAAAATGTATTCCATAAAATGATTTAACTTTAGATTTCAAATGTATAAGTCTTAACATAAAATTTTTTGTAAAATATACACAAATTGGCTATACTTATAATATCTTTTATGAAAGGATGTATTAAAATGAACAAGGATTCTTTAGAAAAATATTCACAAATTATTGTAAAAACAGGACTAAATATACAAGGTGACCAAACTTTAGCTATAAATTCTCCTATAGAATGTGCTGATTTCACTAGGATAATTTCTGAAATAGCTTATAAAGAAGGTGCTAGAGAAGTAATAATAAATTGGAGAGATGAACTTTCCTATAAAATAAAATATTTATATGGAAAAGATGAAATATTTGATGAAGTTCACAGCTGGCAAAAGGATTTATTTGTATCCTGCGCTAAAAAAGGTGCTGCATTTCTTAGTATTTCTGCTTCAGACCCAGAACTTATGAAGGACGTAAACCCTGAAAGGATAATGAGAGCTAATAAAGCTAATAGTGCCGCCTTATCTGAATATAGAGAAAGACTTATGGCAGATAAAAATGTGTGGTGTGTTGCTTCTGTTCCAACAAAAGCTTGGGCAAAAAAAGTATTTAAGAATGTTTCTGAGGATGAAGCAGTAGAAAAACTTTGGGATGCTATATTTAAAGCAGTAAGAGCTGATAAAGATAATCCTATAGAAGCTTGGAATAATCACCAGAATAATTTAAAGAAGTCTATGGATTTTCTTAACAAAAGTAACTTTAAATATCTTGTTTATAAAAATTCTATTGGTACTGATTTAAAAATAGAACTTCCAGAAGATCATTTATGGCTTGGTGGTTCATCTTTTACACCTGAAGGCACTGAATTCATGGCTAACATACCTACAGAAGAAGTATTTACCTTACCTCATAAACTTGGCGTAAATGGTAAGGTTACAAGTTCTAAACCTTTAAATTACAATGGTAACCTTATAGAAAACTTTACTCTTACCTTCAAGGATGGAAAAATTGTAGATTTTACTTGTGAAAAAGGTTATGATACATTAAAAAATTTAATAGATACAGATGAAGGCACTCATTATCTTGGAGAAGTTGCTCTTGTACCATTTGATTCTCCAATTTCAAATTCAAATATATTATTCTACAATACCCTATTTGATGAAAATGCTTCCTGCCACCTGGCTATAGGTGAAGCTTATCCCACTTGTTTAAAAAATAGTGAGAATATGAGCAAAGAAGATTTAAAAAATGCAGGAGTAAATGATTCTTTTGAACATGTAGACTTTATGATTGGTACAAAGGATTTAAGTATTACAGGCATCACCAAAGAAGGTAAAGAAATACCTGTATTTATAAATGGAAACTTTACTTAGCTTTTTCTAAAATTAACAATCTCAAAGTGAATATAATATGCAACAAGTATTGCCTTAAAATTTTTAGTTATAAAATTTAAAAGGGATTGTGTTAAAAACAATCCCTTTTAAATTTATTTTCTCAATTTTTCTATACACTTATCATGAATTTTAGAAAACATAAATACAGCTGACATTGAACCTATTAAAGCTAAAAACATGTCCCATTGAGTATCCCAAACATCTCCTTGAGTTCCCAAAAAAGCCTCTGCTGCAGAACCTGTCAATTCAGCTACAAACCATTCTATAAGTTCATAAGCTGCACTTATTGACAAACAAATACATACTACAATAAATAGTAACATCTTACCTCTTTTTAAATAGGATTTTCTAATTAATATTTCTCTAGCTACAAAAGCTGGTATAAAACCTTGAGCAAAATGCCCTAAGCGATCATAGTAATTTCTACTTAAATGAAAACTATCTTTTATCCAATTAAACAAAGGCATTTCTGCATAAGTATAATGACCTCCTATTAACAATATAATTGCATGAATTAAAATCAAACCGTAAACAAAATTTGTAAATGTAAATTTTTCATAGGTAAATATTATAACCATAATACCTATAATTGCTGGTAAAACTTCTAAAAACCAAGTGAAATAATCTTTAGGATAAATAACAGACCAAATAAATACCATAAAAAATATTATCAAATAAATACTATGTGTTTTACTTATTTTTTTCATATTCATTCCTTTTCCTTCGCTCAAGGTACTAAAGATAACAAAAATGCAATCTATAACGAATTTATTATTTACTCTTATATTAACTAAAATTACCTTATCTTTCAATGTTATTATATATAAAGCAAAAATATTTATATAATTCCCTATTTTCCAATTACACATAATATCTTTTTATTAATATTTATTTTTCTTTAATAAATATATTGTATTTACAATTAATTATATTTTCAATATAATTATAATAAAATATTACATAAACAAGCAAACTAACTATTAAATTGTCAGTTTGACTGTTAATTACAAAATTTCAAAGGGGGACTTAGAAATTATGTTAAAAAAGAAAATTAATATCCTATTATCTTTTGTTTTAAGTACTTCACTGATACTCTCACCTATTGTTACTTTTGCTGCGGCAAAGCCAGATGTAGTAGCCTCAGCAACACACTCTGTAAAATCCAACTATACTCAACAAAATTTAAACGAGCAGGATGTAATGGCATTACTTTGGATGCAGACTTCTGCAGAATACAAAGAACTTTGCTACCAAGCTTATAATGCTGGAAAAATGCAGGTAGATGAAGCTGTAAAAAATCATAAATCCAGCGATAAGCCTTTAGCTATAATTACAGACTGCGATGAATCAGTTATAGACAATACTGCTTATGATGCAGGTCATATAGGTCACAATACTGCTTACGCCAGTGGTAGTTGGGAAAAGTGGGTTGATGCAGCAAAAGCTGATGCTATGCCTGGCGCTAAAGACTTTTTACAATACCTTTCAAGTAAAGGAGTCGAAGTTTTTTATGTTACAAACAGAGATGCTAAAACAGGATTACAAGGTACTATTAAAAACTTGAAAAATTTAGATTTTCCTAATGTAGATGAAAAGCATGTTCTTCTTCAAACAGATAAAGGAAATAAACAAGCTAGATTTGATGCCGTTTCAAAAGACTATAATGTGGTATTTTATATGGGTGATAATGAAAATGACTTGCCTATAGATACTTACGGAAAAACTCTACAGCAGCGAAA
This sequence comes from Clostridium drakei, assembly GCF_000633595.2. Lineage (GTDB taxonomy): Bacteria > Bacillota > Clostridia > Clostridiales > Clostridiaceae > Clostridium_AM > Clostridium_AM drakei. The sequence continues at coordinate 1,645 of NZ_JIBU02000051.1, read as the reverse complement.
TGATGCTACTGATAAAAATAAAGATTCCTTTGGAACAAAATTTATTGCTCTTCCAAACCCATCCTATGGTGACTGGGAATCAGCTGTAGCTTCTGGTTACTGGGGACTTAGTGCGGCTCAAAAAGATGAAGCACGAAAGGCTCAACTTAAAACCTGGAGAGCAGATGGTGCTCCAGCTGTAAAAAGTGCTTCAGTTTCAAATGCTTCTCAAGCTCCAGCTGCTCCAACAACTACTGTCCAAGATACTTATGTTGTTAAACCTGGTGATAATTTATTTAGAATAGGCTTGAAATTCTCCATGGATTTTAAAGCAATAGCTAAACTAAACAATATTTCCAATGTTAATTTAATCTACGTGGGACAGTCAATAAAATTATTACCAAGAACAGTACAGGTATCTCCAGCACCACAACCAACTCCTGCTGCTTATTCTCAAAAGGATTTAAATGAACAGGATGTAATGGCATTGTTATGGATTCAAACTGCTGCAGAATATAAGGAATTGTGTTATCAAGCTTATAATTTAACTAAAATGCAAGTAGATTCAGCTCTTAAAAACCATAAATTAGGCGATAAATCTTTAGCTATAATCACAGATTGTGATGAGGCAGTTATAGATAATACTGCTTATGATGCAGGTCATACAGGCTATAATGATGCTTATGCTAACGATAGCTGGGCAAAATGGGTTGATGCAGCAAAAGCTGGTGCTATGCCTGGTGCTAAAGATCTTTTACAATACCTTTCAAATAAAGGTGTAGAAGTATTCTATGTTACTAATAGAGATGCAAAGAATGGAATGCAGGGAACTATGAAAAATTTAAAGGATTTAGGCTACCCTAATGTAGATGAAAAGCATCTTCTTCTTCAAACAGATAAAGGTAACAAACAACCTAGATTTGATGTTGTTACAAAAGACTATAATGTTGTAGCTTATATGGGTGATAATGAAAATGATATGCCTATAGGAACTTATGGTGTAAGCTTAGATCAAAGAAATACTACTGCTGACAAAAATAAAGATTCTTTTGGAACTAAATTTATAGCCCTTCCAAATCCATCTTATGGTGACTGGGAACCAGCTATAGCTTCTGGTTATTGGGGACTTAGTGTACAGCAAAAGGATGCTGCAAGAAAAGCTAAACTTAGAACTTGGAGAGCAGATGGAACTAACTAATTCAACTTTTACAATATAAAAATAATGCGACACAACTTTTTAGGTGGAGTCCGCATTGAATATATGGTGTATAAAAGCCAACCGTTTATTAAGTAGCTCTAATGTCTAAAATTTTAAAAATCTCTACCCGCTCAAATGTCCCGTCCTGGGACTTTCGCGGCTTGAATCGTCCTGATTCAAATTACGAGATTTTTTAAATTTTAGGCATAAGACCTCCTAAATTCTCTCAAAAGCTTTTATACACCATATATTCAAAGCTCCCTCCACCTAAAAAGCTGTGTAGTAACTATTGTAATTCTAATATGAAAAATTGCTTATAATACATTATGTTATGGCTCTTAATAAAAAACGTAGCTTTCATAATACTTATTGCCTAGTTTATATATTTAAACTATTTTAATAATATCATCTGGCACATCCTAAAAAATATCAGAAGCTTATTAAAAAATTTTTAGGACGGTAGTCCTT
>NZ_JIBU02000050.1 GCF_000633595.2 Clostridium drakei | reverse complement strand
GTGATGAACCACTTACCATATATCACGGAATAAAAGTTAAAATCCAAACTTCCACTGCACTTTTGCGTCGCAATGTTTTTAAACTGTGAAACCTCCCCTAATCACTCAGTTACTTGGCTCATGTGATAAGCATACCACTTACTAATTAATCTTTTTAAAGAAGCCGCTGCTGGAACAGCTGTAAGCATTCCTATAAGACCACCTACATTTCCACCTACAAGAATTGCAACCATGGTAAATACTGGATGAAGCCCAACACTATCTCCTACTATTTTAGGTGCTAATAAATTATTGTCTACTTGTTGAACTACAAGCATTCCAATAATTGCCCATAATGCTGTAATAGGTTCTCCACTTAATAATGCCATAATAACTGCTAAAATAGTTCCAACAACAGGTCCAATATATGGTATCATATTACAAATACCTGCAATAATTCCTATCATTAATGCATAGTCTATTTTAATAAAATATAATACTATAGCTGATAAAACGCCTACAATGCAAGCCTCTAATAGCTGTCCTCTTATATATCTATAAAATGTATCATCTATAATATTTAGTATCTCTTTTAATTTATTTCCAACTTTACTTTTTCCAAATATAAGATTGAAAATCTTATTCCATAAATTCATAAAGTACTCAAAATCCTGTATTAGATATATACTCAAAACTATGGCTATAAAAAATGAAGCTATGTTTCCACCTATAGACACAAGAGAATTTGTTATTGAGCCTACACTTGCAGAAAAATATGTCTGTATGGAACTTACTATTTCAGCAATTTTATCATTTAAATTCCCTGGTATTGATATATTTAAACTTGCTAGTTTTTCACTTATAGAATTAACAGACAATGTAGAATTCTTTAAATAATCAGTGAGAAACATTCCCATATTGGATATAGTCACATTGCTAGAAACTTTTCCTCCAACCATAATATATATTCCACTAATAACAGCTACAAAAATTCCTGTTACTAGCGCATATATTACTAAAATTCCAGTTGCTCTTCTACTAGATATTTTTTTAAATATTTTTTTCTTTGTTAAGAAATCCTCAATGCTTTTTACACCTGGTTTTAATAAGTACACAATTATTAATGCAATAAAAAGTGGTTTTAAAACCCCAATAATTTTATTTAATGTATTATTGAGTAAGGATACTATACCTCCTACATTATTAAAAAGCATTATAACCGCGTAAACAAAAAGCACTGTTGCTGCAGCATATACACAATATTGTAATAATTTTTTATCTATTTTCATCTTCGCCTCTCTACATTTAATCAAATTATTTTTATAATAACTAATCTACAATAATAATAAACTTATAATCAATTATTAAATTTTAGATCTTGAATTGGGAAATTTGTTCTTTTAATTTTTCAGAACTATTCTTTGACTTCTTTGTCAACTTAAAAATATCATTGGATTTTAATGTTATATCCATTACTTTTTGTGCAATATAAGTAGTTGAATTAACTCCTTCATCTGATAATTTTGACATTGCATCAATAGATTTTAATACATCTTTTATTCTAATCAATAATTCCTCTGAAGTAATATTAAAATTTTTAATAAGCTTATCCACAAATTTTGCATCTTCACTATACTTGTCCGCAACATCAAGCAACATTTTATAATCATTTTGCACATCATTAGATACAAAATCAAGTAACTTATTTGAACTGTTTGAAAGCTCATTAACTGATGATGTAACTTTTTCTGTAACACTTTGTATCTGCATAACTGTATTCTTTGACTGTTCTGCAAGCTTCCTAATTTCATCAGCTACTATTGAAAACCCTCTTCCCGCCTCTCCTGCACTAGCAGCTTCTATAGCTGCATTTAATGCAAGCATATTGGTTTGAGAAGTTATTTGTATTATAGATTCAGATAAAACATTTATTTGTTCTACAACTTTTGAATTATCAATAGCTTTTTCAAGTTCTTTTTTTGTTTTGAAAAAAATATCTGAAGCCTTTTTCTGTGCATCATTTACAGTTTCTTTTGTATAAACAGCTCTTTTACTAATTGCCAAAACTTCATTTACAGCATTTTGAGAATTCTTTGCTATAGACTCTATTGATCCTTCAATCTCTTGTGCAGTAGTATTCATTTCTTGTGATGATGCTGACGTTTGATCCATGCCTGCATATAACTCCTCTGCATCTTCTGACACATCTTCTATATTGGAATTCAATCCATGAACCTTTATGGAAACATCATCAACTACACTTTTAATATTTTCTGATTCCTGCATTACGTTTTCTATCATTTTCTTGAAAGTTGCTACAGTGTTATTTAAATGCTGTGCAATTTCCTTAGTTTCATCATCTGAATTTATATAGCATTAATCTTATAATACACAATAGATAAAATTGCTGCAGCTAAGAATAGTAACATTAAGGTAATAATGGAAATTATCTTTCCTTTAAACTTAAATTTTATTATTCTGTTCACAACCATGTCCCTCCATTTACTATTTTACATACTAGGCGCGAGTTCATATTGTGTATATTCGTCATAAACATATAAAATCCTTCGAAAATTTTCTAAAACTTGCAATTAGTTTAAAATATTGCAGCGTTTACTCCAACATTTTTTAATTATACTAACTATAATTAATCAAGAGCCATTTTTTAATCATTTAATTTATTGATAGTATTGACATAAATGTTAAGAAATATTTAATTAACATACTTTAACTCTATTGACGACATTAGTATATTGTAGTAACATGAACTTGTAAATACAAAATAGAATAATAGGAATCCCAGGGGGGCTGGTGTTACCAGCTGAGAGTAAAAATATTAATTTTTAGACCCTATAACCTGATCTGGATAATACCAGCGTAGGAAGAGGCTTTATATACTTAATTATTACAGGTACAAACCTCTTGCTGGTTTGTACCTTTTTACTTTTGAGCAATAACTTTTATTGCATCTGAAATATAAACTCAATGACGAGGAGGATTTAAAATGAATTTTTCAGATACCCTATATGAAAGCGTTAAAGACATTTGGAACTCTTATTATGTACATCCATTTGTTAGAGGCATAGGTGAAGGAACCTTAGATAAAGATAAATTTAAATTTTACATGATACAGGATTATATTTATTTATTAGATTATGCTAAAATTTACGCTCTAGGTGTAGTTAAAGCTGAAACAGAAGAAGTAATGCAAGGTTTTTCTAATATGGTAAACGATATATTAAATGGCGAAATGAATATTCACCGTTCTTACATGAAAAGACTTGAGATTAACTCTGAAGAAATAAAAAACACTACAGCCTCACTTGCCAATGTTTCATACACCAATTATATGCTTGCTGTTTCTCAAAAAGGTACTTTAGGAGATGTTGCTGTTTCATTATTGTCATGTATGTGGAGTTATTTAGAAATCGGTAGAAATTTAAGTAAAATTCCTGGAGCTTTAGAGCATAAATTTTATGGTGAGTGGATAAAAGGTTATATTTCAAAAGAATATGAAAAAGAAACATTGTGGCTTTTAGATTTAGTAAATAATATTGCAAAACACCTATCAGAAAAAGAATTAGATAGGTTAAAGAAAATATTTATAAACTGTAGTAAATATGAACTCATGTTTTGGGACATGGCATATAACAAGGAGAGGTAATTTCTTATGTTAAAATTCAACAATGTTAACTTCAAATATGAAAATGATTCAACTCCTCTTATAGAAAACCTGAGCTTCAAAGTACATAAAGGAGATTTTATAAGTATAATAGGTCCAAGCGGATGCGGAAAAAGTACTATATTCAGGCTTATTTGTGGTTTAGAGCATGGCTACTCTGGAAACATTTTCATAAATGACAATGATATTAATAATTTAAAAGGTTATATAGGCTATATGCCTCAAAAGGATTTATTAATTCCCTGGAGAAACATTTTAGAAAATGCTTCACTTCCACTTGAAATACGTGAAAATAACCCCAAACAAGCTAAGAAGGAAGCAGAAAAATTTTTAGAAACCTTTGGTCTTGGAAGTTATAAATATAAATATCCAAAGGACTTATCAGGTGGAATGAAACAAAGAGTTTCATTTATAAGAACTTTGCTTACTGGGTCTGAAATTATGCTTTTGGATGAGCCTTTCAGTGCTTTAGATGCTATAACTAAAATATCAATGCAAGAATGGCTGCTAACTCAATGGTCTTCGTTTAAAAAAACCATATTATTTATAACTCATGATGTTGAAGAAGCTTTATTTTTATCAAGTAAAATATTAGTGGTTTCCCAAAAACCTATAACTCAGTTAAAGGAAGTAGTAGTTCCTCTAAGCTATCCAAGAGATAGGCACATGTTAAGCAGACCAGAAATATTGGGCATAAAAGAAAAACTTATAAATGAATTGAAACAGAGGGTTGAACTATGAAAAAATACACATCATCAATAATTGTAGGAATTTTATTTTTTTTAATTTGGGAAGCTATAGCACGAAAAATAGATGCAGCATATATATTGCCATCTCCAAGCAAAATTTTACAAAGAACTTGGGAACTAAGAGATCCTTTATTTACAGTACATCTTCCTGCTACACTATGGGTTACTTTTTTAGGACTTGTTATATCATTGATTTTCGGAGTATTCTTGGCCATACTCATGAGTTTAAATGAAAAAATCCAAAATGCAATATATCCTCTTGTGGTGGTAACTCAAACTGTACCAATTACAGCTTTGGCTCCTATATTTGTACTTTGGTTTGGTTACAGCATATGGAGCAAAGTATTAGCAACCATACTTATGACTTTTTTTCCTATTACAATTAATGTATATGATGGCCTTAGATCCACTAAGAGAGAAATGGAAGAATTATTAATTACTTATGGAGCTACCAAAAAAGATATATTTATTAAGTTAAAATTGCCTTCAGCATTACCCTATTTTTTTTCAGCACTAAAAATATCTGTACCACTTAGCGTAATAGGTGCTGCTATTAGTGAATGGCTTGGAGCTCAATCAGGTCTTGGATACTTTAGTAAAAGAATGATGACTCAACTAGATGGTGCAGGAGTCTTTGCACCTATAGTAATTTTATCTCTTATTGCAGTAGTATTTGTTTTTATAATAGATATTTTAGAAAATAAACTAATAAAATGGAGGAATGAAGTGTGAAAAAATTTAAGTATTTAGCTTTATTATTAGTACTAATATGTTTAATAGTTACAGGCTGCTCTGCTGGCACTCAAAGCAGTAAAAAGGATTCTGATAAGTTAGAGGATGTTGATGTAGTATTAGATTGGTATCCAAATGCAATACATAGTTTCATATATGCAGCTATAGAAAATGGATATTATAAAGAACAAGGATTAAATGTTCATATTAAATTTCCATCCAATGCAACAGATCCATTGACACTTACAGCTGCCAACAAAGCAACTATAGGAATTTATTATCAACCTGATATCATAATGTCTAGAGCTAATGAAAACATTCCTATAAAATCCCTTGGTGCCATAGTTCATACACCTTTAAATGTGGTTATTGCTTTAAAAGAAAAAAACATAAAATCTCCAAAAGATTTAGCTGGAAAAACTATTGGTTTTTCAGGCAATCCTTTAAATGTGGAATATGTTAAAACTATGATCAAAGCTGATGGAGGAGATCCAAATTCCATAAAAACCATAGATGTAGGCTTTGAGCTTCTTTCCTCTATGACAACTAAAAAAGTTGATGCTACAACTGGTGGACTTATAAATCATGAAGTCCCTGTTTTAAAACATCAAGGACATCAAATAAATTATTTTGATCCATCAAAATATGGAGTTCCTAATTATTATGAAGAAATTTTTGTAGCTAGTGACAAAACAGTAAAGGAAAAACCTGAAACCTTAAAGAAATTTATGAAAGCTTCACAAAAAGGATTCGAATTTATGAAGCAAAATCCAGACAAAGCATTAAAAATTCTAATGAATAATCAACAAAAAGAAAACTTTCCTCTTACAGAAGCAGTTGAAAAAGATAGTATGGACACACTGCTTCCAAAAATGGATTCAAAAGAAGAACCATTTTTAAGTCAAAATAAAAAAGTTTGGGAAGATCACATAGATTGGTTATATCAAAAAGGCCTTATAAAGCAGAAACCAAAGGCTGAAGATTGTTTTGTAAATATTAATGACTTAAAATAAGATTATAAAAGCTATGAATTAAGTATTCTTCCAAATCATATTCATAGCTTTTTATATTTAGATTAAATTATTCGTTTCATTAAATTATATTTATTCAAAAATTATCATTTGCGCCTACCATTCATTCAATTCACGTATATTAATATTTAATATCAATATGGATGTATACTCATAAACTTTCAAGTTTAAACGTAGTATTTTGAATTAAAATATACTTATTCTTGTATAAAAGTGAAAAATGGAAATTTTAAGAATTGACTTTTTTAGTAATATTCATTAAAATATTATTATTTTAATAAATATACAAGGATTTTTTTAATAAATTATTAAAATTTTGTATCTAAATTTAACTTTTAAATACTAAGATTCTTTTGTTTAAATTACAAATGAATATTTAGATAAGAATTATTATTAAAAATTATTTTAGAAAGGAGATATTATTGATGAAACGTGAAAGTTTACAACAGTACTTTGGTATATTACTTTTTATAATACCATTGATGGTTGGCGTCTATTTACTTGCTTCAAAATCTAGCCCTGATTATAAAAATAACCTAAAACAATTACAAAGCACTATGGCATTTAATTATGCAGATGCTGATGTAGGTATAAATTCATTTAAAACTTTAGTAGAAAACGGTAAAATACAAACTGTTTATTATAATGAAGGTGACTTCATCCTTATAGCAGAAGATAAAACCAAAAAAACCTTCACTTTTGAAAATCCTAAAAACCCTGAATTTAGACAATATCTAATGGAAAATAAAGTAAAAATTATCGAATCATCCAACTCTTACTCTAAAATATTGAGTTCTATTACTTTTGCTATAATATTACTATTTATTATTAGATTGCTTACAAACTTTTATAGCAAAAAAACTATTTCTGCTGACTTACACAGAGATTCTATAGAATTTGAAGAATCAACAGGCGTTAAAACAAGATTTAGCGATGTAGCTGGTAGTGAAGAAGCTAAAGAAAATATGCAAGATATAATTGAATTTTTAAAGAACCCTAAAAAATTCGAAGATTTTGGGGCTAAAATTCCTAGAGGTATAATTCTTTATGGTCCTCCGAGAACTGGAAAAACTCTTTTAGCAAAAGCTTTAGCAGGTGAAACAGGCTCTGAATTCATACCAACCAGCGGTTCATACTTTATAGAAAAATATGTAGGCGTAGGTGCTTCAAGAGTAAGAAAACTATTTAATAAGGCTAGGAAAAATTCTCCTGCAATAATATTTATAGATGAAATAGATGCAATTGGAGGAAAAAGAGGATCAGGCAAAGATACAAGTGAAGATGCAAAAACCTTGAATCAATTATTAGTAGAAATGGACGGATTTAATGATAAGGAAAATGTCATAGTGGTTGCAGCAACTAATAGACTTGATATGCTGGATGATGCACTGCTTCGTGCAGGAAGATTTGATAGACATGTCATGGTTGCTCTTCCAGACTTAAATGCAAGATATAAAATATTAAAAGTTCATTCAAAAAATAAACCATTATCTCCTTCTGTAGATTTATTTCAAATAGCTAAGCAGACAGTTTATATGAGTGGAGCAGATTTAGCAAACGTGATAAATGAAGCATCCATATATGCTATTAAAGAAAGCTGCAACGAAATAACTTTAAATCACATAGATAAAGCTATGAATAAAATAATAGCTGGAGATGAAAAGAAAGACAGATCTAATATATCAAATACTGAAAAAAAAATAACTGCATACCATGAAGCCGGACACGCTTTAGTAGCTAAATTATTAAATAAAGCAAGTGTGCCTAAGGTATCTATAATTCCTACTACAAAAGGAGCTGCTGGATACACTATAATAAATCCAAATGAAAAAATGTTTCAGACAAAAAAGGAAATTTTGAATAAAGTGAGTGAATTATTAGGTGGAAGAGCTTCTGAAGAAATAATATTTGGTAAAGAAAACATAACAGGTGGTGCTGCTAATGATTTGCAAAGAGCCACTAAAATGGTAGTGACCTTGATAGCCAAATATGGAATGAGTGAAAAATTGGGTCTCGTTTGTTTAGATGATAAAGAAATATCCTTAGGAAATGAACTGATATTGAGGGAAACAAAACAAATTTTAGACAAAATCTACAACTCAACTTTAAATTATATAATTGATAATAAGAATAAGCTTCAGCTAATTGCCGAAAAACTTCTAGAAAATGAATTTATAAATGAACATGATCTTGATAAACTAATAGCAAGTTAAATTCTTACTAAAATAAAAAAGGAAATGTCTACTCACATAAATATATGTATTTCAGACATCTCCTTCTTCCATTTTATAACTAAAACTTATTTAGCAATCGATCTTTTAAATTTTCTATTCCTATTCTGTCTATCATATCTCCAAATCTCTCACCTCCATTGCCATTTTCAGCATAATAATCCATAACCTTTTGTGTTACTTCTTCTATTTCATCTAATGAAAATACAGCTTGAAGCTTGTCTCCAATTTTATATTTTCTACCAAACTTACCACCTAAAAATACTGCTACTCCTTCTTTTTTAGTTTCCATAGCATCAAAATGACAAGCACTGATACATTTACCACAGCCTAAGCATTTTTCTTCATTAAATTTTGTTTTACCGTCTACTTTATCTAAGGCACCAGCTTTACATACCTTTACACAGGCTCCACAAGCTTTACATTTACTCTCTTCAAATTTAGGGAGTCTTTGTCCCATAAATCCAAGGTCATTTAATTGTGTTTTAGCACAATTATTTGGACATCCTACTATACCTATTTTAAATTTAGCTGGTAAATCATGTGCAAAATATTTTTTATGTAATTCAGCACACAATTTTTGTGTGTCTATTAATCCATGAGTACATACCGTACCCTTACATGAAACAATAGGTCTCACTTTTTTTCCAGTTCCACCAGCTTTTAAATTAAATGCTTTTAAATCCTCTTTTACGCCCTCTATATTTTCTTCCTTTATCCAAGGAATTTCAATTCCTAATCGAGTGGTAAAGCTTATATATCCTCTTCCATATATATTGGCAATACTTAAAACTTTGTTCATTTCATCTGATGACATAATTCCTGATACAGCTATAATCCTTAATGTAAAATATCCAGTATCTCTTTGATTAATAAATCCTTCAAGCTTTAACTGTGCTAATTGTTCCTTATTCATATTTAATTCCTCCATTACAGATCATTATAAATAAAATTATAACAGTTTATTACAAAAATTAAAATACACACTATATGTATCCAATTTAAAATCCTTATTTTTATAAAAATAAAATATTTGTAAATTAAAATTCAGGTGAAATTTAAAAATTCACCTGAAAAATTATTAGTGAAAATTGAGGAATTAGACTTCAATATTTCTAAATAAATTTACACCCTTAGTTACAATAATTTTATATAAAATGAAGTCTATAATTAAAAATAACAAAATTACACCTATACTCATTGCAAATTTATCAAAATTAAGTTTTATAACAGAAATTGCCACAAGCACACTTACACCAATTCCAATCATAATAGCTATAAATCCATTAAAATTTTGTTTTACAGCCTTTACTTCATTATCCCAATTTAATTTTGGAAAAGCAACATCAATCATTATTCCAAGCATAGCTGAAAATAAAATTCCAGGTAATGATGATACAAAAACTATAAGAATTAAATACAATGGTAATTTCATTAAAAATAATGCCATTAATAACATGGATAATATACCTACTGTCCCCATAATTGCTCCTGACAAAACTTTAGCTATTAATTGAGCATCATATCCTATAGCAATGTATTTACTTACAAATAAGTTGCCTCCTTCTCTAGATATAGCTGTAGAAGTTATAAGGTTACTTGAAGTTATAAATATGCCTGCTGCCAATGATATTATAATAATTATCCCAATCCACTTTGTATCATTGATTACAAACATAACCCCTTTAAATTTTTTAAAAACTTCTGGTTCAGTAAAAAATGGTATTAACAAAAATACTGGCCATAAAAAATTCATAATAATACAATTCATAAAATATACAGGTGTTCTAAACAGTATTTTTAGCTCCTTAATCACTAATGATTTAATGGGAGAACTTTTTCGTGATACTTTTTGCAAATCATTGTAATTTAATTTTTTTCTTCCTGAAGGTGCTTCTGAAATTCCTATTACGCCTTTAAAGTATAGATTTTCTCCTAATATTAAAAATATGGATAAAACACATAGAGTTACTATTAAAAATAATATTATATTTTTTAAACCTATCAAAGTTCCACTAAACACCATAGCTTTAACAGCTTCAGAAACTCCTGGAAATATCTTGCTTGAAATACCAACTAGGGAGTTATTTCCTTGGCTTAATATATTCAATATTTGCTGCTGATTCATTCCTAAATTTGCTAACTTTTGCATCTTTATATTAAAAGCTATAGCCAAAAACATGGCTAAGATTCCACCTATAATTTTTAACAAATCTTTGTGATTTCCCATATTAGTAAATCTCATAATCAATATATTCAAAATACTGGCTATACTTAATGGTATTATAGGTATAGTTAAAAAGAGTATTATAGAATATACATAGTATATAACTCCCATATGCCCCTTTAAGCCATATATTATAAACAAAGGTAATAATATTGCTGCTTCAGTAAGATACTCATATAGTAACGTTATAGTGAATTTTGAAGCTATTATATGCCATGGCTTTAATGGCAGTGGCAATAAATTTTCTATATCCTTAGAAAAATACATAACATTTAAAGAATAAAATATTCCAAAAAAGAATATAAAAATAAAAGTAAAATTTATACCTACAGTAAAAATTAATCCTTCTTGATTTATTTTATAAAGCATATCGTAAGCACTTTCAATAAAATAAATAAATGCTATTATAGTTGGTATACAAGCTGCTATTATGGCAACTGCTATTATTGTAGCTTTTATTTTTTTCTTCTTATCTCCATTTGATAAGCCATATCCATTTTTCAAGAGAGCCTTTGTTAAAATTATATATTTACTCATTTTGTGTCATCTCCAAAAATATATTTTCCAAGGATTCATTTTCCTTAAATCCTTCCTTAAGCTCTTTAAATGTGCCACTAAACATGATTTTACCTTTATTTATAATAGCAAACCTATCACATATTTTTTCAGCTACTTCTAATACATGAGTTGAAAAAAATACTGTATTACCTTTATCCGCATGCTCTCTCATCATTTCTTTTAAGGTAAAGGATGACTTTGGATCAAGACCTGTCATAGGCTCATCTAATATCCATACAGAAGGATCATGAATTAAAGCTCCTATTATAACTATTTTTTGTCTCATACCATGAGAATAGCTCTGTATCTGATCGTTTAGTGCTTTATCTATTTCGAATCTTTCAGATAAACTTTTTATTCTATTTATTCTTTCCTTGCTATCTACTTCATAAATATCAGCCATAAAATTTAAATATTCTATACCTTTAAGCCTTAAAAATATGTCTGGATTATCTGGGACAAATCCAAACTGTTTTTTAGCTTCTATAGAATTCTCTTTTATATTTATATTATTTATAAATATATTTCCACTGTTAGAATTAATAATACCTGTGATCATCTTTATAGTAGTAGTCTTACCTGCCCCATTAGGACCTAGAAACCCAAATATTTGCCCATCAGGTATAGTTAAATTTAAATTATCTACTGCTTTTATATTTCCGTTATAACTTTTATTTAAATACTTTAATTCTATCATTTATTTTTCCTCCAAAATAATTAAATTATAATTGTTATATATAATATATAACAATTATAACTGTAATGCAATAACCTTTATATAATATTTTGAAATACATATTAATTTTTCGGCTTAAATATTCTATTTATTTAATTTCAATATTCCTTTCAATATGCTTTTTTATACAAAAATATAAAAGTCCTCTAGAATAGGTTTTTATAAGTCACCTATTCTAGAGGATCATTTTATAACACTTTAATCCTATGTTTTTTAATTAGTTAGCAACTATTTTTTAACAATCCCTATTCATTAGTCCATATCCTTTAATACCATAAGTATTGCTAATTTAGCCATATTGAAAATAGAATTTCTTTCTTCACTAATTACTATTTTTTCATTTATACAGCTTCCATCTTCACTTATTGTGAAAAGTGAAGCCAAATTTTTCTTTAAGGAGCACTCTATAAGATTATTTAACATTTCCTTAGCGCTTTCTCTTTTATTCAATAAATCATATAGATACTCTAAAGCCTTTTCAGCTTTATGAGCATTTTTTTCCTTTAGAATTCCACTTTGTATAGCTTGCTCTAAAGCTAAAATTATCATCTTGCCAATTTGATCTTCAAGTTTAAAATCTTCACTTACACACTTATTACATATAAATTCTACAGATTTATTTAATTGATTGAAATATATATCTATATCTTCATCACCTAAAATAAATGCCATCAATACCATGGCAGTAGTCTCTACCTTATCCTCTGTGCTACTATCCTCATAATCAACAAAAGCTCCTTCTGCAAATTGATTTTTAGCAATTATTCTTAAAAGCTTCTTTCTAGGATATTTACTATTTAAATATAAATTATCACCTTTTAATTTTTGAATTTTTTCTTCAACTATTGTTCCCTCATATGTTTTATACAAGAATCCTGACTTATCTTCCACATCAAAGTTTTCCTCTTCAAATTCATCTGATAGAGTTATTTCCTTAACGCTAATTGGAATTATATTCTTAAGTTCTATACCAAGTACTGGTTCTTCTCTAAGTTCCATGAAAATGAATGTAGTTTCATGACTTATTAATCCATTCTTTTTAGATAGTTCCATTACTTTTTGCCTCATAGACTCTTTTATTTCTCCACGCTGTGACTTCATATTCATCTCAATGGATTTTATTCTCTTTCTTGCCCATATTTTTTTTAGTAAATTAGCATTATCCTCTGTATTAAAATTATCTAAATTTATTTTCTTTATATAATCCTCATTACCAACTTTTCCACTTACAACTATTTCATCACTTACTTCACCTATTACATAAGCAAAAATAGAAAAAGCTTCTCTATCATACATATAATCTATAGTTCTTGGGTAAGTTGATTGAACCTTCATATTTCCCCAATCTATTTGTATATCATCTACTTCTGGGTTTTGAATTCTTTTAAATTGTCTTAATACTACATTTTCTATTCTCTGACCTTTATTTATAAATTCAGCTTTTCCAAAGCTCTCATGAGCTAATTTATTTAGGAAATAATTATTGGTTTCTGAATCAAAACCAAAAGTAAATATTCTATTGTCTCCTAAGTTTTCCCTTACATAATCTAGTATTTCATCTTCTTCTTCAACTTCATCATCAGTAAAAATCAATATAGTATTATGACCACCTTCATTTTCAAGACTATATTTTATGGCTCCAAATATATCTGCATCATCCTCTGTAGTCAAATTTTCTATCCACTGAGATGCCTTTTTTAAAGTTTCAGAATTAAATTCAGCCATTCCTTCATTCCAAAAATACTTTAAGGTTTCTCCCATTGCAATAATGTCAAAGGTATCACCTTCTTCAAGATTTCTTATACACATCTGAAGTGCATTTTTAGCCTGTTCTAACTTATCACCTTTCATAGTATCTGAAATATCTATAAGGAAAACGTAACTTTCCTTATCCTCCATTTCATAATCATCTAGCTTAGGAATCATTCTCAGATATACTACTCTTCTATCCTCTCCATTTTCTTTGTATTCATAAATCATACCATCAGCTTCTAAAGGATCTTTTTCTTTCATAACAAGTATAAAATCTTTATCCATAGCTTCATAACCATCTTGCAAATTAATTTTAGCTATAGTATCTCCTTCTCTTTCCACTTTTAACCTATGATAAGGAGATTCAAAATCTAACTTACATAAAGACTCTACTATAATGTTAGTTTTAAATTGTAATTCATTATCTTCTGATTTTTTATTTACGATTTTATTTACTAAAGTGTTCTTTAAATTATTAAGCTTTGAATTTTCATCCATTTTTGTTGGCTCATATATTGCTGGAATTGTAAGCTTGAACTTCTTATCTTTATATTGAAGCTGATCTATATATGATAATTTTATTTTAACTGTTTCACCACTTATAATTTTTCCAACAGCTATTTTAAAAATATGTGGCTTCAATTCTTCCAAAAATACAGTGTTATCCCCTCTATTTTTAGCATTTTCATAAATTTTAATTGCCTTTTCTTTTTCTTCTACTATAGTTTTTAAAGTTTTTCCTCCTACCTCTGCTTCAAATCCTGATATTACAGCAGTCTTGGGTATTGGAAAAACATACACACCCTCTATATCACCTTTACTTTTATTTTCATATACCTGGTTTATGGATATTTCAGCATATTCTCCACAAATGTTACCATTTATGTTAACTTTCTTTAATATCAACTCTTCACAATTTCCTTTAATCTCTTTCATACTATACCCCATGGACAGCCCTCCCTTATATATAATTTTTGCATTTTAATCCATAGATATATATATATATTTTATTCCATAAAAAAAAATAATATCCTTCATAAAATTCTATTTTTAAATAATATTTTTTAGTATTGTTGAAAAAAAAGTTTTTTGATAATATACTAAATAGTGTTATGAAAATAGCTAGAAAGGATATGTGAATTAAATGAACTTAATATCTTTAGAAAATATATGCAAAAGTTATGGTGAAAAAATAATTCTAAATAATATATCTTTAGGCATAAATGATGGAGAAAAAATAGGTGTTATAGGTATAAATGGTACAGGTAAATCAACATTATTAAAAATTGCTGCTGGAATAGAACATTACGATAGTGGAAACATAATAACCTCAAACAACTTAACAGTAAATTATCTTTCTCAAAACACATACTTTGATGAAAATTCCACAGTACTGGAACAAGTATTTAGAGGGAACTCTCCAGTAATGAAGGTTCTAAGAGAATATGAAAATACTCTTAGAGCTTTAGAAAAAAATTCTAATAACGAACGTATACAAAAAAAACTTTTGGATTTAACTGCTAAAATGGATAGTTTAAATGCATGGCAAATGGAAAGTGATGCTAAAGCTATACTTACTAAACTTAACATTTTTGATTTTGACGCAAAAGTAGCAACCCTTTCTGGAGGTCAAAAAAAGAGAATAGCTTTAGCTGGAACTCTTATAACACCTTCAAATTTATTAATTCTAGATGAACCTACCAATCATATTGATAATGATACTGTAGCTTGGCTTGAAAATTACTTAAACAATAGAAAAGGTTCTCTACTTATGATTACTCATGATAGATACTTTTTAGATAGAGTTACTAATAGGATTTTAGAATTAAGTAATGGAAATCTCTATAGCTACGTTGGAAATTACAGTATTTTCTTAGAAAAAAAATTTGAAAGAGAAGAACTAAACAAGGCTTTAGAGGATAAACGCAAGAACCTTTTTCGTAGAGAATTAGCTTGGATAAAAAGGGGTGCAAAGGCCAGAAGTACCAAGCAAAAAGCAAGAATTCAAAGATTTGAAGAAATTAAAAATACCGAATTTGAGAAAACCAGTGATAAGGTACAAATATCATCTGCAAGTACTAGGCTGGGTAAAAAAGTCATAGAACTGGAAAATATAAATAAATCCTTTGAAAATAGAAAGCTAATAGATAACTTTAGCTATATATTTTCCAATAATGACAGAGTAGGTATAATCGGACCAAACGGTATTGGTAAGTCTACATTTTTGAATATGTGTGCAGGTATAATCAAACCTGATTCTGGAGAAGTTCACATTGGTGAAACAGTGAAGATAGGATACTTTTCTCAAGAAAATAATGAAATGAATGAGAGCTTGAGAGTTATAGAATATATAAAAGAAGTTGGAGAGTTTTTAAAAGCATCAGATGGTGAAACTTTAAGTGCGTCTACTATGCTTGAAAGATTTTTATTTACTCCAGAAATGCAGTGGACACCTATTTCAAAACTTTCTGGTGGTGAAAAAAGAAGACTTCAGCTGCTTAGAGTACTTATGAGTGCCCCTAATGTATTGATGCTGGATGAACCTACTAATGATTTAGATATAGAAACGCTTACTGTTTTAGAAGATTATTTGGAAGACTTTTTAGGAGCAGTTATAACTGTATCTCATGATAGATACTTTTTAGATAAGGCTTTTAAAAAACTTCTAATTTTCAAAGGCAATTCTTCCATAGATTATTATACTGGAAATTATACTGAATACATGGATAAATGTGAAATTGAAAAACAGGAACAAGAAATAAAAGAACCAAGTAAAAAAGATATTAAAGCAAACTACAAAGAAAATAAAAATAAAGCTTTAAAATTTTCCTATAAAGAGCAGAAAGAATTTGATGAAATAGATGATGTTATTGAAGATGTAGAAAATAAAATACAAGTTGTAGATTCAAAGATAAACTCTACTGGCAGCGATTATGAACTTCTTCAAAAGCTTTTGGAAGAAAAGAAAGAATTACAAGAAAAACTTGATTATCTATTTGATAGATGGACTTACTTAAATGAATTAGCCGAAAAAATAAAAAGTGCTAAATGTCAGGATTAATCTCCCTGACATTTAACACTTTTTTATTATTCCACTTCTTGAATACTTATTTGCCTTATATGTTTAGTATGACTCCATTCCTTCTTATCCTTATTCAAAATTCCTTGAATAGTTATAGGAATCCAAGTTAAAGTATATATACTAAATAACATATACCATATAAATATCTTTAATGAATATCTTCTATCAATCATTCCTATAATGATAACAAATATCATTATATAAATAATGGTAATTAGAACTGTGTACTCAATGGACGGAATTATGTAACCCTTGTTTACATTTTCAATAGCTAAATGGTGTGTTATTAAAAATTCCTTATATTTACCGTCATCTCTTAAATACCTAAAAATCTCTGAAAATACTACTGCATTTAAAGAATATAAAGCAAATACTCCAAACATTTTTTTAGATAACTTTGTTTCCAATAACATGACTATTGGTGTAAATAAGAATTGGCCTATACTAAATATCATCCAAGCATATTGACTATAACTACTTTGACTACTATAAAAAATGTCTCTAAAAATCCCATCCAATGTTATTACATCTATACCACTAAAACCTTTGATTAAACTTATTAAAGCAGAAGCTGCCATAAACAATGTAAAGTATGGCTGCATAGTATATAAAGCACAATCTAAAGTAATAAAACTTCTTTCTTTTACAGCTTTTTTCATAAGTCTAACAAAAAACCTTGAAAATACATCAGCAAATCCTTGCATCCATCTTTTTCTCTGATTCCAGGATTGTTTTAACGTTAAAGGCTTTTCATCATAAACTATAGCATTATGAGCCCAGCCAACTTTATGTCCATTAAGTACTAATTTACAAGTAAACTCTAAATCTTCTGTAAGACAAGTAGAGCCCCATCCTAATTTTTTAAGCGTTTCTGTATCCATGCAAAATCCAGTTCCACCTATCTGACTTGACAATCCTAAATTTGACCTTCCTAATTGAAATAACCTATTAGCTGTCCAAAATGATATGGAATAAGATTGTGTTATCCAAGAATCATCAGGATTTTTACTATCTATATAACCTTGTACTACCTTATAGCCATTAAGCAATTTATAGTTCATTTCATTTAGAAAATTCTTTGAAACTAAATTATCTGCATCAAAAATAGCTATAGCATCATATTTAGTATCCATTTTAAATACTCTAGCAAACATCCATTCTAATGCATATCCTTTTCCCCTTTTATCTGAAACATTTCTCTCATATACATTACCACTATGTTTTCTAGCTATTTCTGCTGTTTTATCAGTACAATTATCTGCAATTACAAAAATATCATATAAATCTTTAGGGTAATCTAATTCTTTTAAACTATCTACTATTTTTCCAATTACCATTTCTTCATTATGTGCTGCTACTAGCAAAGCAAATTTTTTTTCTGGTTTACAATTTTCTGCTTCTTTATCCTCTTTTTTATAAAAGCCAAATAATGAGATGATTAAATAGTACATTGTTAGTATAATTACTGATACTTGAAAAACATTTATGCCACAAATAACAAAATTATAAACGAATTCTCCCATCATAGAAATAAATTCTTTCATTATAAAAATCCTTCCTTTTTATATTATCCTTTAGTTATGTCCAAGTATAAAATACCGTATACTATAATACCACAAATTTCTCACCGCAGTGTTTATTTCAGAATTTTCTGATTGTTAACTTTCTATTACCTTGGTCATAATTTTTACAAATAGTTGCTTATTTGTCTATTTGCAAAAACTATAATGTGTATCATTTAGTTATGTTATAATTTATTTAAAATCATACTATTATTATTGTATTATTTTATACCTAAATATACAATTATTTATTTTTTGAAAGGTGGTAATTATACAAATGGCTAATACAATTGATTGTAAAGGATTAAAATGCCCTCAACCTGTTATTAATACAAAAAAGTTTTTTGATTCTATAAATGAAGGACAAGCTACTGTTATAGTAGATAATGATGTTTCAAAGAATAATGTTTCAAAATTTGCTGAGAGCAATGGTTTTAAATATAAAGTTGAAGAAAAAGAGGGTCTTTATTATATAGATATCACTAAAGATTCTTGTAGCTGTAAGCCTATGAACTTTAATGACAAAAACCTTGTTATAGTAGTTTCTTCTGATAAACTTGGTGTTGGTGATGACAAACTAGGTACAGCTTTAATGAAAAGTTATTTCTATGCTTTAAGTGAAAGTGATAAACTTCCTTCTGACATACTATTCTTAAATAGTGGTGTTAAGCTTACTACTGAAGGTTCTGACTGTATCGAAAGCATTAAAGCACTTAAAGAAAAAGGGGTAAATATATTCAACTGTGGAACTTGCCTTGATTTTTATGGATTGAAGGAAAAATTGCTTGTAGGTGAAATCACAAATATGTACACTATAGTTGAAAAAATGAATTCTGCTGATAATACTATTAAATTATAATATAAGTTACTATTTTCAATGGTAAATACTATTCAGCATAATTTTTTAAATATTAAATTGTCCTATTAAAAATAAATAATATTGTGTTAATTTTAAATTTATAAAGCAACATAATTTCATGTGAATTTCTTAGTGGCACAATCCCATAAAAACTTATTTTTATAAAAAGCCTAATACCTAAAATTAAAAAATTCCATAATTTTATGAGAGTGACCAAAATTATGGAATTTTCTAATTTATCCCATCCTCACTAAACCTTGAAAAAATATTAAAGTTTTTGTCTTTATTAAAAATCCTTTTTGCATTTTTTTAAATACTAGATTTTAGATTCTTTAATTTAGCTAATATGCTGTAATATTCTTGATCTAATATGGATATATTATCCTGCTTTGATGGCATAGATAGTCTTCCTATAACTTCTGAAAGCTTATTTTGCAATACCAAAATTTCTTTTTCAATTTCCTTTTTGTTATCATTCAATTTAGTATTTCTTTGAGCCATATATTTTTCATAATTTCCATTAAAGCTCTTTATTTTAGAATTTTCTATGGTAATTATATTATCTGCAACTGAGTTTATAAATCTTCTATCATGAGAAACAAATAATAACGTTCTACTGTATTCTTTAAGCACTTTCTCTACAACTTCAAGAGAGTTTATATCCATGTAATTAGTAGGTTCATCTAATATAAGCAAATTTATATCTTGTACTAATATTTTCGCAAAAGATACCTTAACCCGTTCTCCACCACTTAGTACACTTACTTTCTTATATATGTCCTCTCCCTTAATCAACAACCTTGCTAATAATAATCTAGCAAAAGTTTCATTATATATGCTTTTTTCCATTACATTTTCTATTATTGTTAGTTCCTCTTTTAAAATGCTCATATTCTGACTAAAGTAACCTATCTTTGCTCCTTCAGCAATTTTTATAGAATAGTTTTCATTCAGTATCATTTTAATTAAGGTACTCTTGCCACATCCATTAGGACCAATTAAAGCTGTCTTTGATTCGTTATATATTTTGAATTCAGCATTATTAAATATGGATTTTTCTCCAAATACTCTATTTATATTTTTGCCCTCTATAATTATTTTACCATAAAGCTTGTTTGAATCTGGTATATTTAGCTTAATATCCTGCTGCTTATTAGGCTTTTCTTTAATCTGAAGATGCTCTATTCTTTTCTTAACATTTTTTACTACTCCATCAATATTTACTTTTGACCTTTGATCTCCCATCTTATGGAGTCTAGCTTCAGAATTCCCCATACGCTTAGGCGTCTTTTTAACATTCTTTGACTTTTGTTTTGTATCTATAATTACATTCTTAAGACGATCTTTTTCCTTCACATACTCTGCATATTCAAATTCAGCTCTTTCCCTTTCTTGAGTTTTTTGCAAACCATAATCACTATAATTGCCATTATAAATTTTTATCATTCCATGCTCTATTTCCCAAACCTTGTTGCAAAGCTTATCTAAAAAGCTTCTATCATGAGATATAATAATGAGAGCACCTTTATATTCTTTAAACTTTTTTTCCATGTATTCAATGCCCTCTATGTCCATATTACTTGTAGGTTCATCTGCAAATATTAACGAACTACTAAATTCTAAACTACGGGCAAGTTTAAATCTTGTCTTCTCTCCTCCACTCATGTTTTCATTCCATATAGCTGCAACTCTAAATTTTGAGGCCATTTCATTACTAATTTTCTTACTATCTGGTTCTTCTAGCTGAGATATATAGGCACATGTTTCATACACCTTGATTAAGCCCTCATCAGGTTCAAATTTTTTAGTAAGTATATTGATTAATGTAGTCTTACCAACTCCATTTGCTCCTACAATACCTATTCTATCTCCTGAATAAATTTTTAAATTATCTATATCCAATATTAATCTATCACCAAAATATTTTTTAATATTACTTCCTTCTATTAATAACATAAAAAATCCCCTCCTTGTAAACTGGAGAGGATAGTGTCTTAACCTATATAATAATTTTAATAACTACAAATAAAGTCTTAAAAAAACAGGAAAACAAAACTAACTGCAATAAAAAAGACCATTATAGTATTTAAAATTAACTACAAATCACAGACATACAATTTGAAACTCTAATCCTATTTTTAAGATAAAATCAGTCCCTAAATTAAAAAATAATAGAATCCATTTATGTATTGTATATCTATATTTAAACAAACTATCAACAGTTACAAAAACACTATCCACTCTCAAAGTAAAATAAAATGCATAACAATAAAACCTTTACCAGCACTTTATTTTGATTTTAATTTTATCAAACAAATAAAAAGTGAATTACATCTTCATTTCTGCCAATACCTTGCCCTTTCTCAAAATTAAATTTACCTATATTCAAGATAATTATATAAATACCTTTTAATAATGTCAACTTATAAAAATTTACTATACTTAAAATATGTATATGATATTTTAAAATTTTCTATAAATTTAACAGTTCTTTTATATCACTGATTTCCAAATAGCAGTCTTCAACATTACCAAAACCATACTTAGCAAATATAAAAGGTATTCCAGCAAGTACTGTGGCTTCATAATCTCCCTGAGTATCTCCAACATATACTGCATCACTTAAATTATTTCTTTCCATAAGTATTTTAATGCTTTCACCTTTACACCTACCTGTATTTCCAAAGCATTCAAAGTCTTTTATATACTCTTGAATTCCTGCTTTTTTCATAAATAATTCTATATATCCACATTGGCAATTGCTCACAATAAACAAATTGAACTTTTCTGATAATTTTATAATAGTTTCCTTTACATTTGGAAACAGCAAATCATCTGTATTTTCCATTAAATCATTATGTTCAAATTCACAACACTTTTCTAATAATATTTTTTTATTTTCACTATCTAAATCAGGAAATAAATCTTCTGCAATTACATCCATAGTCTTTCCAAACTCTTTCTTAAGTATTGTGGAAGTCATGGCTGAGTTTATTTCTCCAACTTGTGAAATTGCTCTATTCCAAGCTTTGGCTACAATCTTCGTTGTATCCCATAGTGTACCATCAACATCAAATATTATATTATTTATCATAAAAACCTCCTTGAAATTTCTTATTTTATGAGAATATAACACTATAAATCAGTTTAATATATCCCTGAATTCCGTAG
The DNA here is from genome assembly GCF_000633595.2 of Clostridium drakei. Classification (GTDB taxonomy): domain Bacteria; phylum Bacillota; class Clostridia; order Clostridiales; family Clostridiaceae; genus Clostridium_AM; species Clostridium_AM drakei. The sequence continues at coordinate 43,343 of NZ_JIBU02000050.1, read as the reverse complement.
TCATCCATATTATTCTCTATATTATATCATCATTTAAAAAGAATACACTTTCCATAGGCAATAATACTGCACCAAACACAGCTGCATTTTCTCCTAGACTTGAAAACATAACATTACATTGAGTTTCATCATAAAAACTATTGTCCTTAAACACTTTTTTAATTAATTCTTCTTCTAAAAAATCTTTATATGAAAATATTTCTCCGCCTATGAGTATATTTTTAGGATCTAAAGCCAAAATTATATTTTTAATACCTTCAGCCAAAAAGTCAATATATGTATCTAATATTGATTTTATTTTAAAATCATTTTTACTCATGTTTAGAAAATCCTCTAAAGTTCCATTCATATCATCAAAAGCATTCCTATACTCACTAAGCAAGGCCTTCTTAGATGCATAAAGCTCCCAACATCCATTTTTTCCGCAATTACACTTCTTACCATCTTTTACGATAGTCATATGTCCAAATTCACCTGCCCGCTTATTAAAACCTTTATAAACATTGTTTGCTATAACTACACCTGTTCCAATACCTTCTGTAATAGATATAAATACCAATCCACTTTTTATATCATTAAAATTAATAAAGGTTTCTGCATAAGCTGAAGCATTTGCCTCATTTTCTATAAAAATAGGGAATTTAAAACAACTCTCAAATTCTTTAAAAGATATATTTTTCAACCTCAAATTAGGTACATTTTTCAAAAGCAAATTTTTTTCATCCACTGTACCAGGCAGTGAAAATCCTATTCCAAGTATCTTAGCATATGGAATATTAAATTTCTTTATAATATACTCAACATTCTCTGCCACTTTAGAAATTATATCATTAAAATCTTTTAATTTTTCTGGCATATTAAAATCCATCTCATGCATTATTTCAAAGTTTAAATTTGCCAATATAATTCTCACTTTATCCTTAGTAATGCACACACCAAAGGAATATCTACTATATGGCAAAAACTTAAGAATTGTGGGTTTTCTACCACCAGTTGACTCTGCAACACCAGCTTCTTCTAAAAATCCCTGTCCTATAAGATCCTTACTATTGCTTATAACTGTTGGAATACTTATATTAAGCTTTTGAGATATTTCCTGTTTTGTAAGTTTATTATTTCTATATATCAAATTCAGTATTTTTTTTGATTTAATATTCTTATCATTTCTTGATCTACTGATTTTAATCTCCTCATATTAGTACCACCAATCAAATTTAAAATTATTACTACAATTACTTAGTATAACATTAATGCATATATTATTTAAGAAAAATATTTAAAGCTATTCGTTTAAGTTTATCTATATTTTGTAGCATATTACAGCTAAATGATTTTGAAAATCCTATTTAGAAATTAAAAAATTTGTTGTGCAATCTCATTACAATGATTATACAACAAATTTTTGATTAAATTCACTCATTCACATTTCATTAACTCTTGCATTTGCCCTGCTAAACAATATCGGATAAGTTATCTATTTCTTTAAACTTATCTTTTAAACAAGTATATAAAGATGAATAAACCTTGTATAGCTTGTCATACTTTTCAACATTTTCTCTTATAGACTCTGTTATATCTGTGGTCTTTATTAAAGCTTCACATGCTTCATCCACTGAATTAAAAAGTTTACAACCAACTGCTGCAAGTATTGCCGCCCCATAAGCTGGACCTTCCTTTGAATTTATAATACTTACCTTCAAATTGAAAACATCTGCAATTATCTGTCTCCAGAGTTTACTTTTAGAACCTCCACCACTAATTCTTACTTCTTTCATATCAACATTTAAAGTTCTCAATATCTCAAGTGAATCTCTAAGAGCAAAAGCTACTCCTTCTAAAATAGCTCTTGTCATATCTCCTCTTTTATGTGTTACATTTAACCCAATAAAGCTTCCTTTTGCACAAGGATCGTTATAAGGTGTTCTCTCCCCTATTAAATAGGGTAAAAAGAATAATTTATTACTTCCTACAGCAGAACCTTCTGCTTCTGAAAGCAATTTTTCAAATATATCTCCACTTACATTATCTACCCACCATTTAAGGCTTGATGCTGCAGATAATATTACACCCATTTGATGCCACTTTCCATTAGCATGGCAAAATGAATGAAGTCTATTTTCATTATCCACATAGAATTTTTCACTTGATGCAAAAACAACACCAGATGTTCCAAGTGCCACAGATAATATCCCAGAATTAACTGTTCCAGTACCCACAGCTCCAGCTGCCTGATCACCTGCTCCAGCTATGACTTTTGTAGCTGTTGAAAGTCCAGTTTCATTTGACACTTTTTTTGAAACATTGCCTATGACTTCGTAGGATTCATAAACCTTTGGTAAAACGTTTTCTTTAATTTCAAATAAATCTAATATTTCCTTTGACCATTTTCTATTTTCAACATCAAACATTATGGTACCAGATGCATCAGATACGTCAGATGCAAACATTCCAGTAAGCTTAAAACTTATATAATCTTTAGGAAGCATAATATGTGCTATTTTAGCATATATATCTGGTTTATTTTCTTTAACCCAAAGCAATTTTGGAAATGTAAAGCCAGTTAATGCCATGTTACCAGTATATTTTGAAAGTTTATCCTGACCAAATTCTTTATTTAAGTAATCACATTGTTTTTGTGTCCTCTGATCACACCATAATATGGCAGGCATTAAAACTTTATTATTACTATCAAGAATTACAAGTCCATGCATTTGACCACTAAAGCTTATCCCGTCAATAGTTTCTGGTTTAATATTATAACTATTTATAAGTTCTTTAATACCATCTTTAGTACTATTCCACCAATCATCAGGATTTTGTTCTGCCCATCCAACTTTAGGATAGCTTATGTCATAATCCTTTGATACACTTGTTAAAATTCCACCTTTTTCATTCATTATTATAAGTTTTACAGAAGAAGTTCCTAAATCAATTCCTAAAAAGTTCACATCAATCTCTTCTTTCATAAAATTATTAGTAATTTTTGTAGAGGTAGTTTAAAACAACCTCTACATATTACTTTCTATTTATCTTCAAATATATATTGATTTACTATTGATTCTAAATATTCTTGTCTTCCTGACTGGTTGTTCATAGTATTATTGCTCAAAGCATATTTTTCTAGTTCTTCAAATCCAGCTTTACCATCTACTATGTCTTTACCTATTCCAGTAGAAAAGCTTGAATATCTTTCTTTAATAAAGTTTTCAATAGGACCATCATGTAATAATTTATACGCAATTCTAAGTCCTTTAGCAAACGTATCCATTCCTGCTATATATGATAAGAATAAATCTTCTGGTTCAAAGGATGCTCTTCTTACCTTTGCATCAAAATTCAATCCACCTGGTGCTATATCACCATTTTTAAGTATTTCGTACATAGCTAAAGTTGCATCATATATATTTGTAGGGAATTGATCTGTATCCCATCCAAGATGTGGATCTCCTTGATTTGCATCCAAGCTTCCAAGTACATTATTATTTCTTGCCAAACATATTTCATGTTGGAAAGTATGTCCTGCTAAAGTAGCATGATTTGCTTCAATATTTACTTTAAAGTAATTTTCTAACTTATATTTTCTTAAGAATCCTAAAACAGTTGCTACATCAAAATCATATTGATGCTTTGTAGGTTCCTTTGGCTTTGGTTCTATAAGAAATTGTCCTTTAAAACCTATTTTCTTTGCATAATCCACTGCCATCTGTAATATTCTAGCAAAGTTATCCATTTCAAATCCTATATCAGTATTTAGGAGTGTTTCATATCCTTCTCTTCCACCCCAAAATACATAATTTTCTCCACCTAATTCATTTGTAACTTCTATTGCTTTCTTTAACTGTGCTGCTGAATATGCATAAACATTTGCATTACATGTAGTTCCAGCACCATGTACAAATCTAGGATTATTAAATAAGTTAGCTGTGCCCCATAGTAATTTTTTATTATTTTTTTTCATTAATTCTTTACAAATTGATACCATTTCATCTAAGTTCTTATTTGTTTCTACAAGATCTTTTCCTTCAGGTGCTATATCTCTGTCATGAAAGCAAAAATAATCTATATCTAGCTTGTCCATAAACTCAAATGCTGCTTCCATTCTTGCTTTAGCAAGTTCCATCTTATCGTTTACATTATCCCATGACCTAATCATTGTACCTACTCCAAATTGATCAGTTCCATTAGCAGTTAATGTATGCCAATAAGACATTGAAAATCTTAAATGATCCTTCATTCTTTTTCCGCCAATTATTTCATCAGGATTATAATATTTAAATGAGTAAGGATTTTTTGAATCTGATCCTTCATAATTTATTTTAGATACATTAGAAAAATACTCTTTCATCACAATCACTCCCTGTTTTATTATTAAATTTAGTATAACAGTTTAAAATAACTTTTTCAAGTCACTTTATAAAGTTATTTTAATAACATATTATACCTTTTTATCGTTAAAATAATCTTATTATCAAACTTTATGACATCTCTGTCTCTTAAAACTATATTCTTAAAATGATAAAAACCTCTTTAAGTTTCTTATTTATAAGAATGTAATATTATATACTGCTTATATGGTCAGCACTTGGGAGTAAGATTGTTACAACTTTTAAAATCATGTAAAATAAATTATATAAACAACATAAGGAAAGGAATGAATATAATTATGGGAAAAATTTTTTTGAGTACAGAAAGATTAGCATTTTCACTATGGAGTGAAGAAGATATATCTGATGCTTTAGAACTTTGGGGAAACCCAGAAGTAACAAAATTTATTACATCAAATGGTAAAATGTCAGAAAAGCAGGTATGTGAAAGGCTCAAAAAGGAAATAGAAACTTATACTAATGCTAATGTTCAATATTTTCCACTTTACCTCGTAGAAACTAATAAAAATATAGGATGTTGTGGCCTGCGGCCATATGATCCTAAAAACAATATTTTCGAAATGGGAATACATTTAAAACAACAATATTAGGGGAAAGGATTTGCTAAGGAAGCATGTTCTGAAATCATAGAGTATTCTTTCAATACCCTTGGAGTTAATGCACTTTTTGCAGGACACAACCCTAAAAACACAGCGTCTGCTGGATTGCTTAAAAAGCTTGGATTTGTATATACCCATGATGAATTTTATCCACCAACTGGGTTGAATCACCCTTCATACTTGATAACAAAGGAAACTTACACTACTAAACAAGTTAAATAGATAGTGTCATTCCAGATAAGTTTGACTTAATTTGAGGAACTATTACACTTATCGGAGTTTCAGTAATCATATATTATCCAAAAGGATAATATATGATTATGAAATTTGCAGTATCCTTTTTAACTGCTTAATATTTATATCCGTTTGTATTCCTTCTTTATGCCAATGATTTTTACAACCACAGTAGTCTAGTATTACACATTGTGGTACAAAATTTAAGCTTTTTGCTCTCCATCCACCTTCAAGCAAGTTGAGAACACAGGCTACTCCAACAACTCCAATTTTTCCCCTTTTTATTTTTTCATTTGAAAAAGCTTCTGATTCATGAAATATCATGTATACTTTAAAATTATACTTACTGCCCATTTGAGAAAGCTTATTCACTCTACAGCTTTCAGTACAGCTTACACACAAATAACCTTTATCAGTTTTCTTAGCCTTACACTTAATATCATTATGAAACCTCATACAAGAAGGCACTAGAACCATTTTATATTTTGTTTTAATAAAATCCTCTTTAAAGGCTTTATTAAGTATTTCAGCTCCAACCATATTAAGATGATATTCTATTTCTTTTCTACCACAAAATATCATATCTTCTCTAAATTTATACTTTGGATAACTTTGATTTAAGAAATTACTTACTTGTGATGTGTATTTACCAAGTTCTCTACTTCCTTCTACTTTAAACCATTTAGCAATGAAATTAGCTTTACTAACAAATTCATTTCTATATTTTGCAGGTTTACTTTTAAGAAACTTATACCAATTAATTAACCTATCTAAGCAAAACTTAAAATCACCTGAAGCCTTCATCCACTTGATCAAATTAACAAAATTATCAAAATACACTTGTTCTGAAATGGTACTATTTTCACTATCTTCACTAAGAAAGGTTGTTGATAATATGCCTTTAAGCTTATTCAATGCAGGTTTTAAAGGCTTAACATTATTTCTAAACACAGATAGATATGAAAGCATCTTTTGAGGAGCTAACTTCAATTTTCTAGCTCTATTTATATATACTATAAGCAAAACTCCAATGGTAAGAAACTCCAATCTATACTCCTCTTTACTTCTACATTCTTCTATATTACTTTCTTTTATAAAGTCTGCAAAATCATCAATTATCGAAAGAGCTGAATTTTGAATTTTTTCCAGAACTTTAACTGAGACCATTGATATTTCCTTATAATACAAATCTGAATTGATATTTTCACTTTTTAGACAATAGGTAATTACATCCATAATTAATTTCACCTCATCACAAGTTAACTTGCATAATCCCTATCAATAGTTACAACTACATTATATCCAGCATGCTCAGCCTTAATTCCACTATCAATATCTAATTTAAGTTTTTCCTCAGCTTCTTCTGTTATCTCCTTATCAAAACCTATTACTATATCAAAAACAAGATTCTTATTTTCACCTTCTCCTATTATTCTAAGATCATGAAAAGAACTTATAACAGGAAATTTAGCAAGTATTTTCTGAACTGTATGGTTAGCATCAACTATTTCTTTTGAATCACGGCATATTGGATCCATATGAATAACAATAAACATATTATATTTTTCTGAAAGCTCTCTTTCCCCTTTATCAATTATTTCATGGATTTTCATAATTGATATATTACTTGGAACTTCTGCGTGAAGAGAAGCCATTGACCTTCCTGGACCATAATTGTGAATTATAATATCATGTACACCTAAAATGTGTTCATATTCAAGCACTGAATCTTTTATTTCATTTACTAACTCTTGATCAGGCGCTTCGCCTAAAAGTGGATTTATTGTTTCTTTTATCAAGGATATTCCTGACAGCATTATAAATATTGCTACAATCATACTAACATATCCATCTATATTTATTTTAAACATATAACTAAATGATAATGAAATAATTACACCACTTAATATTGCCACATCATTTAAAGCATCTCTACCTGTAGCTTCAAGGGTAGATGAATTAATTATTTTACCTAAAGATTTATTAAAATAACTGAGCCATAACTTTAAAGGTATAGCAAAAGCTATAATTATTAAGGTGGTAACATTAAAGATTACTGGCTCTGGATGCATAATTCTGCCAAAAGAAGTTTTAACAAATTCAAATCCAACCATTAAAATTAAAAATGCAACTATTAGTGCAGATATGTATTCCATTCTTCCATGACCAAAAGGATGACCTTTATCCGCTGGTTTATTTGACAATCTAAAGCCAACAAGAGCTATTATAGAACTTGTTACATCAATTAAATTATGAAAGGCATCAGCAATTATAGCAATACTGTTGGTTATAAATCCAATAATAATTTCCACTATAAAAAGTATTAAATTTATTATTATTCCTAAAATACCACTTAAAATACCATACCTTTCTCTTACCTTTATATCACTAGTATCCTCATAGTTTTTTATAAAATGAGACACTATGTATTTTCCTGTCACATTATCACTCCTTTAATTGATCTATACATAATACACTTTAAAATATCCATATTTTATTTATTATTGATGATTATACCACAATAATTATTACTCTGTTTGAGGAATATAATAATTTTACTATTAAAGCATTAATTTTCTATTATCATTGACTTTTTCTGTTTACACATGTAATATTAAAATATCAATTACATATGTAAACAATATTTAGAAAGGAGATTTTATTCTATGAAAAACAATTCTAGTATTTCCAATGCAGAATTAGAAGTAATGAAAATTATATGGAGAACACCTGAAATAACAGCAAATAGAATTATAGAAAAACTTGAAAGCAAAAGTAGCTGGAAACCTAATACCATAAAAACACTAATAAATAGACTACTAAAAAAAGATATTATTAGTTTTCGTAAAGATGGAAAGGAATATTATTATCATGCTTTGATTTCTGAAAATGATTATATAAATGAAGAGAGCAAATCTTTTCTAAATAAAATTTTCAATGGTTCTATTAATTCTATGGTATTAAATTTTGTTAATAATAAAAAGTTATCCAATGATGAGATTGAAGAATTAAAGGAAATCTTAACCAAGTCAAGTAATAATTCTTCAAAAAAATAAAATGGCAGGTGATATTGTTATGCTAAATTTAATGGAAACAATTTTTTTTATGTCTATAAATGGAAGCATACTTGTAATATTAATACTTTTAACAAAAACAATTTTAAAGGACAAATTAAATGTTAAATTTCATTACTTTATATGGTTTCTTTTAATAATAAAACTTACTATACCATATGAATTACAAAGCAACTTAAGCATATTTAATATATCTAATATCTTAATTGAAAAACAAAGAATTATAAATACTCCACTAAAAACAATATGCAAAAATGATATTAATTATAAAGATATAGACAATGGCGAAAGTATAAAAAATTCCAATAATAAATTAAATTATAAAAGCATATTACTTTTCATATGGATATTTGGAATACTGTGTTCAATTACTTTTACTCTTCATGGCACTAAGAAAATTAAAATTATTAAAAAGCTTTCAGATACTAATTATATTTCAAATTTTAATGAAGTATTAAATAACTGCATGAAAACTATGAATATAAAAAAGAAATTTACTTTAATGTACACTGATTATGCAATCAGTCCTTGCTTAGAAGGAATAATTCACCCTATAATTTTAATATCTAGAAAAACAGCAGAAAGCATTTCCAGTCAGGAACTCAAATATATTATAATGCATGAACTTTGCCACTTTAAGAAATTGGATATAGTAATTAATTGGATTATCATAATTCTAAATACTATATATTGGTTTAACCCAATAATAAGATATGGTTTTTACAAAATGAAACAAGATTGTGAAATTTCCTGTGATTCAGATGTTCTTAAATACTTAAATGATGCAGAAAATATACACTATGGCAATACAATTATAAAAATATTAGAAATAAATACTAACTACAATACACTGCTTGGAACAACTTCAATGATTAAAGATAAATCAGAAATAAAAAAAAGAATTACCTTGATATTAAAATATAAAAAAGTTTCTTTAAAAAGCATTATTTTAGGTATTTTAGCAATTACCCTTATAGGATCTACAGGGTTGACAAAAGCTTCTAACTTAAAAACAGAAGGTAACTTAAATTCAATACCTGTAAGTGAAGTGAATTCTTCTGCAACCTTTGATAAAAATTTATGGAATACTACCTTTGAATTGTGGGATGGAAAAGATTTTTACAAAATAAATACAAATAAAAAATCTTATAGTATAAATGTAACTTCAGATACCAAATTTGGAACAGTAAATATAAAAATTTATAATGATAAAAAAGTATTATTTGAAAAATGCAATCCCAAAAATGAGATTATAAATATCCCTGAAGAAGATACTGAAAATGTAAAAATTGAAACTACAGGAAAGCTTACTAAGGGAAGCTACACAATCCGCGTAGATAATGGACAAAAAATTAAACCAATTGTTATGAAAGATGCCTAAAATTTAAAATATAAATTTTTTCACACATTTTGTTTACGTGTGTAAACAATTAACAGGAGTGATTATCAATGAAATTAAAAAGCTAAACCAAATGAACAAATAGTGGAATTTTTTCCATGTTGCAAAAAAACATATTAAATTATGTCTTTCCTGTAATACGAAGAATTTTATCCATCATTTGTTCTTTTTTCAATACGTAATTGTTAAAACTTTATTACAATATGTATACATTGTAGTTATTGATTACACTAATATACATATAGTATTTTCTATTTAATGTTTAATATGTCTAAATTAACTATTAAATATTTTAAAGTGATTAGAATATTCAACTTTTATGTATTTTTTTGATGTAATATACATTATATAGAATTTTATGACTAATTGTGGTATTATGTATATAATTAATTACTTTATATTCTAGGATAAATTTTAAGAAAAAAATAACTAGATTTAAAGCGTACTAAAAATACAACTAGTTTGTTTACAAGCCTTCTGATAAACTCTAAAATAAAATACTTATATGTTTAATTTTCAACCAAAATAAAATACTCATTTAAGGATCAAATAAATTCTATGGGAGGAATAAAATTGGAAATACTAAGAGAATCAGGAATTAAGGGTCTTGGAAAAATATCGTGGAGTACGCATATGTGTATGTTTTATTTATCAAGAGATGATTTCTCAGATATATTAGTAAATTATATTAAAGCTGGACTTGAAAATGACGAACTATGTATTTGGGTTTATAGTGGCATTGACAAAAATGTAATTATAAAAATATTGAAAAAATCCATCAATAATATAGAACAATATATTATGAAACATCAGTTATTGTTAATACCTTATATTGATTGGTATATTAATGATGATAATTTTCATAGAAAAAAAGTGACAAATAGATGGCTTAAATATATAGAACTTGCTAAGACTAAAGGTTTTGTAGGCGTAAAAGCTATTGGTGATATCGGTTGGATTGATAAAAATTTATGGTTCAACTTTTCTGATTGTGAAACCCATCTCAATAATATTATTGACAATTTTCCTTTTACAATTATATGCCTATATAATTTATTGAAATGCACTTCTTTTCAAATTGCTGATGTTATTCGTAATCATAAATACACTTTAATAAAAAGTGAATCTGAATGGTCTGTACTGAAGAATTCTGAATTAGAACTAAAAGAAAATAATAAAATACTAGAAGAAGCACTAGAGTCTAATAAAATAAGAACTGAATTTTTTTCAAATATTTCACATGAATTAAAAACACCTTTAACTATAATTTTATCAGCATTACAACTATTAAACGAAAAAAGTTCTACACATTTAAATGAAAAAATTAATGAAAATACTGAAAAAAAATATATCGATATAATTAAGCAGAACAGTTATAGATTGTTAAGATTGGTAAATAATATAATTGACTTAACTAAAATTGATTCAAATTTTTTTGATATTCAATTGAAAAACTTGAATATTGTAGAAGTAGTCGAAAATATTGTATTATCAGTAGCACAATATATAAAATCTAATGGTATAAAAATAACCTTTGACACTAATGTGGAAGAAAAGATAATGGCTATTGATATAGATCAGTTTGAAAGAATAATATTAAATCTGATTTCAAATGCTATAAAATTCTCAAAACCTGAAGGCAATATATGGGTCAGCTTATATGATAGACAAGATCATATAATTATCTCAGTGAAAGATGATGGAAAGGGAATTCCTGAAGACAAGCTTCCAATTATATTTGAACGCTTTTACCAAATTGATAAATCGTTATCAAGGGAATGTGAAGGAAGTGGCGTAGGACTAGCCATAGTAAAATCATTAGTTGAAAAACATAGTGGTAAAATAACTGTCAACAGCACCCTTGGCTTAGGAAGTGAATTTACCATGAAATTTCCTATAAGAATAATACCTGAAAAAATGCCAATTTCTAGTTCTACTCTATTAAACGAAAATCAAAATTGCATGGAAAAAGTCAACATTGAGTTTTCTGATATTTACAGTATTTAAAGGCTCACAGTTTTATCTGTAAGCCTTTCATCATATCTAAAATTTTATAACATGACCTATTACTTATCAATAATTTATTTTAATTTCTAATTGTTGTAAACATATATTTAAATTTTTCACAAATAAGCTTATTTTTTATGATTAAAATTCTTTATAGTAAATAGTTTTTAACTTTATATTGTATAATATGAATAATTTGTAATATAATGTTTTATTTTATTACAAATTGACATTAAAATTCTTATATAGTATAATTTTAACAGGATTATTAACCATATTTTTATGTACACTCAATTTAGCATTAAAATGAATAGTTTTTCTTTATTATTTAATACTCACAAAACTTATATAGACTTCAATTCACTAAGTAATACATATTAAATTCCATGTTTAAAAGAAATTTTAGTCTTATTTCATAATAATTATGCTTTCAAAATTCAAGATAAAATTTAAAATAGCTTAGGAGGTATCATAAATGTTTAAAAATTTAAAAATGCTATATAAAATTTCAATATTATCTGTTATTTTATTATCATTTTGTTTTATTATCAGCTTCACAGGATATTACTTTAACGAAAAATCAAATAAAAACATATCTAACATTCACGATGAAAATATTAAAGCTATAAATATAATGGACGACATGAGAATACAGTCCCGAACTGTACAATATGATTTGCTTAATCTAATTCAAAACAATGGAAACAAGCAAAACCAAAAAGCTTTCTTAGACGAAATAGATTCAAAGTTTAAAGGAATAAAAAATGATATTGATGAATATAAAGCCCTTAATTTAACCCAATCAGAAAAAGATTCTGTAAATAAACTAGAAAAACAGTTACCAAAGTATACTGAAGTATGTACAAAAATAAAAGATATGTCTTCTTCTGGGAATGTAAAATCTGAAGACATATACGCTTATTTTTCTGCTAATAACACAAGTGTTTTAGACAGTTTTCGTTCTGGAGCAAATACTCTAGTTAAATACCATATGAAAAAAGTCGATGACACATATAATCAAACTCAAATAGCTTATACCCAATCACTAAGGATATCTATAATTATTTTAATTATTGCCATACTTCTTGGTGCTTTACTTACAATTTCAATAGTAAAACCTATTGTATTTTCATTAAGTACAGCAACAAACTATTTGGGAATACTCGCCAAAGGAGATTTTACTAAAGACATACCCTCTAAACTATTAATTAGTAAAGATGAATTTGGTACAATGCTACAGGCTATAGATAAAATGAAAGTTTCTATTAGAGAAGCTTTAATATCTGTAATTAATGAGTCTTCTAATATTAAGTCCATGATAAACAATGCTGATAATAGTTTAGTAAAACTAAATATGGATATACAAGACGTATCTGCAACAACAGAACAGCTTTCAGCTGGTATGGAAGAAACTTCTGCATCCACACAAGAAATAAATGCTACATCACATAAAATAAAAAATACTATAGAGGATGTTACTTGCAAGGCTAAAGAAACTGCTCTAAAATCAAAAAAAATAAGCAGTAGAGCAAATTCAGTAAAATCAACTGCACTATCATCTCAGCAAAGTGCAAATGAAGTATATTCTTCAACTAATAAAAATTTAAAAAATGCAATAGAAAAATCAAAATCAGTTGAACAAATTAAAGTACTATCTGATACTATATTACAGATAACATCTGAAACTAATCTTCTTGCTCTAAATGCAGCTATAGAAGCTGCTAGAGCTGGTGAAGCTGGTAAAGGCTTTGCAGTAGTATCAGATGAAATAAGAAAATTAGCAGAGAGTTCTGCTAACACTGTAAATGAAATACAAAACATAACAGAAATAGTATTAACCTCAGTAAAAAATCTAGCAGAAAGCTCTAATGAAATATTAGAATTTATTGATAAACAAGTACATAATGACTATATCTCAATGGTTCAGACAGGGGAAATATATAATAAGGATGCCGAAAGTGTATTTAATTTATCCAATGATTTTAGCATAGCAATTGAACAAATTCAAAAGCTCATGTTAAGCATGACCCAATCATTAAATGGAATAACTTTAACTTCAAATGAAGGTGCTGAAGGTACCACAAATATAGCTTCAAAAACATCTAGTGTAGTGGAAATGACAAATTATGTAGTTGAACAAGTACATAACGTAAAAGATAGTGCGGACAATCTTGAAAAATCTGCGTTAATGTTCAAAGTATAAAGAATATAATTTTCATTTAATATAAATATTATGTTTATGCACTAATAAGCAACTTTCAACTGTATTGAACCTTATATCATATACAAGCCTTTATACAGTTGAAGGTTGCTTTTTAATGCATTACATATATACATAATCCATCTATTGATTATATTATTGTAAAGTTATATTTTTCCCTGGAGGAGTAATTGCATTTTGAATATTTTCTGATGAAAATTCAGTTATAGCTTTAATTGCATTTCCCTGCTTAAATACAACTATAACTGGACTTTCATCTTCTCCAATCCCATATTCATCTGGTATTTCTTGTTCTGTAATATCCATTGTTCCGCAAGCTATGTTACCATGTGTCTCTTCAAAACTTTCCATCACATTTAGCATTTTATCACCATTTTTTACAGAAGGATAATAAAACCCTATCACAGAATAAAAACTGTCTCCTACAAAACCTTCAAAATTATTGTCATTTAATTTTTTTAACATCGTAAATTACCTCCTATTTATTAATTTTCCATTTGATGTTTTAATACTCTTTAAAGTATTGCAATAGCATTTGGCATCTACAATTTACATTTCTAATTCATACCAATTAATTCTTATTTAGGACATAGGTAAGAGGAAAAATTTTAATGCAGTACTCATTTAAAAACATAAGTATTTGACATGCATTTTTATATTAAAAATTGCGTTTGGTATACCAAATACTATTGCAATACTTTAAAGAGTATGTTATACTACAAGAAATGGATGGGAATATATCTCGTAAATATATTCCCAATAGAAAGTAATCAACTTATCGAGATACTATATTTAAGTGCAAACCAAATACTATTGAGGAATAGTAGGTTTGAAATTATCTATAGTATTCTGCTTTTTTACAGGTTTTGGTATACGTGGCAAGATAAGTGACATTATGGATGCATATAATGAAAGTGCTGCTGCGAAAGAAAATACAATATTCCATCCAAAAGAATTGGCCAGTAAAACTCCTAATCCACCACCTAAAAGAGATGCTGTTCCTTTAGCACTATTTAAAAAACCATAATTAGAAGTAGAATAAGTTGTTCCAAACATATCTGCATTCACCGATGGGAATAATGAAAATGCCTCGCCAAATGTAAACATAACAAATGCTAAACAAACTACATATAAAACATTGCTCTTACTTCCTAATATCGGCAATAAAAATAGAAATATTGCATTTAAGCCAAATCCAATAACCATAGTTTTATAACGTCCTATCCTATCTGATATCCATCCCCAGAAAAATCTACTAACACCATTAGCAAAAGAGTTCATTGTTACAGCTAATGTAATATATGCAGCAGCGATTCCCATTTTCTTTCCAAATGATGTTGTATTTGCTGTTACTATAAGCCCACCAACATTAATACCAAAGAACATTGTCCATGTAAGCCAAAAATGAGGAGTTCTTAACATTTCTGAAGGTTTAAATCCAATTTGTGAAGGATCTAAATTAGCAATAGCTTCTTTCTTGTCTTTTTTACTAGGTGATTTTGTTCCAACAGGATAACGTAAAACTAATGCTGCAATTATAAGCACAATACCTTGAAGTATTCCTGTACGCATAAACGGAACAGAAACATTACCATTCGCTAACATTTTTGCAAGTACTGGAACAAAAGCCATTGAACCCATTCCATATCCTGCAACTACTAATCCAGAACAAAGACCACGTTTATCAGGAAACCAACGAACTGCTGTACTAACACTTCCACCATAGACCCCTCCTGCTCCAGCTCCTGCTACAGCATAGAAAAAATAAAGTCCAGCAACAGAATGTATTTGTCCCATCATGCTCCATCCAAATCCAACTAATATACCTGATAAAAGGAACACAAATCTTGGGCCAAGTCTATCAAGCAAATAACCAGCAATTGGCTGAGAAAAAGTTTGCATTACAATAAATATTGTAAAAGCACATTGTATAACTGCTAAAGACACTCCTATAGTTTTAGTTAATGGAATGGTGAACAAAGTCCATGCATATTGGAGGTTTGCAATCATCACCATAGATACAAAAGCAACAACTAGTTGAAACCAGCGATTACCAAGAATTGGTCCATACGTCTCAAGAGCCTTAGCTTTAATGTCATCAACATTAGCCATACGTTATTCCTCCCCAATCAATATTTAATTTTTAAATTTATTTAATACTTAATGCCAAAAATAAGTTTTTAGCACTAGATATTTTACTTGATTATAACCCCGGATCAATTGTAAATTGGCCCGGGGTTAACACAGCAGGCAAACTCTGCTAATTATTTTATTAAATTAAATACAAGTTTAATTTAAAATTATTTATTTTGCTGTTTGAGATACAGTAACATCAACTCCAACTTCCTTCAATCTTTGATTTGCAAATTGTTGAAGTTTTTCTATATGCTCTGGTTGTAAATGACTAAATCTACCTTGACACTTGATGTATTCACTAACTGGTTTATACTCTTTAGGTGTAATTGTAAGCTTATACTGACCATCAACAAGTTCATATAATTGTACCATACCAGTATCAACTGCTAATTTTGCTACTTCAACTGTCTTTTCAGCTGGGAAACTCCAACCTTTTGGACATGGAGCATGAATATATAAGAAAGCTGGTCCTTCAGCATTGCAAGCTTTACGTACTTTATTCATTAAGTCTAGCGGATATCCCAATGATGCAGTAGCTAAATATTTTAATTCTGGATGACCATGTGCCATAACCTTTGTAATATCTTTAGGCATAAGCTTCTTACCTTCTGGAACTACAGGTCCAGCTGGTGTGAACGTAGTCCATGCACCATATGGAGTAGTTGGAGAAGCTTGAATTCCTGTATTTGCATAAGATTCATTATCATAGCAAATAAATACTATATTATGACCTCTATAGAAAGCTGCAGATAGAGCTTGAATTCCTATATCAGCTGTACCGCCGTCTCCAGCCATAACAATTATATTAGGGTATTCTGCATCAGTTTTATGTTTTCTTATCATAGCTTTAAAAGCTGCCGATATTCCAGATGCAACTCCACCACCATTAGTAATTTGTGCGTGTATCCATGGAACTGCCCAAGGACCACAACCATAACTTGTATTTGCAACATACATACAACCAGTAGGTCCTATGAAAATTGTATTTTTTCCAGCAGCTTTGGCAACTAATCTATACTGCAAAGCAGGACCACACCCTGCACATGTACGATGACCAGGAACATAATATTCTTCTACTGGTGCTTGTTTAATAGATTTAATTTCTTCTAACACTTGACTTTCCTCCCCTCATACTTATAGTTCAAATGGTGCCCAATAGCTTTGTTTATCAACTTTACCTGTCTTGTTAACTTCTTTTAATATGTTAAACATCTTATAGAACTCATCATGAGTAATCATTGATCCACCTAAGCCGGCAACAAATCCAACTGTTTTAACTTTTTCATCATTATTGTACAGAGCTGCTCTAGCTTCAGTTAATAGAACACCTGATCCACAGGAAATTCCAAAGTTTACTGAGTTATCAACTACTCCTACAACCTTAAATTTTCTCAAAACGTCTCTTACTTGCTGTGTTGGGAATGGACGGAATGTGCGTAGTCTAACTACACCAACTTTTTCTCCAAGGTTACGTAAATGTTTAGCAACATTTTTAGCTGTTTCAGCATGTCCACCCTGCATAAAGATAACACATTCAGCATCGTCAGTCATATATTCTTCTAACCATGGATTATATTTACGTCCAAATATACGTCCAAATTCATCATGAACTTCTTCAATTACTTTATAGGTACCTTCTACAGCTAAATGACGTTGATATTGAGTACCAGGACCCATTTCAGGTTCCATCTGTGCGCCAATTATCTGAGGATTTCTTGTATCTAAAACATGATGGTTCTTATATGGTGGTAAGAACGAATCAACTTGTTCCTGTGATGGAACTTCAACTTCACCAAGTATGTGAGATACAAAGTATCCATCTTGGCAAGCATATTGAGGTAAAAGAACTCTAGGATCTTCACCTATACGATAGTACATAAGACTCATATCTAAAGCTTCCTGTGGAGTGGATGCCCATCCTTGTATCCAGCCTTGATCACGGCAGCATAAAGCATCTGTCTGTTCAGAACCGAAATCTCCTGGAGGGTCTAATGTACGATCAGCAATAGCCATCTGTAATGGCAGTCTTTCTCCTGATATTGGTGAATAAACTTCCATTGCGTAAGTAACACCTACTCCTGAACTACCTGTAAAAGCACGAGCTCCTGCAGCTGCAGCACCGTAAACCACACTTAATTGTCCATGCTCACCTTCGCCAAGAACAAATTCAGCATCTAACTCTCCATCTGCTACCATTCTTGATAATTCTGACATAATCCCAGTGTATGGACGTATTGGATATGAACAAATAACATCAACATTAGCTAATTTGATTGCATTAGCTGTTGCAACACAACCAGACATTCTCTTTATATTACTTTTCATTTTTTTTAATTCACCTCCTGTTAATATTAAACTTAATCTTCAAAATCTAACTCAGGAACTAAGCTTATTGCTCCAACTGGGCAAACCTCGGCACAAATACCACAACCCTTACAATACTTTAAATTAAAGTTAATAGGATGATCCTTTGTCATAAGGTTAACACTCGAATCAGGGCAGCTAATCCAACAAGTTTGACATTCTACACATTTATCAGCATCTAGTACGGGTCTTCTTGTACGCCAATTGCCAGTAATCATTCCTTCATTTTCTTTTTGTGGTGAAGGGACAGTCCCTGCAAAAGGAATCTTTTCATATGGTACAGCCATTTTTACGACACCCCCTTAATATTTTAGGCAGAAGCTTTAGGTAAGCTCTTTACATCTACAACGACAGCTTGATTATAAGCTTTCTTTGCAGCACTCTTATTAACAACAATTTCTAACAAGTTTTCAAATTTAACAATTCCTGTACCTTTAACAACAGCAGCAGCTAATGCAGCACCCATTCCTTTACCTATACCGGATGCATCAGTAGCACCTTCTGCTCCTGAAAGAGTAATAATAGACTTCGATAATTTATTTGCGTCTATTGTAACTATTTTTGAAAGATTTTCAGTATTTTTCTTTATGAATTTGAATAAATACTCAGGTGCCCTCTTAGTATTAATTACCAAGATAGCTCCAGGTCTAATTCCATCTAATATGTCTACACCTTTAACGAGAGTTTCCTCTGTAAGAACAACTATATCTGGTTCCTCATTTTCATAAACATATTTTGACTCAATTTCATTAGGGCTAATCTTTCCATATGCCCTTACTGGAACATAAATACGATCTGGAAGATCAACGTAATTCTCCCAAGCTTGAACGCGTTTTCCTTCTAAGGCTGCAGCTTCAGTTAAAGAAACAACTACGTCACGAGCTTCTTTGTTTTCATACACTCCTCTTCCCCAAACTGTGATTTGCTTTAAATCTGGTTCAGCGAACAAATTTTTATTCATCACTTTGTTCTACACCTTCCTTCCTTTAATAATAAATATTTTTGTTTTATAGTTAACTTAAGAATTGCGGGCAACCACCTCCTTAAGTTGTTTTTCAGCATTCACATTTTCAATGGCACGCTCAAAAATATTTTCATCAATTTTCACCTTTGAACCTGTTTTCATTGCTTCTGTAAGTGCTATAAATGAGGATTTATGACACAAATTAGCTAATTCCGCTCCTGTCATTCCTTCTGTAGCTTCAGCTAATCTTCTAAAGTCTATATCCTTTAATGTAGGTAATCTTTCAGAATGAATTTTTAAAATACATTCTCTTTCATTAACATCTGGCAAATTAAACTCTAGTATATATTCAAAACGCCCCTCTCTTATTAAAACCGAATCAATTAAATCCATTCTGTTAGTAGCAGCAAGCACAGTAACTTTATTAGATTTTTCTAAATCATCAAATTCTAATATGAGCTGGCTTATAAGTCTTTCTGTTAAATTATTTGACACCTCTGATCTAGAACGAATAATGGCATCGATTTCATCAAAGAATAAAATACATGGAGCACTTTGCTTTGCTTTAATAAATATATCATGTAAAATCTTTTCTGATTGTCCCTTCCAGTTAGAGGCTAACGTAAGTCCACTTATAGTTATAAAATTTGATTTTGTAGAATTTCCAGCAGCCTTTGCAATTAAAGTTTTACCTGTACCTGATGGTCCAGTAAGTAAAATACCTTTTGGGGAAGTAAAGTTATATTCCTTGCATAACTTGGAATCTGTAAATGGAATCTCCAATAGAGTCTTTAAAGTATTTTTAATTTCATTTAGACCTCCTATATCTTCCCATTTTACATCTGGAATTTCTGTAGCATACTCACGAGTAGCTGATGGTTCAATTTCCATTAAAGCTTTCATAAAATCATTCATAGAAATTTTGAATAGAGGTATTTTACCATCTAGCCCAATTTTATCCATAGAACTGCGTAAAGCTACCATACCAGCTTCTTTACATAAGGCCGAAAGATCTGATCCAACAAAACCATGAGTTATCTTAGCTAATTCTTCTAATTCTACATCATCATCAAGGGGCATACCTTTTGTATGGATTTGCAATATATTAAACCTTCCATCTTTATCAGGAGGCATTATAGCAATTTCTTTATCAAATCTACCAGCACGTCTTAATGCAGTATCTAATGAATCTGGTATGTTAGTAGCACCTATTACAACAACTTGTCCTCTACTTTCCAGACCATCCATAAGAGCAAGCAGTTGTGCAACTACTCTCTTTTCCACATCACCATGAACATTTTCTCGTCTTGGTGCAATAGAATCAAGCTCGTCAAGAAAAATTATACTTGGAGATTTATTTCTAGCTTCTTTAAAAATTTGTCGAATTCTAGCTTCACTTTCGCCATAATATTTATTCATTATTTCTGGTCCATTAACATGAATAAAGTGTGCTTCCGTTTCAGATGCTATTGCTTTAGCAATTAAAGTTTTCCCTGTACCTGGAGGTCCATAGAGTAGAATACCTTTTGGTGCTTCAAAACCTAATCTTCTAAATATTTCTGGATATTTTAAGGGCAATTCTACAATTTCTCTTATCTTTTTGACTTGAGCACTTAATCCTCCTATATCTTCATAAGTAACCCTAGTTTTTGAACCTCCAAGTTCACATTCTACAAAAACAAGTTCAGTTTTTTCAGTTACTTGAACCGGACCCGATGGTGCTGTTCCTGTTATATGAAATCCAATTTCATTATGTCCATAAACCATTAAAGATACTTCATCATCAATTAATATTGGAATACCTTTTATTAAATTTTTTATCTCTACTACATCATCTTTCTTGCACTTAAAGAACATATCTATTGGAGAAAGCACAACTTCTCTTGCTGTTTTTACTTCAATTTTGCTAACTGTTACTACCTCATTTAACCCTGCACCAGCATTCCTTCTAATAATTCCATCCATCTGTATAAGTGGTACTCCATAAATATCATTAAATGATGGATAAACCTTAGCTACAGTATCTTTTTTACCTTTAACACTAACAACATCTCCTGTATCTATATCTAACTGCTCCATATCTTCTCTATTTATTCGAACTATGCCTTTACGGGAATCTTCTACTAATCCTTCTTTGACTTTCAATTTAATAGTATTGATTCCAACCATTCTAAACACCTCTTTGCTATTTTTACTAGGTATTAAACTAGAAAAATATTATGTTTATTAACTTAATTTTGGTATACGGTATACCATTTTATCCAAAGTATTCTTCATCTAAATACTTATTTACAGGGTAATCTGACATGTTTTTATTAGCTGTAATATTTTAAAAATTATAGGAATATAATTATCTATTAGGTATACGGTATACCATCTTAATGAAAAAAATAATTTTCATCTTAAGATCGTGTTTTATATTGTGTGATAATCAATCTTATTTATATTGAATATACTTTTTAAGCAAATAATTTGAAGTGATTTTTCTGAATTTTCTGTTTTGCACATCTTTACTTATATTATATCACATACTTTTTTAATTGCAATACTTTTCCATAATTAGCATGAAATGTTTTTGATATTTTTTAATCTTATTATATTTTTTTGCATTTTCAAAATTTAGAATTATGTTATAAACTTAATATTTTCAACTATCTACTATTAGTATAATGAATAATTTAGAATTACTTAACTTTATAAAATTCAAACAATTCAAACAATTCATTTTAAATTTTCATTAGGTATTATCTGAATAAGACATTTCTAAAAATACCCTACCGGTTTTTTGTACATGTGCTTTAGCTATATCATATGCTGTATTGCTATCATGTTTGCGTAGAGCTTCAATAATTTCTTTATGTTCATTATATACTTCTTTCATACGACCACTTTTAGTATATGTCAATTTTGTAAATTTACTGATATAAGCACGAAGTGTATTAACAAAATAATATAAATGAGGACTTTCTGCAGCCTTATAAATAATTTCATGAAATTGTTTATTACCTGATATTGATTTTTCGATATTTCCTTTTTCATATTCTTCTAACATTTTGTTATTAACAGATTCTAATTTTTCTAGATCCCTACTTTTGATTTTTGAAGCTGCAATACTACAACTAAGGGATTCCAATGCTTCTCTCATTAATTGTATTTCCGCAACATCCTCTTTAGTAAATCCAGAAACAACTACCCCTTTTCTAGGAATATGAGTAACCAGCTTTTCCAACTCAAGTTTACGAATTGCTTCTCTAACCGGAGTCCTACTTATTCTAAGTTGTTCTGCAATATTACGTTCTACCAATCTTTGACCAGGTTCTAATTTTCCATCAAGAATAGCACCACGTAAAATGGAAAATACTGAATCTCTAATATAACCCATATTATCAAATTTTATAGGTGTAAATTGATATGCCATTTTTCTCCTCCATTTTTAGCCATCTGATGTTTAAACTCATTCCATCAGATTGTATTATGTTTTATTCAAATTGTAAACTTTATATTTTTACATTAAATGTATTTTTTGTTTATCCTAACAATAAAAGTATATCATTTATAAATAAAGCATGTCAAACTCTATTAGTAAAAATTTGAACAAGCTTAGATTGAACCTAAACTATTACTGCCACATACTCTATAACTTTTAGTATAAAATATAACTATTTGTATAACCTTTGAATAACTTGTCTAAAATAATTTATAAGATAATATAATTAAAATTTAATATGAATGTAAATGCACTAATTATTGTTATGAGGTGATTTTATGGAATTAGAAATAATAGATATAATATTTTATGGTTTTTGTACTTCAATAAT
The DNA here is from genome assembly GCF_000633595.2 of Clostridium drakei. Taxonomy (GTDB): domain Bacteria; phylum Bacillota; class Clostridia; order Clostridiales; family Clostridiaceae; genus Clostridium_AM; species Clostridium_AM drakei. Next base: position 20,142 of record NZ_JIBU02000050.1, on the reverse strand, counting down.
ATTATTACTTATATATGTAATATCATTTGTAATTATATTTAATGAATACTGTAAAAAACACTCCGAATCATAGTTTTTTTTATAAAAATAACCTATAAAAGCTTTTTACTTTTATAGGTTATTTTCTAAACATAATATTCTATCTTTTGCTCTTTACAAAATCTTGCAATTGATATATACTAATAATAGACTTTTGTAAAAATAAGTCTTTTGTATAATTATATGGAAACGCACATTTATAAATTACAGCATTGCTTTAACTTTAATATCTGATTCTTTGGAGAGGTCAATATATCTTTCCCCAATACTCACAACAGGATTTGTAATACAATGAGGAGGTACATATAAAATTTCCCCTTTCTCATCGTTAGTTAGTAAAACCTTTGATCCCACATAGCAAGCTGCTATATTTTCTAAAAAGGTATTCATTATGTGTATATCAAAGTATTCAATGCTATTGTTTTTAAGCATTTCAAAAGCTTCAAAAGGAGTTCTTCTATTTCTATAGGTTCTGTCAGATGTAATTGCATCATAAGCATCTACAACAGCAATTATTTTACAATATATACTTAATTCATCACCGTTTTTACCAAGAGGATACCCTGTACTATTCATTCTTTCATGATGCATTAGTATAACTTCTTTAACTATATCTGATACAATACTGGTATCTTTCACCATGTTATATCCATAAACAGGATGTTTCTTAATTTCATCAAACTCTTCCACATCTATTTTCCCTTTTTTATTTAAAATCTCAATAGGTACCTTAACATTTCCTATATCATGAAGAAGTCCTGCTACGACTATTTGGTTTATATCCTTTTTAGTTAAACACAACCACTTGCCTAAAAGCATTCCATAAAAAGATACATTTACACTATGAGTATATACATATTCTTCAGAATTTCTCAATTCGTTAAGACATTTAACAATATAATATTCATCATTTATGTTTTTATAAATTGAATTAGATATTTTATCTATTTTATTTACTTCTACCTTTTTTCCCTTACATAGATCATTTACTACCTCATTTATTTCCATAATGTTAGTTTTATAATTCTTTTTTACATCAGAAAAGCTAGTTTTGGTGAATTTGGGTAACTCTCCACTATCTGTAGCATAAATCCAAATGTATTTTATTTCAAATGTAGCAAGCTTTTTTATTATATAATTGTTTATTACAGTATTTTCTACAGCAATAGTTGCACCATATTTACTTACTATCTTTTGGGCAATTATATCCCCTACCTTACATTCGGAAACCAATACACATCTTTTTCCCATGTACATCTCCCCCAAAAATATCAAAAATTATTGTCTTCAAATTGTGTAAACTTCACCTCAGTGAAAATTGACACTTTGGAAAAGCAATTATATTAAATCAATATTTTTTAACCTATTTTTTCTTATTTTCATTAATAGTTTTTTTATTCTCATAATAAGGGCACATTTTAGAGCAGCTTCCACAACCACTACATTTATCATTTCGATTTTTTATATTTTTGTATAATATATATACAGCCAAAATAATTATGATTCCAGCAATAATAAACTCAATGATTTTTCTATAATCCATAAAAATACCTCATTCCCATATGAAAAAATAAAAATGAAATTATCCATGCATTAGCAAATTGATAAAATATAGAAACCAAAGTGAGCTTCATTCCAAATTCTTTTTTTATTGTTATTATACTAGATGCACAAGGAGTATATAGCAGTACAAAAATCAAAAAACTTAAGGCTGACGCTAAATTAAATTGATGTGGAATAACCGAAGGTAAATTGCCACCATATAGAACCCCTAAGGTTCCTGCTATAACTTCCTTCCCCATAAGCCCTGTAAGAAGCGAAACTGAATTCTGCCAATTTCCAAAGCCTAGAGGATTAAAAATTGGTGATATAAATTTTCCAACTGATGCAAGAAAACTATAATTTATATTTACCATACCACTGAAATTAAAGTTAGACAATACCCATGTTATAATGGACATAGAAAAAATTATAGTTCCTATTTTCTTTAAAAAGCCTTTTCCTTTTTCCCAGGTATGCATTAAAAGTAGTTTTAAATCAGGCATGACATAATGAGGCAATTCTTCCATATATGGTTCATATTCCTTCTCTTTAAATATTAATTTAAATATAAAACTATAGAAAAATGCCATTAATATACCTGTAATATACATTAAACCTAAAATTACAATTTCCTTTCCTGGAAAAAATATGGTAGTAAAAAGCATGTATACTGGAAGCTTTGCATTACAGGACATGAAAGGTATAACTAATGCTGTAATTATTCTTTCTCTTTTATTTTCAATATTTTTTGCAGCCATAAGTGCTGGAACAGAACAACCAAACCCTATAATCATAGGAATAAATGATTTACCAGATACTCCTGATAAACTCATAATTTTATCCATTAAAAAAGCTGCTCTACTCATATATCCACTGTCTTCTAATAAAGAAAGTAATGCAAAAAGTGTAAGTATTACAGGTAAAAATACTAAAACTGAGCTAATTCCAGATACAACTCCATCAACTAAAAGTGATTTAAACCACGGACTTTGGTTTTGTAAAAGCTTATTTAAAAAAGGTATTACATAATTAAAAAGTGTACTTCTAAATACTTCAGACAAAGGCGTTCCTATCCATGAAAAAACCAATTTAAAAATTAAATATATAATAGCTATAAATATAGGATATGCCAAGTATTTATTTAAAACAAATCTATCAATTTTTTCTGTACCACTAATTGCATTTTTCACTTTTTTTACAGCAACTAAATTCATAATTTTTTCTATATAAGAATAAATTTCTTTTTCATTATTTGTGTTATCGTCTATTTTTTTACAAACTGTAAATTTATCTTTTTTTATACAATTCTTTAGTTTTTTTACCTCTTTATCAGTTATATTATTCATTGATATAATTTTGGCTCCTAAAATTTCAGACAATTTTTCACAATCTATATATAATCCACTTTTTTCTGCTCTATCTATCTTATTTAAAACTACAAGTATAGGTATATTCAACTTTTTAAGTTGCATAGTAAGATAAAGGTTCCTTTCCAAATTAAGAGCATTTACCACATTTATTATTAAATCCACCTTATTACCATTTATATAATCATTGAATATTTTTTCAAGCTTTGAATCTGTATCTATAGAATATATTCCTGGAAAGGCCACTATTTTAATTGCGTTGTCAATAAATCCTTCCTGCTTTTCAATTTTTGAACTTCCTTCATCATCAGAATTCTTTTGAATTCTTGCTATTTTATTAAATATAATATCTTGTCCAACATTAGGATTGCCTATTAAAGTACAAAGAATCATATATCTCTCCTTCTCTAAACTCACATGTTATCAATTTAAACTGTCAATAATTTATTATATCATGTTTTTATTTAAAAAAAGATGCCCTCTGTAAATTACTAGAAGGCACCTTCTCTATTTTAAAAATAAAAACTATTAAGCAGATAAATTAGCACTATCCTTTTTACTAGGATCTTCATCTTCAAGCAATCTTACAAGCTTTTTGTCAAATAAGAATAATAACACTCCACATATAAATAAAATGATTGGTATTACAATATATGCCTTCATTATCGGGAATTTTGAAGCAAATGCATATAAATAGCCATAAGATTTACCAGCAATGAAAGTAGCAAAAATCCAAACCCCCATAAGCACCGAATACATCTTATTTGGTGCATATTTAGTAACAAAAGAATTACCAAGTGGTGAGAAAAGCATTTCTCCCATACTAAGTAGTACACCAAACGCAATGATCCAAATAATATTTGCCTTTGATGCAGCTGATGCACCTATACCTCTTGAAAGTTCAGCTCCTACAAGCATCAAGAAAGATAATCCAAGGAAACTAAGTCCCATAGCTAATTTTTTGAACAAGCTTATATCACCTTGAGGTCTCTTAGACAATTTAAACCATAATATAGCCAAAACTGGTCCTAGTACAATACATACAAAAGAATTTAATGAATCAAACCAGGAAAGTGGTACTGTAAATCCACCTAGGTTCATATTGACAAATTGAGCACCATAATCATAAACAGCTAGGTAAGTTAGATACCAAAAAATCCAGAATACAATTGAAAATATAGATACTAATATAATGGCAAATACCTTTCTTCTTTCAACTCTTGTTAATGGCTTAACTTCAGCTTCAACTTTCTTTTCAATATGCTTACCCGCTTTAAAAGGTTTTTTTCCTGCATCACCAAGAAATTTCATACCAAACAAAAACCATAAAGCATCAATAATACAAATAATACCACATAATTTGAATGCAGGTCTGAAGCCCTGAACGCCACCATGTGCAAAAGTACTAGCTACAAGAACTCCCACTGCCATTGTTCCTATAAATGATCCAACATTAACAAAAGAATACTGAACTGAAAATGCTGAGTCAAGCTGTGCTTCATCTTTAAATAAAGATCCATTAATTGCAGAAACATTTCCTTTAAAAAGTCCTGTACCAATAGCTACAAGAGCTACCATTATGTTCATTGTTAATACACTTGTTGCAGATCCTCCAATTATATAGCCACCAGCCATCAAAAGTAATCCAACTGGAATACAATATCTTGCTCCAATATATCTGTCACAAATAAACCCACCAACAACAGGTGCAAGATAGGTAAATGCAACAAGATTTGATTGAATAAGTGCAGCTTCAACTTTTGTAAGTCCCAATCCACCTGTTACTATTGTGGCTGCAACAAAAACAAATATAAGATATTTAGCTGCATAATAGGCCATTCTTTCTAATAAGAACGAAATACAACAAACGTAAAAACCAAAAGGTCGTTTGTCTTTTACTGTCATTTCACTCATGATTTTCCCCCTTCAAATTTGATTTTTTAAATTTCTCTTGTATACAATTTGAGCCATTCACGTTCTTTATCATTTAAGTGTTCAGCTAATTTCTGGTACACAAGTTTATGATAACTGTTTAAATACAGTTTTTCATCACGGTTAAGATCTTCTGAGTCTATTGCATCCAAATCTATTGGAGCATAAGTTACAGCATCAAAATGCATAAATTGACCAAATTCATTTTCAACACCTTTCCTAACAATAAGTTCATTTTCTAAGCGTATACCATGTGATCCATCTATATAAATTCCAGGTTCATCAGTTATGACCATACCTTCCTCAAATATGTGTGTTTCATGCTTTGATGGTACTATATACCACCTAAAACCAGTAGGTCCTTCATGAACATTTAACAAATAACCAACTCCATGACCGGTTCCACATTTATAGTCAATATCAAGATTCCACATAGGCTCTCTAGCTAACACATCCAAGTTATATCCTTTGCATCCATATAAAAATTTAGCACGCGCTAAATTCATCATAGCTCTAGCCACAGTTGTAAAGTGATGTTTAAGCTCTTTACTCACTTCTCCAAGAGCTATTGTTCTAGTAATATCCGTTGAGCCTTCAAAATAGTTTCCACCAGTATCCATTAAGAAAAAGTAGCCTTTTTCAAGTTCTACATCTGTTTCAGGTGTAGAAGAATAATGCATCATAGCCGCATGCTCCTTAAACGCACAAATTGGTGCAAAGCTTTGCCATAAGTAACCATCTTGAAGTTTTCTTAATTCTTCCAATTTTTCAGCAACAGTAATTTCTGTGATTTTTGTTTTCCCCACATTTGTCTTTAGCCAATACATCAACTTTGTAAAGGCAACACCATCTTTAATGTGAGCGTTTTCAATATTAGCAAGTTCTACAGAATTTTTCATAGCTTTAAATAGTACTGTAGGATTGTCCCTTTCTATTTTTTTGGTGTTAGATTGAATATCCTTATAAAGTGCATAATTGATGCGTTCTGGATCAATCATTACTACATCTTCATCTTTAAAGCTCTTAACATATTCATAAATATCATTGTAAGGCCTTAATACTACACCATCTTTAGCTAAAACTTCCTTTACTTTAGCATCAAGTCGACTTTCTTCAATAAACAAGTCTACCTTTTTCATAGAAACGACTACATAGCAAAGTATCAGTGGTGAATATGAAACATCACTACCTCGAATGTTAAGTAACCATGCAATATCATCTAAAGTTGTAATAACATGCTGATTTGCGCCTTCTTCTTCCATAACCTTCCTTACCCTGCATAGCTTGGATACTGTACTTTCACCAGAATACTTTTCTTCAAGAAGAAAAACAGGTTCACTTGCAAGTTTAGGACGGCCTTCCCACACTTTGTCAATAAGGTCATGGTCATATTCAACTATCACGCTCTTACGTGCAAGTCTCTGAACAATTTCTCCTCCTTCTTGCATAGAAATAAGACGTCCATCAAATCCAAGTTTACCATTACATGGAATTTGATTTTCCAAATATTCTAACACTGTAGGCACACCTGGGTTGCCCATTTTGAAGAGCTTAATTCCACTGCCTTTAAGTTGATATTCAGCTTGCAAAAAAAATCTTCCATCTGTCCAAAGTCCAATTTCATTTTTCATAATAACTACTGTGGCAGCCTCACCTGTAAATCCTGTCACATAAGTTATTGCCTTAAAAAATTCACCTACATATTCGCTTTGATGATTGTCTGAGGATGGAATAACATAAGCATCCAAGCTCTCTTGTTCCATGATTTTTCTTAATCTTGAAATTATTTTTTTTACACCTTCACTCATATTTGTTCATCTCTTTCATAATTTATTTTTAGAAAAGCAATTTAATATTTTCTATATTACAATAAAAAATAGAATTGCTTTTCAAAGAATAGCAAATTTTTAAAAAATTACTGGTGTTAGTACAGTAAGGATCTTCACACTTTGTTTAGATGGATTAATCCATCCGTGATTAGACGTTGACGGATAATGTATTGAATCTCCCGCCTTAACTTCATATTCATTTTCATCAATTACCACAATAAGAGTCCCCTCAAGAACATAAACAAATTCCTCTCCAGGATGGCTAAAGTTACTACCATGCCTTTGTTCTGGCGGAATCGTTGTGATCATAGCTTCCAGCTTTCGATTGAGAAAATCTCCACTTAATCTTATGAACTCTGAATTTGAACCTTCTATTTTAAAAGGTTTTTCATCCTCTGATTTGACTAAAAAATTATTCACTTCTGGAATATCAAAAAAATAATTTATATTAACATCTAAAGCATCTGAAATCTTTTTTAAAGAAGTTATTGCAAGAGATGATGAATTATTTTCAACCTGAGACAAAAAACTTATTGATAACCCAGTTAAATTGCTTAAATCTTTTAAAGTAAGATTTTTTTCTTTTCGTAAATCATGTATTTTTTGTGCTATTTCATTTATCATCATTTTCCTCCAAATAATATGATTTTCACGTTAAATTACAGTATATCTAAAATTAATTATGTACATACTGTAATAATTATGATAATATAATATCATGAAAACGAAAACAATTCAACATTTTGAATTTTAATATGAGTAAATATTTCAAAAATAGAATTTACTAATATAAAACATGATTATTCTCCTCGCTATGGCTTATTTTTATTGTGATAAACTTTATTATTCCATAGTGTGGTAAAATATAAACGTCTAATAACTAAAAATTAGACTAATTTAATGCTTACGGAATTCCGCAAGCGACTAAAAAGTATATTATTTTTAGGAGGGAATTTTTCATGATACAGGAAAGATTAAAAAAAGTTTTAAAAATTATGGAAGATAGAAAGCTGCCTCAGATTATAGTATCTGATCCTGCTAGTATTTTCTATCTTACAGGGAAGTGGATTCTTCCTGGTGAAAGAATGCTTGTACTTTACTTAAATCTAAATGGAAAAAATAAATTATTTATTAATGAATTATTTCCAATAACTGAAGATTTGGGAACAGAAATGATATGGTTTAATGATACTGAAAATCCAGTACAAATTCTAGCAAAACATGTTGAAAAAGATAAACCTATGGGTATTGATAAAAACTGGCCTTCAAAATTTCTTTTAGGATTAATGGAACTTAAATGCGGAAGCACATTTGTAAATGGATCTGAAATTGTCGATATGGTAAGAATGTGCAAAGATGAAAATGAAAAAGAATTGATGAGACAAGCTTCAAAATTAAATGATATTGCAGTAGACAAAATGATTAAGCTTGTTCCTGAAAAACATTCTGAAAAAAAGATGGGTCAACTTCTTTCTGGTATATGGGAAGAACTTGGTGCTGAGGGACATTCTTTTGATCCTATAGTAGGTTATGGAGCAAATGCTGCTGATCCTCATCATGTAATGGATAATTCTACAGTTAAACCAGGAGACAGTGTTGTAATTGATATTGGTTGTAAGAAAAACTCATATTGTTCTGATATGACAAGAACTGTATTCTACAAATCTGTTTCAGAGCACAGTAGAGAAATATACAACATTGTACTTGAGGCAAATAAAAGAGGTATAGATAAAGTTAAAGCAGGTGTCAGATTTTGCGATATAGATGCAGCAGCTAGAGATTATATAACTGAAAAAGGATACGGAAAATACTTTACCCATAGATTAGGACATTCAATCGGCATTGAATGTCATGACTTTGGTGATGTATCTTCTTCAAATACAGATAGAGTTCAACCAGGTCAGATATTTTCAATCGAACCTGGAATATACCTACCTGGAGATGTAGGCGTTCGTATCGAAGATCTTGTAATAGTAACAGAAGACGGATGCGAAGTTTTAAATCATTATACAAAAGATTTAATTGTAGTAGAATAATTTTTCTATATGGGGTTTTTTCATATACCCCATATAGATTTTTTTATTTTGTAGTAAATTATAGAATATATTAATATATCTTATAATAATTACTTACAGGAGGATTACTATGGATACAATAAAGGCAATAGAAGAACGAAGAAGTATAAGAAAGTTTCAAAATAAAATAATACCAAAAGAAACACTTGAAAATTTACTGGAATTAGCAACGAAAGCACCTTCAGGTAAAAATCGTCAGCCATGGAGATTTGTTGTTCTTCAAAATAAGAAGAAAAACGAGTTAGTAAATATTATGAGTGATGTATCAAGTTTATATAAAAAACAAAACAAATCTATTGGAAGTTTTGAGTTAAGTGCCAATTCAATTAATGAAGCATCGGCAGTAGTTTTAGTATTCAATGCATTTTCTAATTTCGAAGAAGACTACAATCATCATAGATTACTTACTGATACTCAATCCATAGGTGCATCTATACAAACACTTCTTTTGGCAGCACAGGATTCTAAATTAGGTGCTCTTTGGATTTGTGATATTTTTTATTGTGATAAAGAAATATGCTCATGGTTAAATCGTAGAGATGAGCTTGTGGCAGCCGTAGCTATAGGATATCCTGATCAATCACCATACCCACGACCACGAAAGCCATTGCAAGAAATTACAGAATGGCTTTAGGCTTAATTTATCAAATAGTAATCATAATCCTTACTTTACATACTATCAACATGCTATAATGTTGTATACAGAAAAATTTAGAAAGAAAGGAAGTGAATTATAGTGATGAAGTGATACTTATTATACACTTTGTCACTACATAAAATTTATGAATATCATTGAATGTATAAACAAGAGAAGAAGTATACGATCTTTTACAGACAAAAAAATTGACAAGGATATTATCACTGAATTAATTACTCTTGGAACCAAAGCTGCTACTGGTTCTGGAAATGAGGCTTGGGGTTTTGCTGTTATAACTGATAGGGATGAAATGAAGCAGTTATCTGATGATACAAAAAAATACATACTTGAAAACTTTAAAAAATATCCATATCTAAAACAGTATGAAAGCTGGTTAACCAATGAGAAATTCAACATTTTTTATGATGCTCCTTGTTTGTTAATAATCTACGGTGACACTAATTCTCACTGGTATACTTATGACTGTACTCTAGCTGCTGGTAACATTATGCTTGCTGCTAATGAATATGGAATTGGAACATGCTGGATAGGCTTTGGGGAACACACTCTTGATACTGCGGATTTTAAATCAAAACATAATGTTCCAAGTAACTACAAATTGGTATGTCCTATGGTTCTTGGATATCCTAAGGCACAACTAACAGCACCTACTAGAAAACCAGCACCTATTTTCTTTCATGAATAATATTGACAAAACAAGACCTGCACCATAATAGGTACAGGTCTTATTCATGTAAGATAATTTGTACAATGAAGGCTAAATATAGTTTGTGCAATTCTAAAATAATTATTACAACTCTATATTAAATACAAAAACTAAGTCTATTTTGAAAGAATTTTATCCACTAATCCATATTCTACAGCTTCCTTAGCACTCATAAAACAATCTCTTTCCATATCCTTTTCTATTTGCTCAATAGGCTTACCTGTTTTTTCACTGTATATTTTATTCATTTTTTTCTTAGTTTTAAGCAGCCAATCTGTATGAATTTTTATATCAGTAGCCTGTCCTTGAAAACCTCCATATACTGATGGTTGATGTATTAGTATTTCACTATTTGGGAGTGCATACCTTTTTCCAGGTTCACCTGCTGTTAAAAGAAATGACCCCATACTTGCAGCCATTCCTACACATATTGTAGAAACACCTAATTTAATATACTGCATTGTATCATATATTGCCATTCCAGCTGTAATAGAGCCTCCTGGACTATTTATATAAAAATGAATATCTTCATGAGGATTATTTGCTTCAAGAAACAAAAGTTGTGCTACAATTACACTAGCACTTGCATCTGTTACCTCACCATTTAACATGATTATTCTATCTTTAAGCAATCTTGAATAAATATCATAAGAACGTTCTCATTAATTTGTGTGTTCAATAACCACAGGTACATAACTCATTAACATCACCCTTTTCTAAAATCACTATTTTCCCTAATATACCCATTTACCTTTGTATTACCATAGTTGAAAACGCAAAAATATTAAGCCGCCATGGAAAGTGACTGTACAACTTTCTTTCTTGATTTTATTATAGTTACATTAATTGTTCCTAATTTCAATTTTTTCACAAATAAAAAACTCCCATTCCTAACTAAAGGACAGGAGTTTTAATTTCATAGTACCATATCAATTACAAATGTTTCACACAATTCAATCTCTTTAGGTAATTTTTTAAATACACATTAACTTATTTTTTTATTTTAAATGAACTCTTTAATGATACTATTCTATTAAGTACCGGTTTCTCATCAGTACTGTATTTAGCATCTACATTAAAATATCCTACTCTTATAAACTGGAATTTTTCTTGTGGCTTTACACCCTTCATATTTTCTTCTACAAATCCCTGTAATACTTCTAATGAATTTGGATTAACCTTATCCAAGAAATCTTTTCCATCATCTTCTTCTGATTCTTCATCCAATATTAAAGGCTGGAATAATCTAAATTCTGCTGGAAGAGCGTGACTTGCATCTATCCAGTGAATTGTTCCCTTCACCTTTCTTCCTGTAAATCCTGTTCCACATTTTGTTTCTGGATCATAAGTACAGTGAAGTTCTACTACATTACCATCATCATCTTTTACAACTTCATTACATTTTATAAAATAAGCATTTTTAAATCTTACTTCATTTCCCGGAAATAATCTAAAGTATTTCTTAGGAGGATTTTCTATAAAATCTTCTTGATCTATATACAACTCTCTTGAAAATGGAATTTGACGTACTCCTAATGCTTCATTTTCAGAATTATTTTCAGCTTCAAGCATTTCTACTTTACCTTCTGGATAATTTGTTATAATAACTTTTAGTGGTCTTAAAACAGCCATAGTAGCTGGAACTTTTGCTTTTAAATCTTCTCTTAAAAAATGCTCTAGCATTTGTTCATCTACCACACTACTGGCTTTTGCCACTCCAATCTCTCTACAGAAATTACGAATGGATTCAGGAGTATATCCTCTTCTTCTAATACCTGCAATAGTTGGCATACGTGGATCATCCCATCCATCTACAAACTTTTCATCCACTAATTTTTTTAGTTTTCTCTTACTTGTAACTGTATTTGTAACATTCAATCTTGCAAATTCAATTTGTCTTGGTTGTGCTTCCATTTCACATTCTCTTACTACCCAATCATATAGAGGACGATGATCTTCAAACTCTAAAGTACAAATTGAATGTGTAACTCCTTCAATAGCATCTTCAATAGGATGTGCAAAATCGTACATAGGGTATATACACCATTTGTCTCCTGTATTGTGATGAGTAGAATGAGCTATACGATAAATTACAGGATCCCTCATGTTTATGTTAGGCGAACTCATATCAATTTTTGCTCTTAAAACTTTTTCTCCATCCTTAAATTCACCACTTCTCATACGTTCAAATAAATCTAGGTTTTCTTCTATTGTTCTATTTCTATAAGGACTTTCTACTCCTGGTTTTGTTAAAGTTCCTCTATGCTCTCTTATTTCTTCTGCTGTTAAATCACATACAAAAGCTTTACCCTTTTTAATAAGTACTAAAGCTCTCTTATACATTTCATCAAAATAGTCAGAAGCAAAATATAATGCATCCCAATCAAAACCTAGCCATTTAACATCCTCTTTTATAGACTCTACATATTCTGTATCTTCCTTTACAGGATTTGTATCATCAAAACGCAAATTAGTTTTTCCATTAAACTCATCTGCCAACTCAAAATTCAATGTTATAGATTTAGCATGGCCTATATGTAAATATCCATTTGGTTCTGGAGGAAAACGAGTAACTATTTGTTTATGTTTTCCTGATTCCAAGTCTTCTGTAATAATATTTTTAATAAAATTGGACTTAACGTTATTTTCTTCCATGAATTCCACTTCTCTTTCTATCATACTTAATTTAAATTTTTCATTTCTAATGAAATAAATATATCATAAAACTGCATTTTTTTCTACAATTGCTATAGAAATTCACATACTTCCATTTAAACATATGCATATTAAAATTCTTTCCTTTATTATACAAGTTTACACATAACTTTTCAAATTTAAGATTTTTATTTATAATATTCTAAAACCTTCTACTTTCTTTAAAACATATTGAATATAATAAATATGTTATATTCAATATACAAAATCAAATTATAAATATAATACCTATAATAAATACATAATATTATAAATTTAGAATCATAATTCAATGTATTTTCTCATATTAATTAAATTTTCTACATAAAACATCTAGACATTTGGCGATACATATTATATTATTTATTATAGAATATTGTAATAATTGAATTTATTTATTTTTGTTTGGTCATTTTTTTCTTAAACGGAGGTGTTTTATGGATTACAATTTAGCTCAAGTTGAAAAATACTTAAAAGATAACTATAATATGCACCTAGGTGAGAATAAAATAATAAGTAAAAAACTCATGAAACAACTAAATAGAAAAAACCTTATTGCACGCAGTGCTAGATGTGTATATTTAGTGGATAATCTAATAATAAAAACATCTTCTGACTCAACCTTAAATGGTTTACCTTTTGGTGCTGAACAATGTATTAATGAATTTAATTTATATCATTCCGAAGATGGTTCTATAATGCCATTTAAAAAAATACTTTGTCCTGTTTATGCCATATATAAAAGTAAGTTTATATATTTAACCATACACAAACCCGTGGTTCCTTTAGCTAAAAACGATGATTGTCCTGATACCATATATTCTCACATTAAAGAGGGCAACTCTTTTGCTAACAGTAATGCATTTTTATCCCTTCTTGATAGTTTTAAAGAAAATCTAGTATTTGAATCTGCTGCTGTGCAGCATGAATTTTCAAAACTAAGTACCTTTGGATATGATGAAAATAGAGAACTATGCATATTAGATTATGGAATATATTAATTATCAAATTTCATAGTTTAAAAAACATTGCGAGGCTTTGCTTCGCAATGTTACTATTATATAAAATAACTGCTTAAATATAATTTTAAAGATTATCATCTATTACCATTTCAGATAATTCAAATTGGCTATTGTAAAGGCTAGCATAAAAGCCTTCATTGTGAAGCAATTCTTCGTGAGTTCCTTGCTCAACAATATCACCATGTTTCATAAAAAGTATTAGATCAGCATCACGAACAGTTGATAGCCTATGAGCTATTATGAAGCTAGTTCGGTTTTTCATAAGATTATTCATAGCTTTTTGAATTTGTATTTCTGTACGAGTATCAACGGAACTTGTAGCTTCATCAAGAATAAGTATCTTTGGATTTGAAAGAATAGCTCTTGCAATTGTCAAAAGCTGTTTTTGTCCTTGAGATACATTACTTGCTTCTTCATTAAGAACCATATTATAACCATCTGGAAGAGTATGTACAAAGCTATCCACATGAGCTGCTCTTGCTGCTTTTTTGACCTCTTCATCACTTGCATCAAGTTTTCCATACCTTATGTTCTCCATTATAGTGCCATTATACAGCCATGTATCTTGAAGGACCATTCCAAACATTGAACGCAACCCTTCACGTGTAAAATTTCTTATATCATGTTCATCAATCAATATTTCACCTTTAGTTACATCATAAAATCGCATAAGAAGTTTTATCATGGTAGTCTTGCCTGCGCCTGTTGGTCCAACAATTGCAACCCTCTGTCCTTCTCTAACTTTAACTGAAAAATCATTTATAACTGTAGTCTTAGATTTATATCCAAAATGCACATTCTTAAACTCTACACTTCCATCTACATTTTCAGGATTTACAGGGTTAGAGGCTTCAGGCACTTCTTCTTCCTCTGCTAAAAATTCAAATACTCTCTCAGCTGATGCAGCAGTCTGTTGAAGTATATTGGATATATTGGCAATCTGTGAAATAGGCTGTGTAAATTGACGTACATATTGTATAAAGGCTTGAATATCCCCAACAGAAATACTTCCTTTTACAGCTAGATATCCACCTAGTATACATACTCCAACATAACCTAGATTACCTACAAAATTCATAAGTGGCATCATTATACTTGTTAAAAACTGTGACTTCCATGCTGAGCTGAAAAGCCTTCTATTTAATTTGTCAAACTTTTCAACACTTTTTTTCTCTCCATTAAAAGCCTTCATTACTAAGTGTCCACTATACATTTCTTCAATATGTCCATTTACATTTCCCAGATAATCCTGCTGCTGTTTAAAAAATTTTTGAGAATTCTTTACAATAAATATTATAAGAAAAAAAGATATCGGAATCATAACAAGCGCTACAAGAGTAAGTTGCCAGCTAATTGTAAGCATCATTACAAGAACTCCAATTACAGTAGTTACTGATGTAATTATCTGTCCCAAGCTCTGGTTAAGTGTCTGACTTAATGTATCAACATCATTTGTAACACGAGATAATACTTCACCATAATTTGTACTGTCAAAATATTTAAGAGGCATTTTATTAATTTTCTTTGAAAGTTCCTTTCTCATATTATAGCTTACCTTCATGGATACACTCGACATAATCCACCCCTGTATATAAGCAAAAAAAGCACTTATCAAATATAGTACTATAAGTATAATAACTATATTTCTAATATAATCGAAGTCAATATTTCCTGTACCCGCAATTTTAGCCATTATTCCTTCGAATAACTTTGTAGTTGCCTTTCCCAAAATTTTAGGACCTGCTACACTTAAAGCTGCACTGACTATTGCAAAAATAAATACTATGATTATTGATACTTTATAAACATTTAAGTATTTGATTAACTTACTCATTGTGCCCTTAAAATCGCGAGCCTTTTCACCCTTCATCATAGCCATTGGACCACCCGGACCTCGATGTTTTCTACCTTCAGAGTTTACAGATTTATTGTTTTTCCCACTAATGCTAACTCCTCCTTCGAAAGCTGCGACAAAGCAATTTCTTTATAGGTCTCACATGTGTCCATAAGCTGTTTATGAGTACCCGTACCTACTATTTTGCCTTCATCAAGAACTATTATCTGTTCAGCATTTTTTATAGTTGCAATTCTTTGGGCTACAATTATCACTGTTGTAGAACTAGTCTTGGATTTAAGTGCTTTTCTAAGTGCAGCATCAGTTTTAAAATCAAGTGCTGAAAAACTGTCATCAAATATAAAGATCTCTGGTTTTTTTACAAGAGCACGGGCAATAGCCAGTCTCTGCTTCTGCCCTCCAGAAACATTAGTTCCTCCTTGTGAAATTTCTGTTTTAAAACCATCAGGCTTATCATTTATAAATTCCATAGCCTGAGCTATCTCTGAAGCTTTTCTTAGATCTTCTTCTGTTGAATTTTGTTTTGCATACCTCAAGTTAGATTCTATAGTACCACTGAATAAATTGCCTTTTTGAGGAACATAACCAATCTTATCCCTTAAATCATATTGAGTAACCTCTCGTACATCAACACCATCTACAAGAAGCTGACCATCTGTTACATCATAAAACCTTGGTACTAAACTAATGAGTGTAGTTTTACCCGAGCCAGTAGGCCCGATAATAGCTGTTGTCTGTCCGGGTAAGGCTTTAAAGCTAATATTCTTAAGTACATCTTCTTCTGCCCCAGGATATCTAAAAGAAACATTGTTAAACTCTAAAATGCCTTTTAAATTGTTGTCAAAATTCTTTGGTAATTTAGGATCATTTATTACGGTGTCTGTTTCCAAAACTTCTACTATACGCTGTCCAGCTACAGACGCTCTGGGTATCATAATAAACATAAAAGACATCATAAGAAATGCAAATAAAATCTGCATAGCATACTGCATAAAGGCCATCATATCTCCAACCTGCATACTGGAATTTGCGATCTGGTGAGCGCCAACCCAAACAATTAGTACTGTTACACCATTCATTATAAGCATCATGAAAGGAAATAAGATTACCATTACACGGTTTACAAACAAGTTTGTATCAGTGAGATCCTTATTCGCCTTATCAAACCTTTCTTCTTCAAATTTTTGAGTATTAAAGGCTCTTACTACCATGATACCTGAAAGATTTTCTCTAGTAACAAGATTTAGTTTATCTATAAGTTTTTGTATAATCTTAAATTTTGGCATAGCAACAAAAATCACAGTAATAATAATTATCAGAAGTGCTGCTACTGCCAATGCAATAATCCAGGACATAGAAGTACTTCGAGACATAGCCTTTATAACACCTCCAATACCTATAATAGGAGCATAAAATATCATTCTTATCATTATAACAATAAGCATCTGAATTTGAGTAATATCATTAGTAGTTCTTGTAATAAGCGAAGCTGTAGAAAACTTATTTATCTCAGCATTTGAAAAACTTTGAACTTTCGTAAATATTCTACTTCTTAAATTCCTTGAAAGTCCTGCAGCAGTTCTAGCTGCAAAAAAACCAACAGCTACGATGCACACTGCACTTAAAAGAGATATTAAAATCATTTTGACTCCAATGTTAATTATATAGCTATTTTGAATTTTATCTGTATTAATTCCCAAAGCTCTGTATTCAGCTTTTACTGAGCTAGCAGCAACCTGAACAATCATCTTATCTCCTAAAGCCGTGAACTTCTTTGCTCCTTCTTCCATGATTTTTCCACGTTGATCTTCAGGTAATTTTCCAAACAAAGCAAATAAATTTGTATTTACAGGAAGTTTCCTTCCATTAAAATTAATTACACCACCCTTTGCATCATTCTTCATATTATCAATACCTGAAACCGTGAGAAGTGCTTTGCCTATAATTGGATTTAACTTATCAATTTCTGTATTGCTTACACTCTTAAGTACGTAAATTGGTTCACTTAAAATAACAGGATATTCTTTAATATACTTGACATAATCTTTACTTGATTTGTCTACAAATACATAATTACTCATAACTGTATCTTTGTCTTTTCCAAAAATAAATAATGTAAGCTTATCCATTTCACTCTTTCTTACAGCCTGAGGTACTGCATTTTCAATTCCACCTTGTTGTATACCTACATTTACTATATTAGACATATAGTCTGGCAGTGCCAAATCGCACATTGCCTGAACAAATAGTAATGCTATAGCAGCAATAATAAGTCCAATAAATGGTTTTAAATATTTTAATAATCTAAGCACTATTGTATCTACCCCCTACTTTTTAATTTCTTGTATTTATTTAAACACCTTCATTTCATATATATAGACAGAATTTATTTCACTTTATATATGATTTCCCATATGAAAAATTTTATCCGATGGCTACCAATCCTATTTAAATGTGAGCTAACAGCTGATACACCCCTGTATAAGTTCTTTTAAGACTCAGATGGGTAAAATGCCTAAATGATATTTCATGAGTTCTGCTTTGTTAATACATATTCCATAAGCAAACTCAACCTGAGTCTAAGAATCACTTGATTTGCTAAATTCAACACATAGAAATTCAAAAATATATAGTATACAGCGTTTAAAATTATTACCGAATAATATAGTTCATTTTGTAAAAACTAAATTTAAAAGAGGTGAGATTATGTCAAAGGATACAAGAGATTTAGATAACTTTGAAAACTATTTTCAAAATTCTATTGCTCAGGCAGCAAATATGGGTGCATTTAGTTTCGCAATATCACCTATAAATGAGTTAACACAAATCAATAATCAAGGTATAGAAAGTGATAATAATTTAAATGAAAAAACAGAAACAATAAAAGATATGAATGGATTGCAAGATGATAAAAACACTGATGTTTCATAAAAATTTATAAACTATATACCTTGTTCATGTATAAACAAGGTATATAAACTAAAATTAAAGAATTGTTTCTTTTGGAGAGATACCTAAGAAATAATCTATTATTGCCTTTGTAGCTTCTAAATAAAACTAGCTTGTTGACATAATAAAATGAATTTAGTATACTTTATAAATACATATTTACAAAAGGGAGTAGTTTGATAGATATTGTCAACATATTGGTGATGAGCCTGGCAGTATCCGCAAAATGCGAAACGAGACTTTTGGCGTGTTTTTCTAATACGCCAAAGGTCTTTTATTTTTTTATTTTGAGGAGGAGAAAAAATGATAATAACTATTTTAGTAATGATTTCTGCAGCACTTTTAATTTATTTTAGTTGCGAACTATTTGTAAATGGAATTGAATGGGTAGGCAAAGCCTTCAATATTTCTCAAAGTGCTGTAGGTTCAGTTTTAGCAGCCTTTGGTACTGCTTTACCTGAAAGTATTGTTACATTCATAGCTGTAGTATTTGGAGCAAGTTCAAGTCAAAAGGATATTGGTGTTGGTGCTGCTTTAGGAGGTCCTCTTGTTTTAAGCACAATTGCTTATGCTGTTGTTGGAATCAGTATAATTATGTTTAGTGGAAATAGGAGAGCTGGTGATCATATTAAATTTGATGGCAAAAAATTAGCAAGAGATCAAGTCTGGTTTATGTGCATCTTTGTATTTAAGATTGGATTAGGTCTTGTAGCCTTCGCAATAAAACCTTGGCTTGGAATTTTATTTTTATTAGCTTATGGACTTTACTTTTATAGAGAAATGAATAGTGACAATGTGGAGGTTGTTGGAGAACTAGAACCATTAAAATTCAGTCCTAAAAGTGAAAATCCTAAAAAATCATTAATTTTACTTCAAACTATAGGATCACTTATATTTATTTTTATTGGATCACAAATGTTTGTACACAATTTAAGTACTTTAAGTATTTCCCTTGGAATTCCAGCTCATATGGTTTCTTTACTATTGAGTCCAGTGGCAACAGAATTACCAGAAACTTTAAATGCTGTTATATGGGTAAGACAAGGTAAAGAAAACTTGGCTCTTTCAAATATTAGTGGGTCTATGATGATTCAAGCTACAGTACCAAGTGCATTAGGTATTATTTTTACACCATGGATGCTTGATAAATCCCTCATGATTTCAGCAATTATAACTTTTGTAGCAATTTTATTAATATGGACTACCTTGAAAAGACATCACTTATCAGCAAAAAGATTATCATTTAATGCTGTGTTATATATTGTATTCATTATAGGAATATTTTATATAAAAGGTGGAATATAATTTTATCTTCATTATATAAAAAATCATATAACTTACAGCAATACCACATTATTGGTATTTGAAACACTATGAAGTTTTACATTACATTTTAAGCATATTACGATGCAAAGGTGCAGTGGAAGTTTGGATTTTAACTTTTATTCCGTGATATATGGTAAGTGGTTCATCA
>NZ_JIBU02000049.1 GCF_000633595.2 Clostridium drakei | reverse complement strand
GAGTTTTCCTTCACAGCATATATCAGCCGGAATACAGTTGAAAGTTACTTCGCTTACATACGCTTGAGTCGCAATATGCTTATATTATTAATGACCTAGAACAATTCTTGCCTTACTCCATAAAATATACTGAGGTGATTCAAATGAGGAATAATATAACTTCTCATTCTTTGAGAGAAGTAGTTACTATTGAAAATCCTATTTTTAAATCTTTTGAAGGCAAATATTTTATTGGAGAATCTGATTTATTAAGTTTTGGTTTTAATAATTATGCTTGGGGAGCTTTATACAATCCTAAAGACTCAGGTGTAAATTTATATTTCAGTGTTACCACTGTAACTAATACTTCTGATTTACCAATAAAATCACAAATATATTTAAATTCTACTATACCAGAAGGAGCAACTAAAGTAACCTCTGTTACACCATCTAACCTTACGATTTTACCACCACCTAAGCCAAAGATAATATTTCTCACTGGTCAATTTCTAAATAATAAAATCGAAGGTGGTGTTAAAGCTTTTACAAGAATCGTTCCTCCTAACTTCACTCTTGTTAATGAGGAAAATGGTAAAATAGTTATTCCTCCTGGAGGCAATATTTTAAACTTACTAATCTCTTCTGCCCAAGTACTGATTAAAGCTCATATTGCATACGGTTTCTGGCGAGAAGAAATATAGTAAATTTCATAAGGTAAACTGTACATTTTGCTAATTACCAAATAAAACACTTCTCTTCTCTGTATTTATTTTATATAGTACAGTTTGCCTCTTTATATTTATGCTGTAACATAAGTACTAAAGCTTTATATCCCACCACTGTCATTACTAATACCTTCACCTGTGTCTAAGAATCACTTGATAAATTAGCATTTAAAACTTTCCCAATCTGCTAAATTATTTGATGCATATTCTTTTCCACCAATATTAATTTTTATGTTTCCATCTGATACTTCAATTATTCCACCCATAATATTTTTTCCTTTACCTATTTCCTCTTTTAAATATTTTTTCAAATATTCATTTTTAGCCTTTGTCCTAGTTTCTGTTTCTCTATCATTTTTTGCTTTAACTTCAAATATTCCAATTAATCCTGTTTTAAAAAGTACAATGTAATCTGGATAAAATGCATGTGGTATTCCATTATACTCGTAGCGTATAGCAAAATTTTCTTTTCCGCTATCACCATTTTTATACCACCAAACAATTTTATCTCCACTTTTCTCTAAAAAATCTTCAAAAACTTTTTCAGTTTGCTTTCTATTTTTCTTTAAGTAACATTTATCATATATATTTTTTTCTGATTTAAAAAACTCATAAGAAACATCATCTACAAGCTTAGTTTCTTTTATTGAGAAATCATTATAATACTCTTTTGTCTCTTCGAGATCACATTTTCTATATTCATCAATATATTTCTCTACAGTACTATTTAATATTGATTTAAAAAACTTTTCGTAATTAACAATAAATAATGATTGTATTTTAGTTATCATCCCTGTTTTCCTTATATTATAATTAAAAACATCATTAAAATACTTATAAATTAATTCCTTTAAATTAGGATAAAAATTTTCCGAAGTTCTTTTTAAAATAGTTGTAAATACTTCTTCAATATCAAATTCACTTACCTTTATTCTTTTATCTTTATGGTCTATTTTTACATTTACTCTATCTAATTTTGATGTTTCAATATGTCCCTCATACATAAGCTGGCTTTCTAAATTGTCAATTTCCATATTAAAGTTTAGTTTATTCAAAGCATATAAGTTATTTATTGGATTTCTATTCACTGATACATTTAATTCTTTCTCAGCTTGCTTGTAAAAAATAGAATCTAATATTTCTCTTTTAATGACAACATCTTTACTTGGCTCTCTATAATATGAACGTAAAATAATATTTTTCATATTAGATTTAATATTAGACTTCAAAAATTTAACTAATGAAAGATTGCCAACTTTAACAGAAATGTCTTTATTATTGGTATATATATAAGCTCTATTTAAGATTTCACTTTCATAATGTTTCTGCTCAGGCATACGAAGAATTCTTCCAATAGTTTGTATGTCAAAAATCTCACTTCCACTTTCTCTAAGCTTTAAAAGTACTTGTGCTCTCGGACAATCCCACCCAGTAGCTACAGCCATTTTGAAAATTAAAACATCAACCTTAGAGTTAAAATCAGTAATATTTTCTAAATTTTTGCACCTATTGCTTGTCCATAATGCAAGATTATTATTTTCTACTGATATTCCCTTAATTTTAAGTATTCTAATTAATTCATGTAAAATTTCTTCTCCTGTTTTGGCATTAGGTATTTGAATAAGACATAATGGATTTATTTTAACATTTTCTCTACTAAAAGCTTCAGTTAACTCCAATCTTTTTTTAATAGCCATTTCTACTACAATTTCAATGGAGTTTTTATTATTTAAATCTATCTCATCAATATTATCATTTATAAATACTTCTTTTTTTATTACTCCTGATTCAATAACCTCTTCTGGCAAAACTTTTACAAAGGCAGCCATATTGTCATCTATGTCCTCTCCTGAAGGCACATATTTAGGAGTAGCACTCATTTCAAGCAAAATTTCAGGATTTATTATATTCATCAATTCTTTGGAAGTTCGCGTATCTGTAGTATTATGACTTTCATCAATGATTAACATTATTTTTCTTGCACTACTTGTATTTTCTAGAAGTTTAATAAAATTTATTCCCTCACCTTCTCTCATTAAAACATTATCCCATACTCCATTTTTCTTTGTATTCAGCTTTTCCCAATTAACTACTACTATAGCATTTCTTTTTATTATTCCATATCTAATAACATCTTGCAATAATTTGCAAGAAGGACTTCCTTCTAATATACTACTTATTTTATTTTTACTCTGTTCATGTAAATGTCCCTTACCAATAGATATCCATATAAAACAAAAATCTCTATCTTCAAGTTTACTAAACATTTCAATATACTTTGATGCAATTACAGTTTTACCTGAACCTGTTGGTGCTTTCAGAACCAATACCTTTTTTTTATTATTATTTTCAAGCAACTTAACAGTTTTATCCATCAACTCTCTAATAGCCTTTTTCTGGTAATTTTTTAGCACTACCATGATTTTAGTGCATCCTCATAAACTTCCATAATTTTTTGTGGTATTGGTTTAACTTTTATTCCTATATCATTCAGTTCCTGAAATTCATTTATTTCACAATCCAAGCTCAGAAAATAAAGAATTTTTTTATGTGAATTTAAACACTCTAAATCTTTTTTAATGTTGTCTATCATAGAAGAGTCCATGAAATTCTGGCAAATTATCATAATCAAACTATTGTTTATAAAAATATTATACTGGTATCCACTTTTATATAAATTAAAACAATTTTCCTTTATACACAAAAGCTCAGTACATCTATCTGCAAGTTTAATTTCCAAAGCATCCCTACTTTGATTCTTAGGAATAAATTCCACTTTATAATATTTTACATTTCCACCTATTCCTTTTATATAAGTATCATGAGAGTTTATATATCCTGTAATAACATTTCTTATGCGTCTATAGGTTATATTTTCACATATATTTAAACCGTTTTCTGGAGTTTCTCTTCCGATATTAGATAGTACAAATTGTCTTTTTCCATTATCCTTCTTATTCATTTCTAAGATAGCCTGTCCTAAAGTTCCTGATCCAGCAAAAAAGTCAATAAAAATACCTTTACTATCACACATGGAAACTATTCTCTTTATAAATTTAAGTGGTTTTTTTCCACTGCTAAAAGTAATTCCTCCTTCCGAAGAAATTCCATTCCAACTAATATCATCCCATAGAGTGCCAAGCTTTTCTTTCTTGTATATCTTTTTATTTTTCATATAAGCTGCATCTGATAACCATATAACTATTCTGCTATTAATGTAATAATTCGTAGTTACTTTATTCTTATTTTTTCCCGTTTTAGGAACATATTCTATAGATATAAGTCCTCTATAATCATTAGTACCTTCTATTACTCTTTTTCTTATTGATGATTGAGAGTTTGTGCTACTGCATATTTTAGAGAAATATTTTAAATAAACTTCAGCTTCGGATAGTTTTTCTTCCTCCATAATTTCTGATACATTTTTCATGATATATCCTTCATGCCTAAATATTTTTATATTCTCAGAATTTCCATCCTTTATAGTGCACATATATTTCTTAATACCTTCATTTATAAGCACTTGCCTATAATCATATTGTTTTCCTTCTTCTCTTCTTTCATTTATAAGGTTCATCAAAGGATATTCCTTATATACAGCTTTAAGATTACACTTTTCTTTATTTTTACAATATATAAGCAAGTACTCTATATTCTTTTTTAGTTTTTTATCTTCTCCACCACCACTAGCACCTGAAGCATTTTTAGTCTTAACACTTATACAATTAATAAAATTATCTTCACCAAATACATCATCACATAACATTTTTAGTTGACTCTGCTCATTGTCATCAATAGATATAAATATAGCTCCATCACTACTTAAAACTTCTCTTGCCAATCTTAAGCGCTTATTCATAAAAGAAATCCATTTGCTATGTCTGTAAGTATCTTCACCATTTACATAATTATCATTGTATATAAAATCCTTATTTCCTGTATTATATGGAGGGTCAATAATAATATTTATCTGCTTTTTATTATTCATTCCATGAGTAAATAATAAAGTGTTTAAAGCATATAAGTTATCCCCTTCTATTATTAGATTTGTAATATCATCACTTTCACTCTTAATTTCCTTTTCTTTAACTTCTGTAAGTACTGGATAATTATTTTTTAAAATTTCTCCTGTTTCTTCTGATTGTTCTTCCCAAACTAAACCATATTTTTTAGTTTTCCTTAGATAATTATTTTCTAGTTTTAGCTTTTCTATAATAGAAAGTAATTTTTCCCTTGTAGGTTCTATATTATTAATATCTTTTAAATTTTCAAATGCATATACTTTTTCCATACTGCCACCTCCGTTATTTACATATTATCATATATTTTACATTTTTTGTATATTTTTAAGTAACTTATAAAGAATAAACTATTATACATAGTTGTTTTCATAAACAAATTTGAAGACAAATAAAAAACTACCCATTAAATGAGTAGTTTCTGTTTAGCTATTAACTTTACTTTTTTTAATATTTTATGTACATATAACATTTTTTCATATATATCAATAAATATATAACCTTACTTAATTACTTTAAATTCCACTAGTTCCTTTTAGCATACTTATCATGTCTTGTAGATTTATATTTTCTTTACGAGAATTTTCTGAATGAAATTGATTTTTATATTTTAAAATAGCAAAAACAGTTTGGTCTGTCTTCTCATAATTACAATGTTTTATTTCATTGGATGTAAATAAACCTTGTGAATTATTCTGCTTTTTAACTTTATCAATAGGAATTTTTCTCAACAAAGTTTTTTTACCATCTTCACTTACAATATATGTACAATAATACTTACCTTGCTGTTCTGATACAATTTGCCTTTTTTTCTTTTTTTGTACTTCATCTTCATCCTTACTAGTAGATTGATTTTTTGATGCCGTAAGATTTGAATAACTATCTTGATTACAAACATTGTTTATACATACACTCACATTTTTTCCCCCTTAACAATATATCTCTATTTCTAACATATTAAAATAACTTAAGTTATTTTAATATGTTATGGCCTTTTTAAGCTTATTTTATACAACAATTGTAACATATTTATTATTATAATCTCAACCAATTTACTATTATTATTCCTATAATTTTCCTTGTTTTAGTCCTCATTTGAATGAAACTCAGCTTCACTGGAATTTGAGTTTATGTTATTAATATAAATCCAAAAAAATTTAAAAGGTAAACTATATCCTTAAAGATTGCCACAGAAAAAATTCTGTATTATCTTAAAAGATACAATTTACCTGATTTTCTTAAAAAATATTGTTCATCATAAAAATAGCTTCACAAGATCTAAACAAACTTCTGCTCTATGAAAAAGTATTTCTTATAATCAAATTGCACCTTAATCTAAGAATCACTTGATAAATAATTAATTCTATGACAGCTCAAATGCTCCTGTATATAGTTGATAGTACTTGCCTTTTTGTTTAATCAAATCATCATGGTTTCCTCTTTCAATAATTTTGCCCTCATCTAACACCATAATTACATCTGAATTTTTAATTGTAGAAAGTCTGTGAGCTATTACAAATACTGTTCTTCCCTTCATAAGTTTATCCATACCATCTTGAACTATAGCTTCCGTTCTTGTATCAATACTAGATGTTGCTTCATCAAGTATTAAAACTGGTGGATCAGCAATAGCTGCTCTAGCAATTGTTAATAGTTGTCTTTGTCCTTGCGACAACTTTCCACCATCACTAGTAAGAACTGTATCATATCCCTTTGGAAGATGTTTTATAAATTGGTGTGCATTAGCAAGCTTAGCTGCTGTAATTACTTCTTCATCAGTTGCATCCAGTTTTCCATATCTAATATTGTCTGCAACTGTTCCAGTGAAAAGATGTGGATCTTGAAGTACCATTCCAAGAGAACTTCTTAAATCGTCTTTTCTAATTTTGTTGATATTTATGCCATCATATCTAATCTTTCCGTCTTGAATATCATAAAAACGGTTGATTAAGTTTGTAATAGTAGTTTTTCCTGCTCCTGTAGCA
The DNA here is from genome assembly GCF_000633595.2 of Clostridium drakei. GTDB lineage: Bacteria > Bacillota > Clostridia > Clostridiales > Clostridiaceae > Clostridium_AM > Clostridium_AM drakei. The sequence continues at coordinate 20,329 of NZ_JIBU02000049.1, read as the reverse complement.
CCTACAAAGGCTATTTTTTGACCTGGCTTTGCATAAAGTTTTATATTGTGCAATATAATTTTTTCATCATTATAACCAAAATCAACATCATCAAATACTACTTCACCAAGAAGCTTTGTATAAGTAACTGTATCATCTTGGTGCGGATGCTTCCATGACCAAATTCCAGTGCGTTTCTTGGATTCTACTAGTTCTCCATTTTCATTTTCTTCTGCATTTACTAAAGTTACATAACCTTCATCAGCTTCTTTCTCTTCATCAAGAAGTTTAAATATACGTTCTGCCCCTGCTAAAGCCATAATTACAAAGTTAAATTGTTGAGACATCTGATTTATCGTTTGACTGAAGGTTCTTGTTAGCTGCAAGAAGGATGCAAGTCCTCCAAGAGTAAAACCAGCAAATGATCCAATGGCAAGAATAGAACCAACAATAGCAACTGCTACATAATTTATATATCCAATATTACCCATGATAGGCATTAAAACATTGGCATATTTATTTGCATTATTTGCACTATTAAACAACATGTCATTTAATTTATCAAAATTAATTTTTGCTTCTTCTTCATGGCAAAAGACTTTTACAACCTTTTGTCCTTCCATCATTTCTTCTATATAACCATTCACTGCACCTAAATCTTTTTGTTGAAGTCCAAAATATTTTCCACTTTTACCACCAATAAACTTAGTAACGTTGGCCATCAAAATTATAATTAAAATTTCAATACCTGCTAATGGTAAGCTTAAAAAAATCATAGAAATAAATACACCAATAACAGTTATAATTGCTGATAACAATTGAGGTATACCTTGGCTTATCATTTGTCTCAATGTATCTGTATCATTGGTATAAAGACTCATTAAATCTCCATGAGCATGAGTATCAAAGTATTTAATATTTAAAGTTTCCATATGAGAAAACATATCATCTCTTATCCTTTTAAGTGAACCTTGAGAAATTATAATCATCATACGGCTATATGCATATGTTGCCAAAACTCCAACATAATAAATTAATGCCATAGTAACTATCATTTTAAGTAATGGTGCAAAATCAGCTCCAGATTTATTTAAAAGAGGTACTACATATTTATCTATTAGAGTTTTTATAAATAATGTACCAACAACATTTGCAATAGAACTTATAATAATAGTTGCCAGTACCATAAGGAACAAAAATTTATATTCTTTAATTACATAATCTAACAACCTTTTTAAAGTCTTTAAGGAATTTTTACTCATCTTTGCATGTACATGTACACCTCGACCACGCATAGCTCTAGGTTTCGCACTTTTATTTTGACTCATTGTCATCAGCTCCTTTCATTTGAGATTCATAAACTTCTCGATATATAGAATTACATTTTAGAAGCTCATCATGACTTCCAAACCCATCAATTTTTCCGTCATTTAATACAATAATTCTATCTGCATCTTCTACTGATGAAATACGTTGAGCAATAATAATCTTTGTAGTATCTGGTATTGTTTCTTTAAATGCCTTTCTAATAAGAGCATCAGTCTTAGTATCTACAGCGCTTGTAGAATCATCTAAAATTAGTATTTTAGGTTTCTTTAAAAGTGCTCTTGCAATACATAATCTCTGCTTTTGTCCTCCAGATACATTGGTTCCACCTTGTTCAATGTAGGTATCATACTTATCTGGGAAATTTTCTATAAATTCATCAGCCTGAGCCTGTCTACATGCAGTAATTAATTCTTCATCTGTGGCATTTTTGTTTCCCCATCTTAAGTTTTCTTTTATTGTTCCGGAAAACAATACATTTTTTTGTAATACCATGGAAACTTCGTCTCTGAGAGTTTCTATATCATATTTCTTAACATCAATTCCTCCAACTTCAACACTGCCACTTGTTGTGTCATACAATCTTGGAATAAGTTGAACTAAAGTGGATTTAGCACTTCCTGTTCCTCCAATAATACCTATAGTTTCACCTGAATTAATTTTTATATTTACATCTTCTAAAACACAATTATCTAGGTTTTTATTATATGAAAAATTAACATTTTTAAATGTAATAGATCCATCTTTTACTTCATAAATTGAATTTTTAGGATTTGCCAAATCACTTTTTTCTTCTAATACTTCTATAATTCTTTCAGCTGATGCTTTTGACATAATTACCATGACAAATACCATAGAAATAATCATAAGACTCATTAATATATTAGTAGTATAAGTAAATAAACTCATTAATTCACCTGTTGTCATAGAATGTGAAACAATCATTTTTGCTCCAAGCCATGATAAAAGTAAAATACAAGTATACACTGCAAATTGCATTGCAGGAGCATTAATTATAATCAATTTTTCAGCTCTTACAAAAAGTTTATATAGGTTTTCAGAAGCTTTATAAAATTTGCCTATTTCATGTTCTTCTCTTACATATGCCTTTACAGTACGAATTGCTGTTAAATTTTCTTGCACACTGGCATTTAAATCATCATATTTTCTAAAAACTTGCATGAAATATGGGTGTACTCTAGTCATAATAAAATACAATACAATCCCTAAAAAGATAATTGCTCCTAAAAATACTAAAGCTAATTTTGCATTGATATAAAAACTCATTCCCATAGCAAAAATCAACATGAATGGTGCTCTAACAAACATCCTTATTATCATTTGAAATGCATTTTGAACATTTGTTATATCTGTAGTTAGCCTTGTTATAAGCCCAGCTGTAGAATACTTGTCTATATTAGAAAAAGAATAATTTTGTATATTATAATACATTGCTCTTCTCAAATTTCTAGCAAAACCAGTAGATGCACTAGCTGCATATTTTCCTGATAATGCACCACAAGTAAGAGATATAAATGATACTGCCAGCATTACTGTTCCAACAACACATACATATTTCATATCTCCTTTTCCTACCCCATTGTCAATAATCCATGCCATTAATAGTGGAATAATAGTCTCCATTATTGCTTCTAAAGCAACAAATATAGGCGTTAAAATTGCGTCTTTTTTAAATTCTGCTACATAACTTGCTAATTTTCTTATCATATATTTTCCCCCTCTTGTTAGGTTTCTAACTAATATCGTAAAAAAATTGCACTTAATCAGCAATTTTTTTAGATAACCTGTCAAGTAAATGAATTAATATGTACATCTCATCATCACTTAACTCATCTCTTAAATATTTTTCAATTTTAATAATGGATTCATGTACTTTTCTTTGAATTTCAAGTCCTTTTTTTGTAAGTATTATCTTCTTGAGCCTTGCATCTTCAGAAACACTTACTCTTTCAATATACCCGTTTTTTTCCATCAATTGAAGTACACTAGTCACTGAAGAACGTCTAATATCAAAAACTTCCTCTATATCCTTTTGAAATATATCCCTTTCTTCAGATTTATGATATACAAAACCAAGTATCATGCTTTGAACACCTGTTATCCCATACTTAGCAACCTCTTTATTTATTTTTCTGTTGATCCTATTATTGAAAATATTTACTTTTCTACCTATTAATTCTTCCTTATCCATATATCATCCCTCTATTATTTTGTTAGACTTCTAACTAATTATAATTTTAACTGTAATTCTTGTCAATATAGTATATTTATTCATTACAATTATTTAATCTTTAAAAATTCAAAAGTAATCGTATAAATTTCACTTATTCTCACTATATCTATTAAGTATATTGAACATTATATATATATTTAGTAGAATAAATTATAATTAAGTTCTTTATTGGTCGATTCCATACTAATCATATCAAATTAAAGGACAAGATATACATAATTTTAGGAGGCTAAAAAATGGCTATTTTTTTACACATACTAGCAAATAATATTGTACCAGTTTTCATATTAATTGCGTTTGGTTATATAATAAGTAAAAAATTTGATTTAAGTGTATTTACTCTCAGTAAGCTAAACTTCTATTTATTTATACCTGGCTTTATATTTTATAATCTCTACTGTACTAATTTATCTCCCGAAATGTTCAAAATTTTGTTTTTTTGCATACTTTATTTAGTATTTAATGATATAACAGCCAGAATTATTGCAAAAACTCGAAAATATGATATAGGCCAAGCAAGTGCTTTTAAAAATTCTATTATGTTCAATAATACAGGCAATATAGGTGTATCTCTTATTACTCTTATTTTTGGTAGTGCACCTTTTGTTATTAATGGGAAGACTCCATATTTAAATGAAGCTCTTACAGTTCAAATTATGATTTTAGTATTTACCAATGTTGCAATGTATACTATTGGTTTTTATAACGCTGGAAGAGGTAAAATGAACTTTAAAGAATCAATACATCAAATTTTCTCCATGCCCTCGATATATGCTATACCACTTGCGCTTTTACTTAAATATGCTAATATTGATATAACAACAACACCTTTATGGAGTACATTAGAATATATAAAAAATGGGCTTGTACCTATGGCATTATTAACCTTAGGAGTTCAACTTTCAAAAACTAAATTTGATTTTAAAGATATCAATGTAAATATAGCAGTTTTTACCCGCTTAATTTTGGGACCTATACTAGCTATAATATTAATACATGCTTTTGGTTTCTTTGGAGTTATTGCCCAAACAGTACTCATATCCTGTTCTGTACCAACAGCTGTAAATACAGCTTTAATTGCTGTTGAATGTGATAACAATGCAAATTTTGCCTCACAAGAAGTAATGGTATCCACCATTTTTAGCTGTATTACACTTACTTCATGCATATACTTAGCTAGAGTCTTATTTCCTGTTTAAATTTATAAATAAAATTATGACAAACAATAAAATATTATTAGAATGAAGTTTTCATTTTATTAAAGATCTTTTTAAAATTCTAACTGTAAACTATTTGCTTGCTTCCATGAACTTTTAAATATTGATCCGAACATTTTAACAACATTTAAAATTAAATAATAAAGAAGGTTGAATATATGAATGAATATTATAAAGAAGCATTAGAAATGAATGGTGAACTTGTTACTAATAGACGGATGTTTCATAACTACGCTGAAACTGGATTTGAACTACCTCAAACAATATCTCTTGTAATGAAAAAACTTACTGAATATGGTTTAAAACCTTACATTGTTGGAAAATCAGGAGTGAGTTGTACACTAGGACAATCTGGTAAAACTATATTACTTCGTGCAGATATGGACGCTCTTCCTATGAGTGAAAAAACCGGATTGAATTTTGCTGCAACTAATGGAAATTGTCATTCTTGCGGTCATGATTGCCATACCACCATGCTGCTTGGTGCTGCAAAGCTATTAAAGCAAAATGAAAATAAATTAAAGGGGACTGTTAAATTTATGTTTCAACCTGCAGAAGAATTACTTGCTGGTGCAAATGATATGTTATCTGCAGGAATATTAGAAAACCCTAAAGTAGATGCAGCAATGGGAATTCACATTAAAGTTGGTTATGAAAATTCCAATGTTGGTTCCATTACCTATGCAAAAGGTACAGCTTTCTATTCAGGTGACGCTGTACGTATTACTATAACTGGGAAAAATGCTCATGGAAGTACTCCAGAAAAAGGTGTAGATGCAATTAATATTGCAGCGCATATGGTTATTTCGCTGCAAGAAATTATTGCAAGAGAAATACCTTGCACTGAACATTCTGTATTAATTGTTGGTAAAATACAAGGCGGTGATACTGTTAATACCTTAGCTGGCAATGCAGTAATTGAAGCTTCTATTCGTGCAACTACACAAGAAAGTCGTTCCTTTTTAAAAAAAAGAATTAGGGAAATTAGCGAAAATGTAGCTGCAACTTTTAGAGGAGATGCAATTGTAGAGTTTTTATATGGTATTGGTCCTTTATATAATAATCCAATTCTTAGTGAAGAAATTGCAAATTATTGTAAAGAAATTTGTACTGAAGAAAAAGTAAAAGAAATTCCTACAGCTTGTGGTACAGAAGATTTTACTAGTATTGCAGAACAAGTTCCATCAATTATGATTAACCTTGGTGCAGGAAGTATTGAAGGCGGGTATTCTTACTCTATTCATAATCCTAGTATGATAGTAGATGAAAAAGTTTTACCATTGGGTTCTGCTTTATATGCGCACTGTGCTACTAAATATTTAGAAAATAATCTATAATAATATGTTAAATTTTTATATATAAAAATATTATCTAATTTTCAATTAATATGGAATAATTTATTGTTCAAATGAATATAAATATGTTGTATCAATCATATGGAGATATTATGAAGTATCAATCTCAAGTATTTAGTAAGACTAATTTATAAAGGATGGGTTTATATGAAAATTACTAAAAAAGATCAAATTATTCAGCTTTATAAGGAAGGTCTTAAAGTAGAGGATATTGTAAAAAAAGGATTTGCAAAAAAATACGTTAATCAGGTTTTAAAATTTTTAAAAATTTCTAAACTTCCTGTAAAATCTAATGCTAAAACAGATATAAATGATATAAAAGAATTAGCATCACTACTTGAAACTCTAGAAAACAAATCTGATAAAATAAACATTAATATCAATCTTTCAATAAAAGTAGATAACTGCAAATGATACTAAATAAGGCAAGAGAATAATCCCTTGCCTCTCTTTTTTTAATAAAAATCTTAATTTATCATTATACTAATATTTATCCTGCTATATGAGTAAAAAGTGCTCCAAAACCATAACTGTAAGCTAATATACACCACGGCTTTACAAATATGATAATCCACATAAACTTTTTAAACGACATCTTACTTAATCCAGACAAATAACAAAGAATATCATCTGGTGCAAGAGGAATCAATAGTGTAAAAACCAGTATAATAGTATATCCTTTTCCACCTTGAAACTTTCCAATATATTTTTCATATTTTTCTTCTGTTATAATCTTTTTTACAAAACTAGCTCCATATTTTCTAGCTAGTAAAAACGATATAATTGATCCTATAGTAACTCCTATATAATTAAATATAAAGCTCTTCAAGCTTCCAAAAAGTGCTACACCAACTATAGATCCTAAAATGCTAGGAATTACCGGGAATATAACCTGTAACAATTGAATCACTATCAAAGCAATTGGTGCAAATACTCCAAATTGACGAATATAATTTTCAAAAGCTGATTGTGATGAAAAATTACCTTCCATATAAGCTTTTACAACAAAAATTACCAGCATAATTATCATTGTTATTACAACTACATTAATATATTTCTTTATACTCTTTAGAGATTTTGTATATTCCAAATCATTCTTTTCCTTTCTTTCATCATATTGTCATTAACACTTGTTTGTGCTAAATAACAAGCTGCACGGTATAATTATAACAATTATTGTGTCATTAAACAATCCTGTTATTGGAAATAGCAGGTGTCACTTTATATACTAAATACATTGTGTCATATTATCTTTAATTTACCCAAATATCATTAAAATCTTTTAATTTACTATAAAAAAAGATGAAACATAAAAGTCTCATCTTTTTAAGATACAATATTTTTAAACTTTAAATTTATTTACTTCATCTACCATTTCCTTAGTCATATTACTAAGTACTTGTGATGATGCTGCTACTTCTTCTGTAGTAGCATTCATTTCTTGTGATGATGCTGAAATTTCCTGGGAAGTTGCTGAAACATCAAGTGAAACTGAAGATACATCATTTACCCTATTTAAAATAGTATTTTTATCACTTTCTATATCTTCAGCAGAATTTTTGACTACTTCAATTTTAGGAATTACTTCACTTACTGCTTCTATAATACTTTTAAAAGACACTATTGAACTTTCTATAATCTTAACTTGATTTATTAATTCACCATCCATATCACTGGAATCTTTAACTATAGTATCAGTATTTTGAGATATTTCACTAATCAATTTGCTAATATCTTCTGCTGACACTTGTGATTGTTCTGCAAGTTTTCTTATTTCATCTGCAACAACTGCAAATCCTTTTCCTGATTCGCCTGCTCTTGCAGCTTCAATAGCTGCATTTAACGCCAATAAATTTGTTTGTTCTGCAATACTGTTTATTATATTTATAATCTCATTTATTTCATTTATGCTTTTTCCAAGTCCAACAATTTTACCATTAAAAGTTTTAAATGAATTGCTCACCTTTGTTACAGACTGATTTAATCCATTCATTTCTGTACTACTTTCTTCTGCCATCAAACTAATTTCCCTAGACTTTGAGTCAACAACCTGTATTTCATTAACCATTCTGGACAATTTATTGCTAAAGTCATTGAGAATATCTGTTACATTTACTAAATCCTGAGATTGTGAACTTGTACCTTTTGCAATTTCATTTATTGCCTCTGCAACACTTTGCGATGAACTAGCTATTTCTTCTGAAACAGAAGATAAATTTTCTGACTGCATATTGATATTTGCAGAATTTTCTTTTATCCTATTAATCATTGATCTTAATGATTCCTGCATCACTTTCATTGAATTGCTCATGTCTCCAACTTCATCTTTCATTTGCAAATATCTAGTAGAAACTTCTCCACTCAAATTTCCTTCTGCCAATAAATCTAAATGTTTTGAGGTTGCTTTTATTCCTCTTGATATACTATTAGCAATGATGTAAATCACCATGGCTCCAATTAATATAAATAATATAGAAAATGCTATAACAGAAATTCTTAAACTAGTAAGTTCAGATAGTATTTCTTCTTTTTGCACTATAACTCCAACAGACCATTCAGTTCCTTTAACTGGAGCATAACCCATGCGTTTATATACTCCTTCATAAGAATATTCACCTATTCCTGTTTCTCCTGCCCCCATTTTCTTTTCAATTTCCGCTAAGGGCTTCAATTTACTGTCCTTTTTTGCTGCTTCTATTGGATTATACATTTTAACCACTAAATCTTTATTGTTATTAGCAATATTTGTACCATCTTTTTTCATCATAAATGCATAACCTGTTTTTCCAAACTTAACTGCATTAGTTATGTCACTTAAACGATTTCCATCTCTCGTTTCAATTAATACTCCTACAACTTCATTATTGTTTTTAATAGGAACTGCATATACAACTACTACATCTCCACCAGTCTTACTTACAAAAGGATCTGATACATTGCTTTTACCCGCTACAGCTTTTTGAAAATACTCTCTTTCTTTAACGTTAACAATTGTTCCATCAGGTTTTGTTATATTTCCATTCTTATCTACAGCCTCTAATCTAATACTTCCTATTCTTTTACCTTCTTCTGTAAGAATCTTAACTTTATTTTGCCATGAATTGTTAGCGTCTTTTATTTCAGACCTTGCTGCAATGGCTGATAATACATTCAACTGCCCTTCAAGTTTACTTTGAACATTATTTGCTGTTTGTTCTGCTATTTTAGGAAGTGTTTTACTTAAATTTGTATTTAATGCCTTTGATGAATTTATAAACGAAATCACACCTAATCCTATACATATAACACTTATTAACAAACCTGAAAACACTATCATTTTTGACTTAATACTCTTCATAATATCCTCCAATTCAATTAAGATGTTTAAAATGCTTCAATATTTCCAAATGTTTAATATAAACCCAATCATGTACATTATAATAATTTGTTAACAATAATTCTAATAGAAATTTCAGTGTGTATTAATAGTTTTTTTCTATAGAAAGTAAAACCTTACTATTTTTGAAATTTTAACTTAAACATCGTTTTATACTCTTTACAACTTTCAAGAGTTAGACTTCCCCCATGTTTTTGAACTATTTTATTTGCAATAGAAAGTCCCAGCCCTGTACCACCTTTTGTGTATCTTGATTTGTCACCTCTTGAAAAAGGTTCAAATATATTTCCCTTTAAACCTTCATCAATACCAATTCCATCATCTGCAATTATCAGTTCTATTTCGTAGTTATTACAAGTTAATTCTATCTTTACTTTTGTTTCAAATTTATTGTACTTTAACACATTAGATATAATATTTGAAATTGCTCTTTCCATTTCTAACTTATCAAATTCATATATAATTTCATGTTCTGGTAAGTTTATCTCAATTTGAAAGCATTTTTCCTCAAATTCATTATAATATTCAGATACTATTTTACGCACAAACTCACAAAAATCCCAATTTTCTTTGTTTATTAAAAATCCATTATTATCGAGCTTTGTGAATTCATGAAGATTTTCAATTAAAGAAACTGTTCTTTTAGATTTATTATATATTGTATTTAAATATTGCTTAATTTTTTCATCATCCTTTACCACATCATCTCTAAGTGCCTTTGAATATCCCATAATAGAAGTTAATGGTGTTTTCAAATCATGAGATATATCTGATAAAAGCTGCTGTTTTAAAATCTCCATTCTATTTCTTTCTGCCTTTGAAGTTTCAATTTTTTCAGCCATAAAATTAAAAGCATCTCTTATTTCTGCAAATTCATTTTCTGCATTAAAATTAATTCTTGTAGAGTAATCCTCTTCAGTCATTCTTTTTATCCCCTGTAATATTTTCTTTAAAGGCATAACCACTTTTTTAGTAGTTAAGTAAGCATATAAAAATACAGATGTTATTAAAAACACTATAATTACAAGTATAGCTACCAATATATAAATTGCAGCCTTTTCAATATATTTATCTGGTGAAGGCGCTATATCAACATTTAATTTTACAATTCCAGGAGGTACTTTAACAATACAATAGAATTTTTTTTCATCGCTATTGAATGGTGCAACAGAATAAAAATAAGAAGTATCACTTTTTAAATTATTATATGATAAGTCCATAAAATGTAAAAGCTCATCTTCTGTATAACTTGCTGATTTATCTTTTTTAGTTCCTATAACATAAATAATTTTTTTATTTGAATCGAGTATTTCGACCCATCCATTAGATTTAATGATTTTCGATGCATCAATTTTTTTATAATCATCCTTTACTATTTTTGATGCCATAAAAAACTTTTGTGTATCTTTTACATACTCTTCTGATGTAATCATTTTTCCTATAGTAAAAATGACAAAACATATACTGCCTAATAATACAAGTAACACTAAAAACATAAAAACAATATAGTTTTTAAACATAGTAATATATAGTCTTTTAAATTTTTTTCTTAATCTATTGAAAAACATTAATACTACTCTCCATATATAAATTACTTTTTATACTCAATTTTATAACCAAGTCCCCTTATTGTCTTTAAATATACAGGTTTTTTAGAGTCTTCTTCAATTTTATCCCGCAATTTGCTAATATGAACCATTATTGTATTATCATCAGCATAAAAAGGCTCATTCCAAATACATTCAAAAATCTGTTTTTTAGTGAAAACTTTCTTAGGATTACTCATCAAAAGAAGTAATAGCTTGTACTCTGTAGATGTAATTAGTACTTGTCTGTTTCCTTTGTAGAGAGTACATGAATCCGTATAAAGTTTCAACTCTCCTATAGTGAGAGTTTCTACTATTTTTTCTTCACTATTATCAAATTCCAAACATCTCCTAAGCTGTGCCTTTACCCTTGCTAATACCTCCAGTGGATCACATGGTTTAGTTATGTAGTCATCTGCACCAAGTTCAAGCCCCAATATTTTATCACTTATTTCACTCTTAGCAGACATTACAATAACAGGAATCTTATATTTCTCCCTTATTCTTTTTATAAGAGCATAACCATCCATATTGGGCATCATTATATCAATTATTGCAATATCAATTGTATTATCCTTTAAAATATCCAGTGCTGAAAATCCATCATCAGCACCAAACACTTCATAATAATCCTTTTCAAAATACAGCCTTAATAATTCTATTATTTCTTGTTCATCATCAGCAATTAAAATCTTTTTCATAAATATAAACTTTCCTTTCCTTAAACACATTTAAAATTATAAATATTAAATATTCATTCTACATTTTCTATAATTTCTATATGAATAAAATAGATATATAGTAACTACTATAATGCCTCCAATTATAAAACTAGAATTGACATTCAGTAAATCATTTTTACTTACACCACTGTTTCTTTTCAAACCACCTATAAAAACAATAAGATTGTTGCAAGCATGAAGTGTAATTGAAGGTATTAATGATTTATACTTATAGGTTAGAATGGCACAGCTTATCCCTAAAAGTAAAAGCATAGGATTAATGTTTAAGTGCATAGATAAAAATATAATTGAAGAAAATATAATTGATTTACCCATTCCATATTTATTATACAACCTGCCCATTAATATTCCCCTAAAAATAAATTCTTCTACTATAGGTGCAATAATAACGGATGAAATAAAACTTATAATCATCATAAACATTGTGCCTAGTTCAGGGGATTTATTGGATAAATTTGAATTTATGCTGCTTAACATAGCTGGATTTATGCAATTAACTAAAAATAATATTAATAAGATAAATCCTGCACCACCTAAATAAGTTATTATTAAACTTACAGGAACTTCTAATATAAACTTACTTTTTACTGGCCTTCTTATAAAATTACTAATGCTTATACTATTTTCTCTCATAAATTTTAGTACTATTAAAAACCATATTATTGTAATTACAGTTGAAATAATTTCAACATAACTATCTGTTATGTGCATTTTTAAAACCTTTGAACAAACTATCATTAATATTATACCTAATGCAAGTATACAAAGCATTTTTATAAATAAATATCTTGTTTTAATTTCTTTAAATAATTCAAAATTCATAGCTTTTCTTTAGTGATGGCATGTGTACAAAATACAATCCACACTAAAATTCACTTCCTTCCTTTTTCTGTTATACTTAATCACTAATTCTTTTATTCCAATTTACCTTTATAAAGTAAGTACTCATAACTATTCCCAGCACAAAGCATCCAATGCCAGCTATAAACCATAATGAATTAAAACTACTTAAAGCGACATTCTCATTGCTTACATTACTATCTATTAAGAAGTATATAATTTGTACAACAAAAATCATAAAATTATTGATAATATGAATTGCTATAGTAACAAATATATTTTTTGTTTTTAAATATATTAATGACATACATATACCAAAAACAATTGCAGACAATATTCCTAATTCATAATGGATCATTCCAAATAAAATAGAAGATATTATCACTGCTTTTTTAATTCCCATTTTTATTTTTAATCTATTAAGTATAACCCCTCTAAATATAAGCTCTTCTACAATTGGTGCTATAAATGATGCTGTAATTCCATTAATGATTATACTATACAAGGAATTTGAGTCATTTTTATTTAATTCTTCTAAAAGTCCATTTATAAATGAAGGTGATATACTTTTTAAAGCACAAACTACAATTATGACAAATCCTATACTTACAGTAATGTTTATTATAATACTAAACATTGTATCTTTAATATTTAAATCCGTTTTCAAACCATTTATTTCATTTTTAACATCATAACTTACTTTTCTTAATTTTAGCATAAACCACACTAAAACTCCTAAATTACATAATAATAAGAACAAATTTTCATCTAATATGCCTGTAGATTTCACAAAACTTAATTCAGAAATTATACAAAAGAAAATTACTACAAAAACATAAATAAATATCACTTTTCTTATTTTCGTACCTTCAAAAAAATTATTCATATTCTTTACCTCCCACCTTTAAATTTATTTTATATATATTTAAATTTAAAGGTATATACTTTCACTCCTCTTAATTCAACCTTAAAATTTCCTTAACTTTAAAAAAGATGAGGCATTAAATAATACTTCATCTTAAATTTCATTTTTATATAACAATTCTATAGCTTTTTATGTCTAAATCCACACAACACTGCCAGCGGTATAAGTAAAGCTGCTTGAACTACTAATTTAATAAAACTATACATTAAAGTTGGCTTTATTTTTGCACATTTTATATTTACTTACACAGTACTTTATTAAAAAATAAGCTTCAGACTGGATTTATCTTTTAATAAATAATCCATCCTGAAGCTTTAATTTTAAGTTACCCAAAAATATTTTTTATTTAATGATTAAATATCAAATGCAGCATGATATCCTTGATATACTGCAGTTGTTATAGTAGAAGCTTTTACACAATCTCCAATTTGTGCTACATAAGGTGCACAGTCAACTAATTCTTCCACTACGTTTCTTCTTGCTCTTTGTCCAAGTGCACATATTACTGTAGTTCCTGGAACAAGTTGTTCTTCACCCGCTTTGTCAGCACATGTAACACCTTTTTCCGTTACATTTAATCCCTTATATTCTGTATGAACATGAATATTGTTCTTTTCAATTTCAGATAATAAAATTGGCCTATGTCTTATATTTGCATCTGGAGCAAGTTCTGATCTCATTTCTACTAAATGTACAGTCTTACCTTCTCGTGCAAGATGTATTGCTGCTTCACAACCTGCAAGACCTCCTCCAAGCACTACTACATCATTGCTTACCTTATCCTTCTCCTTATAATAGTTATTAACAACTACTACATTATCACCTTTCAAACCTGGGATTGGAGGAACAAGTGGTTCAGAACCAACTGCAATAATTAGTGCATCAACATTTTCCTTTTCTACATACTCTTTTGTAACAGTTGTATTTAATCGAATTTCAACACCTGCATCTTTTGCTAATTTTCCAAGGGTAACGCCTAATTCATACATCTCATACTTAAATGGAATTGCTTGTTCTCCCTTAAGTATTCCACCTAACTCATTAGACTTTTCACAAAGAATTACCTTATGTCCATGTTTTGCAGCTGTAATAGCAGCTTTAAGTCCACCTGGGCCGCCGCCTGCTACTAAAACTTTACGAGGAGTTGCTGAAGGAATAATTTCTGTTCCACCTAATTCACGTCCAATTAATGGGTTAACTGTGCAACGTCTTGTAGATGTCATAGCACGTTCTGCCATACATGTAAAACATCTTAAACATTTTACAATGTTCTCATCTTTATTTGCCATAACCTTTCTTGGAAGTTCATGATCAGCTAAAAGTGCACGAGCCATTTCAACTACATCTGCCTTACCACTAGCTATGATTTCTTCCATCTGAGCTGGATCATTTAAGCCACCAAGTGTTGCAACTGGTACACTTACATGTTTCTTAATTTCTGCCGCAAGATAAACATTACAACCATGTGGTACAAACATAGATGGATGTGTTATCCCAAATCCTCTTTGGTAAGTTCCTGCAGATACATGAAGTAAATCTACTCTTGATTCTATTAATTTAGCAATTTCAACACCTCCATCAAGATCATAGCCACCTTCAAATAATTCAGAACCACTCATTCTAAACTCTATTGGGAAACCAGGTCCAACTGCTTTACGAACACTATCAAGAACTTCTTGTGCAAAACGCACTCTATTCTCTAAAGAACCACCATACTTATCTGTTCTATGATTAAAATAAGGAGACAAGAACTGATTAATCAACCATCCATGTCCACCATGAATCATAATCATTTCAAAACCTGCTCTTTTAGCCAGTGCTGCACAATTTCCATAAGCTGCTACTATATCATCTATAAGCTCTTGAGTAAGTTCTTTTACTTCACGACCATCTGGACGAACTCCAGCACTTGGTCCCCATTGAGCAAGTCCTTGCTTTTTATTCTTGTCAGTTAAATAAGTTCCAGCATATTGTCCTGAATGGGATAATTCTACACTGGCAATTGCACCATGACGACGAATAGCATCTGCAGTATATGTAAAGCTTGCAAGTGAACCTACTGTTTGCAAATCCAGGTGAAACATATGAGAACCTTCTGTTTCTGGATGTACCACACATTCGCTGACAGTAACTGAAGCAGCGCCACCCTTAGCTCTTAATTCATAAAAAGCGGTAGATGCAGGCCCAATAGTGCAGTCAGCTGTAATATCTGTTCCACCCATAGGAGCAGAAAACATTCTGTTTCTAAAATTAACATTCCCTATTTTAATTGGCTTACATAAGTTTGGATACTTTCTTTTCATGATTTTACTCCCCTTATTAATTTATTTTTCAAGAATTATTTTTTGTTGAATAATTGATTATATGTTATCATCCAGCATCAAACATGTCAAATTTTATATGTTTCAATTTATATATTTGCACTTATATAATTATAAAAACCATGTTATAATGTTATATGCAGAATAGGAAGGTGGATTTTTATGAGAACTCTTAAATACGCAATTTTAGGATTAGTAAATAAAAAACCTATAACTGGTTATGATATAGGAAAGGAATTTAATTTTCAATTAGCTGAGTTTTGGAATGCAAGACACAGCCAAATATATCCAGAACTAAAAAAATTAGTGGATGAAAAACTTTTAGTTTATGACATTGAAGTTAGCGGAGATGTATTAGAAAAAAAAGTTTATTCTATTACAGAAAAAGGTAAAAAAGAATTTTTGAAATGGCTTAATAAGGATGAACCTATGGAGCAAACACCTAAAAATGTTTTCCGACTTAGAATGTATTTTTCAAGCAATTTAGATGTAACTACCAGAATAAGTTTATTGGAACATCAATTACTCCAACACCATGAAAGGCTTTCATTTTTATACTCTCAAAAGGAACGTTATGATACTGTTCCACCTCTTGATAGTGAGGATTTTGGAGATTTTATTGTTCTGGATGGGGCTATTATACGAGAAGAATCTACTATTAGATGGCTGAAAAATTGTATCAATTATTGTAAAAATAAAAATCAAGTATAGTTAAATTATCGGATACTTTAACTGATTTTTGTGAAAAACGCACTACTTTTACAATTATTAATGGTAGTGCATGCTTATTATTATTTAAAACAATACTTTTTTCATTTCACCCATTAAAGCAAATACTGTTTTTGAACACGTGTCCATTTTTTCAAGACATTGTTCTGCCAATTTTATGTCTCCTTTTTCATATGCAATAACAGCCTCTCTTGCTGCATCATGCAATTCCATATGAGGTTTTTCTAATTCTATAAAAGTTTTGTTATCTCTAAATTCATCACACTCTATACCATAATACCACTTCCCAAGTCTACAACCCTTATAGTCTCCTACAACATTAATATTTACTTTTTCATTACCAAGAAGCATATTATATACTTTCCATCTCCAAAGCAAATGATCTGTTTCATAAACATCCATCATATCACAATCTGTTAAACAAAATCTATCTTTAACCATATCTAATCTAATGGAATCTATATTTTTACTTAAGTCATATATAATTTTTCCAATTCCTATACAACTATTATCTATATAATCAGCCTGTTGTGATAATTCCATAATACTGCTAGTAAAGGATTGAGTAACTGCAGTTTGTTCTTCTGTATTTGCTGTAACTTGATTAACCGTTTCATTAACAGTATCTATGGAATTATCAATTAAACTAATTGACTCTAATGAATTATTAACTAATTGTTTTCCTGAATCCAATTGTTTAGATGTTTGTTCAATTTTATTAACTGATGAATCTATATCATTTTGTAAATCGGAAACATTTTTCTGTATGTCTAAAACTGAATTGGTCGTGTGTTCAGCAAGCTTTTTAACTTCATTTGCAACAACAGCAAATCCTTTTCCCTGCTCTCCTGCTCTTGCTGCTTCAATAGAAGCATTTAATGCTAATAATCCTGTTTGATCTGCAATACCTTTTACAATATCAATTATTTCATTTATCTTATGAGTTTTTTCTTTAACAATTTGCATTTGATTATTTATAATCTCAATATCCTCGAATGACTTTTTTACAAATTCAATAGAATCAGATACACTTGATAGTCCTGTTTCAGATGCTTGTTTTGTATCATTTGAGTATTGTGACATTTTCTGAGACATACTGGAGACATCCTCTATAGATGCTGCCAATTCTTCACTATTTGCTGACATGGAATGTAATGCTTCTGTTTGTGTATCAACACTTTTAATGATATCTCTAACAGAATCCATTCTAGTTACCCTTTGCAATAGATCATTTACTTCAAGAACTGATTTCCTTCTTGTACTACACAATGTGTCTATAACCTCGTTCCATTTATCTACTATATCACCACAATTTACATCTTCCAAAGTTAACTTTCTTGGCTTTCCCTGTATTAAATCATTAAATAGATTTATAAGTAAGTCTTTCTGAATGTACTCTGCATTACTTGAACCTTCATATTTTCTCTCTTCTGTATTTTTTAATAATTTTTTGAACAAAAATAGTCCCCCCTAACTTTATTTAGTAAATTATTTAATATATAAAATTCAATATACTGATCTTAAAATTTTACATATTTCAACTAGATTGCATAATTTTATTCATTTTTTATTAAGAACACATTATAGCATATTTTATTAACATTTGTCATATTTTTGCTGTAATTTGTAGAAAAAAGTTTCATTCAACAATTTTTGTTCATAAATCTCAAATTAACTTTTTTACATTAAAATTTATAAAACATTATCACATACTATAAATATCTTGTAGGATCATCTAAAATCTCCTGCATCATATTAAAATATTGTCCAACATGTATACCATCAACTAATCCATGATGGGCTTGAACCGACAGTGGTAGTTTAATTTTTCCATTTTCATTAAAATATTTTCCCCAAGATATCCTTGGAATACTATCAACAGGATTCATATGTATAGGATGAGTTAAATTGGTAAATGAAATCCATGGGATGCTAGTAATATACAAAAGATCATCACGTCCTGGTTCATCCACCATAATTACATCATTTTTTACTTTATCCATTTCCTTTAATGCATAAATTTTGAAATCATTAAATTCATCAATAAATTTTGTCGTACAAAAACTAAACACTTCACTTTTAGTCATTACAGTAAAAGAAGGATTTACCACTTCATGTTCAATTACATTATTATTTCTTATTCTAAATCTAAATTCTTTTATACTATTTGCTGTTTTTACTGCAGTATATAAAAACGATATAAAAAATGGGTTTTCATTTTCTTTAGTATACTTATAAAATTCTGTAATATCCACATTCGCACATATATTAAAATGAGGATAATCCAGCTTTTTAAAATGATCATAGTGCTTTTTTCTATTCCATTTTTCCATATTTACAAATTTCATTAATATATCACTCCTATAAAAATTATATATAATTAAGCCAATTCTAAATATATAATATTTCCTTGATTTCATGTACAGGGCTTATATATAGGTTTCTTTCTTTACTTTTCTTGAATTTTTATACTATTCATAAATTTTATTCTAATTTATTAAAATAAATACTTCAACAATATTTAAATTCGTGTTTATTTAATATATCTTTATATTATATTAACAATATTTTAACAATATATTAACAATATATTGACCATGCTTATTTTTGGTGTTAAAATATTCATAATAAAAACATTATTCCCTATATTCTTACAAATTACCAGTATTAATTTAAATTAATAATATATTAAATGAAAATATCATTTAAATTTGGAGGAATTTTATGAAAAAGCGAAATTCACTACAACTTAAAGCAATTTCTATAATATCTTTTATTTTTATTTTAATAATAAGCATTCTCACGATTATTTGTTATAATAATTCAAAAAAATCAATCTTAAATTCTATGGGAAGCTCTGGTAAGCAGACAGTTACTATTCACGCTCAAGACTTATCCTCTTGGGTAAATTCAAGATTATCACAAATGCAAGTAATTGCAAATACTGAATTAGTATCCAGTATGAATTATGATAAAATAATACCTTACTTTCAACATGAACAAAAAAACTATAATGGAATTTATAACAGTTTAGGAATAGGCGATACTAAAGGAAAGTTGATTTTACAAAACAAAGTACTAATTGACATAGGCTCTGAAAACACTTTTCCTCTAGTTATGCAGGGTAAATCAGTTATATCAAATCCATTTACAGCTAAAGAAAATCCTTCTGACTGGATTATCTCTATGGAATGTCCTGTAAAAGATATAGGAACTAATAATGTTATTGGCGTTGTAAGTGGTGCCTGTCTTGTTTCCACAGTCTTTAAGGAAACTACTAATTTTCATTTAGGAAAAACAGATAAAGTGTATATACTTAATAAAGATGGTACTGTATTATTCCATCCAGACAATAAATTAATTAACAATAATAACTTTCTAAAAAGCTCCAATAATCAATATGCAAATTTAGTTAAACAAGCTGTTTCTCAAAATAGTTTTTCTGGGGAATTTAAAGATAATGCTGAAACAAAAATGCTTTTTTCATCACATGTTGAAGGAACCGATTGGTACATGTTTCTAGAAGTACCTACAAGTGAATATACTAGCAGCATAAATTCCTTACTATATTCAACTAGTATTGTAGCAATTATTTCAATAATTTTATTAATTATAATACCAGAAGTTTAGCACTTAAAAAATTTTTAGGACGGTAGTCCTTTGGATTGTAAAGCTTTA
>NZ_JIBU02000048.1 GCF_000633595.2 Clostridium drakei | reverse complement strand
TTAATAAAGTATATCAAATGAGAAGTTATTTTACATGACGGTGTTTGTTCCATCGCTTACAATATTAAAAGCAAATAGATGCTTATTATAATCTATATCAGTATGAACTTTTGTAAAATCGTTTGAAAACTCTTTATACTTATCTATTACAATCTGATCTTTCACCAAAACTAATGCCCATCCCTTGTTTGATTTAACTTGTTTTGTAAATCTTTCATCTAGACCTTTCACAAATCCTAATGCGTAATCATTTTTTATTCCTTTAAAATACTTTCTTCTTCTATCTTGTTTCAATTTTTTTATTAATTTATCTCCATTTGAATTTATGCATTTTATAGCATATTTTAATATTATATTACATCTTCTTCTTTTCCATAAAAACAAATTTCATGAGTTTTTCTTGTCCTATAAAATAAATAGCATCCAAAATTATCTGCTATAACTTGAGATAAATTTGACTTCCAATTTGCACCTCTAAACTTTATACCTGTTTTATTTTCATTTACTTTTATGGATTCTTTCCCATATTGTTCTATATCCATTATTGATAATTTATATTTTACTAAAAGTCTTTGTGCCATCATCATAGCATTTTGAGCTTCATTCTAATTGGAGTTTTTACTTAATGCTAACAATTTTTGAATTTTTAATATTACATCTTCCATATTTTTCACCTTCAATCTTTTTATTTTAATTAGTTCAAAAGCTTCACACGTTTTTTCATATTAATACGTAATACTTAAAAAGCCTGTCCATCTGTAATAGAACCATTTTTCAGTATACATCCCTACCTCCGGCGGTCTGTTTTTCCCTTTCTACTGCAAGATCTGCAAATAATTTTTCATATTCTTTTTTTATAATCCATATTTGCATCTTTAATCAAATTACTAAAGGAACATAACAGCTTTCAATTTAAAAAAAACAAATTTTTATTTTCCTCATATTTATGTTATTTAGTAGAAACTTATCAACTGATTATTGTTGTATGACAACAATATCTATCTATAAATATTTTTCTGAATCAGTATCATTTAATTATACCTTTCAAGTTCCTTTTTTAAATTTCTTAATGATTCTTCAGCCTTTTCTACTGCTTCTTCTAAACTTATGGAATTATTACCACTTTTTAATCTTTCTATTTCATATATCATTGACTCTATTTCACGTATCATTTTTAACTCTTCTTTCTATGCTAAATTTTTTCCTTAAAATTCAACTTATCCTAAATATTGTATCATTAATTAAATTATACTACTCTCTGCATATATAGTATACATAATTATACTTATGCAGATACTTTTTGTAAATGCATATTCTTCCATTATTTTCAAATGTCAGTAGTATAAATACTTTCATATAAAAAAATTAATCTTACTAAATATATTTATATCAAAAATACTGTATGCATAAGTTTTTTAGTATATTTTCTTTATATTGTTAAAACGCTAATACAAAACTTATTAAATTTTTGCATCATCTCAATTAGGTTCATTAGATTAACTAATTCCTTCATTTATATTTCTAATTAAATAAATATTCAATAAAAACATAAATCACCTTTTAGTAAAAAAATATAAAATAATAAAAGAATGTCGCATAATACGACATTCCCTTATTATTTTTTAAAGAATTTTATACATCTTTAAAAACATTTATTATATTCTAGAAAATGTACTGCCATTATAATAGATATTAAAATGTGTATATCCAATTATTGTTGAACTTGAATTTCTAGCATATACGTCAACAGAATATGTACCAACTTCATTAATACTCCTACCAATATAAGTACTATGAGTACTTGAATTAAATACAGCTTCATATCCCTGACTGCTCCCTGTTACATCTACTTCATATTTATAAGCATTAACATTGTCCCAAACAAGATATCCACTTCTAGAAATATCTGCACCAAATGATTGTACTGATGCATAACTTACATAATTATTGTCTTTACTATTTAAGTTTGCAGCTTTAGCGCTTCCTCCTAATACAAAACTACTTGATCCAATGATTGATAATGCCATTAAACTAGCTAATATTTTTTTTGATTTCATAATAATTTCCTCCCCCATAATGTGTAAAATTAATATATTTTATACATATATGGTACACTAATTCCAATTATTTGTCAAATTATATTATTTTTTATGTTTAAAGTAATTTATTCAATTAAATGTAATATTAGATTATAAATAATAGATAAAAATTTACACATTCAATTAGTAAAGAAATGTATAGTAATAAACCTCATACTTTTAATAAGTATGAGGTTTATTATTTTTTTAAGAATTTTATACCTCTTTAAAAACATCTATTATACTCTAGAAAATGTACTGCCATTATAATAAACATTAAAATGTGTAGACAAAGTTTCACGTAATCCATTAGCAGTTACTGTAATTGAATACATACCAGCTTTATTGATCTTATTTCCAAGATCAATACTGTGATCATGATTACGATTCCTTATATACGCTTCAACGTCCTCTTGATCTCCAACTACACTTACGCTATACGTAAAAGCATTAACATCGTCCCAAATAAGATATCCACTTCGAGAAATATCTGCACTAAATGATTTCACTGATGCATAACTTACATAATTATTGTCTTTACTATTTAAAGTTGCAGCTTTAGCACTTCCTCCTAATACAAAACTACTTGATCCAATAATTGATAATGCCATTAAACTAGCTAATATTTTTTTTGATTTCATAGTAATTTCCTCCCCATAATATGTAAAATAAATATTTTTTATACATATATGGTACATCTATTCTAATTATTTGTCAATTTTTTATATTTATTCATATAAAATAGATTAATTGTAATAAATTTCATACACAGTAATCAATTATACCATACAACTAATTTTGCTAACTATACATAATATATCAATTAATGCAATCCATATGATATAATTAAATATATCCATTTTTATACTAAGGAAGTGATATACTTGAAAAGAAGTTTCAAATTGTTATTCAATATATTAATTATATTTCTAATTACATTTTCTCCTTTTTTTGTGAGAGCATCTGAGTCAAAAATCTTAACTGAATTTTATAATTCTGATATTAAATTAAATAGCATAAATAAAAGGTATTACAATGATATCAATATTGTAAAAAATAAAAATCTTTGCACTGATACTGATAAACAGCAAGAAAAAAAAATAATAGCTTCTTATAATAACTATTGCAATAATATAGATCAGATAAAAGAAATAGCTAAAGATAATATTCTTAATAAAAACACAAATTTTTTAATACACTATACAGGAAATTTTTCAGATTTATCAGGTTTACCATCTAAAGTAGCCAATTATGTTATTGCATGTGATAACTATGCAGGATATTGTGTTACCTCATGTAAAACAACTTTTTATGGTTATGACAAGAACTTAGATATAAAATTTGATGTAACATATTTATTAACACATGATGAAGAAATTTGGGTAGATAATAAAGTTGATTCTATACTTCAAAATATAATAAGAGATTCTATGACACAAGATCAAAAAGAGAAAGCTATACATGACTATATAGTTAGGAATGTTGCTTATGATCAAACTGCTAAAAAAAATAATCCTTATTACGCCTTACATGATGGAACAACAATGTGTCAGGGTTATGCACTTCTAGCGTGTAAAATGTTAAGTAAAGTAAATATTAAAAATTTACTTGTTTTAGGCAGTGTAGATGGAAGCAGTACTTATAATCATATTTGGAATCTAGTAAATCTAAACGGAAAATGGTATCATTTAGATTGTACATGGGATGACCCGGTACCAGACATCCCCAATAGCATATGTTATAATTACTATAATCTAACAGATGATGAATTAGCAAAAGATCATAATTGGGAAATGTTGAAGTATCCATTTGCTGATACAAAATATGATTTAAGTGTTATTAATATTCCAGTTAAAGCTGTCGAATTGGACAAACATCAAATAACCTTGAAAATAGGAGAAACTACTTCACTAGCTGCCAGTGTTTTACCAAATAATGCTTCTAACAATTCTACAAAGTGGAACTTCAATACAGAAGGAGTTATTTATTTTGATGGCAAAACTATAAAAGGAGTAAAACCTGGTACAGTTTATGTAAATGTAATATCAAATGATGGACATTTTAAAGATACTTGTGTGGTGACAGTAACTAATGAAATTCCAGACTCAATAGATATTAATGATTCAACACAATTACAAGAAAAGATTAATGTAGATAAAGATAAATCCTGGAAAATAAGGTTTAATAAAAATATATCTGCTTCTGCACTAAATAAAGATAATGTATTTATATTAGACGAGTTTAATAATAAAGTAGATATTGATTTAAGGTTTGATGTAAATAAAGATACTTTAATAGTTAAAACTTTAAAAAATTATACTTCAGGCAAAACTTATTATCTAGTTATAAATAAAAAAATTTATTCTGACTCAGGAAAAACAATGATTAAAAATATTATAATGAAATTTTCAATTAAATAAAAAGTAGCTTTTTAAGCTACTTTTTTATTTGTATATATTTTTAATTTTTCTAAAAAACATATCAAATTTTATTCATTTAATTCTTAGGTGAGCTACTCAACACCTAAAAGATTAGAGCTTCTTGGTCAATACTACTACTTTAGCAAGTTTACCGAAACTATCAAAATCATTCTAGCCTTTCTAACAATATATCTTTTATTACATTGCTAGTTTTAGTAGATGTTTACTCACATTTATATCTCTATCTATTATAATTTCACATACTTGACATACATAAGTTCTTCAAGATAAATTTTTAGTCTGGCTTGACTTATTTCCACAATTAGAGCATAACTAACTACTGGCATAATTAGATGGTGCTATTATCTCTTCTCTACCATACAATTTAGCCTTATACTCTAACATTCTTCTAAACTTTGACCAACTAACATCAGTTATCGATTTAACTAATTACTGAATGATTATTACTGTCAAATTTCATTGATAACACTAAACATATGTAACTGATTATAACTTATCACATTTGTTGCCTATCGGCAAGTGCTATTCATCTCCCATCTGTAGAGGATAGAAAAGTTCTAAACACTTAGTTAAATTTTACAAATTTTATTAAAAAAACTTTAATTATTTAACTTTAGCCATTTATATTGTACGTCTATTCGAAAATTATAGTAGGTTTAAAATTAATTATAAAAAATTCCCAAAAACATTTAAATATTAAGAGCGAAATGGTTTACAAATTTTAAAAAATATTCTTTTTATTTGTAAAAATGTTTAAAGGATGGGAATATGTATGGAAAATAAATTATTAAACTTAATTAATTCTTCTCAAAATGGTGATAAAAATTCCATTTTACAAATAATAATTAAATTTACACCACTAATAAAAAAATATAGTAGAAAGTTAAAATATGATGGGAGTGATACAGACTTAATAATTCGACTTATTGAAACCATAAACAAATTTCCTTTATTTAAGAAAACATATATAGAAAATGAATCATATATAGTTAGTTATATACATAATTCCATAAAACATGAGTATATTCATCTATCTATAAAACATGAAAAACTATGTAATATGGAAACAACTTTAAATCTAGAAATATCGAAAGATACCACAATAAACTATACAAGTTCTATAGAAGATAAAGTAATTTTAACCAAATTATTAGACAAGCTTTCTAAAACACAAAAAAAAATAATTATAGGAATATTTTTTAAAGATTATTCTGTAATACAATTAGGGCAAAAATTGGGTATATCTAGACAATCTGTTAATAAAACAAAAAATATAGCATTAAAAAAACTTAGAAATGAATTGGATGGTGATACGTTATGGAAAATGAAATACTAAAAATGGCCTCATCTCAAGGAATATGGGCTGTTTTATCATTTACATTAATTTTTTATATTGTTAAAACTCAAGAAAAAAGAGATACTAGGCAAGAAGAAAGAGAAAAAAATTATCAAGAAATCATATCAAAACTTACTGAAAAATTTAATATAGTTGATGATATAAATAAAAATGTTAATGAAATAAAAGATTATGTGTTTAAAAATAATAAATAAATATGTTTTTACACTATAATGAATGTATCCAATAAAAAACCTGCAAATTTCATGTCAAGAAATATTTTTACATAAGATCTCATCTTTATCACTTCCAAATAATATTTTTATAAATAGTTAAAGTAAGGATTAGAACTTAAATCAAGTGTTAAAACATCCCTTTGAGTATTTTGAAGTTCAGTGGCCATAAGCTCTATTCTCCTTTCTATTCAGATTTAACTAATTTGTACTTAACATCAATTCCTGTAGTAGTTTTAAATATTATTGCATTAGAGCTTGAATCAACACTGAACGTTCCATTAGGATCAGCTGGTGTATTTGTATCGAATCCCTCCAGAGGAACTTCAACAGGTGTTACAGGACTTTCAGCAGTACCTAAGTAATAAACTTTAACCTTTCTATTCTTTCCATCAAGGGCTGCACCATAAACATCTTCGTCAGTTAGTTTATTTGTTAAGACTAAAGTTGTGGTGTTCTTTGGAAGTGTAAATTCTTCAGTAAATGCTTTAGGTATGTTTGGATCAGGCTGTGGAGTATCAGGCTTATCAACTACGTTTATATATTCTTTATAAATATTAATTGTTTTGTCACCTTCAGGAAGAATTTTTATAATGGCCTGTGCTAGATCATAAATATCTTCGGTGGATGTGTCTGGCTTTATTCCATCAATCTCCACACGAAAATTTTCTTTTTGATCATCATGTTTAGTCTTAATAATTAATACTTTCTTTAAATTATAAACTAAATTCATAAAAGTTAACCTCACTTCTTATAAATTTTTATATATAAGTTTTTAAGAATATAAATTCTTAA
Organism: Clostridium drakei; assembly: GCF_000633595.2. Taxonomy (GTDB): domain Bacteria; phylum Bacillota; class Clostridia; order Clostridiales; family Clostridiaceae; genus Clostridium_AM; species Clostridium_AM drakei. The sequence continues at coordinate 190,077 of NZ_JIBU02000048.1, read as the reverse complement.
TAAGATATAAATCTAAGAATATAAATTCTTTTCAACGTAAATTCTTATATTCCTATAAACATAAATTCTTATAAACTTAACATCATAAGAATATAACTACTTTACAATATAAATTCTTTTACTCATATATTCTTATAGAAAAGAGAGTAAGCTAACCTCACTCTCTTTTCAGTGCTAACAAACTATGCTTTTAATTAATAATAAGAAAACATTACTACCTTGATAATCTCTTTGGTTAATTATACCATTATTATGTCATGTTATCTATATATATTCTTAACTTCTTATCATCTTATATTCTTTAGAATTTGTATAATCTTTGTATTATAAAATGTGTTCTAGCTACTAATAAGTAAACTATGCTATAATCTACATAAAAATTCAAACTATATCTTAAAATTCTTTAATAGCTGTTACATAGATTCCATTGTCTTATGATGATGCCTGGAACTATCCATCTCTATAATGGGTTTTCATGTGAACGTGAACGTAAAATATGTTCAATGTCATCTTCAACATAGAATGGAATTACTTCAGACCCACCAATTAACTGAATTACATTTGATTTATCAATATTTTTCATAGCATTACTAGTAATATAATCTATAGCATCACTTGTAACATCACGTGTAAAATAACTATAAGTATTATTATTAACCAATACAAGAGGTGCTGAATATTTTCCAGCTACAGAAGTTGCAACCAATGCATCTGCATAAAGATTGTCTGGATTCTGCACAGTTGCAGCAGCAACATATATTTTTTTATAATTAAAATCATCTTTAAATTCTCTTAATATCTTTAAATTAGTACTAAACCTATCTTCTCCTCCATCAATTCTTTTAGTTGCTCCAATATAATTATAGATAGTGTTATTTATTACTTTATCAGTTCCAATAACTACAACTTTAGATTTATTTCCTTTTACAAAATTAATTGTTTGTTTAATTGAATCTTTATTATTATTTGCTAGTAATAATATTTCTCCTTTTGCAGCAGCTGCTGGTGCTGCTGAAATTGCGTCTGAAAATCCTTCACCAGAAACAGCTAAAACATTACTAGGATTAGCACCTAATTCAACTAGTTTGTTTGCAACTTTTATGTTAGTTTCATACCTTGTAGCTCCACCTAATTCTATTACAGTATATTTATTTTTAAGATTATCTCTTATTTTTTGTGAAACTGAAGCAGTTCCTCCAATAACATATATGTTCTTTGGTTTTAATATATTAAGAGCATTAGAAGCCTCTTCACTTAATGTATTAGGTGTAGTTAAAAGTATTGGTGCATCCAATTTTTTAGCTAATGTTGAAGCACTTAACCCATCTGCATATCCTTCTCCAGATGCCAATATGACATTATCACTATTTCGCCAGTTAGCTATAGCTACTTCAAAAGCAGTTTTATATCTTGTTTCTCCAGCTGTTCTTGTTACATAGTGAACATAATTGATCGCTACACTTTTTGATGCTTTAATTGAACCAGTTGATAAAAATGTAGTTAAAATTAAAGACATGAGTGAAATACTTATAAGTGTTTTTATGTTTTTTTTATTCATTATAATACCCTTCCTTAATTTCTTTATATACATATTTTTTAAATTAATTATAACCCTATTTTACATATTTTAATATATTTACTATAAATCTATGTAAAAAAATAAAATCTGGAATAGTATAAAACTATCCCAGATTTTATTTTTTTTATTTATTAATTATCTAAGTAATTAAGCAAAACTTGAGAAATAGTACCTGATGGGGAATTAGTATATATGTTGTATTTTGTTTGTCGTTTAATAGAGTCAATATAATCTTTTACTCTACTATCAAAAGAAGTTCCAGTACATAATAAAACAGGCCATTTAATCCATGCTGATAATATTCCAGCAAAAGCATATCTATCAAAAGAAGAACCATCAACTAAAATAGCTCCATCTCTATCTTTAAATAAACTGCTATTATTAGCATATACAGCAGAACTATTATATCTATCATAACCTCCAATTAATCTAGTAGTTGTAATGTTCATATTATTTAATTCGATTTCTTGTGATGATGGTATTAAACTTGTACTTCCAACAACTATAACATTTTTTATATCCCATTTTTTTAATGCAACTTTAGTATCTGCATTTAAAGAACTTCCGTTAGTAGTATACAAAATAGGATAAGGAACATGTACCATACGATCAGGTATACTCGTAGGGTTTTGTGATACTGTATATTCATAACTAGCTGCATATCCAGATAAACATATGCCATCAGGATAATCATCTCCATTTAATAGTATTGCTGTCTCTGACATAAGTTTTAAATTATCGCCAATAGCTACAGCTGAAGCATATCTATCTGCTCCAAATACTCTTGTAGTAAATACTCCTAAATTGCTAAATAAACTATCACTTAATAACGAAGTTCCTCCTAAAATAATCAATTTTCTATCACTAGCATTTTGAATAAACTGCTTATTTTGACTTGATAAAGAAGTATTATCAGTTACAATTATAGGATATTTCTTTTGATAACTTAAAGTAGTTGCAGCTATAATATCTGGAAAATCATTTTTATTTGCTATAATTACTCCTGCATAATTACTGTTAAATATTCTCTGTGCTACTTGTATAGCTTGATCTTCCATATTATAACCTGTAATAATATCAGCATGCTTTAATGGAACAGCTTTATATACAAACCCCATTCTAGGCTTAGTAAAAATGCCTCCAGATAATTCAACATGACTACCAGGAGAAGAAACTCTTTCTAAATACTTTATAGCATTTGCTCTACTATTAAAATATCCTTTAGTTTCTTTATAATAACCTTTATAAACATCTGTATTAGGAGAAGCATAATCATCAATTTCTACATTATCTATTCCTGATAATAATATAGCATATAAATCTGTAAAATATCCATAATCAAAAGGTATAGTATAAATGGAACTGTTTTTACTTCCACCCCAAGAATTAAAAACTTTCCATCCATCATTTCCCCATCCAACTAAACATAGTGAATGATATTTAAGTTCCTCATTAGGCTCTGTTATAAAAACATTATTTTTAATAGAAGTAAATTTTATTGCACACTGAATTACCACATCTTGATAAGTCATTAAATTTTTAATATCATTTGTACTGTATTTCTGAATATCAATAGCCCCTAGTATTCTATATGGATATGCCTGGACCTTATAATATGCAGCATAAGTTTTAACAGTATCTACAGCATCATTTACTTCTGTATTTGAATCTAAAACACTATAAGGAACATCGCCATATTTAATTAAATGACATATAGCGTCACTTATGTCTAAACCTTCATCCATTGACATTTCATATTCATCATAAACTTCTCTGTTTCCATAAATAAAATCTGTACTAAAACGTAGATATTCATTGTTATGTTTTCTAGCATACGCCATTTCTAAATTATAACTTAATGAATGAGCAGTACATGAACCAACATCTTTTTGATCTTTAGGCTTTAATATCTCATATTCATTTAAATAAGTATTTCCATCACTAAATACCTTAGTGTGAACTCCACTAGATTTTAACTTATTTTCATTAATAAATTTAGCAGTTGTTTCATTACTACTTTTAGCTGGAAGTTTAAAAGTTTTAATATCTGGTGGATCTATCAAAACCTTTATATCATGTCCATTTACTTTAATAATTTTACTTTTCATTAAAAAATCCCCCTTATCAAATTTTTTTTACACTAATTTAAGAAGTATTTTTCTTTGCTTGTGTAAACCTAATAAAAAAAATAATTATTAAAAACAATAAGGGATAAAAATTAAACTTGTTTACTTAATTCTTCTTTTCATAATCTGAATGTATATAATAGTATGTAATTTATACAAATAAAAAAGAAGCGTTTAAATATGCTTCTTTTTCAATATCTGTAGTAATTAAGAATGCTACAAATTTTCTTTAATTCTCTATCCTTTGAATTAAACATATTTGGGACAATTACATCATTGATAAGTTTACTAAATTGTATCTTTACCATAATGTATCCATTGAAACTTTCATACCATCTTATGATTCAGATTATAAACAAATCACTTTTCTGGAATTAATCATAATACATTTCCTAACCATAGATATAATTCGATTTTTATATTTTTCATTGATTTAATATATTAATTTTAAAATTATAACCTTTTCAAAAAAATTATTTATTTAAAAATATCACTAGTGGTTTTAAAAGTTTTCACTCCCTTTAAATCTCCTCATGTCTTGTTTAAGATAATATAGTTGAATATAATAAACACTTCCCAACGACATTTAAATATTAAAGCCAAAATGGTTTACAAAATTTTAAAAAATTTCTTTTTATTTGTAAAACCGTTTTAAAGGTGGGAATACTGATGAAAAATAAATTAGCATTGCTAATTAAATCTTCACAAAATGGTAATAAGGATTCGACTTTAGAAATAATAATAAGGTTTATGCCATTAATAAAAAGTTATAGTAAAAAATTGAAATATGATGGAAGTGATACAGATTTAATAATTCGACTTATTGAAGTAATAAATAAATTTCCCTTATTAAAAAAACTTATTGGGAAAATGAAGCTTACATAGTTAGTTATATACATAATTCCATAAAACATGAATACATTCATCTATCTAAAAAATATCAAACATTATATAATATGGAAGCAACTTTAAATTTAGAAATATCAAAAGATACCACAATAAACTATGAAAGTACCATAGAAGATAAAATAATTTTAACCCAATTATTAGATAAGCTTTCTAAAACACAACAAAAAATAATTATAGGAATATTTTTAAAAGATTATTCTGTAATACAATTAGGGCAAAAATTGGGTATATCTAGACAATCTGTTAATAAAACAAAAAATATAGCATTAAAAAAACTTAGAAATGAATTGGATGGTGATACGTTATGGAAAATGAAATACTAAAAATGGCCTCATCTCAAGGAATATGGGCTGTTTTATCATTTACATTAATTTTTTATATTGTTAAAACTCAAGAAAAAAGAGATACTAGGCAAGAAGAAAGAGAAAAAAATTATCAAGAAATTATATCAAAACTTACTGAAAAATTTAATATAGTTGATGATATAAATAAAAATGTTAATGAAATAAAAGATTATGTGTTTAAAAATAATAAATAAATGGCTAATACAAAAGCTATTGAAAAAAATCAATAGCTTTTTATGTCATATAATATTTTTTATAAATAATTTTTTAACTTTAAAAATTAAAATCTCAAATACTCTTGTTTATTTGATCAACTACATTATCATTAATAACTCCTGTTCCACCTATAACAGTTAAATCTGACATTTTATTTATATTATCACTTATAAACCTTATTGCATTGTTTGTTGCATGAGCTCCATCACTATCCAATAATATCAATGGCGACTTATTCTTTCCTGCTAATACAGATGCCACTAATGCATCTGCATATCCATCATCACTACTTGCATTTGCAATATACATATTATTAAAATTCAATGATGAACTAAATTTTGATAATACTTTTAAATTAGTATCAAATCTATCAGATCCTCCATTAATTCTTGAAACACCATTAACTATATTGTATATTTCATCATTTACTACCTCTTTTGTTCCAATAACCATAACTTTTGAGTTATGTGATTTTACAAAATCCATTGTTGGCTTTATATAATCCATATCATTATTAGCTAACAAAAGAATCTGTTCTTTAGCTGATGCTATTGATACTGCAGATAAAGCATCAGAGAATCCTTCTCCACTAGCCATTATAATATTATTTGGATCAACTCCTAATTTAATTAATTCATTAGCAACAGATATATTAGTTTCATATCTATTTGAGCCACTTAATTCTATTAATACATACTTAGATTTTAATTCTTCTCTTATATTCTTTGAAATCGAAGCATTTCCACCTATTACATATATCTTTTTAGCTTCTAATTTGGACAAAGCTTCTTTAGTATTTGAATCTAATACGTTACTTGGTGTTAATAATATAGGAGCATTTAATTTTTCAGCTAATGCAGAACCACTTACTGCATCTGCATATCCTTTTCCAGACACCAATACAACATTATCTGAATTCTCCCAATTTGTTGTAGCAACTTGTGCTGCTGTAATATATCTATCAGCACCACTTATTCTTGTAACCTTTCCTACCTCTGCTTTAACTGGATTACCTAATAAAGCCATCAATATAAATAACGATATTACCTCTGCATATACACAATATTTAAAAACTTTTCTGATCATTTTATATATCACTCCATTTCATATATTTTTTTACATATATGAAAATTATATCAATAAACTATAATATATTCAAAAGCAAATCAGTATAAAAACTTTTATTATTATTAAATATTGAAAAATAATAAGCCCCAGACGTTAAATTCTGGGACCTTATATTTTTTAATTTTATTTTTATATTAAATAAACTACAACTGCCTATCTCATACTTAACACAGTAAAAAACTAGATATCTTTATATGCTTGATAATATTGATGATGATATTGTTCCTGTAGGAGATCCTAAAATAACTGGACATACTATATTTTTTGACTTGAGATTATTAATTATACCTCTTGCTCCACTAGATAATGAATAACCATCAGTAAGAAGTACAGGAGCATTAAAGTTAGCACCTAGCATAGCAACAGAAGACATATTTTTAAATTCATCTCCTCGAGCTAATACAACATTATCATAATTATAACTATTCCAAAGTTGTTTTACAATTTGTACTGATGTATCATATCTATCAGAACCATAAACTCTTTGTACATTACTTGTAAAATTTCTTAAAGCAGATTCTACTAAAGAAGATACTAGGGAAGTACCTCCAATAATTATAATTCTACGTGGTCCAAAATTGTATAAGAAATCCTTATTTTTAGAATCTAATGTATTAGAAGAATCATTAACCAATATCGCTGCATTCATTTGAGCTCCAAGGGAACCAGCACAAACTAAATCTGGATAATCATAATCATTAACCATAATTATAGTATCCCCTGTACAATGTTTTGCTATTTCTATTGCAGTTCCTACTCTATCTGTTCCGAAAATACGTTCTACAGATAAATTCTCTCTTTCACTTTTTAATTCGTTTTCTATATCGCTTGAAATTATAGCTGGTCCTGCTAATATTTCAACTTTTTTTAATCCGAATGCATGATTACTGTGACCATTAAAATATTTAATTCCACTGTTTAAAGAGGACCCATCTGTTAAAAATAATGGATATCTCCTTTTAGTATAATTTCCAGGAGAACATAGTACAGCACCAGCAGAACTAGCTACATAATCATCGTTTCTAGCTAACATGCAACCATCTACACTAAGTCCTAATTTTCCTCCTATTGAAACAGAAGTGCTAATATCTGAATAATTACCAAAATCTTGATATGATTTTACTGGTAAAGGCCAAAAACTTTCACTAAATTGAACAAAAGAGCTTAATCCTTCTTCTTGGTAACCACCAGTTTCCATTTTCAGTTGAGACACTAGATATTCTACATATTTTTTACTAGCTCCATAAACATTTCTCATACTTCTAGTTCTAGCCTTACAAGAATCTTTCACTAATTTATCAAAATCATTTTCATTACTTTTTTCTACATCAAAACTTATCAATGCTACAGCATCTGTAATTTCAACATCATCTTTTACCCTCCAAATGGCTTTTGAAATACTTTCCTTCTGCCAAGAATTAACTACTAATAAACCTTGTTCATCATATCCAACAACACAAAGAAAATGTCCTCCTATTTTGTTATTAGGATCTTTATAAAAAACTCTATTAGTATTGTCTTCTCCTGTTATATTTATAGCAACAATTACAGGTACACCTGCATATACAAAAGTTTTTATTTCTTCTCTTGTTAATGCTTCAATACCTCCATATATTATTCTATGATTTCTTGCACTTGCTAAATATCCTTTTGGATTTTTGTTAATTTCACTTTTGCAATTATACGGCGTTGGATCTTGAATATTCATTTCTGTAAGAAGCACATCACCATACCTCATAACTGCTTGCATCAAATCATCTATATTCATTCCTGATGCATCTAAATATTTATCATCTTTGCTGGAAACATTCTTCATGCACTCATCAAATATATTACTACAACCATATAAAAAATTAGTACTAAATTGTTGGTAATTTCCTGTTTTGGTGTAGTTAATCAATTCTAAAGCATAACTAAAAGCATGTGGTCCACAAGAGCCATGATTTCCTTGATCTTTAGGTTTTAAAACAGTATTTACAGCATCCATAAAATAGCTACTAGGTATATCAATACCAAATGCACCTTCAACCATACTTAATGATTTTTTGTTTCCAAGTATAGAACTTAATAAATTTTTATTAAGCTTATTTTCAGTAGATCCATTACAAAAATTAGATTTACCTTTAAAAGGTGGTATTAATCCAATTTTATTTTCTTCATACATAGTAAAATACTCTTTTTCATCTGACATAATACATTCCTCCACTATTTTAATTTTTTATATCAATCGATTGATTTTGATTACAATAAATAAGAATAAATAATTAGCTATAATGTAAACCTAAATTTAAAAAATATTAAATCAGAATTGAAAACAAGTATTTTATTAATATAAATTCTTTGTAAATTAACCATACAAAAACAAAACTTAATAACTATTACCTAACAATTTAAATTATTACACATATCTAAGAATATAAATATATATGAAACTAATTAAGTATGATCTCTGCATTGCTTCTTAATTTTTGAAATTTGTATTAAACTTTCTGATCTTTATCGTTGTTTTAACATATAATTTGTCTCTATTATAAATTAAGAAATATATTTTTTATAAGCTACCTTATACAGACCTTCCACAGTAGACCATTGTGGATCTGCAGCTATAAATGAATTAGGAATTTTATTGGTTATAGTTTCAATCAACTTTTGAGTAGTACCACCTATAAATACTAATCCATCTAACTCTTCTATACGAAATCCATGTCTATTAATCTCGTCACAGGCTTCATCAAAGAAACGCTTTTTACTATTCTCAATAATCTCCTGACTTCCTTTATCTATTTGTCCAAAATTAGATAAATATCCAATATCAAGAGCTCTTTCTGCAGCATCAAATTTAACTATATTACCTCTCTTATAACCTGTTAAATCATCAGCTACATAATTAGTTAATTTTATTGCACCAAACTCCTCTACAAAATGATCAGATGAAGGTGACATACAAATTCCATTAGTATAAAGAGAAAAGGTAAAATTTAATCCTCCAAAGTCAACTACTCCTATTTTTTTATTTTTAAAAAGATGTGGAGATAAATAAACTATCCCTGATCCCTCAGCTTTTATCATTACATTAGAAATTTCAAAACTATAATTTTTATCATTTACACTTATTTCTATAACTCCATTACCTTTTATAAAATCTTTATATTCTTGTTTAGCTTTTTCAATCTTTAAGACGCTTATAGGACATTCAAGAACCATATTAATTTTATTATCTTTGGTGTCAGGATCTAAAAATTCAGTAATTGCTGTATACGCACATACTTTATGTATAAATAAAGTTTTAGATGTTTCATAACTCTTTGTTTCTCCTTGTTCACCTACAATTAATTCATCACCATTAAATATTACTTTATAAGATTTACCCTCTGCATCTATATATCCATTTTTTAATTCATATATTTTGCTTTTAATATCTACTTTCCTTATATCGCAAGTTAACCCTTCAGAACTTCTTCCCATTGCTTTAACGGCGTATTTACCAGCATCTAAAGATATTATATATTCATTCATCCATTATACCTCCACATTATTAAAATTATTTTGTATCTACACTGTAGATACATTGTAATTAAGTTATAAATAAAAGTCTATACACATATACGTATAAGAGTTATAATAGCTATGTACTTACAATTTTGGGAAGATGGTTGATTATGGATATAGAACAAATAAAAAAAGTTAAAAGAGTTAGATTTAATACTACTTTAAATCAATGGATATTAATAAAACTGAAAGTTCTAGCAGCAGCTACTCAACGAGATGTAAATTATATATTAGAAGATCTATCACTAGAATATATACCAAAAACCTTTGATATGAAATTATAGCAATACAATACTATAAGTACACTTAGATAAATTTTTGTAATAGCATTCAACATCCTGGATGTCTTTGTGTTATAGACAGTTACACAATTTTTTTGTATTGCGACACAAAAATACCACATAATTCACTTTGAATAATGCAGTATTTTTGCAAATTGTTCGTTTTTCAGTTGTTGCGTAAAATAAGAAGATTGCGATATAAATCAATTTCGTATTATACTTATTCGCTACAATAACTGTCTGAAAAATTTGGTATTTCATCAATTGAGTGAAGTTTTGATTTTTTTGACATTTCATCAATTAAAATTTCCTGTGAGCCTTGATTTACAGCTAATAATGAATCATAGGCAACAGAATATGGTGATAACTTTTTTCCTTGGAAACTTGCCATCATGTCTGTGTCAATAAATCCGGCATGAATAGCTGATACTTGAACACCTTTGCTATTTAGGGCTAATCTCATGTCATTTGTCAACGAAAGCGCTGCTGCCTTTGATATACTGTATGCCAGATTCCCGTGTCCATTTAACCAGCACCCTGCAGAAAGAACATTTACAATAGCACCCCCACCATTTTTAATGATTATTGGGGCTATAAATTTGGACATAGTCGATATACCTATCAAATTTGTATTTAAAACATCCTTTACAATTTCGATTGAATCATCATCAAGCAAGGTAGTTTTTTTATGAATACCTGCATTATTTATCAACATATTAATATCAAGAAGTTCATTTGAAACATTCTCAACATCTTTTTGATTTGTAATATCAAGCTTTATAGGAATAACGCCATGTAATTTTATTGTTTCAGGATTTCGTGCAGCAGCATATACTTTTTTTGCTCCCATTTCTAAAAGTACTTGAGTAAATTCAAACCCCAATCCTCTATTTGCACCAGTTACCAAAACAGTTGAATCTTTAATTTTCATAACTAAACACACTCCATTTAATTTTATAGCAATAATAAATGTTAGAATTTATAGAGTACCCAAGATGTAAATAATTTTAGTTCTCACTTTATAAACCTTGAATTATACATATAGATTATTCCTTAACTATTGAATATAATTTCATATCAAGAACAACTCTATTTTTCACTGCATTTTTCCGCAAAGTACCTTCATACAAAAATCCTGACTTTTCAAGTACACGACATGACCCAATATTGCAAGAGAAAGGTTCCGCAAAAATTCTGATAATATCAGTATTTTCAAAAATATATTTACATACTTGTTTTACTGCACTTGTTCCAATTCCTTTTCCCCAATATGCCTCTCCAATGTAGTAACCCATTTCCGCTGTTTTAAAGTGGATGTTGTCTTTTCGAAACACACCAATACTTCCTACTACCTTATTATTAATAGTAATTGCAAAAGCATAAGTTGTATTTTTATCAGCATTAAGCATTGCTGAAATAAAATTTTTTGCATCATTTTCTGTGTATGGATATGGCAGCCCATCTCTTAAATTGTCAAGAATTTTTTTGTTATTTAAAATCTCTGCAATATTGGCAGCATCTTCTATTTTCCAAGAGCGTATTATACATTCTATTTTCAGCCCACCTTTCAAATAACTATTTATAATGTTTAACCTTAAATTAGAATTTATCTATTACGTTTAGTATCTAATACTATATATGCGATTGCAAGGATTATTAATCCAATCGTATACCATCTATCAAACCACTTCTATGGCAAAACCGCATTTGGATAAATCAGCTTCATTAAAGTATCAGGATAATAGATATCAAAGAACAATTCTACGTTACCGTTCACAGGTGTACCAGCCATTCTCAGACTATAATAGTATAGTGCCATAGCTGAGACCAATGCATTGAGCACTATGAATATTACAATGCACCACGTAAGTACCTCCCCTAGCACTCGTGGAATTTTACCAATATATTTACTTACGAATGGATAAATCGCCTTCAACCATACAATGGCTAGCAATCCCCAGAACAGACAGTAAAGCAGATTCACCCTACCATCCAGATTAAAAGGCATACCACTATAATCCCAAAAACGTGTACCCAATACCTTTTCTGTAAACACACTGCATGAATATTCATAGGTACCACCTAGAAAGAAGCCCCCCAGAAATATGTATATGTCATTTTTATCAATCAATCTATGAAGCATTACTGTGGCAATAATTCCACCCAGTCCCCAAACCACACTGAAAGGTCCATATATTAGACTACTGCGACTCATCAACTTACCAGACTTTACCCAGACAAATGCGGTTTCAATCAAATCTCCTGCTAGTGCACTGATAAAAAACATCCATACCAGTTTTTCAAAACAAATGCTTTCCGCAAATTTTTTTTGATCTAGAGCTTTAACATCAATGAGCTCCAATTGGGCATTCTCCAGCTCAGGGAAAGCCTTGTAAATACGCTTTTGCAACCTTGCAAAAAAACGTTGTCCCATAATCTTCTTTGTATTACTCAAACGTTCTGTTACCTTTAGTTCTAATCTGCTTTGTTTACGAATATGGAATGCTGCCACGAATGAGGCAACAACGTCAACCATCAGTAAACCAAAGAGTATCCATAGAATAATGCAGAATAACAAATGTGGAATCATCTGGCTTACCATATAGACCAATGGTTGCAGCAGGGAAATAACCAGCACGGAAACTCCACTATATGCAAAGGCAAAAGTAATGTAGAACCTTGGACTATCATAATTCCACAGGCGTCTGCCGATTATCCGTCTCAGTAACCCTCCAGCAATATACTCCACCACAGTGGCCAGAACGGCATTCCCGGCAAGCAATGCAAAAGGATTGGCATTCGCCGCCTCTAAAAATTGCAGACTAAGTATAATACTTAAACCATAGATCGGGCACAGTGGCCCATTTAGCATCCCCCGATTAACAAAATCACCTTTTCGTAAGCTCGCAATTAAGACTTCTACTACCCATCCTAAAAAAGAATAAAGCAGAAAAAAAGCAAAAAGCTCATATTTCGTATAATGCATATTCTCTTTCCCCTCTATAATTCATAATTTTTAAACATTATAATAAATGTATATGTAATTGTCCAAGATGTTTTATGATCTTAACAGTATTCATTTATCTTTCATCTTCATTATGAAATTTTATTGTTTTTCAAACAACTTTATTACATTTGCTGCATTATTCAATAAAAGTTTTTTGCCTTTCTTTGATATATCATTAATATAGACATCCCACCAAAGCAAGGATAATATTTTAAACACTTTAAGTATACTACCGTACTATTCAATTTTCAAAGACCATTTTTCATATTATTTTTTTATAGTTATGTCACAAAATTTTCATAAAGTTTATCTTCTAAAAATTCTCAATGCATAAACATAATCTTTAAATCGCAAACTAAAAATGCCATAAAACTCATTTCTGAATATTATGGCATTAACTTTAAATTTTTAATAGTTGTGAATATTAATAAAAACTATATGACTTATCTTATATTTAACTGTTTTACTGGCCTTGAAAAACCTATTTATTTACTATTTACTTACGTACTGGTCTTATATACTTGAAAAACCGTTCTGGATTAAAATAAAAGTAAATTATTCTACCTGGGGAAGTATCAAAGCAGTAACCAGTACCTTCAAAATCAAAAGTTGCCATTGCTTTTTCAATCTTTTCCTCCACACTACGATTTTCTTGCTCATAATCGAATGGTCCATGCTCAAAAACAATATACTCAGCTTCAGGAACATCAATCATAAGCATTTGTGGTGGAACTTCGCCTTTATAATCAAAAGGAAGACGTACACCATAACACTCTGTACGTGGAATACCCCAATCACAAAGCCTACCGTCCGGGTCATTAATATACGCCATAATCTGGCCGCTGCCGCTGTTACACTCACTCCCACCGTCATCATCTAATTTTCCCTTAATACTATCCAGTAAGCCGCAAATTGTTTCACAGTCTTGCCCTGGAATAAGACTCTGCTTTTGCCAAAAATCCCAATATCCATTGCTCTCATAGTTTTTAATGTGCAAAAATTTGTGTGCAGGAATAGTTACAAAATAAATTTTAACATCATCTGTAGATTTCATCATACCAATCTCTCCAAATCCTAAAAAGTAACGATCAAAAGGGTTTATTTTTGTACGAAGAACAACGGGCTTAGGCTTTTTTCGGTATTCACTTGGAGTTACACCATATGTTCCCTTAAAAGCCCTAGTAAAAGCTTCATGTGATGAAAAACCATAATCAAAAGCAATATCCAAAATGCTCTTTTCACTATCTCGAACTTCTTTTAATGCAAAGGCTAATTTTCTATGACGCAGATAATCCCTAAATTGCATACCCGATATTTCTTTGAATTTTCTCGTTGTATGAAATTCAGAATAACCCAGCCTGCGAGAAAGAAATCGTAGTGTCAATGCTTCATCATTATAATTTTTAATACACTTGTCAATTTCATCAACGATTATTTGAATTTGCTTTTGCCACTGATACATTCATCTGTTCACCTCATTTCAACCGTCCTACATTTATTATAAAAAAATAGAAAGATCAATACTTGATTTTACTTGCTGTTATTTCATTTTTCTCTTTTAAGTTATACCTCTTTGCTCTGACCTATAAAATTTATAAACAACTTGATAAAATTGAGATTTACATTACTCAACCTTAAATTGAAATTTATCTACCTAAAGCATTCTCCTGTACATTATCCCCAATTAACTGCTTTGAAAACTTAAAATGAAAGTTATGCATGCCTTCTCTAATATAAAAACGATGTGTATCCTTACGAAGTTGATTGCAGTCCACTTCGATTTGTGAACAGCCGTTATCTTTTGCAATCTGAAAGCTTTGAGAAAGCATTTCTTTTCCGATGCCAATGTTTCTATATTTATCAGAAACAGCAAATTCAAGAATTTCAGTTATCTTCTCTGCGTGATGCAGTTGATCTTCAAATCTCAGGTTCAAAGCACCAATTACTATACCATCATGTTCACAGACAAGACAATAATAATGGAAGTCATTAACTTGATTATGATAGATTTTTTTAAACTTATCAAATGGAAGTTTCTTATTTTCCATGTCACTTATTAAATCATAAACGGCTTTACAATCCTCTAAAGTACTTTTTCTATAAACCATAAAATCACCTCTGTTTGATATCTAGTGTAGTATCCTCTACACTTATTGATTTTACTTAATTTATACATATAATCAATATAGCCTATAACTTTTCATATAATTTTCAGCCCTTAATCAATCTTCTTAAAAATTACTGTCTGTTCTTTAAGAGAAATCTTTCCAACTTGATACCCATATTGAGTTAACTCCTTTTTGTAATTCAAAAAAGAATGATCTATCTTAATTCCCAAAATATTATGTATTTCATCAAAAGATAACTTTATTAATGGACTATCATTCTTTTGGACATATTCCCACAAAGCATTATATTTACTCATAACTCTTTCTCCTTATAAAATTTATTCTCCCAGTTCTTTTTTTAAATCTGCTATATAAAGTGATTGTTGTTTTTTTAGATATAAACCTACAAACAAATTCATTATAGGATTATTAACTGATACTTCTTCTGTAAATTCAATCTGTGTACCATTATTATTAACAGAACTAAAAACTCCAATCCAATGACCATAAATATTTTTATTAGTTATATCAAATTCATATCGCTCATAAGGTTTTTTTAAAGTAATTTTAAATTCAGTAGGAAAATTATCTTTTGTATATTCCGTAAAAGAGTTTCCATCTGCTGAAACATCAATTTTACTTAAATCGCTCCGCCACTCATATTTATTATTATTTGTAACTACTTCCCATACTTTTTTAATATTTGCTTTAAATATCGCTGTAATGGTTGATTTCTTCATAATACACATTCTCCTTCATAAATTACCATTTGCATTACTCAACCTCTCTTCCATATACATAAAACATTAAGTAACATTGCAATCATTCCCGATAAATTACTATTTTATCTTTTACTAAATTATAACATAGTTTACAAATATCAAACTTTACTTTATTGCAATAAAAAATAAAGTGTATCCATCTTAAATTCAAAGTTATCAACATATAAATCTTATTATAAAAACCAGTGCAAATCCTCTTTTATTACATTGGACATTGATAACGGACTTTACCAACACTATTTTTCCCATAATCAATAGCTTCTGTGAGACATTTACAGATACATGCCATGCAGTGAGTACATTCCTTGCCCCAGACAGGTTGCCTTTACGGTGATTTTTACATATATAGAAAAATTTTATATTAAATATATATACCACTGCTTGTATTTTTTATTATATTAGTTCTACATATTATACTTACTTAATCCCCCTATAAATTCCTGTATCTCAGAATTTACCTGTTCTGGATTGTCTCCGTTTGAAAAATGTGCTGCATTACTTATTATATGAAGTGGATATCCCTCTTTCTTGGACCATGCTTGACAATACTGACTTACTTTTCCAATCTTGTCGAATTCACCAAGCAAAATCAGTACTGGAAAAGAAAAACTAATATCTTTATTTTCCTTTATAAAGGTACCATAAGCAATATCCATCTGTTCAATGATTTGGCATTTTGTAAATGTTGCAAGCATTTCTATCATCTTATCATAAGAATACTTCGTCTTAGAAACGGATTTTGCCATACTTTTTCGCAATGCATTTGCTGAAAAACATTTTGCCAGTAAAGCAACATGTTTTAACCACCAAATATCTAATCCTGAATAATAACTAATGCCAAAAGGTGTGGTATCAAGTGCTATAAAACCTTCTACTCTTTCAGCATAACGAAATGCGAACTCCTGGCTGGGATAACCACCCATAGACATACCGACCAATATTATCTTATCAACTTTTTCCTGATCCAATATTCTCATCAGATCATGTGCACAATTCTCATATGTAAAATTTGAATATGGGCGTGAAAGACCATGAAGAGGAACATCCCATGTAATTACCGTATATTCTTGTTTAAAGTATTCCACCTGTTTTTCAAACATGGAGTGATCAGCGGTTACACCATGCGTAAAAACGATACATTTTGTGTGCGGATTTTTGTTACGACTAATCCAATAATAAACAGTCCCTCTTCTTGTCTTTAACTCCTTACCATTCACCTTACACAACCTCACTTCCATATAAATAAAACATTACAATCATTTCAGATAAATTTACTATTTATCTTGTAAATCTATAGTTGAATCCAAGGAAAGGATGTCAACAGATTTATTACTCCTTTTATTGAATCAAGAATAAATTTCTTTATATTAATTTCGTCTTTACCAATCTCTATACCTTTTAACTTATTCTTTATTTCAATAAGTGTATTCTTTTTTGTTACATCATTATTAAATTTATTCTCTAAATTATCAATTATCTGTATCAATTCTTCTTTTCTTTCTTCTGTTATTGTTTTACCACTCTCAAGTTCAAAATATATCTTTTCCAATAATTCTTTATCTTCATTTAAATTATTCATATTATAATCCTCCAAAATCTAATAACTTAGTATGAAATTTTCTTATACATAACTCTCGTTGCATTTCAATTCATTACGTGTAATGTTTCCTTGAAATTACCTCATATCTCCTATCTAATATAACTTGAAACTTTTTATAATCCTTCCAGTGAAAATCAAACTCACAAGGAATCTCATTCAGTTCATTAAAAATAAAATCTATGTAATCTTTCAATAATTATCCTATTCTGTTCATCATTAATATTTTTAGGATCTATTTTCTCTGTAGAACAATAAGCCTTCATTGCTCTATCATAATAATTATCGTAACTATCGAAAGCAGCCATTACATCATTCATCCTTTCAAATTTACTATTTATAATACTTAACCTTACATTGGAATTTATTGTTCCCGCTTCAAATAGACCATATCAACAAGCTGTTTACCGTCTTCAAACATCGGATGATCATAGTTGTCCGTGAAAAAGTTTTGTATTCGATGTGATTCTGAAAATCCGCATTTCTGATAAAAACTGAGTGTAGAAGGAACGTCGCCTGTTCCGACAAGCATAGTATTACAATCGGTGTAATGTAAAAACACAAAATCTATCAGCATCTTTCCATAGCCCTTTCGTTGACAATCAGGTATAACCGCAATATTCTTAAGCTCATAAATACCGTCCGACTCTTTAGTAACAACGCATTCAGCTTTTACTCCATTGTCGTTAAGGACAAACATTTCACCACGTTCAAGGTACTTGTCTATCATATTTTCTTGTTCGTCAGCCAATAACAACAAGTCAATATATACTTTCTTATCATTTGAAACTTTCTTTATATTCACAAGTGGCCCCCTCCTATAGATTACTATTTATTATACTCAATCTTAAATTGGAATTTATGGATTAAAACTTTATTTAAGCAGATGAAATTATGGAAAATTATTCAAAATTCAGATGGTAGACATATTTACCCTCTGCCCTTGTGTAAATTTCCTATATGTAACTGCGCCAGATGACATTGCCTGCATAAATGCTTGTTCATCTATTTCATCTGATTTTAATGTATTTAAATTAAACAAATTCAAGATTCTCTGACTATTCACATACATCTGCCTTGCATACTCTTGCTCATCCTGTGCCTGCTGTTGTGTGTTTTTTTGTTGAGGCTTATTTACCTGTTCTTCCATTTTTTCATGACGTTTCTGGCACCATGATTTTTGATTACTCTTAGATGTAAGAAAATTACTACCATTATCCATTGGCACTGAATAGCCATAACATTCTGCTTCCGATGCACCAATAACCTGTATACAGTAACTTCTCTGCGGTAAACCATTCACAGAATACATTTTTCTAAGCATATTCAGCACTGTTTTTTCCCATTCCGGATCACTTTTCATTTTTTTAAATGCTTCTTCCTTAATTATTAAAGAACCTGAAAAACTTGCCTGATAATAAGAGCTAACTGGTATTTTTGACATTTCATTCATAATGTACTGTTTATACTCACCCATTGTCATTTCATCTTTTGATTTATTCAAAATAGCATTATCATAAGTGAGATTACTGTAATTAGGCGGCTGATTAATAATCATATCACCCTCAAATTTTGGAGTATAGACTGGAATGGCTGTATTTCCAATGTCCGATGCTCTTTTTACTTCATTTTCAAAACTTTTAATGTTTGTTGTTACCTTTCGATTCATATTCTTATAACTATACGAATTATCAACTACACTGTTCACTCCTAAACTACTCATATCACTGTCCTCCTTATATTTTGATACATTTTTCATTGTAATAAAGTTCTAAGCCACCATTTATTGAGTTGTTTTATATCTTTTATATTTCTCGTTGGTTTACTATTGTTTAATTATCACTATTTTAAAGTCAATAAGCATATTAAGAATATAGCGAAACAAATTACTATTTATATTACTTAAACTTAATTAAATTGAATTATGATAGATTTTTTTAAATTTGCCATATGGAAGTTTCTTATTTATCCCACATTTATTTCTTGAAAAGATTAATTATTTTTATACTGCCACAAAATTCATCTAGAAATTACTACTTATCTTTTACTAAATTATAACATAGTTTACAAATATCAAACTTTACTTTACTCCAATAAAAAACAAAGTGTATCCATAATGAAAAACACCCCAAAATTCAATTTATGAATAATGAGGTGTTAGAGTAAATTATTCGTTTTTTAATTGTCATGTTAAAAAAGAAGATTTCTCTTCTTTTTATTTTAACTTTCTGATCCAATTATTTTTTTTAATATTGCTTCTTCTTTGTCATTACATGCCTTAAGAACATTATCTCTATATACTGGATCGGTTATAAATTTTTCATCCATCTTAATTCCATTTATGTATCCAACATATATATTTGAAGTTCCTTCCTCTTTAACAAACTTAATTTCATCGTGAGCTCCATTACTGCTTGTCTTTACTTTCTCAGAATATTTTTGTTCTGATTCTGAAGAATTATTTTTTATAAGATTCTTTGTAGGATATTTAATATATGGATTTTCATTTCCTATTGTTAATCCCATTAATATTCCCTCCCTTCTTACTATTCTAATTAGTTTTTAAAACCTGAATATTTATATTTTATCATATTTGTATATTTTTTAAAATAAGTATAAAATGTTATAAATAATAATTAATTTTCCAATAAATATAAAGTAGTTTTATCTTTTAACACCACATTATTCACTTATTAAAGAAAATCACTCACATTTTCAACTTCAATAGTTATATCTAATAATTTTCAAATTTTAAATTAAGCTGCCATCAATCAATACTAAATAAGGCCTCTGCCTGCTTGTATACCTATCAAATTCCTCAAGAGCTTCGACTTCATCTTCTTTACAGCCACCAATAAGTTTTGCTCTAGCAGAATTTAGCAAGGACTTTATAATATCTTGATTATTGTTATTTATCAATTCATTATTCATAACATCAAAATCACTCTGAATATTTAAATCACTAATGAGTAACTTATCAATACTTTTTTATTTATTTTAGTGAAATTTTTATGTGGTAATATTTTCAAATTCGAGGCAACTTACATATACACGATCCATATTTATTTTTCTCCGTAAATTACCATTTTTATTATAGATACTTTGATGGTTTAGACAAAATTTCTTGAAAATCACTAAAGAACTGGCCACCATGTATTCCGTCAACCAATGCATGGTGTGCTTGTATAGAAAGTGCTAACTTAATCTTACCACATTTTTGACCTAATTCATCATAAATATCAATCATTTCCATACAATACAGTACCCCCACAAATTTACTATTTATAATTCTAAACCTTAAATTTCAATTTATTGCTTAGCTTTTATATCCCTTTGCAATAACTTTTTTCAAATCTTCTTTTAAATTATTGCTTTTGTACTCTCCACCATGGAAACATATAATTTTTTCAATATCCAGATTAAGAATTTTCTTTAGTGAATTTATTTCTGCCACTTTGTCTAACACAAATTGTTCATCAGCAATACATAATACACCATCTTCTAAAACTAACATGTCTCCACTTATTAAGGTTTTCATTGATTCAATATAAATAGAGATATGTCCTGGCATATGCCCTGATGTTTCAATAACTTTTACTCCATCACAGATAATTTCATTATCTGCTACTTCTAAAACAGAATCCAAATATTCTACACTTTTTATGGTTTGTATAAATCTATCATCTGCCCCAAATTTCTCTGCCTGTTCTAACCTAAGTGATTTCTTTTTTCCTAAAACATATGGAATTTGCTCTGCAGAACACTTCACCTTTACAGAAGGATATTTTTTTACAAGTTCCTTTACTGCTCCCATATGGTCATGGTCGTGGTGAGTTAAAATAACTTGTTGAAGCTTTCTGATATCTAACCCTTTTTTCTCAAAAGCTTTTTCTATTACTGGCAAAAACATAGGAAATCCTGTGTCAATTAAAATTAAATCATCATTATTTTTAATTACAACCGGATAAATGTAGAATTTTATTTCTCCCGCTTCAAACAATAATTGTAACGTTATTAGTTCAGTCATTTTATTTCCTCCTTTTTAAACAAATTACTATTTAGTAAATTATAACATACTTACAAATATCAAACTTTGCTTTATTGCAACAAAAAATAAAGTGTACCCATCTTAAATTTTCAATAGATACACTTTATATTTAAAATATGACGCAAAAACACCGCATAATTCAAAATTAAATAATGCAGTGTGCAGAAAAATTATTCGCTTTTTCGATTATTTCGTTAAATAAGAATTTAGTATTATTCCAGCAAAAATTTTATTCTAGGATCATCTTTTACAAAATCAAGTTTTTTGTCTTTTTTAATTCTCTTTTTTGCTAAGCTTTCATATTTATCTTTGTTCCAACTATTGGATGACTTCCATTTTTTATTCTTAAAAATTAACTATTGGTTAACTTAGTTTTTTTCTTTTGATTTTAAATATTTTTGTGTCCAAGGGCAGATAAACATACACTTTCCACAAATTCTTTCTTCTACTCCAAGTTTATTACTTCTTTTTCGGCCTTCATCTCCGCACTTAAAAGCATCGAAATAGTTATCTCTATCCATATTTACTTTCCAATTAACTCCTAACACAGCATTACTAGGACAAAAACTTGTACATATTAAACACTTACCGCATTTTGATTCATTTATAGGTGATCCAACATTTAGTTGTGCATCAGTTAATATAGTTGATAATCTTACTGCAGAACCAAATTCTTTTGTAACAAGTAACGCACATTTTCCAATCCAACCAATTCCAGCCCTAGTTGCTACAGTTTTGTGAGGTAAAATCGTTGCTAAAGTTGTTTCATCTGTTTTGATGCTTCTTTTTACTTTTGGTAATGCTCTAAATCCATGCTGTGTTATAATCTTTGCTGCATATTCATCAAGGTCATCTAGCAGATTATTTACTCTTATATATTCACCATAATAATCTTTTGTTGGTCCATTCTCTATTCCTGCAATTATATATGGATTCAATGCCACTGCAATTGAGATTCCGTATTTATAACTCTCCCTTTGACTTTCTGGAATATCTTTTAAGTCTGCGAATCTAACAATTGAGGCACCCTTTTCAATAAGACGTTTCCTAAGTTCTGTACTTAAGCAATCCACTTTTATCCCCCTTTTCATCAATTCCATAATTATACAATTAAAGAATATACTACATTAATGAAACTCTATGTAGAAAATATAAACTTCTTAAATAATTCAATAGTTTAAAAATAGTAATCTGACTTGTTTATCATATAACTTTCTATTTCAGGAATTACGTGAGACCATCCTGCTCCTGCAAATGCTACATTACAATTTCCACCAAAAAGTTTCTCCTTCTTTATACTTTTTGAATCCACAACGCTCTAAAATTTTTTGTGACGCCAAATTTTCTAAATAAGTTTCAGCAATTACACTTGTAACACCATTTTGCTTTAATGCCCACTCACACATTGCATTTACAGCTTCTGTCATATATCCATTATGTTCAAACTCTTTACCTAAGCCATACCCAATCTCAACTTCGCCATTTTCGTTAGGAATATCTTTGAAATCTGCTGAACCTACTACAACCCTATCATCCTTGCGAATTAATAGAAAAAAGCTATGCCATAAATAATTATTAAGATCTTTTTGGATTATTTCATACTGTTTCTTTACTATTTCAAGAAAAAATCCTTCCATTGCTTCTGCCTTATAAAAACAATCTAATTCTTTTTCAAGTTCAGTAATATCTTCAATCCATAGTTCTAATTGATTAAGTGTTAATGGAATAAGCTCCAAGCGCTCAGTTTGTATTATCATTTTGCTACCTCCATTAAGTAAAATTTTTCTGTAAAACATCTCTGCAAATTACTAATTTATCTTTTACTAAATTATAACATAATTTATAAATATCAAACTTTGCTTTAAATTAATAACTTCATTTCCAATTTTATTTATAACTCCTGCATGACAAAAATATTGTTGGTTGATGTTATCTGCCTAAAGCATTTTCCTGTACATTATCACCAATTAACTGCTTTGAAAATTTGAAATGAAAGTTATGCATACCTTCTCTAATATAAAAACGATGTGTATCCTTACGCAGTTGGTTGCAGTCCACTTCGATTTGTGAACAGCCGTTATCTTTTGCAATCTGACAACTTTGAGAAAGCATTTCTTTTCCGATTCCCATGTTTCTATATGTAGTGGCAACTGCAAATTCAAGAATTTCAGCTATCCTTTCTGCGTGATGCAGTTGATCTTCAAATCGCATGTTCAAAGCACCAATTACCATATTATCATGTTCCAAGACAAGGCAATAATAATTGAAGTCATTAATTTGATTATGATAGATTTTTTCAAATTTGTCATATGGAAGTTTCTTATTTTCCATGTCACATATTAGATCATAAACGGCTCTACAATCCTCTAAAGTACTTTTTCTATACACCATAAAATCACCTCTACAAATATTAATAAACTTAAATTTGAATTTTGTCTGTGCTTAAACACTAGTGTAAATTTTAAAATGTGAGCATAAGTCCTTTCTTATCATTCAAAGCAGATTGGAAAATGAAAATCAAATTTTCTAAAACACTTTTTAAATCTTTTTCCTCAATTTCAGTAAAGATTTTTGATTTCTTTATATTGATTTCATCTAATTTATTTTTAACAGTAATTAATTTTTGATAAAGTATAGGTATGTCTTCTGCATAAACTAATCCTAACCCGCATCGCCCAGGGTCTATTTTAAAATTTTCTTTTTGAATTGATTTTCCCAATATACAATACTCTGCTTCTATGAAATCTAACTTTTTTAAAGCTTTTAGCAGCATATCCCATTCATAGGACAGTCCAATATCTTCATATGGAGCATAATAACCTGTCAAAGCGAAATCTGCATACTCTTGTATATCACCTTTTTCTATTTCTTCACCCCAGTTCTCATCCAGTTCCTCACCAGTATAAGGGGATTTCATATTATCTAGATGTTCCTCAATGAACTGTCTAATAGCTGCAATGTCATCATTAGCACCTCTATCAACTATTAAATCATTCAACTGTTTCATATAATTTTTTGTATCAAAAACAAAAGCTTTATGTTCCATACTCATGATTTTTGCCCTTCTTGTACATTTTAACAATATTATCCCATATATATTTTTTGAAAAGATTAATTATTTTTATCCTGCCACAAAATTTACCTAGAAATTACTCCTTATCTTTTACTAAATTATAACATAGTTTACAAATATCAAACTTTACTTTATTACAATAAAAAATAAAGTGTATCCATCTTGAATTCTCAATAGATACGCTTTATCTTTGTTATGCGACATAAAAACACCACACAATTCATTGAATAATGCGGTGTTTCGATAAAATATTTAATTACTTAATGCTCTCACAATTATATCTGCAACTAATTTAAGTTTTGTTTTGTCTACAATTGAAATTTTATCTTCTGGTCCATTTATGTTTAAATTTTTATCATAACTTTGTCCTATACATAATGATGGTATTCTACATTTATCAAATTCAACATAATCACTTATTTCACGATTCATTTTTTTTATGATTATATCTTTGTTTTTAGAATTATTTTTTAATAATTCTGTAGCAAAATTTGATTTACCATCTACTGTAAAAATGTATGGATTATCATGATTTTTCTGTGCTATTGAGTCCATGTTTATATTGGCTTTTATATCTTTTTTATCATTATCTGATAACTGACTTAAGTAATATCTAGAACCAATAGATGCAAATTCTTCACCTCCAAAGAAAATAAATCGTAATTCATAATCATTGAATGATTTGTTTAATAGTCTAGCTACCTCCATAACTACAGCAACCCCAGAAGCATTGTCGTTTGCTCCCATAGAATCTTGTGCACAATCGTAATGAGCACTAACAATAATTGTGCCTTTACTCTGCTTTAAAGCACTTCTCTTAATTGCAATTAAATTCTGACTTTCTTCTATTTTTTCTTGTCCTTGCTCATTATGATATTTATATGGAACCTTTTGAACTTGAGTTTCATATCCATAAGATTGTATTTGATTTTTTAGAACTTCACAAGCTTTTTTCTCACCATCTGAACCAAATTTTCTATTAGTAGTACATATTGAATTAATAGTATCCATCATAATTTTTTCATCAGATAAACTTATCTCTTTATTGTTATTAATTGGTAACTCTTTTTTGTTATAAAAAAATGAATTACATCCTGTACAAAACTGAGAAAGTATTAATAAAAATAATACTAGTAATATATATACTTTTGTATATCTTTTTTTTAATATTTTCTTAATCATTTATTTACCCCCTAATAAATACAAATACGTAATATATTATAATTTTAAATTACATATTGGTAATTATATCATATTTTTCATATTGGTATATTAAGGCAAATCAAAATGAATAGAAATAAAATTATTATTAAACACCAAATTATTTAGTTGTCAAAGATCATTAATATATTTAGATTTATTGATTAATTCGTATAATTTTCAGAAAGAGTATATATCGTAAATTTAAAATAGATACAAATAGTCTTTGAAATGCAACACAAAAACACCACATAATTCAACTTTGAATAATGCAATATTTTTGCAAATTGTTCATTTTTTCAGTTGTTGCGTCAAATAACAAAGTTGCAACTTAACTCTAAGTTCAGGGAACTGTTTAAAGAGTGGGTTTATAGTGATACGTCATCCCTCTCTTCAGGAACAGACTCTAATACTAATTCGCCGTTAAAATCTCCAATTTTCCTTTTTTTAATCCATCTACTTATTTTAGCTAAAAATTAACTATATCTTTGCTAATTCTAAAGCATTTTCAAAGTTGTTAACCAAATCCATAACATCAGTAATGATTCCTATATCAGAGTATTGGGATAAGCCTAGTCCATTAAAATATATCTTAGGTATACTACCAAAACCACCATATAGTTCATTAATAAAATTATAGATCTCTTCATTTGTATATTCCTTCGCTTCTATAAACTTTTGGTTAAAGACATTTTTATGTTTATCCTTCACGTAAGTCATTACCATCATTCTGCATGTTTTTGAAATGCATACATAGCCATTTTCTTCATATGGAGCCACGAAAGGAAATTCTGATCCAAGAAGAACATTTTTTGCACCAAACAGCTTTCTAGCAAAGTCATCAAAAGCACGTTTTTCAATATCTGTAACTTCTGTTACATCATCTGGTATAAGTAAACAAATCTTCTTTCCAGAAACTATCTTCATGAAACTACTGCCAACATTTAAGTTTTTTTCAATAAAGGTCTTTAGATCTTTTATGATATTATCATTATTAAAAATTCCATAATACATAGGTACGTTAGGATATGTTGTTGGATTGTTTAAAGTATATTCTATAATCTTTCTACTTTTGTTGGACTTAATATAAATTTTATTACCCCTAAATAACATATAATACTTTTCCATCATCTTCACTCCAAATCTTTCTATTGTACTTATATTATTTAATAATCTGAGGTAACGTATGCATGATATCACAGTTGCATCGCAGCATAAGAAAGAGATAACACATTTTAAGGTACTGTTCCTCAAGGTGCATCATCTCTATTTACAATTGTGATATTATTTATATCACAATTGTATCATGTTTCCTAATATATTTTCACAATTATATAGAAAGTATATGTATCTTTAACACTGGAGTTGTCCAGGTTTTGTAGACACAAAGTTAAGTAAATTTAATGTTTATAGCGATAACGACATCCTTTAGGAAAAAGTTTCATGTTTCTCATTAGGCGAGATACTCTTTTTCTATTAACATGGTGTCTACTTGACAGGGTGCAGTTCAGAATAATACGGTGTTTTAAATTTTAATCTATTCTGTTTGAAACCCAAATTTAACTGGATCTTCTTCATCAATGACAAGATGATTGAATCCTATAATATATGCACTTCCAGTGATTTCAACAACAATTGCATTATGTTCTCCTACTTTTGTTTCCTCAATGATTTTTCCTTTAAAAGTAGTACCGGTTATACTCTCATTTACAAAAGTCTCACCAACTTTTAATTCTCCTTGTTCATAAATCATTGCTATTTTTGCACAAGTTCCTGTTCCGCATGGGGATCTATCAAACTGACCTGCCCCAAAGATAACAACACTTTGACTATTAGCCTCAGAAGTTTTTGGCGGGCCATAAAATTCAATTGAATCAACAGATTTAATATGTTTTTTCTCAGAATGTTCCACAGGTATCTTTTCATTTATAAGCTTTAGCAGTATCATTGCTTTTTCAATAAGTTTACCAATATTTTTTTTGTTAATCTTTATTCCAACTTCTTCTGCATTTATAACAGCAATAAAATTGCCTGCAAAAACTATATTAAAAGCAATAGTTCCAACATCAGCTAAATCAATCTTTACATTTCTCTTATATATAAATGAAGGAACGTTAACAAAGGATACTTCCTTTGCTTTACCATTCTCTACTTTAACTTTTGCAGTTACGAGACCTGCTGGTGATTCAATTTTAATTTCAGTATAAGGCTCTCTTACATCTACAATGCCTGTTTCCACTGCAACAGTAGCAACACCAATGATACTGTGACCGCACATATTCATATAACCTGTACCATCCATGAATATAACCCCAATATCAGCTTCTGGCATAGTTGGCTCAGTGATAATGCAACCGAACATATCTTTGTGTCCTCTAGGTTCTAACATAGTAGAAGTTCTAATATAATCCATATTTTTAGCAATATAATCTTTTTTTTCAGACATTGTATTGCCTATTATTTTAGGAGTACCGTTCACTATTATTCTTGTTGGCTCTCCTACTGTATGTGTATCTATTGCATTAATACTTTTCATGAATTTCATTTTACAATCCTCCCCATATCTTATAATCATGCATTAATCTAATAAGTGATAAAATAAAAAAAGCATTTCTGTTCTTAATTTAACACATAGTCTTTGTATTGCGACGAAAAAATACTGTAAAATTTAAATTCGAATAATGCAGTGTTTTTATAAATCATTTACTTTTTTTAATTGTTTTGTTAAATAAGAATATTATTATCATATCAATAATACTACTCATTTTGTTTGTAATTTTATCTTATTTATAAAATCACACTTTTTTATTGTAATAGGTGTAACTGGCTCACCATAAAAATCTATTGGTTCTTCTACTACTTTACAGCCAAATTGTTCTAACATTCTCACAGTTATATCCCTTGCTTCAACAAAAACTTTCTCTACATCAAGGTTAAAAATTTCATTTAACGACAATATAAGCATTTTTTTGCCTATTTCTAAGCCTCGTAGGTTTCTATCAACTGCAAATCTTCCCAGATGCCATTGATTATTTTCATTCCAAGCAGCTATCACTCCAACAATATCTTCCCCTACTCTTGCACACCACCAAATTTGACTCAACTCCGCATTTATAGGTATTAATCTTTCAGGAATATTTTGCTCATAAGTAAATACTTCTGTTGCTAGCTTAATTGCATCATCCATAAAATTTGATGAAACTCTTTCTATTTCTATTCGAGAATTATTTTTTATAAGATTATTTTTTAATGCAAGTATACGAAACTCTCTAAGTGATTTTACAATGTTATCATTTGCATCCGCATATCCTAAATCTAAGATTTGATTAATAAATTTATTCGCTTCACAATCTCCATTTATTATCGCTTCCATACCTAGTGATAGGATACTAATGTATTTCACTCTTTTATCAGTATGGGATTTCTCTATTTTTATAAATTCTTTAGCTTCTAAGTTATTAAGAATTCTGCTTAGAGAAGCTTTATCAATTCCCAATTGCATCACCAATTCGCTAAAAGAAACGATTCCATTTTTTTTAAGATAACTTAGTATATGTGCTTGAGATAATGTTAATCCTGAATTTAGACAATCATAATTAAGTAAACCTAATTCTCTTATAATTAGTCGTAATTCTTTCCTAACTATTTCCGCTTTATTCAATTTAACTCCCCCTATTTGTTGATATTATCAACAATTATACCATATCAAGATATACACCGCAATATATGAAAATATACACTTTTATTATTTAGGAAAGATTTATATAAAGACAATAGTTAAAATACTATAGATTTCTATTTTTTAACACTGCGTTATTGCATTTTCAAAGACCATCGTTCGTGTTTCCTTCTTCAGCATTTACGTCGTATAATTTTCAGAAAAAGTATATATCGTAAATTAAAAATAGATACAAATAGTCTTTGTATTACGACGAAAAACACCGTATTATTCATTTTCAAAGAGCATCGTTCGTATCTTCACTTTCAATAGTTACGTTGCCTAATTTTCAGAAAAAATATATATCGTAAATTTAAAATAAATACAAATAGTATTTGTAATGTGACACAAAAACACCATATAATTCAACTTTGAATAATACAGTGTTTTTTGAAATTGTTCGTTTTTTCAGTTGTTGCGTCAAATAAGAAGAGGTCGAAATTGACGAGCCTCATAAGAATGCGAAAACAAGCATCCTCTAAGATTCACACTTATTAAATATAAAAAGGAATACTAGGTGTTCCAAGGGATAATGAATATTTAGGTGTCTCCTCCAAAAAAAATTAAAAGGGATAGTAAATGACATTTGCCATTTACTACCCCTTTGTTTATAGCACCCAAGCACAAGCAATTTTTATATTATTTTTCATCTAACCATGTCTCAAAATTTGACGATAATTCCTGTACCTCATTAAAAAATCTGCTGGTATGGTAACCGTCGCAAACCGCATGATGCACCTGAATGGACATAGGTATAAAAATTTTATTATCCTGATGAAAAAACTTACCCATAGTAAAAATAGGGATTAGATATGTTGCATCGTTGTATATATTTAGGTTGAATCCGGTAAAATTCACCCATGGAATGCTGGACACATTAAATGTATTGCCAGGTTCATCTGGCTTAGGCATGAACTTTAAAACGTCGCCATAACTTTTGATATCATCAAGGTAATTATCGTAAAAACGTGGAAAGCTCTCGTCATACTCTGTCCAAATACTTGAAAAAGTTTCGTCCTCCTTATGAAAGACAGTATAACTTGGGCTCATACTATCCCAATATCCTAACTTGCGGTTTTCATCAAAACAAGTGCGGAACTCCTTGTGACGATTAATCACAGCTGTAATGATATAAATAAGCGTAGGATACAGTTTCAGCCCCTTAAGTTTAATTTCACGCAGTAACCCAGTTATCTCTATATTTGCAGTCATACTGTAAGTGCACCTAACTGCATTTAAATAGTGCTCAAAGTATGGTTTTCTATTCCAATTTTCAATATCTATCAAATTAAATTTCATAAATTAGCCTCCTAAAATTTTATTTATTAATTTTAGAAGGCCAATTTAACTGCCATCATCATCTTGCAACCTCCTGCTATCCAAAGCATCTTTATTTATAAGCAATCCTATCATATCCTATAAAATTATGTAAATTAATAAGTTAATAGCTCTATCCACTCTCTTTTCAGAATGGCATATTGGTAAGTATTTTCATAATACGGAGTTCCATCTGGGTTGTTCACAAAAGATATAAAATCAATAAAGAGTCCTTCTTTTCTCATTCCAAGTCTCTCACAAAGCTTTTGGGATGGAATATTATCGTCTTCAGCATAAGCATATATTCTCCTTGCATCCTTATTGAAGAGAAAGTCCATTAACGCTTTTGCCGCTTCAGTTGCATAACCACTCTTGCCATATTTCAAGTTAAAATTCCATCCCACGCTATATGTATCAGGCTCCT
This sequence comes from Clostridium drakei, assembly GCF_000633595.2. Lineage (GTDB taxonomy): Bacteria > Bacillota > Clostridia > Clostridiales > Clostridiaceae > Clostridium_AM > Clostridium_AM drakei. The sequence continues at coordinate 158,671 of NZ_JIBU02000048.1, read as the reverse complement.
CTTTCATGGCAAAAACATCCCCTATAATTGAATCTGTATCGGACAAGCAAACAGCAAAGTGTTCACCTTCTTTGGCCCTTTGCTCTACTTCTTTTTCTGCTTCCTCAAGTGAATCTAATTTTTCACTCATGAAACAATGTACAGGTGGGTGCTGAAGATATTCATACAATCCCGCAGCATCTTTTTTATCAAAATCACGAATTATCAGTCTATCTGTTTTTAAATACATCTAGTAATTGCCTCCTCTAACTTCTAATTTTCACTTGAATTATATTCTGCATAGACACATCAAAATACAATCAACGAAGTTGTTAAATATAGTATAATGAGCTAGAAAAAAATGGGATAAGATCTTTTCGGATCTTATCCCACTTAAATAATCTTTTGATTACAAGTCCTCTGATAAGTTTAATTTATTATACCATATTCAGGCAAAAAAGCAACGACAAATTGGAGTTTGTTATTCACTTTATAACATCCTGATAAATTATATCCATTATTTCATTTAAACTTAATTCTTTATGCAGGCATACTCTACAGAACTCTGGGTTTTATTGTAGAGTTTCAGCTTCGTCATTTTAATTCTCCAAAATTAAGAAAAATATTGAATTTTAATTAAAAGCCCTCCAAAACTCTCCTCTTACATTTATAATATTCGAAATTTCTCTGTATGGAATCTTAAAAGTTGGAAATCCAGCAGCATACGGAGCTATTTCGTATGGTTCAAAATAAATATATAAAGCATTCTCATCTACATAAAAAGGTTGATCTTTCTTTATTCCTTTATAGCTGCCCGAGAAAACATAGAGGTGCTGCGCTTTCTTTATCTGCTCTCCTATGATATCGCTTAGTACCTGCACATAGTTGCTGCTTACTTTAAACAAATCCTTAAGTTCATAAAACCTCCCGGTAACAAGGTCTATATGTGAATAAATCTTTATTGGCATACCATGAGCTGCACACAAAGGATAACGATACCCATCAAGTTCCAAAACCAATAGCTTCTTTTTGAAGAACTCTATAGAAAAATCCCTGCCATAGCTATAATCAAGTTGTGCGTTAGGATCAACCTGCTTCACCTGTGATAACTGTTTTAACCTTTCATTAACGCTATTTTCTAAAACTAAATTTTTCATTCCTTCTACTTGAGGGTAGTATATAATATAGTTCTTGTTAGGCTTATATTCTTCTTCCCTTACTCTGTACATATAATTTAGTGGGATTATGATATTTTGCCTATAAAAGATCCTTCCGTTCATATCAAAGTAGGTAAACCTGTTATCTACAATAGCTCTAATCAGTTTTCCAATAAAGGCAAGGCTGCCGTTGCCTCTAACAATAGGCAGGCTCCTTACTAGTCTCCCTCTTTTATCTATGAAAAAAGTATTTTTACTATCATAGGCAGAAGCAAGACGATTATTATAGCTGGAAACACCTAAATAAATAAAATTGGTTAAAAAATCACCTTCGGTATCTGCAATGGCATATAGGGAGCCTATACATGGGTTTTCCTTTTCTATAGCTATACCTACAGCTGCTCTATTTTCACCCATAAGAATTATGTCATTGTATTCTGGCTTTATTTTATAATTACCAGCTTTATCTATGAGCCCATATTTACTTACAATGCTGTCAGATCTGGTGTTCACTATGGCTCTTTCTTGGCTAAAAGGCTGTGCCATGTTAAACTGTGGTTTTATTATTACTCTTCCTTTTTCGTCGATATAGCCAAATTTGCCGTCCATTTTTTCTTGAAAAACTAAAAGTCCCTCGCCCAAGCTGCCCACAAGGTAATATTTATAACTATTGAAGACTTCTCCATTTGGTCCTATTAGTGCGTAATCCTCATCCTTAATTTTAACTACTGCCTTTCCTTCCACAAAATCGCTGGCGGATTCATATTTGAGGGGTATTACCTCTTTTCCATCTCTATCTATATACCCATAAAAATATTTACCTTTCTCATCAAAAGCTGAGGCTATTGCCCTTCCGTTTTTAAAATTCCCTACGTAATCATATTTTTTTGTATTTAATATACTTCCGTTTTCATCAATTAATTTATATTCTCCATTATAAGAGGCTACTGCGCGACCTTCGGAAAATTGATTAATGTAATTGTACTTAGGCAACACAACAAAGTTCCCCGTGGTATTTATAATTCCAAAAGAATTATTAACACTTACTACAGCGAGTCCATTATCCTGAAAATCTTCGGCATAATCAAAATTGGGGCTGATTGCAAAATTCCCTCTATTGTTTATAAATCCCCACTTATTTCCTGCTAAAGTTTTTATCTTTACTGGATATAGGTTTATAGCTCTCATACAATACGAACAAATGAATCTAGGACGAAATCTTTGATTATAAATAGAAACCACCCCAATTTATATATTACTTTATCATAATATGTTTAAGTTTAATATTTGGTGAAGTAAAAAGCATTAAAACTTAGCTGCCTGAAAACATCTATTTATTTCTCTAGTGTACCTCGCTTATTCCAGGAGTCTTAAAATAACTTTTAAGATTCTGCAGGAATTGATCATATAGTTCTTTTTGTGATGAAGGATACGCAAATACAGGGGATTGAGTTTATGAAGAGATATTAAGATCACTTATTGATAACAGATGTTTTTTTAAAATATCCATTTTTTTTATCATGAGCTCTTTTAATTTAATTGGCTGTATGAATAATATATTCTGACCATAACCAATTAAATAAGTCGCAATAAATTCTTCTTCTCCCTTATTATAGAAACCTCGAATAAAATTTCTTTCCTCATCTATATAAAGCTTCATTGAAGGATAGTGTTCTTTATAAAATAAGTCCACTCCCTGTTTTGATATTTCAATTTCAAAATCAGTTGCATCAGGAGCTTTATATAGCATATCAGCAGTCTTTACAAATTCCATAAACGGTTTTGCTTCATACTTTGTGCTTTCCTTAACATCTAACACTTTATCACATCGAAATACTTGTGTACTATCCGTCTCAAAATTATACCCAGTAGCATACCATTGACCATATACCGATGAAATATCAAAAATTTGTACGATGTATCTATTCTCAATACCTTTTTTACTATATTTAATTTCGCAAACTCTTTCTTCCATAGCAAATTGTAAAATATCTTTTAAAAAATAGCTATAATTGTTATGTTGAATAGCACCTAAACTAAATATTTTTTCTATTCTATGTAGCATTTTCACCTTTTCAGTTGATAAACAATTTTCAAATTTATTCTTCAATTTCTCTATACTTAAATGAAAAGGAGTTGTTTCATATGCTCCTAAAGTCAGCATTGAAAAATACATAGCAAATACTTCATCAACAGTAAATACTATAGGTGAAAGCAATCGATTTTGAAGAATGCCATAATATCCATTTCTACCTGATTGGGAGTATATTGGCATGCCTATTGATTCCAATGCCTGTATATCCCTTATAGCTGTACTCTTTGATATTGAATACTTATCCATTAAATCCTTTAAGTTAAATAAATTTTTATCATTTAAAAATAGCATCATATCATTTAATCTTTCTGATTTATTCATAACCATTTCCTTTACTAATAAAATTTAATTGAAAATTAAAAGGTATCAGCATTTGACACCTTTTCAAAGTATACTATGATTATAAAAGAAAGAAAAGGGGAAATATTAATGATAACTAAAAATGATTTTATACGAATAATGGATACACAGAATGAAATTGCATTGGCAACAAGTCCAGATAACTGTCCCAATGTCAGAATAGTGAATTTTTATTTTGACAGCAATACAAACATTTTGTTCTTTACTACTTTTGGAGATAATAATAAGGTAAAAGAGTTTGAAAATAACCCTAATATTGCTTTTACTACAATTCCTCATCATGGTAATGAACATGTTAAAGCAAAAGGAATTGTTAAAAAAAGCTCTCGCACAATTTTTGATGTTGCTGATGAGTTTATAAGAAAAATTCCTGAATATAAGTATACCGTGGAACAAGTGGGACAATACTTAGTACTTTTTGAAATTGAATTTCATACTGCTGTAGTAACATTAGATTTTGAAAATATTGATACTATTATACTAAATAAATAAAATAAAGTGTACCCATCCTAAATTTACAATAAATACACTTTATCTTTGCATTACAATTATTTACTACAAAAGCTATACGAATAACGGTATTTCATCAATTGAGTGAAGTTTTGAGTTTCTTGACATTTCATCAATTAAAATTTCCTGTGAACCTTGACTTATAGCTAATAATGAATCATAGGCCACAGAATATGGTGATAACTTTTTCCCATTGAAGCTTGCCATCATATCTGTGTCAATAAAACCAGCATAAATAGCTTATACTTGAACCCCTTTGCTATTTAGGGATAATCTCACATCATTTGTCAATGAAAGTGCAGCTGCATATACTTTTTTTGCTCCCATCTCCAAGAGTACTTGAGTAAATGCAAATCCTCTATTTGCTCCTGTTACCAAAACTATTGAATCTTTTATTTTCATAACTAAAACTCTCCTTTTCATATTTGTAACTATAATAAATGATAGAATTTATACATTACTTAAACAAATAAATAATCTTTAATTCACATTTTTTTACTATTTTGCCTTTATTAATAGTGATTATATCATAACTTTTACAAATAAAAGCCGATTATATCCCAGCAAATACAAATAGTCTTTGAAATGCGACGCAAAAACACCACAAAATTCAACTTTGAATAATGCAGTGTTTTTGCAAATTGTTCATTTTTTCAATTGTTACGTCAAATAAGAAAATTATTCATTAAGACTACTCTACAAATTGAAATTTGTACACTACTATTCTTTTAAAAGTTCGTATGGTGCTTTTTTATATTCAATATCTCCAACAGCAAATTTCTTTGGATTCACTTTACTACTTAACTGTCTTGTCTCAATAAATTCTTTTGATACAGATACAAAATATTGTTGATTTTCTTTTTCAATCAAATAATACTCATTGCGGTCTTTTAGTTGATACGCTATATCAAAAATTCCAGGTTGCGTAATAAAGTCCAAAACATTTTCAATAGGAGTTAACTTCTTTTTACGCATAAGTGGATAAATAAAGTCTGCATCATTAAATTTATTTAATACCACCGCATCTTGCTTACATCTACAACGTCCACTTTTTATAAAGTCATCCAAATTGATTGACTCTTTGATTACTAGTTTATCTATATTACTATCATTGTCTAGCAAATAATCAATACTTATATTAAGCAAAGTTGCGATTGCTTTTAGATTCCCTATATCGGGCATCCCTTTATCTGATTCCCATTTAGTAACTGCTTGTCTAGATACACATAATTTTTCTGCTAATTGTTCTTGCGAGAATCCAACTCCTCTTCTTGCCTCTTTTAATTTTTCTCCTACCGTCATAATTATTACCTCCATATTCTAATTCCTACATAGACTCATTGTAGTAATTTCACAGTAAACTATGAGACTCAAAAGTACAAGAAACTGTTGTTTTCCTTAACGCAACGTATCGTAGCTAAAGATTTATGTTATAAAAGATGTTGTATCATAAATCCTTTACAATAATATAATTTCCATTTTATCAATATATATTCAAATTCTGATTTGTACATTTCATTTTCTATAAATTTTCTTCATAATTTATAACCAACTCGATACATTACTATTTATCGTTCACAATTTATTACAACTGCGATTTAATCATTATGAAAATTATACTATAACATTTACATATTTTCATTATTTTACAGAAAACATAAGAATTTTTAACACTGTATTATTCAATTATCAAAGACCATCGTTCACATTTCTAATTTAAAAAGTTGTGTCGCATAATTTTCAAAATGCCAAGCAAGGCTTCACATTTAATTTCAAACTCACCTATTGGTATATCTATTACTCAATAAAAAAACGCAATCCCAATATCTTTAAAATGAAATTTTACAATCTGTTACTTATTTTTATTAATTCATCACATATCTATTCAACTAAATTTTTCCCATCTTTAAATGCTCTTGAAGATAACTCATTAAACACCTCATCATTATTTCCACAGTAGTGGATGCAATCCTCTAATTTCCAACCAAATACAACAGCATCTGCCTCAGCAATAGCTTTATACATTGGTTGTAAATAATCATTACTAGCACATCAATCCTGGATGATTCATGTAACATATGGTTTATGTCTAGAATGCGTAGCAACATCATATCAATGTTTAAAGAACGTGAAAAATTGCGAAGCTCTTTCATTGTAAGAAAAGAAGACTGCCCACCGGAGATACAAGAAATGGCGTTCTTATTTACCGCTAATGCTTTAATCGGTACTATTGATTGGTGGTTAAAATCAAATTGTACTCCTGATTCAGAGAAAATGTCTTATTTATTTAGATCTTATTTTAAAAATGGCCATGTAGGAATGCTGAATAAAAATTAATGTTGTGATTCAAATTTTGCATAAAAAAAGGCTATACATTTCTAATTCACTTGAAATGTATAGTTTATTAAGTTCTTCTTGAAAAGTTTCACTATCTTTATTAATTATTGCAGCATATAAAACACTTAAATCCTTTGTTTTTATCTTTTCTTCAAACCACTTTAAGATTTTTGTTCTAAAAATATACTTCACTTCTCTATTTGGTATGCTTAATTCTATATAACGATTATCTTCCTCATCCATTCTTTCGCTTTGGATGCTTCTTCATATGAAATAACTTCATCTTCAAGAGTAAAATCATAAATAAGTATTGACTAAAAGTATAAGCGGGTATATTATAGATAAATACAGTCTGTAATATCTGATTAATGATACATGGAGGATTAATATGAAATATACCAAAGCTACTAATTATGCATTACATATAGTTGCATATATGATTAAGTATGATAAAAAAGATAACTTAAGTTTACAGCCTTTGGCAAATCATTTAAATATTTCGCCGAGTTATTTGTCAAAGATTTTAACACAGTTAGTAAGAGCTAACATAATTCAATCAACCCCAGGTGTAAATGGTGGTTATGTTCTGCGAAAAAACAAAGAAGATATTTCACTTTTAGATGTAATTAAGGCAACTGAAGGAAGTAGTCCTATGTTTACATGTGAAATGGATGAAAATCATGAGTGCAAAATCCAAAAAGCAATGGACGAAGCGGAGAATATAATGGAAACTTATCTCAAGAATAAAAAACTATTTGAAATTATATAAAAACGCCTTAATTTCATTGGTGTTTTTATAATTCAATTATAGATAAATACAGTCTGTAATGTATTTGATTAAAATAATTATATTTTTGTTATAAATAGCTTATTGACAATATTTGTACTATAAAATAAGGCTTATAGTAATAATAAAATTATAAAAAATTTTAAAGGAGATGTTTATATGTCAGAATTTTGGGAAAAAAGTTTTGCAGAAAAGCAAGCAATGTGGGGATTCGAGCCATCAAGCACTGCAATTATAGTAGCAGATTACTTTGCTGAAAATAACCTAAAGGATATCTTAATACCAGGTGTTGGATATGGAAGAAACATAAAACCATTTATTGATAATAACATGGAAGTTACAGGAATCGAAATTTCTCAAACCGCAATTAATATAGCAAGGCAAAATGGAATTAATAATAAAATTTATCATGGGTCAGTATCAAATATGCCTTTTGAAAATAAACTCTATGATGGTGTAGCTAGTTTTGCGCTTATTCATTTATTAAATGAAGATGAAAGGAAAAAATTTATTAATGATTGCTATAACCATTTAAAACCATGTGGATATATGATTTTTACGGCAGTTTCGGAAAAAGCTCCAATGTACGGTAATGGCACGAAGCTTGCTGAAAATTATTATGAAACAACCTATGGGGTAAAACTATTTTTCTATAATTCTAAGTCTATAGAGAAAGAGTTTGGAAATTATGGGCTTGTAGATTTTGTAGAAATTGATGACATACATAAGGATAATCCAGATAAACCTCCAGTAAACTTTTTAATGATAAAATGCAGAAAAGATTTATAAAGCTGATAAAGTTCTCAAATAAAACCTATGATAGGGTAATCATATAATAAAATAAAAAATAGAACTACCATTTGTTCTATTTTTTTATTTTATTTTAAATCTATCCGCTAAATTACTATTTTACTGCTGTTTTCCATAGTGGTACATCTATAAATGTAGTCTCTTTTACGTTTGGAAGAATATCATATATTGAGCACTTCATTTGTTGTTCAAAATACTCCTTCATTTCAAATGTTGCATTCCAACGTTCCACAGTAAAAGGAAATGTTCCATATCGTCTTGTTGTATTAACAAACCTCTTTTCTAACATACAAAAACCTTGAGCATCTGCAAGTGCATCACAAACAATAAGCAATCTATCATAGTCGTCATAAACTATGTCATTAATATACTTTCTAACAAATTCACTTTCTTCATCACTCATATCATTTTTCCCTATTTCTTTGTCAAAGTCAGGTACTGGGAATGAATGTGTCAAACAAATTCTACTCACTTCATCCCAACCTTTTTCCATCACAAATTTATATCCGTCAATACCATGTCTTCTTGCACTTATACCATATCTTCTACCAATGTCATGAAGAAGTCCTAACGCATATGCTTTGACTGGATTAATATTACTACATTTTTCTGCAATCATTTGAGCCGCTAATGCTACATTGATAGAATGTTCTATCCACGGTCCAGGATTTAATTGTCCTGCTATTTCTAATTCCTTTTCAGCCATTTCTTTATTTGGAAACATATTATCCTCCTTGTATAATGTAAATTAACGGGATCAATTAAGATTACTTCGTTATAATTTATACAATATATGTTTTCTATCTTACTCACTTACTCTTAATTAATTTTATAGTTTATAATTGTAATTCTTTCAATTCTGATATTGGAATAACTGGTTTTGGATTTGCAGAATGTTCTCCGATTATTTTCTCCATCCAAATCATATCATACCAGTTTTCGAACTTGTATCCACATTTTGAAAAACAACCTACTTTCCTATATCCTAAATGTTCATGAAAATACGTGCTGGCATTGGTAAGATATGCATTATCAGTAGCTGTATAAGCTATACATGCATTTAAGTTAAGGATATTTTGTCTCTTTAATATTTCTTCCAAAGCTAAATACAATTTTTTTCCTACACCTTTACCCCGACAATTCTGACTTAAATATATAGTAGTTTCAACAGCCCAATCATATGCAACTCGCTCCTTAAATGATGAGGCATATGCATAACCAATAATCTGATCGTTATCTATGGCTACTATATATGGATACTTTTTCAATATATTATTAATTCTCTCAGTAAATTCTTCAACAGATGGAACTTCATATTCAAAAGAGATTGCAGTATTTTCTACATAAGGTTTGTATATATTTAAAATTTCTTTTGCATCTGCTTTAGTTGCCATACGCATTGTAACATTTATCATTATATCACCTTCTTTTATAAAATTATTTTAATAATCTCTACAAATTATGACATTTAACTTTAAATTAGAATTCATAATAATAGAATCTAAATTCAAAACTTATCAACTTATTTTATATTCATTATTTTCAAGAACGTTTATTGCCTTCTCGAAATTTTCTTTTTTAGTAAATATGTAATCTGTATTATAAGTTGATACTGTAAATATTCCAATCTTATTTTCCGCTAATAATGTAGCTATTTTTGATAAAATCCCAATAAGAGAAAAATCTAATATACCTTGTATCCTGAATCCTTTCCAGCCATTATCACATTCAACTGTATTTTCAGGCACTAATTTTGTACTACACACTAATGATAATTCTTCGTCCGTCTTACCAATAAGACACATCCCTTTCAAATTACTATTTTATCTTTTACTAAATTATAACATAATTTACAAATACAAAACTTTACTACAAATAAAAAAAGTATATCTATCTTAAATTCTCAATAGCAACTATATGTTAATCTATTAATAAACCTTTGGAACTTTCAAATAGCTCCATTGTTTTTTGATAAATATGCATATCTCCATTAGGTAAATATTCTTCAAAATCATTAACAAATTCTAATACTGCAGAATTAATAACTTTCTTTCTTGCAATATCAATGAGTATTTTTAATATACTTGGAATATGAAAAAACACGGCACACATATTTGAATATTGAAAATCATCTGACCAATCTATTTTTATATGTTGTAATATTTTTTCAACATTTGTTTCTATCCAATCATTTGGAATCTGCCATAATAATCCTCGAGATGAAACCACCCAAATATCATTATCAGTGCTAAAACAGTTTTCCCATAAATACGCAGTCAGTAAAATTGCTTTTTCGTATGGGATACTCTTTATATTATTTAATTTCTTGATGCTTCCAGGATAAATATCTTCCAAATCTTTTTTTATTTTATCATGAATCCACATAAACCTCACCCCAACATTGAATACATAATCTTTGAAGCTTTCTATGTAAACAGTTTATCAAGTCAACAAATTTACTATTTATCTTTTAGTAAATTATAACACAATTAAAAATACCAAACTTTACTTTATTACAAATAAAAAAAGTGTATCCATACTTAAATTCTCAATAGATACACTTTATCTTTACCACTATTACAAGCTTAAATATTTTCTCAATTTTCTAAGTGCTTCTCTTCTCACCTTAATAGCCCTCCTGTAATTTATACCGCAGTCAGCTGCAGCTTTCCTTAAAGTAGTGCCTTTAATATATACACTTTCAATGATACTTTTCTCCATACCCTGAAGCTTGTACAAAGCTTCTTTAAGTTTTGCTGATTCCTCATATGCAATAACTTCATCTTCAAGAGTAAAATCATAAGCCTCCATATTAATAGCATTTTCATCTTGAATTTCTCTATAATGTTTTATCTGTCCTTTTAAAAGTGCCTTGAAATTATTTATAACTGCATTTGTGCAGTATGTAGTAAATGATCCTCCACCAGTATTATAAAGATTTACTGCTTTTATTATAGAAAGATATCCATGCTGTACTAAATCTTCAAAGTCATAAGATGGTATGCTGTACTTAGATGCTTGTTTAATTACAAAATACTTAAACTTTCCTATGATTTCATCCACTGCAGCTCTGTTTCCACTCCTAGCTTTTTTAACAAGTTCCTCTATGATAAACACCACCTTTATTTACTATTGCTATTCTTCTTAGCATCATTAATAACATTAGAAAGATTATTGATACTCTGAGTAAGTATTTCCATCTTACCTTCAATTCTCACTAGAAGGTATATAGATACTGCAATAGGGAACCCCACATTTCCAATCAAATTTACCAAATCTCCCAAAACTATTACCTCCATATTCTTTAATATACAATGGACAATCAATGCTGATTTTCATTACAAAAATCAACATCAATTGTCCATCTACAACAGCAAACTTTAAGTATATAAAATAACCTGCTGATTAGTTATTTTTATGAATAACCATAACTATTTAACTGATAAACTAGTTTTATTTCTGTCAATTATATGTGCAGAATCTATTGCTTTTAAATCTCCACCTGATGAGAAAAATATATTCTTAGCTATTATTACCGTTGCATAAACTCTATAAATGCATATAAAAACCTTATATAACTTTATAAATTTCACTTATGTTATTCATTACTAAATAACCTGTCCTATTCACAGAGTTCTATTTTGAATAATTTCTCATTCTACTTTAGTTTGGTGTAACTCTCCCAGGACTTAAATTCTCCCACAACGCAGGATACACATAGTATAATTTTTCAAAATCACCATTTATACTATTTTGTAATTACCAAGATTTATTGAAGCATTTTTATCTCTATCCATTTCTAATCCACAGATATCACATACATACATTCTATCTTTAAGTTTTAAATCTTTTTTAACATTTCCACAACAAGAGCAGGTTTTACTACTAGGGTAAAATTTATCTACTTGGACAAACTCTACTCCATTAAACTTACATTTGTATTGCATTTGCCTAATAAATTCAAAAAAACCTTGTTCTTGTATAGCTTTTGATAAATGTTTGTTTTTTAACATACCACTAATATTTAAATCTTCCATCACAACTCTATAAGGTCTTAGTTTTATTATCATATTAGTAGTTTGGTGTATGTGATTAGCTCTAATATTATTGAGCTTTCTGTATACAAGTTTGATAACTTTTTCTAGCTTAATAATATTATTGGTTTTATTATATTTACTATCTTGTCTATTTGCTTCATATTTTCTTGATACTTGTTTTTGCAATCTTTTTAATCTCTTTTTCAGTTTCCTAACCTTAGTACATTTATTAATGTTTTTAATAGGCTTATCTATACAATTTACTACAGCTAGATTAGAAACTCCTAAATCAATCCCAATAGATAAATCTTTATTAAGCTCAACTTGATTTTCGTTATGCTCAAATCCTAATGTTAGATACCAGTACTTGCCATCAAAATGACATCTTGGATTATTATAATTAGGTAAAATAGGTATATCATAATTTGTTTTACATTTTACTTTACCTATTTTTTCAATATAGACTATATCTTCTTTAAAGTATAGTCTATCATATCTAACATAAAAAGATTTTCTAGATTTTCTTTTAGTCTTAAACCTAGGGTATTTAGCTAATCCTTTAAAAAAGTTCTTATAAGCATTGTTTAAATCCTCAAAAGCCTGTGCTGTAATTTGACCACTAACTTCTTTTAACCATTTATAATTTTCTTGATTCTTGATAGTATTGTTAAATTCTTTTTTTATTTTAGCTTTTGAAGGTTCTAAGCTTTGCTTATATAACTCCTCCCATCTAGCTCTGCCCCAATTATAAGCAAATCTCATTACACCACAAGATTTAAACATTAATATTTCTTGTCCCTTGCTTGGAAATAATCTTATCTTTATTGCCTTTATCATCATTTCTCACCTCTCTTTCCATAATTTTATTATAACCATATAATAAAATCATATGAGATGATTAATTATGATTTTAAAAGATTGCATTTATTCTCTTTAAAAGAGTGTTGTTTTATAAAGTTATATAAAGTTTTCAAAGAACATTTATAAAGTTTATTGTATTTACCATAGAACGCTACTCTATGATGCCATTTCGCTTGCGCTAGTAGCCTCGACCTTTCGGATACGAGCGTAGACTATATCATTACCTTTTATACTGAACTAGTACAAATTAGGTATCCTCCACTTCCACTACCAATAGCTTGTAGTGTACTTCCTTTACGAAATAGTCGTTGAACTTTACTCTATTCGAGTCTTAGCTGCTGATTATCCATTGTTTTAACACTTAGGATTTAACCCTATGCCATCTTAACTATTTTTTCTGCTTTCGCAACCTTCACGGTTAGGCTTATTTCATCCTTACGTTGTAGTTAGTTAAGCTTTAGGAACTTCCAGCAATTCAAAGGATTTTGGTATCCTTGTTGGATACACTCCACACTCTTTACGAATGCGGGAGGCTTAGTTATAAAAAACTTCTAAAGTTTTTTAGACTTTATGAAAGTTTCTGTAACTGTTTAGTTACCCCCATAGCAGCTTTAACCTCGGCATCTGTTAAATCTTCCTTTACATTATTTACAGTTATAGAAGCTTTCTTCCCTTCATCAGTTAAAAAACTCATTGATAATGATTTTGCCATTTAAACATCCCCTCCTTTTAATTTTTAATTGCAGCATTTGATTTTTAAGCGTTTGTTATTCCGTTTTGATCAACTCTTATAAGCTCATCTAAAGTTTTGCCAATAAGAATTTCAATTGATTTTGCCACATCAAGAACATCCTGATCCACTGCTGAAGTCTTAACCTTTGAAAAATTTAGTTTCTTAATTTTGTCCTTTCCATTTTTGTCTGTTCCATCTTTGTATTTAAGAACCATTGAACTTTCAAGCTTTGTTGATTTTGCAGCCATATATATCAACCCCTTTCACTTAATATATATACTCTACTTGGAAAAATGGTCATGCCTAAAAATAATATTTTTCAAAACTATTAGAAAAGTTATATACTCAACTTTTACACATATAAAACTTTGATTTAATAATATTTATCACTAAAATAATTTAGGACCTATGATTAAAATTATAGATTTCTTCTTTGATAACTATGTTTAATTCATATAATTTTTGAATTACGTACAAAAAAATATCGCAAATTCATTATGAATAGTGCGATATTTAAACCTATTATTAATTCTTTGTATACTAATAAATATTTATATCTTTTAAATCTTACAAATTGAAGTTTAATTTACTTTGTATATGCTTGAACAAATTTTACAGGAACATCCATTCTTTTTGCTATTTCTTCTACAGTAAGTCCACTATCCAAAAAACGCTTACATACGACTTTCATATTTTCACCAACTTCAATGATATGCTTATCTAAATCATAGAAGCGAACCACCCTCTGTCCCCATTTATGTTCATAAACATGATGTACATATTCAATATAATTGAATGAATTTAATTTATTAATAAAGCTGTCAAAGTTATCTTCTTCAAAATAAAGTTCTGATTCATTTCCATTAAATCTAATTTCATTGTCATTTTTCTGAATAAAATCCTTCCAGCTTTCTTTTGTTTGCAGAGCAACACCACCTGTTAAAGTAACATTAGCTCCAAAATCCATAATAACTCTTAATCCTAAAACATCTTTATAGAATGTTTTTGCTTTTTCCATATCGGTTACAACTAACATAGGATTCTTAAATTTCATATATTTCATCCTTTCAAATTTGATTTATTTTTTAATAAATTATAACATATTTTACAAATATCACACTATTCAATTTTCAAAATCCGAAAGCTGAGTTATACATTTTTTGCACTAAAAAACCTCAAGAGTTTTATCTCTCAAGGCTGTTTTTCTCTATTTATAACTTTCTACAGTTTAAATTATAACATTGTTTTTACGATACATTCAATGGACACCCTTAGTCTTTCTTCTAACCGTTGCCTTACACACTTTAAGCCATTTTATTGAATTGAGTTCATAAGCTTAAAGAAATATTTTGGCTCTTGGGTTTTATAAAGATTGTACCAGGAATCTAAGGTTTCCGGTAAGAATACATCTAGAATTTTCAATATATGCAAAGCAAATTCAAGGGGAGCTATTCCAGAGGCAGTAATCAAACTTCCATCAGTTACTGCACATTCCTGCTTATAATACTTTTCTCCATGATAGCTTGGGCAGACCATTTTAAGATACCCCAGGTCATTGCTTGTATGAGCTCGTTTATCCAATACTCCCCCCATAGCAAGTCCTATTGTAGCACCACAAATTGCCCCTACAACAATACCTTTCTCTAAATATTTTTCAGCCATTGTTATAATGGGAGCATGAATTGCTTCTGTCCATGTATTCCCACCAGGTAGAATCAAAGCAGCAGCATCATGAGCATTACACTCCTTAAGTTCAATTTCTGGCAATACTTTCAAGCCTCCCATTGTAGTAATAGGGGCCTTGGTAATTCCTACAGTTACTACTTTTAGCGGCATTAATCCCTTTTTGTAGTACCTTCCTGAATTAATTTCAGCGCTTAAATAACCTATTTCCCAGTCTGCCATTGTATCAAATACATAAATATATACTATATTCTTCATTTTCTATTCCTCCACATTCATTTTATCTGATGTCTAGCTGATATAAGACTTCATCTCGATCTATTATATATTATCTTCACTGACAAACTCAGTCAGTGAAGATAATAGTCCATCAAATCTTTAAGAATTGCTACCATAGCATCTTTAAAACTATTTGGTTCAAGCACCTTTATTGATTTACCATATGGAAGTAGAATATGAGGAACATAGGTATGGATTGAGTTTTCATCCATTAAAAAATTAGCTCTGCATTCAGTTCGTTCTGTCAGATGATATCCTAAAAACCAATGTGCACAAAGGTCATTCAATGCTTCTGATTTGCCCTCAATTACTAAAGTACAAAGTCCTGCTTTGCTTTCTGTATTGGATAATAAATTTTTTGTAAAAAACTCACGTGCCGAAAAAGCTTCAGGACGCTTAAATGTATTTTTAGTGCTTATAATATTTACTATTCTATCTACCCTAAAGCTGCGAATTTCATTCCTAAGATGGCAAAATGCAATAACATACCACTTATCATTCCAGTAGAGCATGCCATAGGGGTCAACAACCCTATGCTTAGGATGTCCTTCATAACCTGTACAGTATTCAATTTCCACAGAGCATTCATTAGCAACAGCCTGCTCAATTATCATTAATATAGGTTTCACAGCTGGATCGCAAATACGACTCACTACTTCAAATCCCATTAAATGACGGTTGAGAACTTTTTCTTGTTCTTGATTGGAGAACATCTTTAACTTTGATGTTGCTCTATTTAGTGCTTCCATAAAAGGATATCCTGCTTCCATTGCAAAAGTGGCAGCATGCAAAAGTGATTTTTTCTCTTCAAGGTCAAAAAACAGAGGTGTTCGGATAAAGTTGTTAAGCAAACTATATCCGCCGTTATGACCAGGCTCCGATATTATTGGCACTCCACTAACACACAATGCATCCATATAACGATAAACTGACCTTATGTTTATTTCTAACCTTTCAGATATTTGCTTTGCAGTTATCTTTGCACCTGAATTCAGCATCCATAAAATTGCTAGCATATTATCATTTTTTGACATAATGCGTCCCACTTCCCTAGATTTTTAATAGTATCATTTACATTGAAATGTGACATAAAATATTTAATTACTTAATGCTCTCACAACTATATCTGCAACTAATTTAAGTTTTGTTTTGTCTACAATTGAAACTTTATCTTCTGGTCCATTTATGTTTAAATTTTTATCATAACTTTGTCCTATACATAATGATGGTATTCCACATTTATCAAATTCAACATAATCACTTATTTCACGATTCATTTTTTTTATAATTATATCTTTGTTTTTAGAATCATTCTTTAATAATTCTGTAGCAAAATTGGATTTACCATCTACTGTAAAAATGTATGGATTATCATGATTCTTCTGTGCTATTGAGTCCATGTTTATATTGGCTTTTATATCTTTTTTATCATTATCTGATAACTGACTTAAGTAATATCTCGCACCAATAGATGCAAATTCTTCACCTCCAAAGAAAATAAACCGTAATTCATAATCATTGGATGACTTATTTAATAGTCTAGCTATCTCCATAACTACAGCAACTCCAGAAGCATTGTCGTTTGCTCCTATAGAATCTTTATTTTCTATTAGTAGTACATATTGAATTAATAGTATCCATCATAATTTTTTCATCAGATAGACTTATTTGCTTATTGTTATTAATTGGTACCTCTTTCTTGTTATGATAAGAAGGACTGCATCCTGTGCAAAATTGAGAAAGTATTAATACTATTAATATATATATTTTTGTATACCTTTTTTTTAATATTTTTCACTAAATAAATACTTATTTATTGCCTCTATACCAGCATTTAATATTCTATTAGAATCTATATCATCTTTTTTAAATACAATTCTGTTTATAATTGAATTACTAATCTCCTCTATAATAATAATTGCTGAATCTATATCCGTAACTTTAATATCATTTTCGTGAAAACATAACCATTCCCTAATAATATTTCTTATTTTTTTATGTTGCTCATCAACCACAGATGCTACTTTAGTATTTGAATTATATAATATATTAAGTTCTCTGTTTAGGTCTTTTGAAGATTCATGAATCATTATAAGTTTATTTGCAATTAGAAGCATCCCTTCTTTTTTGTCACCTTTGCTTATTTCTGCAATATTTGGTATATTATTGACTATTTCTAAAAAATTTTTATTATACAAATCTAAAATTTCATAAAATACTGCATCTTTATCTTTGAAATAAGAATAAAAACATCCTATAGAAATACCAGCAATTTTAGCTATTTCAATAGAATTAGTTTTATAATATCCATTCTCACAAAAAAGCTTATACGCAACTTCTAATATCTTTTTTTTGGTATTAAAAGCTCTAGTTTGTTTTAAATTCCTAGATTTTCTTCTATTCTCCATGAAGATTTTCATTCCTTTCGTAGTTTTTAGCTAAATCATATACTTAATATTTTATCTTACAAAATATTTTTGTCAATAAAATGTGAATAATTATTCGATTTATATTGACATCCAATATTTTCTAAGATAAAATATATTTATCAATTAAAAGTGAATAATTATTCGATTTTACTCGTATCTATTATTCTTAGGAATATAAAAAAATCAACTTATCGCTATTATTGAAAGGAGAACAATAATTATGATGAATTTAGTTTTTAAAGATGATCAATTCGAATTCCAAACATTAAGGCTCCTTGGTGAAACAGCATTTGGTGCTGCTGATATAGCAGAAGTTATTTCTACTGCTGAAAAAATAGAAGAAGGTAATTATGCTAGCTGGTGTAATGAATGGAGTAAAACAGCAAAAAGACTTCATAAAATTGCTAATGACAATTATTTAAAAGGCCATACTATTAGTGCAAAGAAGGAATACCTTAGAGCTGCTAACTACTACAGAACAGCCGAATTTTTTCTTCACGAAAATCCTAATAATACAAAAATAGATGAACTATATAATGCAAATCTGGAATGCTTCTCGTACGTTATGAAACTTAACAAACCTTGTATCAAAAATATTGAAATTCCATATGAGAATACTGTACTTCCAGGACATTATTATCAACTAGAAAATTCAAATGAACCAAAACCAGTTTTAATAGCTATGACTGGTTTTGATGGAACTAAAGAAGAATTATATGGAATGGCAATGATAGCTCTAGAACATGGAATGAATTGCTTAACTTTCGAAGGCCCTGGGCAAGGTGAAGTTATTAGAAAAAAGAAATTATTTTTTAGACATGACTATGAAAAAGTCATAACACCTATTGTAGATTACCTTCTTACAAAAAAAGAAATAGATCCAAATAAAATAATTTTATGGGGACAAAGTTTAGGTGGTTATCTTGCTCCTAGGGCGGCAGCTTTTGAACACAGACTTGCTGCTTGTATAGCAAATGAAGGCATTTATGACTTTTTAGGAGGATTTATGAGCGAATTAAATGTTACAAGAGAACAATTCCTCAATTCTTTGCTCCTCAATACAGAGAAATTTAATAAATCTATATATGATCAAATGAAAATTAATTCAACATTACGTTGGGGAGTTTCACATGGAATGTATGTGTTTGGAGTAGATAGTCCTGCTGAATTTGTATTAAAAGCCAAAAATTATTACCTAGAAGAAATACCAGAAAAAATTCAATGTCCTACACTTATTACAGATGGAGAAAATGAAATTTTTTTTAAAGGACAAGCTAAGTGTCTCTATAACACTCTTACTTGCAACAAAGATTATATTTTCTTTACCTCTGAGGAGGGAGCGGGATCTCATTGTCAAGAAGGAGCAAAACTAATTGCAAACGAGCGGATTTTTAGTTGGATTGAAACAATTCTTTAAAATATATAGTTGTAAAAAAACTGATATTGACTCAGGTTACTTAACCTGGGTCAACTATAATATATATAAGAGGTAAATTTATGAAAAATTCATTATATAAATGCAATAAAAGAATTGGAATATTTTACAGTGCTGCAGCTTCTACAATTTGGGGATTCTTGCCGCTTTATTGGAAATTACTTAGGAAAATACCAGCTGATGAGCTATTAGCTCATAGAATTATTTGGTCTTTTGTTTTCGTTATATTAGTTTTAACATTCACCAAAAAGTTAAGAGTTTTTATAAAACAATTTTCAGACAAAAAGACAATCTTACTAATTTCAATATGCTCCGTTCTGATAAGTATAAACTGGTTTATTTATATTTGGGCCGTCAATTCTAACCATGTTATAGAAGCCAGTATGGGGTATTATATAAATCCATTGATTTCCGTACTGCTTGGAGTAATCATATTCAAAGAAAAATTGAACTTCTATCAAAAAGTATCTTTAGTTTTTGCTGCTACTGGGGTTCTTTTCATTATTATAGAATATGGTAAAATTCCATGGATTTCAATTATGTTAGCTATAAGCTTTGCTTCATATGGTTTATTTAAAAAGATGGTAACTATAGAATCAATAATTGGTATTGCCCTTGAAACACTTATTATGACTCCCATTTCTTTAATTTATATAATATTTAAACAAATTAATGGACTAGGATATTTAAGCATGATAAACCTACAAACTATGTGTCTACTTTTAAGTTCTGGAATTGCAACAGTTATTCCTCTACTACTCTTTGCAAAAGGTGCAAAGAGAATAGAATTATCAGTGATTGGCTTCCTCCAATATATATCTCCTACAATAAGTCTTATACTCGGTATATTTTTATTTCATGAAGAATTTACAAATTATGACATTGTAAGTTTTGGACTTATATGGATTGCTTTAATTATATTCTCTTTATCAAACTTTTTTACTGTGCAAAATAATCATTCATAATTTTATATTGGTGCTTCAAGAATAATAGGTATTTTCAAATTTATTATGTCTTACCCCTTATACCCAAATATCAATATTATTCAGGTTAATACCAGCAACTCTGTAACCAGGGGTAAAGTAAAAAAGTCCTTAAAGGACTTTTACTTTTAAAATACCTATTTTATTTTTCTAATAACTCTTTTACTTTTATATCAGTATCTGTTCCTGAAAAAGGAGTGTTCACAATCAACATTTGAGTAATCGAAGTCAGTCCAACTAGCAAAGAACTGAATAGTAGCCACCATATGTTTGAAGTAAAGGAGAGAGAAAGTAGTGCTATTGCCGAACAAAATAGCATTGTCATCATTAAGCTACGACGTTCTTTAAATTCTCCTGAATTACGAAACAAGTAAACTTTACTTTGAATTAATAACTTCATTCCTTATTTTATTTATAACTCCTGCATGAAAAAAATATTGTTGGTTGATGAATTGGTTAGTTTTAATTTTTTCATCTGATAAGGCTTGTACTCTCCATTGCTCATATATCCTTTTATTTTCATAGATAAGTTTAAGTTTCTTTTTCTCAGCTTTCTTCTTATCGTCATCATTATCGTAATATACTTTTTTGTTTTTTCCATTCATACAATCTGCACATACCCATGTTTCAATCTCTCCATCATCTCTTACTACTACCTTATATTCATATATTGTAGCATTACCAAATCCCTCTGGAACAGCAGCTTTCTTGATTTTTTTCATCATTTGTTCTGCATATTCAGGATCTTTTTCCATTTTTTCTAACACCTTAGATGAAACAACTATATCATGTTTAAATCCTGAATAATCATTTGGTTGACCCTTCCACTCTTCGCGATAATCTCCAACTTCTTTAGCAGTCATGGATCTTACTGTTACTGTTGTTTTAGGAAAACAATTTTTAAGATCATTGATATATGTATCAGATTTTTTTTCATTTTCAAGCTTTGTTGCAAATAAATTACTATCAGTACTTTTAGAGTTGATTGTCTTTTCAGTAGACAACCTCTGTGTATAACTAGTATTGTTAATACATGAAGAATATATCGAATTTAAATTAGCGCTCACAATATTACCTCCAAATATAATTTTACAATTCATTCCTAATATCGTGTAATTAATGTAAATCTTAACTTATTTAGTAACTAAAATATCTTATGTAACAATAATACCGGAATATGGACATAAAATCATTTCTTATGGAATAGAAAAGAAAACTATAAAATATAAGAATGGTATCAAGTTCAATATCGTTAAAACAATAGTTAAAATCAAACTTATTTTACCCAACTTACTGGGAAACATCTTTTTAGATATAAAAGCTGCAATAATCCCTAGTATACATATAAATAATGTGAAACTAGGTGTAATACCCTTAATAGTTTTGGCATGGAAGAATTCAAACATCATGGTAATAAATGTAGCTAGAGGAACTATAATAGCAACAATACTAAGTATTCTAGCACGGTTTTTAGTTAAATTTGTGTTATCCATGTTTTATCTCCTTTACATTAAAAAATTGGTTTTCTATAAACTTAATGGCTTCTTGTTCGATTCCATGATTTTCATAATATCTAATTAGGTATTATTTTTGTATTGTGACGCAAAAACACTGCAAAATTCAATTTTGAATAATACAGTGCTTAAATAAATTGTTCGTTTTTTCAATTGTTACACTAAATATGAAAGTTGCCAACTAAACCTTACTTCATTAAATTTAGTTTTTTCAGATACTTTAAAGATTCCAACTTATCATTTTGGTAGCCTTCCAAGATAAAAGCACCTTTATAATTAAAGCTATTTAAAAATTTAATTTCTTCATCCCATTTAATTGAGCCCAAGTCTGCATTTCCAATTGGCCAGTGGATATCAGTTAGTTGGTCATTGTCATGTGCGTGTATACTTCCTAGCCTATAGTAAAAATTACGAAGTATGTCAATGCCATTCTCATCTAAATTTCCATGTCCATAATCATAGCAAAGCTTTAACATTGAGGAGTCAATGCTTTCAAATATTTTTTGAAAATCACTTAATCTATCTCCAATTTTACAAAAATCACTATTCCTTTGTTCTGAATATAAGTTTTCTATGTGAATTTCTATATTGTTACGCACCCCTAAGTCTGTAATTTTATATAACACTGGTATTAATTTTCTTACAACTTCATCATGCTGTTTTCGTTTTCCAGCGTCAATGCCATAACCACAATGAAAATTTACAAAGACTGCTTCTATGTTATTAGCGAAATCAATAGTTTTATGGGCTAGTTCTATCCATGTATTCCTTACCACTTCAACTGATTCAGCAAAGTTGAACGGATAAGCATGAATACTAATTTCAATACCCGGGTTTTCAATTTTATATTTACTTATCATATTGCATATATCATCACTAATCATATCAATATTTGCTGGTAATGCAATTTGTATATGTTGAATATTATATTCCTTAAATATATCCTTAATTAAATGAAGTTCTTTAAATGAAACATTAATACCAATTTTCATTTTTATCTCCCCTAAAAATATGCTTTTTCAAATAACCAAATGTAAATGAACAATAATTTACTATTTTGGTTTTATTAATAGCAATTATATCATAACTTTTATAAATAAAAGCTGATTATGTTTCCAATAAATACAAATCATTTACTTCTTCACACTGTATTATTCAATTTTCAAAGGCCATCGTTCGTATTTTCGTATTCAATAGTTACGTCGCTTTATTTTCAAATTACTCATAAATTATTTAAGTATTTTCTCAACTTTATAAGCGCTTCTTCTCTCAAGTTAATAGCTTTTCTGTAATTTATACCACATTCAGCTGTTGCTTTATTAAAGTAATTCCTTTAATAAACACAGATTGATTTTTAACCAATTATTACTTTTGCGTTTTTCTTTAATTCATTAATACAAACATAAATTGATATTTACATTATTCAGCCTTAAATTGGAATTTGTCATAGTAAATACGAAATCAAATCCTTGTAATAGACTAAATTTACCTCCTACCTAAGGCTGTTAGTAAAAAAATATAATGTGTTTTGTAAGGCATAAGCATAGTAGAATGTGTTTCTACCATTATTTTGAAATTATCAAGTGAAACATATGATACCTCTTTTACTTCATTATCGTAGAAAGAGTAATCCTCTAAAAGAATATCCTTTCTATAAAGAAACACATCATCTATTTCATTTTCAATATATCCATCAACCTCACCATACTCTCGACACGAAAAGAGATACTGGAGTTTATCTATTTCTAAATCAATACCAAGTTCTTCTTTTCCCTCTCGTATAGCTGCTTCTAAAGATGTTTCACCGGCTTGGATATGCCCTGAAAATGAAATATCCATCATATTTGGGAACATAACTTGACTATTTCGGGTTTGTAGTAGTATCTCATCATTAGAATTAACAATCCATACACAGACACCTTTATGAATAAGTCCTTTTTTATGAGACTCGTACTTTTCCTCGATCTTACCACATTTTTGACCTAGTTCATCATAAATATCGATCATTTCCATATAATACAGTCCACCCACAAATTTACTATTTATAATTCTAAACCTTAAATTTGAATTTATTGCTTAGCTTTTATACCCCTTTGCAATAATTTTTTTCAAATCTTCTTTTAAATTATTGCTTTTGTACTCTCCACCATGGAAACATATAATTTTTTCAATATCCAGATTAAGAATTTTCTTTAGTGAATTTATTTCTGCCACTTTATCTAACACAAATTGTTCATCAGCAATACATAATACACCATCTTCTAAAACTAACATATCTCCACTTATTAAGGTTTTCATTGATTCAATATAAATAGAGATGTGTCCTGGCATATGCCCTGATGTTTCAATAACTTTTACTCCATTACAGATAATTTCATTATCTCTTACTTCTAAAGCAGAATCCAAATATTCTATACTTTTTATCATTTGTATAAATCCAGCATCTGCCCCCAATTTTTCTGCCTGTTCTAACCTAAGTGATTTCTTTTTTCCTAGAACATATGGAATTTGCTCTGCAGAACACTTCACTTTTACAGAAGGATATTTTTTTACAATTTCCTTTACTGCTCCCATATGGTCATGGTCATGGTGAGTTAAAATAACTTGTTGAAGCTTTCTGATATCTAACCCTTTTTTCTCAAAAGCTTTTTCTATTATTGGCAAAAACATAGGAAATCCTGTGTCAATTAAAATTAAATCATCATTATTTTTAATTACAACTGGATAAATATAAAATTTCATTTCTCCCCTTTTAAACAATAATTGTAACGTTATTAGTTCAGTCATTTTATTTTCTCCTTTTTAAGCAAATTACTATTTATTTTTTAGTAAATTATAACATACTTACAAATATCAAACTTTACTTTATTGCAATAAAAAATAAAGTGTATCCATCTTAAATTCTCAATAGCTACACTTTATCTTTGAAATGTGACTCAAAAACATCGCAAAATCCAAGTTTTAATAATGCAGTGTTTAGATAAATTGTTCGTTTTTTCAGTTGTTACGCTAAATATGAAAAATACATCTCTTCTCATATTATGATTTTTAAATGATTCTGCTTATTATCTACTCTAATTAAAAATAACACCATTATTTGCTTCAACAAAATCACTTATAGCATTTGCAATCCTGTATATTTGCCCATAATCTAAAATATCTGGTGTATCTGTAGGTTTATGAACTAATTTTTCTATACCTTCTTGTACAATAAAAACATTAGGTATACTTGCTCTTTGAAAACTCATGTGATCACCCGAACCTTTTACCGCAGTATCACCAAATCCAATATTGTCTTTTTTCAAAGTAACTTTTATAGAATTATATAGCTTACCAGATATTTTACTTTTATCCTTTAAAGCAAGATTAGTTCCTCCTTTTTTACCACCTATACAATCTATGTTGATATTATACATGTTACTGTACACAGATTTCGATTTAATGTCGTTAACAAAGGCTCTACTTCCTGATAAAGCTTCTTCTTCTCCATTAAAAGCACACAGAACTATATCCATATCAAATGGTTTCTCTTTGGAATATTCCTTTAATGTGTGAGCTATTTTAATTAAGGCTGACATACCAGAAGCATCGTCTAATGCTCCTCTAATAATCTTTCCATCTTCGTATCCTACATGATCAAAATGCGCTGATATAAATACTGCATCTTTACTATCCTTACCTTTTATAACTCCTATAACATTATGAACTCCTTTATTTTCTGATTTATCATTTTTATCAATTACACCATATTTTTTATATACTTCTTGTGCATAGGGTTCATAATAGCTGTCTCCAAATAATGAAGTTAACCCAATATCTTTAAAAGTCTTACTAATATATTCTCCAGCCTTCTCATTTCCCTTTGAGACAACTAACCTACCTTCAAATTCATCTGAACACAAAGTATTAACTGTTTCTTCAATAGTTGGAATCTTTACAGGAGCTTGAACTTGAACTAATTGTTCGTTACTTTTAGTTTCTTCTTTAGTATTTTGCTTAGATACCCCATAAGAGCAGGATGAAAAAGCCAAAGATATAGCTATAATAGTACCTAATTTTAATATGAGTTTCATGGTAAATCCTCCTAAATAGTTCATGACTATAATTCTTTATTACTATCACTATAGCTATTCAAAAATCCTGAAGAATATTCTTTATAAATAAAACTAATACCTTTGCTTAAAAGCTGTTTCATACTAAAGTTAAAGTTATTACATAATAATTTATGATTGTGATTTAATAGATATAAAAATTGTACCCCATTTTTTCATGTATTTTCACGGTTATATAAAAAGTATAGGTGTCTTTAACACTGCATTATTCCATTTTCAAAGATCATCGTTCGTATTTCAATTTTCAGCATTTACGTCGCATTTTTTCAAACTACGAAAGCTAAGTTATATATTTTTTCTACTGAAATACAATTAAGGAAGCATTTCTTACTGATAAATGATATTCTGATCAATTGTCAAAACATATGTTTAAAAGGACTAATATTTATAAGGTTGCATCGTAATATTTTTAACCTCTGAAAGTTGAATTATTTATACTATTGCTGCCTTAAAATATTTATTAAATCATAGAAATAATATTTTTTATTTCTGCTCTTGCCATCTGAATAAATAATTTGCTTTTCTTCTAACTTATTCAAATACACTCCTAACGTACTACTTGGTATATCAACCATTTCTAATATCCTTTTCTTATTAAATATAGGTAGTTTAAACATTACATTAACTATATCTATTAATTTGTTTGAATTTATTATTTTTCTGCTCTCATCTATAGTTATATTATATAATTCATCTATCTTCTCAATTAATTTTATATTTTGATTTGCTTGATTTATAATAGCAGTTATGAAAAACTTTATCCATGTATTCCATCTTTGTGATGCTAACATTTTGCATTTATCATCCTCATTACAAACTTCAATTCTTATATCATTTAACAACTTATAATACTTAAACTTATCTTTTTCTAAGCTTTCACTTATAAAGAAATTTGGTGAATCAATAACACCCTTATCAAATAAATATAATGGTATAAGTATTCTTCCTATTCTTCCATTACCATCTAAAAATGGATGTATAGTTTCAAATTGAGCATGGATAATTGCTATTCTTATTAAATCATGTAAATTGTCCTTAGGTTCATTTATGTATTTTTCTAAATTACTCATATATTCAGGAACAAGCTGTGGTTCTGGTGGTATATACGAAGCAGTTTGAATTGTACATCCTTCTGGTCCTATAAAATTTCGAATTCTTCTAAATTCACCAGGATTTCTATTTTTTCCTCTTACATCACCAGATAATAATATTTCATGCATTTCCCTAATTAATCTTGTTGATATAGGTATTCTTCCTATCAAACCTTCACCAACTCTTAAGGCTTCAGAATAATTTAATACTTCTTGAATATCATTTGTTTTTTTATTTTCATCAGCTCCATATTCAAGCATGTCATCTAAAGTAACCTGAGTTCCTTCTATTTTAGTTGATTGTATTGCTTCTTGTAATGTTATAGGTGTTAATAACAATTCTGGATCTATTTTAGATCTATTTAATAACACCTGATATACTCCAACTAATTTGTTTGCTTCTAATAATTCATTAATAAATTCATTAATGTTAATTAAATTATCTATGGGTGATTTGAAAGGCTCATATGCTTTTGCCATATTCTCCACTCCAATATAAATTTCTTGATTTTTATTATATACTATATATATTATAATATTTGCAACAAAAATAAACCTTTTTTGTTGTAAAATTTAAATTTCATCTTTTTAAAACAGTATTTATTAAAAGACTGGTAATTAACTCACCAGTCTACTCAAATTAAACATAGCTGTAATTTCATCAATACCTTTATTTTTATACTTGTTTAAAGTTTTTTCAAATTACTCATA
Organism: Clostridium drakei; assembly: GCF_000633595.2. Classification (GTDB taxonomy): domain Bacteria; phylum Bacillota; class Clostridia; order Clostridiales; family Clostridiaceae; genus Clostridium_AM; species Clostridium_AM drakei. Next base: position 130,768 of record NZ_JIBU02000048.1, on the reverse strand, counting down.
AATTATTTAAGCATTTTCTCACTTAATAGCCTTTCTATAATTTATACCACATTCAGCTGCTGCTTTTTTAAAGTAATGGCTTTAATACACAAGGATTGTCTTTTTTTCAGTTGTATCACTAAATTAAGAAGTTTTAGAAACTATCTAGCATTTCCTTAACGGATTTAACTGCTAACTCAAGATTATAAGCTTTTATGCCTACCATATTAATAGAAATATTATTTTTACATAATTCATCCTTTAATAGTTTGATAAACACTCCATTTTCATTAGTTTCTATGCCTTCTGCCCATGCTGTTTCTATACCACAGGTAGGAGAACCATTAATCCCTATAAGTCCAATTACTTCAAAGTTATGTTTTTGGTATTCTTTAATCTGATAAACAATATTATTAGCAATTTTTTTGCATAATGCTTGTGAGTTATCTTCAGACATACGTTCAAATACTCGAGAATCCTCTGACTCAACAGTAGGCTTTGTTGATTTATCTACTTCTCTATCGAGTCCTAAATAAAGCATTTCAGGACAAGGCATCTGTATTATACCAACTCCATTATTTATCAAAATCTCTGCTACCTCCTTAATAGCACCAAGATAATGAGCACATTGATCTATTTTAGCATTTTGATTTAATACACAATGTGCAACAAGAACAACTTTTTTGCCTCTCTTATCATTAAACATAATACTTCATTCCTTTCTTCATACGCTAGATTTCTCTGATCTTATAAAATAAGTCAACATAATTGAGGTTTAATTAATAAGAAAATTATACCACAATATTCTATATTTTTTATTAATTTCACAAAAAACATTCTATATTTTTATTGATTTTTCAAAAATTGCATAAATCCTAACACCACATTATTCGATTTTCAAAAATCATCGTTCGTAGTTCCATTTTCAGCACTTACATCGCATAAATTTCATAATGCAAAGCAAAGCTTCACAAGTTAAGAATTAATAATGAAGAGTTAATAGTAAAGGATGATTTTTAGCTATCGCAAAAACACCACATAATTCAACTTTGAATAATGCAGTGTTTTTGAAAATTGTTCGTTTTTTCAGTTGTTGTGTCAAATATAAATATTGTAAATTAATTAGGTAATCTTTTAAATAGGTAATGCAAAAATAAACTTGCTACTGCTAACTTATATTTTTTCTCAATGGAAATAGAATTGGTGTCGTTCATAAAATTTTGAACATCCTCTAATTTAAGTTTTGCACATATCGCTAAAGTTTCATATTTAATTTCAAACTCACCTATTAGTATATCTATTACTCCTTTAATTCTGTCATCTTCACTTATCATCAATACCCCATCAGATAACATAGGAATTATATTTAATAAATATGTAGGGTTTGAGGTATTTGAATTATTATTCTCATTAAAATTCTTTAAATTTATAAAAAAGTCGAAGAAAATATTTTTTCCATCCATAAACTCTTTTAACAATATGTCATCTATTCCAGTTATTTTGCTCAAAGATTTTAGTTCAATTTTATAGTTTTTCATTAGATTCTGTATATCTTTCCTAATAATATCATCAATTTGATTTAGATTCTTACTTACACTTTGTCTTATAATTTCAATATCCATATATTTTCACCTTAACTTTCATAATATATTACAATTGTTCATAGATAAAAGAAAAACTAAAATTTATTATCTTTGTCTTCCTTATCCTCTAATTTATTTAAAATAACATCTATATATTTATATTTATACATTTATATTGTATTTACAACTAATAAGTGTATTATTAGAAAATTTTAATAAAAATGGACAAATTTAAATATTAAGTTTATATATTTGAAATATGCTTAATTAAAACTTTATTTTAAATCTACATTGTGTTTTTTAATCTATTAAGAACTCTCTCATGACAAAAATAGTTCCCATAGCACTTATAATTATTCCAATAAGAATGAAGCTCCATGACATTATGGTAAGTATAAAATAAGGATTTATAGAGATAATAAACATTGTTGATAAATATGGATTTACTTGTTTATATATATAACTGTATAATAAATAAATTATTATTACTGCTAAAATTGAACCTAAAAATCCATTTATCACTTCTTCAAGAATAAATGACCATCTTATAAACCAATCTGTTGCACCAATATACTGCATTATACCAATCTCACTACGTCTTGGGTATATAGCAATCTTTATTGTATTTTTAATTAAGAAAAATGATACTACTATAAACATAATAAGAAGTATTGCTCCTACCAATTCACCTATTTTAGAAAGTGCTAAAATTCTTCTTGGAACACTTTGTCCACCTTTAATTTTATTTATACCTTGTAATCCATTAATTTGAGAAATTATTTTTGGTATATCATCTGGTCCATTTGCTTTAATTATATATGATACTGATGTAGTAAAATTATTTTCAAGAGTAATATCAATTGCACCATTTATCTTCTTTATTTTATTATATATTTTTTGCTGTTCTTCAGCTTTTATATTATCTTTTAAAGTTACCTGCACTTCAAACTCAGAATATATTCCAATCATTCCTGCTTTAACATTTAACATGAATAATAAGAATAATTCTAAAATAAATAATGTTAAGGTAACTGTGACAATGGAAGAAACACTATTATTAGCATTTCTTCTAATACTTTTTAAAGCATTTATTAAAAATAAATTTAAATTACTAATCTTCATAAATTATTAATACCTCTTTTTCCGCCTTATCCTAACATTTGATTTAATCAACTGTAATCTTTAACTTTTATAACGATATTATGTTTATCAGCAAAATGTTTAACAATATCTATAGTTCTTTTATATGGACTCGACAAAACTATTTCTATGTTTTTATCAAAAAGATAATTTGTAACAAGTTCACGATCAGCCAAGCTTGTGGTAATTGACTTTATCTTATTACAAATACAAAAATTGAAAATCCAAAAATAATTATCGCAGCACATAAACTAATTTTAGCAACCGATTTATTTTTCTTCCAATTCTGAATGGTCTGAATTACCATTAACACACCCAACAGTGGCTCAAATACATTTATTGCAGTTTTCCAAACACCTAAAATCTGCATACATACCAATATTATTATGCTTATAGAACAAATACTGCTAAGTATATACAGCACTTTCTCATCTGTTTGTTTTTGATCCCATCTACCTATCACTTTTTTAATTGTACCTCCTATATATTCCAATTTACAGCTTACAATTTAAAACGATTGTTTAATACCATATATTATTATTATAAATAATTTATGAATCATAATTCTAGTAGTTATGTAAATAAAATCAATCTTATTTACATATTGGTTGTCTTGTCTTAAAACCCTTAACCATAGTATAACTATGTGGTATGTTACTGTGAACTATCAAATTTTTAGTTTAGATTGTTTCTCTTATATTTTATTACTTTTCCATTGTCCATTACTAATTAACTTACCAACCTACTCAAATTAAACATAGATGTAATCTCATCAATACCTCTATTTTTATACTTATTTAAAGTTTTTTCACTAATTGAACATTTTTGACATACATTACTCCATGAAAGCTTTTCCATAAATATTTTCTTTATAACTTCTCTAATCTTCGGTTCTAATCTTTCTATACAATAATTCAATCTTGTAATCTCAAACTCTGCAGCCTTCATCATCTTATAAATTTCTTGTCTGCTTTCCTTATTCATTCTCTTTGCAACCTCATTATATACTAAAGCTATCTTACAGGTTTTATCTGAAATATTACTTGTTATAACTCTATCACCACTTGCTGATGAAAAATTAAGAACTTCTATAACTTCCTCTGATTCTAAATCCTTAAATGCTTTGTACTCAAACTTTAATTGATCTATATCTTTCAATATTTCATTATAATTTTTCAAAAGATACTCCACATATTCTCTAGTTTCCACACTCTCATCCCCCAATCTCTAACTTTATTTTTTAACGCAACTTTCACAGTTTTTTCAAATTACTCATAAATTATTTAAGCATTTTCTCACTTAATAGCCTTTCTATAATTTATACCACATCCAGCTACTGCTTTTTTAAAGTAATGGCTTTAATACAAAAGGATTGTCTTTTAACCAATTATTATTTTTGCTTTGGACAATCTTATCGGATGTGACCCTGGAGGAATACTCCATTACTGCAGCTAATAAATTTGCCCAAAGCTTTCTTAACTTTAATAAACAAACCTCAATAATATAATTTCTTTTAGGCTCTACTAATTAATGGGAAGAAAATTTAAAATTTACAATAAGTACACTTTATATTTGTTATGCGACGCAAAAACACCGCAAAATTCAAAATTGAATAATGCAGTGTTCATAAAAATTATTCGCTTTTTCAATTATTTCGTTAAATAAGAATATAGCAAATCAACTTTTCATGGATATTTTCTCTAATTTATTCAAAAACTCAACTTAGCTATTCTCTATCATCTATTCTGAATGGGAAGTGGTGCCTTAATGTATTTTTTCGCTTCCTCATATTTATCAGGAGGTATTGGTATTATTAGTCTCTTTATATCCTTCACATTCAAATACCGTTTATTAGAGTATTTATCTGAATATCTAGCAGGAACTGCATATTCAATTTCAATATTGCCATTCCTTATTTGCTTTTTCATCAATTCTTTTTTTAATGGAATATCTAAATTGAAAATCTCTCCGTTTATAATAATAGTGCCTCCCATCAAGATAACGTTGCGGTTTGTGAATAATATATGGTCAATCATACTTATTTTATTTCTAATCATTACTGGTATAAAATATATAAGAAAACTTGCAACTGCAATTAATATATAAACTACAATACGCTTTGTATCTTTAATGTTTGTTAAAAAATATAGCAAAAAAGCAATAAATACAACAACACTAAAATATACTGCGGCTTTTTTAAAAGACTTAACTTCAATCCTAGTATTTACTTTATAATTATTATTAATAAAACTTGTCCATTCACCTCTTGAATAATGCCATTCACCATAATGCTTTTCTTTATAATAAACCTTATCATATCTTACTGCCTTAACTATATGATAAATAGAGACTGCTATACATGGAATTATAGCTAATATGATAAAGGTAACGATAATGACAAGAATTATATCACCAACACTTATGTTCCTTATATCTCCAGTTAGTAAGTGATATTTTCTTACAAAAAATATTACTAGTACCATCATTGCAGTATAAAAAAAGTATAATATAGAAATTCTAATCTCTCTTAAGTTTATCAATTAATCACCACCATAGTCTTTATTAAATACCTTTATAAATGAAATAATCGAGTTAACTTTGTTAAAAAATATTTTACAACTGCGATTTAATTAACATGAAAATTATACCATAACATCTATACATTTTCATTACTATATAGAAAGATAGGAATTTTTAACACTGCATTATTCCATTTTCAAAGACCATCGTTCGTATTTCTTTCTTCAGCATTTACATCGTATTTATTTCACTTTACGAATTAAAGTTCATTATAAACTTTCTCTCCTACAGACTTTTCTAATACATATTCAACGCCTTGTCTACTTAACCAAAAGTATATGCAACCATTATTAGGTTCTTTTTTACTCTTAATCGCCAATCCTTTGTCCACAAGTTCATTCCAATCTTTATCACCTGGACAAGTACAAAAATAATTTCTATATGGTTTTTTCTTGTAGTCTAATCCTATACAGTGCTTCATTAGTTCTAATTGATATGGAGTTACTTCAATCCACAGATTTTTATATAATCATGAAAATGTTTCAGCTTTTTCTTTTGTATTAATCATTGGATATCTACCAACTAAATATTCTTTTTCAAAATTATAATGGTGATTATCTACACCATATATAGGTGGTGATGTCCAATAACTATTTTGCCCATGAGTTCCTATCAAAACAGTTATTATATAGCCTCTATTTCTTTGTTCTTTAATAACCTTCAATTCAATCACTCCTTCACATACTTTTCATATTGTGAAGCAACTTTTAAAATATAGACCCCTCTACCAAATGGTATCCACATATCCATAAAACTCCTTCTCTATTACCCTTACCCCTATATAAATATAAGGTATATACCTATTTCTATATTTCACATATCTCTATATAATAATAATAAGGATATATAGGATACCAATAAGCCCAAATTCCCTGTATTTACTAGCTTTCAGGCGTATCCTTAACCGTATCCATGCTGCATTTTATGGATACTATATTTTTCTTTAAGGATACGTTTTTATAAATGCTCTTTGCAATCCGTAGGTTTTTCCAAATTTAAGTTTTCCTGTTCCTTTACAATAAGGTTTCCATCCTTCAATTTTTCTTAAAATATCATTAATTTCTCTTGCTTGAACAGGTGTCATCTGTTTTGGATCTGCTTGAAAAAGCTCTACCCATATTTCCATAGCACATACCTTATCCCTTTGAATAGTACCTTCTTTAGCTTCTCCAAAATCAGTACCATGGATAAAAAGTCTGCGTGCTCCAATATCGAGATCTTTCCAGTTTTCAGGTAGCCTCCTATTAAGATATTCTCTAATTAAGCCTTCCTTAGAACTTTCTTCTGTATGCTGTGCTTGAACCTTAACAGCTTCTTTTTCTATATCGGGTGCAAGGAATAAATCCTCCCCATCCTCCCAAAGCTTCAAAGCTTCTGCCCATATTTGATCTATTTCATATTGATTCATTTCTTTCCATAAATTTTTATTAATTTTATTTATTCCTACAAGCACAGGCCAATAACGTCTATTTCCTGTCTTATCTCTTAAAAAATCATTATCATTAGTAGTTCCAAAAAATACACATTGCCTTGGAAATTTTGTTACACGCTTACCATATGCAACTCTGTAAATATCCTCTCTTTTAGATATAAAATGTTTTACAGCTTCCGTTTCTGCTCTTTTAGTAGCAGAAAGCTCTGCCATTTCAATAATCCATGCATCTTGAAGCTGTTCATAAGCTTCCTTTCCCTGCACTGTATGAAAAGAATCTGAATACCAATTTTTACCCAGCAAGCTTATAATATGACTTTTTCCTATTCCCTGTCTGCCAACTAAAACAAGCATATAATCAAACTTTATTCCAGGTACAAACACACGGGCAACTGCTGCAGCCACAGCTTTTCTTGTCACTGTTCTTGTATAAGAACTATCCTCTGCACCAAGATAATCAATAAACAAGGTCTCAACCCTCCTTGTCCCATCCCATACAGTTTCTTTAAGATAATCCCTTATTGGATGATATTTATTTTTTTCTTCCACAATTAAAAGTGCATCATCTATTTTTGTAGGTGAAGTTATTCCATATATTTTTTCACTGTAATACCTTAATGCAGCATCATCACTATCTTTCCAGGGATCACCCTCTTCTGTATTATTTAACTTATGCCAGGGAAGATTCCCTCTTATCATTGTTCTGTGTGAAAACTCATTTAAAGCTATTTTTTCTTTTAAATATGGATCATTTTCAAGAATTAAAACTAAATTATCTATGGTTGGTCTATAAAAACCTCTTTTATCAACCTCAAGAAGCTTCAACCATTCTGTGTCCATATGTTCTAAAGCTTCCATGTCTGTAAAATCTTCTTTTGCTGCTTTTAACCTTTCTTCTCCAATGGTGCTCTTTACTTCTTCATCCTTTCTACTAAAATCCATCATAGCTTCATAAGAAGGCAGCTTTCCGGCTGGTGTTCCTTCTTTAACATCTTCATCTAAATGTCCAAACTTATGAATTCTTACTAAATCAAAGGCATTGCAAAGTTTACCTGATACCGGGTCTGTTCCATGATGTGAATAAGCAAAATCACCCTTTTCATAAATAACTAAGCCTCCACTTGTTGAACCCTTTCCATAGGTATATCTATTTTTATCATCACAGGGTACATATATATCACTTAGAAACTTTTCAATGACATCCACTACAGAATAAGTTCTGCAAAATGCACCTACAATTCCATCTTTCTCCCTTGGATTTCCTTGTTTATCTGCTGACTTTTCTCTAATTTTTATGCTTCTTGAAGACTCAGGCCACAAAGAAACCTCCTGCCAATTTTCATATCTACTTAAAATATAATCAGGATTTAACCATGCTTCATCTTGATATTTAAAAATAAATTCTCCATCTTGTGATGTGGATGGCCAATACATAAGTCTTGAAGGTTCATAAGTTGTATCATCAAAATAGTCAATTCCTATATCCTCTGCAACTTTCCTTGCCACTGCTCCATATTCTTCAGAAGTTACAGTCCTGCTTAATGGAATAAGTAATCTGAATCTTGGTTTATCTTTACTGTGTTTATGGGTTGTATACATACAACATCCAAAATTAAATAGCATTTCTATAGTATCCCATAAGCCTTCTTGTCCATAATCAACATCTAAAGTAAGAATACTTCTGTTTAAAACAGCATCACCTTTTCTCCTGCTAGATCTTAAAGCTCCACCAACAAAACCACCCACATCTTTTATATCATCCTGCTCATTTTTAGGCAGCTTATTGTATTGTTCATAAGTTTCTGGTGTTCTTACGGTTTTACTTACCTTATCTAAAAATTCGGACCACTTCATCTCTTTATTTTTCCACTTTAATTCCTTACGATTTCTACCTACCGCAATTGTAATAACACCATCATTTTTCAATGTGCTCCACCTCCAAAATTCTCGTAGAAGAAACCTGAATGTCTGGTTAATCCTTCTTATAATAATCAGTTTCAAAACCATCAGCTTTTAATGGAAGTCCTTTTGCCCATTCAATAGGTTTACCCATGATTTCATTTACTTCCTTTAAAGAACCAAATCCATTTGGCACATCTAATATAACTTCATCATGAACATGAAACACTATTTTATAACCTGCCTTATCCAGCCTGAGCATTGCATAAGCTAGACAATCTCTGGCAATTGCTTGAACTATATTTTCTGTAAGTTTTCCTCCATAAGTGTTAAGTCTTCCCCAGGCTTTAGTTCCCTGCTCTATTCCTTCATAAGTAAGTTTTAGTTTATTGAACCTAAAATCCTTTTCAATTCTAGGTCTTACATAAGAAAGACTTCTCCCTGAAGGAAGCTTGATAAATAAAAACTCTTCACTTCCAAAAAACTCAAGTCCATACTGCATTTTCACTACTTTCTTTTCTGTTACTGCTTTTATTGCTGCATCCTCAATTTTTCTCCACAGCTTTACTATGTTAGAATTTGATTTTCTCCAAGCTGCAACAATGCCTGGAAGTTCCTCTTCCTTCAATCCCATCTTTACAGCTCCCATTGCTATAAGCGCACCTGTACTTCCTTGATAACCACAAGCAAGGGTTGCCACTTTTCCTTTCTGCCTTAATGAGTATTCCATATTACCTTTAACTATCTTTTCAATTGGCACCCCAAACATCCTGCTTGCTGCCATTTCATAAACTTTTCCACTGCCTTTAAAAGTATCTATAACCCATTTTTCTCCTGCAAGCCAAGCTATGACTCTAGCTTCAATGGCACTAAAGTCTGATACTATAAATCTTGAATTAAAAGCTGGAATAAAGGCTGTTCTTATAAGCTGAGATAAAACCTCCGGCACACTATAAAATAAAACCTCCAGCATTTCATAATTTCCTGATTTAAGAAGCATACGTGCAGCTTCTAAATTGTCCATAGTGTTTCTTGGCAAATTTTGAGCCTGAACTAATTTTCCTGACCATCTGCCAGTTCGATTTGCTCCATAAAATTTCAAAAGTCCCCTTACTCTTTCATCTTTGCACACAGCTCTTTCTATAGCTTCATATTTTTTTACTGAAGTCTTAGACAGCTCCTGCCTAAGCTTAAGCACTCTTTTAACCTTGCTATCTTCTACTTCTTTTAATAATTCTTTTACCTTTTCCTTTGATAAACTTTCAGCTTTTACCCCCTTAGTTTCAAGCCATGCTTTTAACTGCACCTGACTATTAGGATTTTCAAGACCTGTTAAAGCTGCAGCTTCTTCTTTTTTTTTACTTTGACAGGTTTTATCGCATTCTATGGCATTATGCACCAATACTTTATCTATCCTAACTCCACTATCATTTATTTTTTGATCCAAAGCCCAAAGTTCCCATTCCTTTTTTGTTACTGGATACTTTTCTAACTTCTTTCTTACAGCTCTTTCAACTTCCACATCCTGCTTACAATAAATTTTAAATACCTTCCATTTTTCTATATCATTCTGAGGTAAATTCCGCCTTCTTCCACCATTCACCTTAGTAGGTTTACAGGGCATAGAAAAGTACCTTATAAGAGCCTTTCCTTCATTCATTTTCTGCTGCTGCAAATTTAAACCTTTAGCAGCTCCTTCAAGACTTGCTCCAAAGCCTAAAGTTAATGCATGAACAGCGCTGCATCTCCACTGCTCCGGCGGCATAGGTTTATTTAAATATTTTGCTAGACAGGTTCTTTCAAAGTTAGCATTAAAAGCTGTTTTTATAAGCTCTGGACTAGTTAAATCTTCTATTATACTTTGTGGTAACTTTTCACCAAAAGCTAAATCTATAATATTTATTTCTTCATCATCATAAGCATAGGCAAATAATAATATTTCAAAATCTTCTGCCTCCGTATATGCATAAACTCCAGATTTTGTGATGTCAACACTTGAATAGGTTTCTATATCAATGGCCAGCAAATAATCATCTCCATATGATTAAAAATTAATCTAAAAAGTTGTCTGATGCTGCATTAAAATCATCTTCAGCTCTACTGTGTCCGCCAAGTGACTCTCCATCCTCTAGTTTTTGAAGGTTTTCAAGTCCGCAGGCTATACCTTTGTTTCCATCAACATTGTAAGCATAAAATGTAATACTGGCTCTTCCATAGCATCCGCTGTAAAATTCACTTTTATCTGTTATAGTTTGTACATTTTTATCCACTATTCCAGGCTTTGTACTGCTGTTTGCATTTATAAAATAGCTGTCTTTATAAGCTTCTTCCTCTACCCTATCAACATCCCCATCCCTAAGGGGCATTTTTAAGTTATCTGGTATACTGCCTCCTAATTTAGATATTCCTTCTTTTTTAGCAGCTTCAATTGCTTCTTTCACTTTATTTATGGTAACTTTATCAGCTTTAGGTATGATTAAACTTACTGAATATTTTGGATCACCTCCATTAATGCTCTTAGGCTCCCACACATTTGCATAACTGAATCTTACTTTTCCTGTTATAACTTTCATAGATAATTCCTCCTAATTTTTAAAATCTGCATATATTCAAGCATTTCTAAATCACCTCAGCCTCTTTTAAAAGTTCACCATATTTTTCCTTTGAAATATCCGATAATCTTTTGCCACCAAATTTTTCTATAAGTGCTTTTACCTTCTGCTGTTTTCCAGCTTGTGAAAGCTTTGCAAGAAGTCCTCTTACTTCTTCTAAAGTTACTACCTTATTTTTTCCTTTTGGTGCTTGTACTTCTTCAGGCTTTATCTGAGTTTCTCCTTTTATTTCAGCTCCTGTTTTTATTTGTGCTAATGCTTCTGATAAAGCCAATAAGGAATTCATAATATCTGGAGAATCAATCCTTATGTTTATATTAATATCCATCTACAACACACCTCTTTCTTAATTTTTCTTTGTATCAAATAAGGACTCTATTGTTTCCTCTGGAAAAGTTCTAAGAAGTCCTTCTATAACTTTTCTGCCAGCTCCTCTTTTATTATTCATGATCCTACTTATTGTTCCTCTGGCAACACCTACTCTTATTGCTAGCTCATTTTGGCTCCATGAATTTTTCTTTAGTTTTTCCTTTAAAACTTCATTTCTAACTTTCATATATAATTTGTCCTCCTTTTTGCCGTTAACTCTATTTGGTTCTGTTTCTATCTATTAACTATTGTCACCATTTAGCAACATAATTTATAAAAAAAATAGCTTATCTATTGGCTCATTAGGAAAAGCCCTAATTATGCCAGCTATTAATTCTGCCCCTGCTCCTCTCTTTCCATTAACCCATCTACTTATTGTAGTCTTTGAAACTCCAGCCTTCATGGCAAATTTGTTTTGTGACCAATTACTTTTATGAACGAGATCTATGATATATTTTTTATTAGGTTGCACTTTTCATCCCTCCATTTTGTTTCCATTGGGTTACAATAAAATTGTACTAAATTGTGTAACCGTTTGTCAAATATATACGAATATTTCTATTGCCAAGTGGCAACACTTATTATATAATTAAATTTGGGAGGGGTTGTCTATTATGAAATTTGGTGAATTTTTAAAAAATCTTAGAAAAGAAAAGGGACTTTCTCAAAGACAGCTTGCTGATCTTTGCAATATTAGCAATACAGAAATTTCACGTATAGAATCTGGGAAAAGACAAAAGCCATCTCCAAATATACTAAAGGCAATAGCACCCTACCTTGGAATAAGCTACGGTGAATTAATGACTAAAGCAGGTTATATTGAAGAAACAATCGATCATGAAAAATATACTGAGCTCATTTTTAGAACTGAAGACGGTGAATTTGCAGATACTCTGAAAATGGCAAAAAATATTCACAATAAAGATTCTGAACTTTTAACTATTATGAATAGAGTTACATCTGAGTTACCTATTGAAGACATAACCGCCATAAAAGAATTTGCAAACTTTTATTTAAATAGAAACAAGAATAAATAATTATTTGTTCTTGTTTTTTGTTTACTTGGTAATAATTTCATATTATAATTAACTTGCAGAACATTTGTTCCATTTTATGATGTGGAGGGATTATATGTATTGTTCTAGTAAAGACAGTTATTATACATTAGATAAAATACCCCAACATAGGATTGAATATATTACTAAAAGGGTAAAAGACTTTATAAAAGATTTTGAATTAAAATATTGGCCTATAGATTGTGTTAAACTTATATTAAAAATTCAGGAAGATCAATGTTTGCCCATTCATATGAAATCGATTTCAAAATTATCTCATAAAACAGATGCAGCAACAGTGTATTCAAGAGAATTGGACAATTTTTTAATAATCGTTAACAAAAATAAAATTCATTATCCTTTTGAAGTGTCCAAGCATCGGAGACTTAATTTCACTTTAGCTCATGAAATAGCTCATATTTATCTAAAACATTATGAACTTCCAGATAAATATAAAACAGAAAATGATTTATATATAGAAGAACTAGAAGCTGATGAATTTGCAGGTAGAATACTTATGCCTGAAAGTAAAATATGTACCTGCAATTTTACATCTTTAGAAAATGTAGCAGAACACTTTAATGTTTCAGAATGGGCTGTATTAAAAAGGTTAAGTAACCTTAAGTGTTCTCATTTAAGATTTTCTAAAACGTTTTTAGTTTGTGAAAACTGTGAAAACGTAGAAGTACATTCAACAGATAACTACTGTAAAATTTGCGGAATGTTTCTTAAAAATGGTGTTAGGGGGATAACGACTATGCAATATGATGACGGTTTTAAAATAAATGAAAATACTATGAAAGTTTCTGTTTGCCCCAAATGTGGTAACAGTGTTATTGGTGACTCTGATGAATATTGCCCTATATGTGGACAATATCTATTTAACGAATGTACAAATGATTGCGGCGGCTACCACACAACAGCTCCCGGTAATGCTAGGTATTGTCCTAAGTGTGGAAATGTAACTACTTTTTTTAATAGTAATGTACTGCATGACTGGAAGCCAACACGTGAAGCTCTGCTAAATAAAATGCAATTTGAAGAAAACCTAAGTGGCACATTAAATACTGCTGAAGATATTAAGGATTGGGATACAATTGGATTTACGTTATTCCTTGAAGGCTATACTTTATTAAGTACTCTTTTAGAAAATTCAACTGCAAAACAATGTGGTGAAACTCTTGTTGTATATGTTAAAGACACTTACATAAAAGATAGAATTTTAAATTGTAAAAATGTTGGAATTCTAACATCACTGGCTAAGTCTCAATTTAAAATTACAGTTAATGATATCAAAATTACAGCACTTGAAGATTTTTATCCTGTGGTTGAAGAACCCGTTCCTATTGATGATGAAGATATTCCCTTTTAGTAAAAAACAGCAGTTGGCTTAAACTTAAAGCTGCTGCTGTTTTGTGTTTAACTTTCAAAAGATAACATTTTCTCTTGTCTCATTTCATGCAAAGTCTTATCACTACCTTTAATCATAGCCCAACAATAAATTCTAATTGTAGACCATCCAGTAACTTTTTGTCCCCATTTATTAAACGTTAGCTTTTCACCATTAAAATCAACATACTTAGCATCAATAACTGTAGCTTCTGAATTATCTATATTTTTAATTACAACAATGTCTCCACTTTTAATAATTCCCCACTCAAACAACTTGTCCATTCCAGGAAGTGTGGTTCTAGTAATGGGTACATCCCTCTTAGTTATATATGTAGGTAGTTTTTTACTATCCACCTCAACATAAAAATCTTCTAAAGATGGTGGAGGAAGTATTCTATTAATATCTATAAAATAATTATCCTTTATTTTAATTGGACTTAATTCAAAGCAGCTAATATCAACATTATTTCCTATAAGCCAAGCTGCAGCTGATAATGTTTGCTTATCAAAGGATGATGCTATAAGTATTATCCTTTGTTTTGAGTTAAAGGTTTTTAATGCATTATTCTTTTCAAGGAAATCATTTAAAATCCTTGATGCTTTTTCATAAGCAGTTAATTCTCCGATTTCAAATTCATCTTTATATTTCTCAATATAAGATGCAAATATTTTATCAACTAAATCATCAGGAGTTTTAATTTTTGCATAACTTGCAGCATACCTTATAGCTTGAAACTCAAAAGCTTCTTTTCTTTGACTAATATCTTGAGTTTCTACGGAATACTTTACATTTATTTACAAGCACCTGAACCCTTTGAGAGGACATGCTTTGCTGGACTCACTTGCTACAAAATCCGTTTCCTGCATCATCTGTTTCTAGCGGAAAAGTCAGTCCGCAATCAGGGCATGTAAAGCAACTTCCTACACAGTTATCGCATACATATCCACCTTCTGAATACTGGTATTCAACACCCTCTTTTACACATAATACACACTCAGCCATCCTTATTACCTTTCTCAATAGAATTTAATGATAATATTTCAAAAATCATATGTTAATTTTCCTCACTTGCCTTGTTCATTCAACACACCTCAATATTTCTCATATACATTTACATCAGTTTTCATGATCCACTTAACATTTTTAATCTTTTTATTTGCTATATCTTTATAAAGCCAAACTCCGAGTAAACATGGAGGATCATCCAATAAATCTTTCAATTCGAACTTGCCAACAGGACGATTAGATATTTTATTTAAAGCTTGATTGTATAAAGTTTTATAGTGGTTCATATCTTATTCCTCCTCCAAACTGTTAATTACCTGCTCGAGATGTTCTTTATCTTCAAGATTGAGAATAAGAGAGATTGCTTTAAGTTTAAGTACGTCAATATCTTCTGTTGAAACTTCTATTTCTTTTTTAGTAACATTTTCGGTAGAATTCTTCTCTAAATACCCAATATATGCCGAAAGAGTGATCCTCATTAAAAATGGTGTCATAACTCGTTTAATGTTATATGCATTTTGTATTACACGTACCATCTTTGAGTACAGTTCTGAATCATTAATTCTTACCTTGAATGATGCTGGGAGAACTCCTTTGTAAGTTTCATGATACTTTTTTCTTGAAAGTCCTTTAAAATCAATCTTAGACTCATTCTCAACAAGATAATGACCTCCTCTCTCCAATATTTCAGGATTGCCAAGTCCGTCTGCATCCAGTTCTTTAGCCCTTTTAAAGAGAGAAAGTATCTCCTCTGTAGGTTTTGCTGATGCATATTTTTCGCTCATAATATAAGCTCCTTTCTTATTTTATATTTTGGAATTATTATTCTTTCTAATGTAATTTTTATTCTTAAAAAGATTATATATATAATTTTTTTTAAAATCAATAGCTTTTTTAGAAATATTATTCTTGATTTTAGAAATTTTCTTCCTGTATTAAATAAACAAAAGGCATCTTGAATCGCCTAATGCAGAACAGTATCTTATCTTTACATAAATGTAAAAATAAACTCCATTAGCAGACTATGCTAAAATCAAAACGCATTCAATTTTAGAAAAACAGCTTTCATTTTTTTATCAAGAATAGCGTTAGAGCCTGTTTAAATAGATATCAATCCATTAAAAATGTTCGTTTTATATTAAATACTGATACTTTTTGCAGTATCATTGTTAAAGTCTCGCATCACAAATTAGTTTTTGCACGGCCTGATGGGGGGAGGGGCTTTGCGAAGACTTGAAGCTTGCTACTTCTCCATCTATTACAAATAAATATTCACGATCTCCTAACTGGGCTACAAATTCAAATTTATACTCCACCATTTTTTCATCCTTACTTTTTTCAAAATAGAATCCTACATAGATATTTAAAATATAGAATATTCACAATGAATTATTAAGTATCATATAAAAAACTATGGCAAATCTTATTGTAAGATGTTACTATAATACTTGGAATAATTTTCACATAAGGGATAAGAAAGGAAGGTATTAAAAAATGGAAACATGGAATGAAGGAAACAGTGCAAAGTCCTTAAATGGTAATGCACTAAATAAAAAAATTTATGAGATATTAAAAACTCTACAGTCAAAAGGATATGTTCAAAGTTTTGTGTTTGAACCTAGATATAATTATCCTAACCATTCTTACGAGCAATTTAGCCCAGATTTTGAAATCACCCTGAAAAATGGAAATATAATAATAATCGACAACACTACTACTGCTAGACATGACAGATTCAAGCAGAAACAATGGGATGCCTATGGAACTAAAGTGCATTTTCAAGACAAGGGGAAAAATGTAGAATACTATATAGTGCTACCTGATGATGAGGAAATAGGAAATGATAATAGCAGACAAAAGGAAATTAATAACTTTATACATGAAAAGAATAAAAATAATGACCCACAATACTTTTCATGTATAAATGATATGATACAAGTTTCAGACCTTGTAAATATAATAACTAGCAGATAACAAAATAAAGAATATGGACAACCTCCATATTCTTTATTTATTATCTTAATTGTAATCTTTCTATTGCTCTATATAATTGTTTTGCTAATGCTCTAACTAATAGTACAGGAATTGCATCACCTGTCTGTTCATATTTATCTTGCTCAGGATCACTGTGGAATTTTACATATGGACCCTCCATTAAATACCAGTCAGGGAAACTTTGTAGTCTTGCAACTTCCCTTGGTGTCAACTGCCTATGTTGGAACGGATGTATCATTTCATCTAAACAGTGTGATGTTACCGTAAAACTTGGTTCATTTTCTTTCAAACGTCTATTGCGAGCAGCATATAATTTATTAGGAAAAAACTCTTTTACAACATCTTCGCTGCCTGCTGCAATTAATCTTTCCGCTGCTTTTTTCATTCCTTCACCTTGTTGTATATTTTCAAATCTTCTTATCATTTTTTCACGATGATTTAATGCTTTATGCATAGTTATTTCATTATTGTTATAATGCAAGTGTTCTGGAACATAACTATCTATACCTTCCATAAACTTCATAAAATTATAATGAGATTCTGTAATCCTTCCTTCTTGATAATCCTGTTGAAAAGTTAATTGATTCGGTAAAATATCATCACCTTCCCCACTATTTAGAACAGGAAGATTATATAAAGCCTCTTTTACAGTAACATAAGAATACTGTCTATTAGGACCATGAGTTGGAGTTGGATATTCAAATGTATTTTCTACATATCTGTTATTACAAGCAACAAGGAATACTCTTTCTCTATTCTGTGGAACTCCATAGTCTGCGGCTAAAAGTTTAATTACTTTTTTATCTTTACTCTTTAAACTAAAAGAGGTTCCTGTTTCTTCATTTACTTTTTCAAATTCTTCTAATACATTTATAAATTGACCCCCTTCCTTACCGTCCTTTTTCTTTGTGAATAAACCGAGAACATTTTCAAAAAATATAAACTTAGAATCTACTAAATGTCCTATTCTTAATAAGTTGTGGAATAAATCATTCCTATCATCTTCTTCCCTTCTTTGTCCTGCCATTGAAAAAGATTCGCAAGGAGGACCGCCTGCAACAACATCTACTGTATTAGTATTGAATTTTTTTTGTAGGATTTCCATTATTATATTATTTTCTACCTGTCTTATATCTCCATGTATTAAAACTGTCCTATCGTCTTGTCCTAAAATCTCTTCTAATCTACCTCTATTATTTAAAGCAGTTTGTAGTTCCAATATTTCTGCATTGTGATTTCTTGCATATGTTTTTACTGTCCAATCTGATATCTCAACTGCTATTAATGGTTTAAAGCCTGCATTTTTAAAACCTGTGCATAGCCCACCAGGACCTGAAAACAAATCTATATATGTATATGTTCTAGACATTC
Source organism: Clostridium drakei (assembly GCF_000633595.2). Taxonomy (GTDB): domain Bacteria; phylum Bacillota; class Clostridia; order Clostridiales; family Clostridiaceae; genus Clostridium_AM; species Clostridium_AM drakei. Next base: position 112,355 of record NZ_JIBU02000048.1, on the reverse strand, counting down.
TATGACCTCCTGAAATACTAATCTTATGTAGCATTTATATTATAACGTATATGTAACTTTTTCACAATAACTCTAAGTTTACATTCTAATAAACTTTATTTATATCTTATTTTTACATAAGCAACAAAGATTGCTCGTCTCACTTCCAATCTTTGTTGCTACGAGCTAGTAAAAATCCTCTGAGGTAAAGCTCCTCAATAATCGGTGCTATAAGTGTAATAATGAAGAAGTCTACTAAAATTGCTATGATGATATAATTCTTACTAAACAGACTCAGATCTTGGTTAAAATTATACCAACTTGGAATCCAACAAAATACAGTTTTTAATAAGTAATTTGAAAGTGGCTTTAAATCAATTAAAAGTATCCCTCCTACTATAATCAATGAAAGAGAGTAAAGTATAAATACTTTAACCTTCAACTTACCTTTTAAACCTAGTATTTTAAATATATTAAAAGTTCCTTCTTCCTTCCTTGCTACATAAAATAGATATCCAAGTTCTATAGGAATTGTTGAGAAAATCATAGAAAAGCCTAATTCATACGTCATTTCTCCTTAAATTTTTGATTACCATAATATAGTAGCACTTATCGGCCCACATTCCCAGAGTAAATTAACAAGCCCACCGATAAAAAGCTATCAGTGGGCTTATTTAAAAAAGCTTGATTTATAAGGGATTCAACTTAACAATTTGGTGGTATGTACCGTGTAGAGCCATACTCATCACCTTGTTGTTCTTATATGATTGCAGCAGATGACATAATATACTCTGGAAGATCAGGTGCTATTGTGTTTTTGCCCTCTCCTGCTAAATCAAACATTGTATGTTTTTCATCTTCAGTTAATTTTTTCAAATATTATAACTTATTATTTTTTGTTTGCGTTAGTCCTAAAATAAATATTAAGATACCAATTAGCATAAATGAATGTATAAATCCATTTAACATAATTAATGTAGTTTCTTGGCTAAAAGATATTTCTTCGGAAATATACATTTTTATAAGTTTAACTGCTTCTCTAGCACATTTCATTTGTAAATTACTATCTTTCCAAGAACCTATTCTAGCTACAATTTCATCAGTGTTTATTCTTTTTTCATCTTTGTTTTGCTCATAATAAATTGTCTTATAAATTGATGTTTTACCTGCTCCATTAACTCCTGCAAATATTGTATATGTTGCCATGTTACTTACCTATAACCTTTTGTGCTTCTCTTTTAAGTACTAAATTAGAAAGCATAACATAAAAATCCTGTTCTTCTTTAGTTTTAGCTTTCCTAAATAAATCCATTAAATCACTATAAGAATAATTCAAAAATATATCATATAATTTTTCATTATAATTTTCCACTTTAACATACCTCCAAATCAATAAAAATATTTCACTTTTTCCTTGTTTATATTATATCCTATTTAAGCAGTTTCAAAAATAACTCCTTAAAACAAAAAAACTGCAAACTTACAATCATTGATTTAAAAATACAAGCTTACAGTTTAAATATCAGTTCGTGTAAATAATTTCTAATTTAGCTTTATGACATTGCCCACCGAGTGTAGTTAACAATTTGTTTTGCTAATAGCTTGAAATTCAAAAGCTTCTTTTCTTTGCATAATATCTTCAACATCTCTTTTAATTTCAATCAATACAAAATTACCACTTTCGTCTACTACAGTTAGATCACTTCTACCATTTTCTTTATTTACAACTTGCTTGCCAACCACAAGCAAAGTTTCTTCTTCGAATATAATCTCTATATTCTTCCTTAAAAATTCTTCTATATGTTCTTCTCTTAAATTTAAAGATTTAAAATTTGTACTTTCTATTTCAATCTCTTCAATTTCTATACAATCTTTCATTTTTACTGGAATTAACATATGATTTACCTACCTATTTGTTTTTTATATTTATGATTATAACCATGTAAAACCCTTCTAATCTTAATTGCTAATATCCTGAATTCCTGTAGAACGTTTTACATTTCTCTACAGGTACTTGACCCCTTTGTGAGGACATGCTTTGCTGGACTCACTTGCTACAGGCATATCAATGAGAGCAGTTAAAAACATATTCATCATAAGAGTATCGTTCATAAGATATTACCTTCTTTGAAACAAATAAATCAGGCTAAAATACCACAATTATATCAAAGTATCTCAAATTGTGTTAAAATTATGATTAATATGGCAAGTTTTTATTGAGCTCTTCATAAAAAATGTTCAACGCGGAGGAAAAATATGGATAATGTGATAATAGAGAATAGGACTATTAAAAAGCGCTTTAGATTTGAAGGAAATGATTTCTCATTGGCTAGACCAATAATGTTTGATTGCAAAAATGTCAAGTATATGGACATTCATAATGGGACAACTACTAATTTCGAGCTAAATAGCATTAAAACTCTAATTAAAATTGATATACCATTACTATTACCACTGCAAGATAGAAAAAGATATGATATAAGTTTAAACAGGTTTCAAACCTTTAAGGTATGGCACAGAATAAAGCGAAAAGGAGAAGAGAATTATTCAGCTTTAATAAAAGATCTACCAGAAGTTTTTTCGTCCTTAGAGATATTGGCAGAAGGTATTCCGTTTGAGGATCCTGGAAAAATAGAACCTCCTGGTAGTAAATTCTTAGCTACTCTTTTGTGTGAGAAAATTATCGAAAAGATATTGTACTATATAAATATAGGAAAAGAGAACAAGCTAGGCTTAGAGGATAATCTTATCAATTATGAATTACATTACTTTGAGAAGCAGAAGAATATTTTTTATAATCAACCTGATTTTTCAATTTATATTTTCTGTGATGGCATAATCAAAGTTGAGGGGGATCATTATAAACTAGAAGATACGTATGTAGATAGAAGCAACTTGTTAAAAGAACAAATAGGAATAGAGCAATTCATAATTAATACAAGCCAGACATATACTAACTTCAGGTCAAAATTAAATAATGCAATCAATTTATTTTTATACTATTGTTCTCAACATTCAAGAGCAATTTCAAAGCTAAATGAAGAAGAAATACGTGATCTATTTTTAGTAAATATAAATTCTAATTTTGGAAATGGCGAGGGTGAAGCATTTAATTTTGATGGTAAATTGGATTTCAAAATTAAAAATCCAGAAAATCAGTGTGAGTTTGCTAGTGGTGAGTTTAAGCTATGGACTGGTGAAAAGTCTTTCGATGAAATATACTATCAGGGCACTGAAAAGCATTGCTCAGGCTATGAGTCAGCTGTCTATTTAATTATAATTTCAGATCGAAAGGATATTTTGACAGTTAATAATAAGATCATTGAAAAGTTAAAATCATATGATAAAGTTTTATATGATGGGAGTAACAAACTGACCAACATTGCAATTGAAAAGTCAAAAACATATTTTTATGAAACAGCATTTAATGGCAGACTTGATAACATAAGTTTATGTATTGGAATATGTGATATTTATTATGAACCTAGGTAGCATGAACATTATAATAGAACAAAACCCTGTATGAATATCTTTAGACAGGTCTTATGTTGATTTTCAATCTAGCTTAATAATATTCGAAGGTTATGTAGTGAAAATTTAATGAACCATTAGAGCCTTATAGAGTCTCTATGCAATACTAGAATTGATCATACCTTTAAAAGTTAAGACTGAATTAAACTAATATATAATTTGGTGTGGTTTCAAGAGCGTTACAAGTATTAACAATAGTCTCAAGTTTAGAAATGGGCGTGTGTCAATAGCAAGCTCAACCTTTCAGGTTTCGTAACCACCCCTGGGGCAATGTCATCAACTTATACTTCAAATTATTTACAGTTAGAAGTTCAAATAATCCAGTTTGAACTCCTAGCTAGTTACAATATGACTTGTTGTAAATACTAAACTTGCAATTAGTAAAGATTTTAAGCATTATTAATAAACCTAAGGCTATTTTGAAGCTCAATTTAGATAAGACTTGCAATTGTAGATAAAGTTACAATGACCTTTTAGTATTTAGTGAGTTTTTATTGGCTCGGACAGTCATTCTTCTAGCATACTGTCTTTTAGGACGAATTGGTATAACATTTTTCGATATCTCTTCCATTATTTTATTCAAAATTTCACAGCGTTTTCTGTGGTTTTTTTCTAATAACATAACAACTAATGAAGTTTTTAGTTTGCCTATAAGAATATTAGTATTTACTTTATATTCATGCTTTAGATCCTTATCAGCATTGCTTTTTTCAATGATTGCATTAGCATCCTTTTTAGCTAGAGATACCATATTTGATAAATACATTGTTGCATAAAAATCTTGCTTTATTGCAATTGGTGTTTCACCACTAAAATTCTCTATTTGTAACCTACTTTTTAATTCATTATATTTTACTTCTATCCCCCAACGTCTAAAATATAGTTTTTTAAAGTCATTTACTGTAAAAGTTTTATTATATATATTTGTTATTAAGATCTCATTTGTTCCTGAATCTAATTCAAATTTAAGAACTCTAATTTTTATAATTTCCTTCTTACATTTCACTTCTACTATTTGATCTTCATCTTGTACATTAACTACTGCTTTCAAAAAAGCAGCACATACACGCATTAGATACTTTATATTCTTACTTTCTATAAAGCTAATAAAATCTTTTGAAGGATATCCTCTGTCAAATAAAATTAAATCATTATAGGAACCTAGTGATTCTAACTTATTTATCAACTCTATAGCCGATGCTCTTTCTCCCGTTCTGTAATGATCTATAGATGATGTTATAATCATATCATTCTCTACATCATATAGTCCTGTTGCTCTAGCACGAGCAACTTTTATAGTTTGATTTTCAATATAACCAAATTCTTCTCTTAATTTCTCTGTATTATTAATTTCTAATACACTTCCATCAATACTAAGCAATCTATATCCTTTATAATGTTTGAAATCAGTGTCTTTATAAAACCATTTAATTATTTCATTACTCATTTTTACAAATGCCGTAGGTTGTATTTTTTTCCTTGCTTTTGAAAATGCTTGTTTTGTAACATAAGACTTTGTTCCATCCACATTAGCAAAAAAATCATCCAATTCTATTTGAAGACTTCTCTTTACAAAATTTAAAATAAAAATTAATATGCTCTTAAATGTCATTATATTACTCCCTACTCTTGAAAAATATGTTTCCTTACTTCTTGATTCAAACAAGAATATTATATCATCAATAAGTGAGTTAGTAATTCTTATTCCTTGTAAAAAATAATTTTTTTCTTTCATTAAAAATACCTCTATAATTATTAAGTCATATCCAATAAAGAATATATTAATAATTATAGAGGTGTTTTGTTTAAAATCCTACTTTTCAATATTTTTAAAACCTTTTTCCAATTTGTGTATTTATAAGTTGATGACATTGACCCCTGGGGTCGTTACAAAAACTGGAAGTTTTTTGTTTGTTATAATAGTTGCAATAAACATTAACGAATTTGTCTTCATTTCATAGCAAACACAAACTTCCAATTTATGTAATGTTACCTGGGATACTAAATAATTCTAAAGAGTAATCACCCTTTAGTTCTTCAATAATATAGCAATTTATGGTTTTACTTAAAATTCCAAAGTCGTTATTATCAAAATTTACTTTAGTAGTTTTCTTATCATGGATGCATATCATTCTATCACTTCTTCGGCCTAACTTCAGGCAATAAAAAAACTAGCTTACTATAGGAATAATAAGCTAATTTTATATTTATCTATTTGATTCTAGAAATATTGTTCTAACTCTTCTATTGAATTCAATTCAAATATATCTGTTGCAATCAACTCTATTGTTTCTTCTGGAAGTACCTTTATTTTCTCTTTATATTCATTAGGTATTTTTTAAACTTTTTCATCAACATTTTAATTAAAAGTTCGGTTTTTCCTTCTTCTTTACCTTTTTCAATTCCTTCATTTATTAAGCTTTTACCGAGTTCAGTCATTCTCAATTTCTCCTTTCGTCGAAACACTGGGTACTTTAAAAGACAGCTTGCTCACGCTCGCTAAAGTACCCGTAAAAGTCCATTTAGGGCTTTTACCTCCTTTACTCTTTTTAAATCTTTTCCGCTTAAAAATTTACTTGCAAAAGCATATATTAGTAACAAAGATTGCTCGTTTCACTTCCAATTTTTGTTTCTATACCAAATGAAGTTTTTATGCAGTTTCTTTTCTCTTTATTATTCATTCAATCATTTACTATACTCCACACATCCTATATAATTCAATTCATTATGTCCATCTTTATAGTTTTCTTCTTTGGAATCATATTGAAAATCATATAATAATACTATTGAATTATACATATCACCATTATATTTTTCGTTTAATTTAGGTATTATCTCATAATCATTAGAAAACCCCTCTAATAAAACTTGTAAATCATTTGATCGCTTATCAATATAATCTATTTCTGAGAAATCCATATCATAATAACCAATTTGAAATTGCTTTTTAAATTCTGATGGTACAGAATCTCCATCATCAGTATATTTAATCTCCATAAATTCTCTGAAAGTCTTTTCATCGATAAAATTCCCCAACCATAATGATACCTTTCCTTCTTTTTGCATATCTATCTCTCCCTTCAATTTATTTTAGTTGTAATCCCTTAGGTAAAGATTCTATCCCTCCATCTAATCTATAATTTGCCCAATTATTTAATCTTCTTATAAATGTATCATAATCTGGTGAATTATCTATTATCTTTAATAATTCATTATGTGCAGTTGTTGAACCTCTACCTCCATGAATTCCTTTAGGATTCACAAATTTAACATCTTTGGTTAAAGTTCTTAATTCTTTAATTTGCTCTGCTGTTACATTCCAATTTTTAAACTGAGGAGTTCTTGAAACTAAATGCCATTCATGTAACCCACCTGGTTGTCTCAATTTATCCTCTATTGTCTGTCTCAACTCAGGTTCTTTCCACATTTCATCTAACTCTTCAGACGTTAAAGAATTAAAGAATTTATTAAATTCACCATTTCTTACAGATGGTATATCCTTAGATGTTAATCCGTAAGGATTACTTACCCCCTCTGTAGGTGAAACAAAAACGATCCCTGTTGATATCTTTGGTTCATTAGTATAAACAAGTTTATAGCCATACGTTTTAGTGCTAATAACTTGACCATCTTTTGTTATTATATCATCATTGGGAAGTTCTACTCCATTAAATGTAGGTGGAGAATTTTCTGTTAAAACATAAGTATAAATATATCCACCTTTTCCATAAGTTATTTGGCTAGGCAAATTAGATATCTCTTTTGACGAATATGTCTTAAGTCCCACATTAAACCCTAAAATATCACACTTAATATATTTTTCTGCTTCTTTATATGTAAATACAGTTTCTTTTATTTTCTTATATTCATCTTCTCCCAAAACAATCTTTGCATATTCTAGTATTTCCTTTTCTTCTTTCGTTAAGTACGCTGGATTCTTTAACATTAACTGCATTACTTTATTTTTATCTACTTGTCCACTTTCTGAAATAATGGACATACCTCTGATTTGGGATATTCCTTCAGTCATTCCTGATATTTTTGAAAATACTGAGCATGTATTTTCTTCCATATCTTGTACACCATTACAATATGCATTAAATGAATTATCAAACTCTGTCAAACTCGTTGTTTGGTCTCTTAGTGAACTTTGTAAATTGATAACATCACCTGCAATCGGAAATGTTGTAAAACTTAAGCTGTTTGCTAAATTTAATATTTCTACAAATTTAGAATTCATTTGTCTATAATAATTATCTGTACATTCACTAACGTTATTATTTATTGGAAACTGTCCTCCATATTGAAGTGAAATAATCCCTGTATCATCATTTGTAAGTGCTGCTCCACCTGCACTTCTTTTAATGCAATTTTCGAAGTCCTCACACCTTTTCTTTAATTGAATTGCTCTTGGCTTTTCTTCATTTTCTAAAGCATTTTTCTCATATTTTATGTCTTCTATTAACTTTGTATAAAACTCCTGCTTTTTAATATGAATTTCTATAAATTTATCTTTTGCTTCACCTGACCAACCTAAGTCAGTAAGTTCTTTAATTACTTTGTTTATGTTTTCTTTTTGTTCTTCTAAATCTTTTATTACATTTTCATATTCCCTTATTGTATTAGTTAACTCACCAATATCCAACTCAAAATCCATTTATTTTCTCCCATGTACTAATCGCTTTATCATTAATAATATATATCCAATTTTTACATTAGTATTTATAATATTACTTAATTTTAATATTTTTGTATGTACATGTCAATATTTGCTCATTTTTACTACATTATCAAAAACATTTAAGTTATTTGTACTTAGCAAAGGAATTAACAGCAAGCATAAACTTCTAGTTTTTGTTGCCAATAGCTTTATCTTAATAAATCACTTTCAATATAATTTAAATTTTTTCTGAGTACAGATGCTATATTCCAACTAATCTCTCCATTTTCAAATAACAATTGTATAACATTCCTTTCTAATTGCATTGCCTTAATATCAGCTTTTTTCTTTTCATATTTATTTATTTTTGCTAATCTAAGCCTGTTTGATATCAAATACACCCCTTGATAATATAAAATTATTTCCTTAAGCGTTTCTTCATTTTCAGATGTAATATTAGATTTAGCATATTCTATTATGTATTCAGCATTAGTGGAATGAAGTTCTTTGAGCGCTATATCCCTTAAATGCTGCTTACTTTTCTTTTTGTTTTGCATTTCTCTTAATATATCCCTAATTCTCCTTATATTAAGTATATATAGGGAGATTCTTTCCAATGTTTCTTTTACTAATAGTGAAAAGCCTTCTACAGATGATATTAATTTTATTTTATTTCTAACTTTTTTTTCATAAGCATGTGCAGTTGACTCCTCTATTTTTTCTTCCTTTAATAATTTTTTAGTATTTTCAATTTCCTTTTTATAGCATAAGATCATCCACTTCTTATATTCTTTGCTACTTCTATTCCAGTTCTTATAATAAGAATTTCCATGTTTTAATTGATTAATACGATACCTATATTCATCTATGGTAAAATGAATATATTTTTTGTTATCAATTTCTAATTTTAATTTATTTATAGTATCAATCCAAACCTTTATTTGTGCTTTATTCAAGGCTTCGGACCAATTTATGTCTTCAGTTTTATCTTTTTTAGCAAATATAGGCAATATAAAAGTTGCAATAAGAAGAGTAGCTAAAATTACTCCAACAGCCAAAAATAAAATAATTGTTCTTTGTGGAAATTCTTCTCCATTATCCAATATTAAAGGAATTGAAAGAACTGTAGCTAATGTAACTCCTCCTCTTACTCCTGAAAGTGAAGTTAAAAGAGCAGCATGAAACTTAAACTTATCTTCTTTCACATCACATTTTTCTCCCCCAAATTTATACATAAATATAACCCACAAAAATCTAATTACAAGTAAAGCCAATGTTATTAATAAAACATCTATAATAGCCATCATGTTATTTATTGAAGTTTCTTTAAAAGCAGTTTTAATTATACTAGGTAATTGTAATCCAACTATTATAAATATAAATCCATTTAGAATATATACTATAACAGACCATGTATTGGATGATACTGCATTTAATTTTGCATTTTTGGTTCTTAATCTTTTAGATGATAATGAAAATACCATTCCAGCCACAACAACAGCTAATATACCTGAAACTTTAAATACTTCTTCCGATATAATATATATTATATATGGAGTTAGAATTTGAAGTAAAATTTCAACTGTAGTGTCTTCCATTCCAAGATTTTTTATCCATCGTTCAAAGTTAATTAGAATGTGTTCTAAAACTAGTCCAGCAATAATTCCTCCAATAGACACCATTAAAAAATTAGTAGTTGCATTAAACAATGAAAATGTTCCAGTTACTGCTGCTGCTAATGCAAATTTAAAACATACAAGTCCTGATGCATCATTCATAAGGCCTTCACCTTCTATAAGATATATTATCCTCTTTGGGAGCGAAATCTTTTTTGAAAGTGCACTTACGGCAACATAATCCGTTGGTGATAAAGCTGCTGCAAGTGCAAATGCTGCTGGTAATGAAATAGCTGGTATTAACTGATTTATAAGTAATCCAACTAATATTACTGTTACAGCAACTAAAGCTAATGCCATCAAAAGTATATTTTTCTTTTGTTTCCATAATGACCTTTTATCTGCTTTTTTCCCATCGCAGAAAAGAAGCGGAGCAATGAACATTACTAAGAATGTATGTGGATCAAGCTCAATTTTGAATTCAGAATATATTATTGAAATTAATGCTCCCATTGCAATTTGTATGATAGGCACTGATAAGAATGGTATAAACCTACTTATTATATTTGAGCATAAAATAAATATTAATAGTATTAAAATATATGTAAACATATTACCCCCTTGCTTTCTTATGTAACTTGATTATTAGATCTAAATATTATGTTCTAATTATAGCATAATATTTAATTTTCCCATTAATTGGTATATTTTATTAAAAATATACTTGCTGGTTATTTCTCATATCTGTCTTATGATATAAAATGTTTATTCTAGACCTTACGTAGTTTTATATACAATCTGTAGCAAGCTCAACCTTTCAGTTTTCGCAACCACCCCTAAGTTCGTTACAAAAACTGGAAGTTTTTTTGTTTGCTAAAAGTTAATCTTAAAATCAAATATAAGAATCCTGATTTACATTGCATAAGGCATAGAAATTGTAAATTGACTTGCAAGAAGAAGCAAAATGTTGTAAATTTTACATAGATGTAATTTAAGTAGATAACATATCAAAAATTACTAAAAAATGTTTTGACAAGGATGTTATAGATAAAACTATGAAAAATTTGACTGAAGTAGCTGGAGGATTAATATGCCTAATCTTTATACACGAAATTTAGAAATTGTACATAAAGCTAAGGAAGGTAAAACATGTAGAGAATTAGCTAAAGAATATAATATATATTATTCAACAATTAGTCGCATAATTAAAAAGCATAAAAAATTTGAGGCTTACTGCAATGAGATGGACACTTTAAAAGCTAAAAATAAAATAAATGAAGAAACGAAGTTATATGATTTATGTAATCTATTAAAGTTTGATACTAGAAGTATTAAGGCTTTAGTTTATAAAAATATTAAAAGTATAGATAAGCTTTTAGCATTAAGTGAAGAAGATATTTATGCAATAAGAAGTCTTGGTAAAATGAGCCGAGAACATGTAAAAAAATGTATAATTGAATACAGAGAAAAAATGAATCAACATAATAATTTATTGGGGATAGATATTAATAATACGGAAAAAGTTACAGACAATATCGAAGAATCATCAATTGAAAAATCATTAATTGAGCCAGAAGTAAGTATAAAGGCTAATAGAGAATATATTTATAAACTTATTAGAGCTGTAGATAATGGACAAGTTGATTCAAGATTTTTAGAAAAGGAAATAAGTAAAGAATTTGATAGAATAGAAAATATAAATAAAGAATTATTAAGGACTTTGATAAATTTGCAAAAGTCTAGAAATATACCTTGGTTTGGTGAAGATAATCGGTATAAGGTAGAAATGGAATGTAGGCTGGAGGAGATTTTAAATATGTATAAATAATGACTTGTTATATTCTTCCTCCATCTCCTTCTTTTCTAGCTTCATAGCTGTATATAAAAAACTATCTACTCTTTTGAAATCACAGCTATTTCCATGGTTATCTACAAATTCTTGAATTTCATCTAGCGCCTTTATTCCTAGGTTATATGACTTTATTATATTCTCTATACTTGTATATTTCTTTAGCTCCATAGCATTACTATCAAGCTCATATTGAAGTAATGCTGTTGTTATGCAAGTACTCCCATGGCCTATTCTTGATTTCTCTAAAATAACGCAATTAATATTATTTTTACTAAAATAGTATCCTAAAATTGCTCCAGTGACTCCCCCTCCTATTATTATTACATCTGTATCATTTGGGCGATCTTGGCTTTCACCGCAAAGCTAGGGAGCTTAGAGATCCGAAAAACAAATACCCAGACATAGCAACTGAGTGCGAATGGTCCAAATAGTTTGCGGATTTGGGTTCCATCTTCTACTTGAGAATCCGTGGGTTTACGGAATGGCGCCTGCTATATTACGCTATCATAGTCAACTTGGAGGTGAGTAGTTGGGGGCCCTCCAAAACATTTATATAAAAATTTCCATTCCGGACTTAGGGTGTCAATTGCTGTGTATGTAAATTTGTCACTTTTCGCCATCGGGTGGCTCTGCTCCCCATTCATACAAATCGTGGAGAATTTTTTTTAAACTTTCACCACGAGAAGCAAAGGAATACTCAACTCGTGGTGGAACCTCGGGATATATTTTTTTGATAACTATCTTATTTTTTTCGAGTTCTTTCAAACGTAATGAAAGAGTTTTTGGACTAATTCCTTTCAGTGATTTCTGCAGTTGGGCAAATCTTTTAGTCCCACTAGAAAGCTCTCGTAAAATTAAAAGAGTCCATTTACTACCAATAACTGCAATGCTTTTTTCTAGCTGGCCAATACAATTTTCATTACTTGACTCACATTGATTACTCACAAAACTTTCCTCCAATATACTAACTATATAAAATGTAATTACTTCCTTTTTTGAAGTAATGGTATTATACTTATTGTAACACGGTGTAATAAAAATATCAAACATATGGAGGGATAACTAATGAAGGTTATTGCATTTAATGGAAGCCCACGAAAAACGTGGAACACAGCTACACTACTAAATAAGGCCCTTGAGGGTGCAGCATCACAAGGAGCCACAACCGAACTGATTCATCTTTATGATCTGAACTACAAGGGATGTATCAGCTGTTCTGCATGTAAAATCATAGGCGGAAAAAGCCATGGTAAGTGTGCAGTACGAGACGACCTGACAGAAATCTTTAGAAAAGTAGAGGAATCCGATGTCCTTATCTTCGGCTCTCCGATTTATTGGGGAAGGGTAACCGGTGAAATGGCTGCCTTTCTGGATCGTTTACTGTATCAATACCTTGAATACAATAAATCCAGTCTATCGCTTTTTCCTAAGAAAATTAATACCGGATTTATTTATACCGGGAATACGACAGAAGAAATGCTAAAAGAACTTGGTATGGATAAACACATTGAGTTTAATGATTTTGCAATGCGAATGATATTCGGAACTTCTGAGTCACTCGTTAGTTATGATACGATTCAGTTTAAAGATTACTCCAAGGTGGATGCAACTGCACATGATGTTGATGCAAAGTTCAAGAGAAAAGCAGAAATATTCCCCATTGATTGTCAAAAAGCATTTGATATGGGAGTAAGATTTGCAACTGAGGTCATTTAACTAGCAAAGAAGAATTAGATAGCGCAGTTCCATAAATTCGTGGAGCTGCTTCTTTCGCATAACATACACAAGTCTGCAACAACTCATAAATAAATCATACCACTTAATCCCATAAAGCTAAACTAATTATATTAATCAAAAAATATAATATGTTTCAGAAGGCTATACCTAATAACATAGTACAAAAGTGTTTCATTAGGTTTTAAAAAGGTTAACATCTTTATTATAAAAGATAAAGCTACCAATGCTTCATGTGCATCTCTAAATAATAAGTATTCACATTTGAACATATAAAAAAGCAGTAGAATTGACTACTGCTCTCGCTTAAATATAATCTTCAAACCCAAAATATTAACTATACTCCTTCAACTTTTATTAAACAGTCTTTCCTATAAAAAGCCATGCCATATTTTATTATGTCTTCATAGCCTTCTTCCTTCAGCTCCTCTTCATACTTCATTTTTTCTATCTGTTCAAGAGCCTTGTCGCACTTAGTAAACAGCTCCTTTGGTTTATCACATACCTTTATTTCTATAATTACTGCACGCTGAAATATAGAAAGGGGACGTATATAAATATCACTTCTACCATCTCCTGACTCCCTATTAGACTTTACTATATATCCATCAATACCTGATAACACTCCAACAACAAAGCCATGATAGAAGTTTTCATAGGCATCATTAAAACTTATGGTTTTTCTCAAAAGCCTGTTTATTTCTGTTTGAAAGACTTCCACATCTCCTTTTAATACTGAGGTATACACTTTTGATAAATCTTCTGCTTTTATCTTAGCATTAAACCATTTTAAAACCTTTTCTCTGAAAATATATTTTATTTCTTCATTTGGTATTTTAAGCTTCAAATATTTTACTTTTGTTCTTTCATCAATTCTTTCATCTATTTTCTTAAAATAGCCAGTAAAGAACATAAAATTATACAAATTATCCATAGTATCATATACTTCATCATAGGTTATATCTTCGTGAATTGGTTTTTCTATGGTTTTTCCTTCAATTAATGTTTCTATTTCTGCCTTTGTTTCATCATCTGCTTTTTCTATAAGACTTTTTACTATACTGTTTGAGCTGGTATTTGCCCAATAAGATGACGGAAATACATTTATATTGGCAAGTAAATCATATATAAATTTTATAACACTCCAGGGATTATAGACATTAATATTTCCAAATATATATCCATTGTACCACTCTTTTATTAATGAATATTTTTCTTCCATATTATAATATTTAGTAAGCTCTTTAACTTCATTATCAGAGAAGCCAAAATACTCTGCATATCTATCATTTAATATTGAAATTATATTTAAATTATTTAATCCTGTAAAAATACTTTCTCTAGAAATACGCAAGCATCCCGTAATCACTGAAAACTCCAAGGAGGAGTTAGTCTTTAAGGCTGATTCAAAAAGTGATCTTATTAATTTGATCATCCTATCATAAAACCCTTCAAAAAAGGCATTTTCAAGGGGTACATCATATTCGTCTATTAATATTATTACTTTTTTATTATGGTATTTTTCTAAGCACTCACTTAAAAAATATAAAGCATCAATATAATCTCCTTCTTCTCCCTGCTCCTTTAGGATTTTTAAGTATCGTTCCTTTTCATGCTTTAATTCCTGATGTTCTAAAATATATTCATGTCTCTTGTATTCTTCTGCTATCCTTCTTCTAATAGAAATATAGGCAAGCTCAAAGGTTGGCTGCTTTGCAGATTTTAAGGATAAATTAATTACAGGATACTTCCCCATATGAGAGGTATATTTTTCTCCCGCATTCATTATATTTAAACCTTCAAAAAGGTAACTATTATCTTTTTTGCTGTCTTCAAAAAAATATTGAAGCATACTCATGTTTAAGGTTTTTCCAAACCTTCTTGGTCTTGTAAATAAATTAACATCCGTTTTATTATCTAACAAATCTTTTATAAGCAAAGTTTTATCAATAAAGTAATATCCTCTAGTTATTAACTTTTCAAAATTATCTATACCTATTGGCAGTGGTTTAAATTCCATTTCATCACTTCCATTTCATTTTTATCTTTAGTTCTATTATAACCTAAATTACACTATGCTAAAATAATCTTCTCCACAGCCACTTTCACAGGCTGTTTTTATGAAGTGAAGTTTCCTGATTATTATACAAGATTAAAAGTATTAGAAGAACAAGCTAAGGCCTATTGGTCAAATCACTAGGGTATTTATAGAAAGTAAACTGGCAAAGCTGCCTATTGATAATAATTTTTAATATAATTTATCCATTCATTATATATATCTTCATCAGATTTTCCAAATACCTTTTCATAATCTTCAGTTTTAATTATCATCATTAATTTTTCCCATCCATATTTTTTATCTATATACTCTATATAAGTATTAGCAAAAGTATAACCTCCCATTTTTGAAAATTTCACTGAATTACTAGTTTTGATTTCTGAAAAAGTTGGAATATGCCTATTGTAGGTATATTTTTTGTAAAAAGGTTCTGCATTGGATAAATATAAAGCCATTCCTTCAGTTAACCATAATCTGATATGTGGATTTATTATGCTTACGTAGGCATGAACCATTTCATGTAAAGCAGCTTGCTTATTATCATCATAGTCATGAACCTTTCCTGGATTTGCAGGCGATGTCAGTATAACATTCGTTCCTATATTGTCACCAATATACCAGTCTAACCCTAACATTGTCCCTATTAGCCCATATTTTTTCATTTGCATTGTAGACTGATGATCATAAATATAAATATTAATATTTTCCTTTTCACTAAATCCTAATTTTTTAGCTAATTCACCAGCTCTTGCATTAGCTAACTGAAAAACATCCTTAGCTGCCGACTCTTCATCTTCATAATAAACATTCACCCATTTCCCTTCAATAATATGCATATTTGATGTTTTTAATCTAAGAGTTGGAATAAGATTAATAAAAATAAGTAATGCGGCTATCACAAAAATAATTCCAAATACTTTAACTGATTTATTTCTTTTCATTTCTTTTTCCTCATTTCTTCTTCATTTTCTATAGAATAACTAAAATATCATTCATAAAAAAGTAACCAGAGTCATTATTTCATATGACTCTGGTCATGTTTAATTATTAAGAAAATATTTTTGCAAGCTTTAAGGCTAACATAGTCCTATCCTTTATTCCTGTTTTATCATAAATAGTACTTATATAATTTTTTACTGTACCTTCAGAAATATATAGGAATTCTGCTATTTGAGAATTTGTATATCCATCAGAAAGCAACTGACAAATCTCTATTTCTCTTTCGGTTAAATTTTTTAATAAGTCAACGTTATGATATTTGTTTTTATCTGTATTTTCATTTGAGCATTTTGACATTATATTTGCTAATGCAGTCATTACTTTACTATCAAGCATGCTTTGGCCATTCATAACATTGAAAATTCCTTGGACAATGACTTTTGTTCCTGCATCTTTTAATAAGTATCCATCTGCCCCATGCATCACTGCCTTCACAATGTTTTCTTCATCATAAAAAGTTGTCAAAACAAGTATTTTCATCTTAGGATATGTTGTTTTTACCTTTAATATCAATTCCTGTCCCGACATTCCTTCCATGTTTAAGTCTACTAATGCTATATCTACTTGTTCTTTTTCTAAAATATCTAATGCTTCTTTTCCATCATGTGCTAATCCTGTTATTGCAAAAGATTCATTCATAGATAAGATTAACTCAAGGCTTTCCAAAAGAAGTTTTTCATCATCTACTATCAATATTCTAATTTTATTCATTCTTATCACCTGCTCTTGTTGGAATTTTTAGCATTACCAGAAGTCCTTCTTGATTTTCTATTTTTAAAATCCCACCTATAGAAATTAAGTAGCTTCTGATTTTTTTAATTCCAAATCCAGAGTCCAATAATTCCTCATAATTTCTCATACTTTGTATACCTGTTCCATTGTCCTGAACTATTATATTTATATTATTTCTATCTACATTTATAATAACAATAATAGCCGTTGCATTTCCATGCTTTACACTATTTGTAACTAGTTCCTGCAATGCTCCTATTAAGAAATCAATTCTTTCTATACAAATACTCTGCGTTTTTAATTGCTGTTCACTATAATCGATTTTGGCTCTTATTTTAATATTAAAATCCTCTTTTAATTTATCAATATTTACATTTATTAATTTCATCACATCTTCTATAGTTTGTCCATTTTCTTTTGTGTTTACCCCACGTACTGCTTTTCTAATGGCTTCAAGACTCTCACGCATTCTTATATTAGCAAATTTTATTTTTTCCATTGCTTTTTTAGAATTCTTATTGTAGACCGCTTCTGCCGCATCCAAACTCATAATCGCCGCCATTATTGTATGACCAACGCTATTATGTATATCTCTGCTTACCTGCTCCCGCTCCTCATATTTTATCTTCTGCAGAGCAATAGATTTTTCCAGTTCAAAAACCTCTTTATCTTTTATAAACTTATGGTAATTAAGCATGAGTCCAGAAGTACGATTACATAATATATAAAACAAACTTCCACAGCATAAATATTGAAGTATTCTTGGCACAGCTCCATATAGCATTATATTTTTTAATCCAGTAAAGGGTTCAACCCATGGTTCCATCAAAAAATAAAAGCTAAGTAAATGGGCTATTAATATATTAAATACTGATTCAATAATTACCACTATAAGCTGTTTCTTTCTAAAATACATAGATGCTAATATTGTTGGAATAACAAACATTAAAACTGTTTGAAAGGTCAATAATGTATAACATATTCCTGTAGAAATCACAGCACAAGTAAGTATCAAATACTTTGTCCATGCTTTCTTAAGTTCAAATATATCTACTAAAATTGTTGGCAGCAAAAGAGGAATTATAAGTAATACATTCATTTTTACCATAACATTCTGCACGGCATCAAATACATGAATTAAATTTAAAAATCCTGCTACAAAGCAAAAATATAAAACAATACGCATGGCCTTTGATACTGTTTTATTTGTCTCTATTTCATTTTTCCATAATAATTCATCCACCTGATTCATCTTATCCCTCTTGTCTATAATATTAATTGCATAAAAATATTATTAGCTTAAAAGCTTCATTTAAATATCTTAAAATTCTTCAAAATTATTTCTATAATTTTATTCAATACTTGGATATTCTTATAAAATTAACTCCATCACTTGTTAAATATGAATTATAATTAGTATAACATAAATAAAATCCCCTATAACATAGTCTTGGAGAACATAAAACACACTTCAATTTTTACTTAAAATCCTTTAAAGCCTTTGATATAACCCTATCTGCATACTATTTTCACCACTGTCTCCACGTGGTGGAGGCGAGGCACGATGGATGAAATCCACTATCGTAATAATGTAACTTTTCACCTAAACTATAATAATATATTATGTAGACAATTTTTCTAAGTATGCCAATGATATAAAATTGGATACATATACATCGCTACAATTTTTCTAAATTTATTGATATAAGATAGAGATAAAAATCCACTGTTGTAAATTAGAAGAATTATTAGTTTATGTATATAAATTACTAATTTTAAAAGGAGAATAAAAATGACATCTTTAGGCAAATGGATTCCCGTATCATCAGGTACTACTATGGGTTTTTCCAGAGTATCATTTGGTAATAATACTCTGGTTGCAATTGGTGGATATAGTCTCTGTTTTACTTCTAGTGATTATGGACAAAGTTGGAATCAAGGTGGTTCTACTGGAATTTGGGCTAGAGACATTTCATTTGGGAATGGTACTTTTGTAGCAGTTGGAACATCTGGCACAAATATTTCCATTTCTAACGATAATGGAAACACCTGGAGTGCAACAACTTCTGATGTACCTACCCAGTATTCTATCGACGGAATTACCTATGGAAAAAATATCTTTGTTGCAGGTACAGATTACGGTTATAATATTAGTTCTAGCAACGGAAATACTTGGACCCAGGGTACAAAAGTTACAAATACTATTAATAGAATTTCTTTTGGTAATGATACCTTTGTTGGAGTTGGTGCCTCAGGAGGTGTTTATACATCCCCTGACGGAAAAAACTGGAGTGAAAAAAACACTGGTGATTCTAGTGGATATACAGCAATTTGTTGGGGAAACAATACCTTTGTTATTGGTGGAGATCAAGGAAAAATATTTACATCTGTAGATAATGGAGAAACTTGGACACCTAGGTCTTCTAGAACTTCCAATGACTTACTTGAAGGAAGCTTTGGTAATGGAATATTTGTCTTAGTTGGAGATAACGGTACTATAATTACTTCTCAAGATAATGGTGTAACTTGGACCACTAGTTCTTCTGATACTTCCTATGTATTGTCTGGAGTTTCATATGTTAATAATAAGTTTATTGTAGTTGGAGATCACGGTACTATTCTTCAGTCAACCTTATATATTCCACCATCACGCGGAATTAATTTATTTATACAACAATGAATCCGTTGAATTTCTAACTCAACGGATTCAAAAATGTGTTTTAAAATTATACCTAAACAAAACTAACTTTCATGATTAATCATCAATGGTAAACTTTGAAATATCATCAAAACTGTAATCCCAATGTTTGTTAGAGTATAACTCTTTAACAATATTATTTACTTCATCCTCAGTTAAATCATAGTTAACTGTCCAAATAATATTTCTTAACCCTCTTGGAGCTACTATAAATTGTCCAGGGGGAACATTTTCAAAATTGATATTCTCATCCAATTTCTTGTTACTCAATATATTTGTCCAAAAATTATTTTTAGAAAAACTTAATTTATAATAATATGGTAAAAAATATTCTATGCCCGCTTCTCCATATTTTTCTCTAACAACAATATTAATTAGTTTTTTATTATTATAATTTATAATCTTAGAGTGAATAATTAAAGATGATATTTTATTTTTCAGTTCTTCAACATATTTCTGATTTATGTTATTGCTATTTGTAAAACTAGATAAAACAAACGAGGGCATTATATCTTCATTATTATTTAGGCAATTATATGCTAATCTACTAACTAAATATTTAATTTTTTTTAATTTTTCATGATTTACCTTTATAGCAACTAAATCTAAATTTAAGTTTTCTACAATGTTTTTTAGTATAACATTTACATCATTTTCAGTATTTGATTTGGAAATGCAGGCTATTATTTTACTATAAGGCATACCTATGAGTGGACCTCTTTCTATATAAGTAAGTATATTTTTTGTGGTATTTACCTTATTTTTACCCAATTCATATACTATTTCAATAAGGTTCATATAACACATATCAAGTACTAATATATCTATATCAACACCAGTATCAGCTTTAACAAGATTTATTGCTTTACACATTTCCGATACACCCATCATACAAGGCTTACTTTGACTTAAATCTGGAAGGGTTGCAACAAAATATGCACCATGACCCGAAAGTATAAGCATGTATTTCCTAGCCTTATAGGTATTAATTCCCCAAATGATAAAATCATATAAAGTTTTATAATCTGCCATATTAACTTTTCCTAAATCTTTAAGTAACATGGATTTATCTTTTAAAATATAGTATCTTCTTACACCTGCCCATACTTCATTATCAAAAGAAATATTGCAAGTAGGTCTTATTATCTTAACAACATCTCTCGATTCCCTTCCTATTTGCATCACTACACTTATATTAGAACTTGAACCTACTTTTTCTGCATCTAATTTTGATTCCCATATTTCTGGTTCTAGCTCGTTGTTACCATTTGCATATATAAGTATAGTCCATTCTTTTCTTTTCATATTTTAAATACCTCTCTTTAAATAATTAGTTATTTAAAGTTTTCTATAATCACTGTTAAGTAGAGTTCATTCTAAATATTTTATGAATGGAGATATTTAAATGTTACTGTTAAAAATATACTAAGTCTAATTGATAACACTGTGTATTTGGCGGAGGCAAGGGGTGTTGAACCCCTGTCCGAAACGATAATACCTAAACATCCATAAGTGTATTTCTTATTTTAACATTCCCTACACCAGGCATCCATGAACAGGATTCCATTATCTTTAGTTAATAAATAGAGATAATTAGAGTCATTAATAAATTGTTAACAATTTGTTTTATACCAAAACACATGCTGTATTTTCATATATACTATGCTAAAAAATTCGGTAAATCTTCTATCCATGTTTTAAAACTATCACAATATTCTTCAACTTCCCTTTTATCATCATAGTAATAATATACTTTTGAATCCAATGTACTTATACAAAAATAATCTCCATTTCCTATTCCATAGAATGGTATCATATTTGCATTACAATTACCATTTTTCATTTCATGATTATATATATCTTCTATTGTATCATTAAAATAATTTTAATATAGTTCTTTCCATATCGATCAATAATTCTCCTTTATAGACTAATTCTAGGCTAATAACTTTATAACTTATTGATTTTATTTTTTCTTATCTGGATTATCCTCAAAGTTATACCTACATGCTTGAAATATTGATTTTACTAGGTTTCATCTGTCCAAGTGACACCCAAATTATACCCAAATGCATCCAACTTTAACCCTAAAAAAGAAAACTTCAACAGACACCATTTCAGCATCCATTGAAGTTTTGCTATTAGCTTAAATCAACCACCAAAATGAACTTTCACTGAATATCCTATGTTTCCCATAGTAGCAGATAACAAAATCCTTTTGATGCTTATTTGTTGTTTTTAGAGTGTATTTGCTTTGTGGTAGATTGTAACTCACTGCATTATGATAATTATGCAGTATAGTATATGCCTAAATACGTATACAAGCTTTAGTAAATACTTGGTTGTGATTTCATAAATATTTTTTGTAGCTAAATTCACCAAATTTTTCAGTTATATTATTCGCTCAGCATTTTCAAAAATGCAGCAAAACTATCTGCTACTTTAATAGTAACAGGTTTGAAATCATCTGATTCTTCATGAAACCATACAGAAATAGAAGGTTTTTTATTATCCCTGAAATCTAAACATACAAAGTCACCTGCAAATAATGCTGCAAAAGGAATGATATTCGCTCCAACTAAATTTTCATCATCAGTTAGCCTTGTATCTATTTGATTCTAGAAATATTGTTCTAACTCTTCTATTGAATTCAATTCAAATATATCTGTTGCGATCAACTCTATTGTTTCTTCTGGAAGTGCCTTTATTTTCTCTTTATATTCATTAGGTATTTTTTTAAACTTTTTCATCAACATTTTAATTAAAAGTTCAGTTTTTCCTTCTTCTTTACCTTTTTCAATTCCTTCATTTATTAAGCTTTTACCGAGTTCAGTCATTCTCAATTCCTCCTTTACTCTTTCTAAATCTTTTCCGCTTAAAAATTTACTTGCAAAAGCATATAGTATTGATTCTACGTCATACTTATAGTCATTGCTTATATCTTTTACTACGTTTATAGCATTAATTATCTTGTCTACTATGCCTATCTTTCCACCCATAATAGGCGTGAATGTTAAAGATATTATATCCTGTTTTGTAATATCCTTACCCGATTTTATTTCTTCTACAATATCATTATAGATCTTATCTCCGTCTTTATCAGCCATAGATATAGAATTTACTTTGTATTCATTTATTCCTGTCTTTAAAGTATTTGCTGGATTTTTTATATTACCTGAATAAACAACATATGTAAGCACATCTTTTCCAGTCTGATGGCTCAACATTGATTCATATACTCTAAACCTTCTTAAATCTGTTTTTCCTTTATTAGTCGTCTGAAACTCAAAATGTATAAAAGTGTCATCTTCCATTAGGAAAGTGTAATCCATGAACATATTTTTAGTTTCTAGAACTACTAATTCTGTTGGCCCTAATTCCTTAACTTTTTTGTTTATACCAAAGAATTTTAATCCTTCCTCCGCAAAAATATCCATTGCTCTTTTCATAATTAAATCTTCGTAGTTTGTAGGCTTCATTAGTTCACCTTCCTAGCTTTTTATTATACCTCTATTTTAATTCATTAGTATCAATACTTCAATTAAAAGTAAATTTTTTAGCAAACATAAACCTCCAGTTTCTGTATCTTATTTTTACATAAATGCAAGCAAGCTCACCCAAGGCTTCGCAAACACCCCTGATGCCATTACAAAAATTAGAAGTTTTTTTATTCGCTATTCGTGTTGTAGTTAACAAACTTACTACAGAATTATTATGCACTTAATTATTTTTAACCTAATATTGATATTATTTATATTAAAAAAATTAAAATTGTTAAGCAGTAGGTTATTAATTTTGTATTCAGTTTAGTCATTAGATATTAGTTTAATATAATTCTAGTTGTTGTTTTTGTTCCTCTGCAATTTTTCTAAAGGGTTCAAATAAATCATGCATACTTTTAATAAATAATGGGTCACTTATTAATTCATTATCTTTATTTATTTTATCAAAAATAATATAGAAATTTTCCTGTTCATGTATTGATGATTCTGCTGATATATCATCATCATCACTTAATCTATCAATTAAATCATATAGACTTATTCTTTTTTCTATATATAGCATATAATAGTATCCAACCACAGCATCATATTGTGAAAATTCATTATTCTCATAATAACATTCTTCTATCTTTTTATCATACACTGCTGTACATAATTCATCTATGTCTTTTGCTAATGAAATTTTATATACCCATTCTTCAACATCATTATTGTTTAATATTTGTTTATCTGCCCACCCTTGCCAGTCTGATTTAGAATAATAACCACTTATAACTGCTATATATATAATTTGCTATTGTCATTTAATCACCTCTTTCATGGTGTATCAGGATGCAATCCTGGAACACCATCACCATGTTTCCATTATAATTCATATCTAGCTGCTTCTGCAGGCTCCATCATATCAACAAAAGTTTTTTCAATATTACCTACCCCTTTGAAGCTGAAACTGTAGCTACAAAAGCAAATGGTAGTAATATTTTTTACCTATTACTACCATTTTAACATCTATTCTATTTTTATTCATCTACTCACTGCATAATGATAATTATACAGTTAAGTATTTTTTTAAAATTTGTTGATATTCCTATACATTTGAAAATTTATTATTATGCATTTACATATACTATAGTTTTTTCAGTATATGTTTTATTCTTCAAGTAACTCTACACCCATTTGTGGATAAAATTTCACTCTTATTTTTTTCTCATCTTCACTATTTATAATCATGTCTCTATCACTCTTATTAATACTTACTACTTTTTTAAGTTTACAATTAAAAATAATATTTTCTTTATATGACAATGTTAGTTCAGCTAGTTGAGCATAAACATTTATAAATAGTGTAATAGAAAAACCTTGGTTATCCTTATTTGAATATATTAGCTCACCTTCTTCAATACTCCCAATACTAATTGGCTCACTATTGAATAATTCAAGCAATTCATATTCATCGTACTTTATATACATATTATCCCTCCATTATTTTGGTATTACTGTAATTACATCTCCATTTCCGTTTACAACCACTTTCACACTTTCTGTTTCATGTAGAAAAGTGTCTGGTCTGTTTCCTGGAATAGGCTTTGCATTTTTAATAGCATCTTCAATTACGCTTGGTGGTATATTTCTAGGATCTATATACTTATCAACAAATGTTGAATATCCTTTAGTCTGAGGAACTAATCCTTTTTCTTGAGCAAGTTTTGTTGCTCTTTCATACAACTCTGCCTTTACTTCTGGCGTATTCGGTGCCATTCTCTCCATAGCATGTTGAGAATAACTTCTTCCATTGATAGTTCCTCCACCAACTGACATCTCCCACTTAGCTTCAGCCGCCCCCTCTATAGGTGAAACAAAAATAATCCCTGTTGATATCTTCGGTTCATTAGTATAAGCAAGTTTATAGCCATATGTTTTAGTGCTAATAACTTGACCATCTTTTGTTATTATATCATCATTAGGAAGTTCTACTCCATTAAATGTAGGTGGAGAATTTTCTGTTAAAACATAAGTATAAATATATCCACCTTTTTCATAAGTTATTTGTTTAGGCAAATTAGATATCTCATTTGAAGAATATGTCTTAAGTCCCACATTGAATCCTAAAATATCACACTTAATATATTTTTCTGCTTCTTTATATGTAAATACAGTTTATTTTATCTTCTTATATTCATCTTCTCCCAAAACAATCTTTGCATATATTTATAATTAGCAAAGGAATTAACAGCAAGCATAAACTTCTAGTTTTTGTTTCTATTGATTTTTCGTTAAATTTCAATAATGCAACAAATCTTATTTACTATTTATAAGCTTAATTATTGATTGATTAATTATCTATAGATTTAAATAAGTTTCTCAGGAGTAAACTTAGAGGAAATCCTCTTTATCAAAACATAATCAAGTATAAAAAGTATACATCCCCCTATAAGCATTACAACTTTACTAATCAAAAGTAAGCCTGTCATTTGAGCTACTAATATAAGGATCACTGGAATGACAAGGAGACCACTTACTTGCTGTGCTTCCTGGAAGGTTTCTGACTTTGCGGATACCATAACAGTAAATACTAGCGATAATAAATTGATTGCTGGACAAATCCAAAATATTGTTATAAGCCATTTTATATCTGGAAAAATTAGTCCTCCAAAATAGACAAAGCCACCTATATTAAATATGATTCCAAAGACTATAAAGGAAACTAAAGTCACGATGTAAGAAGGTACAAAGACCCCTAAAATCTTGGCTCTAAGCAATTGTTCCATGGATATTGGTGTATAAAGCAGAGATTCCAGAGTTTTATGCTCCTTTTCCCCTACAAAACTGCTGGCTCCAATAACTCCTGAACACATTATTGGAATTATAAGAAAGTAGGATGGGAACATAAAGTTTACAGCTATTTTTATTAAGAGTTGTGCTGGAGTATAGGTTGTATATTCATAAGGCAGTTTTTTTATAAGAGGAGCCATTTTTGTGAACATATCTGAATCATTTCCAATATATTTAGCACATATTAGTATTGCTATTGGTATAACTACAACCAAAATAATAGGTACAATAGTCATAGGCATAATAACCCTTCTTGAACTTGTTATTTCATTTATATCTTTATATATCAACGCTTTTTCATTTCCACTCATATTCTAGCCACTCCTTAACTCTAAGGTTATCTCTTAGTATTTCCTTTTATATATTTAAAGTACAATTGTTCTAGTGACCATTTCTGCTGCATGGCCTCATAAATTTCTCCTCCACCTGTCAGTATGCCTTGTATCAGACTATTTACCTCTTTGTCACCTGAAATAGCTTTGCTATATATATCATTACCTTCATGGGTAAATCCAAATTCTTTAGAAACATTTCTTCCTCTAATTTTCAATTGAAGAGCCGCATTTTTCTTTGAAGCAAGCTCATCAAAGGTACCTAACCCAAGGATATCCCCATTGTTAATAAAACCATATAGTGTGCAAATATCTTCAGCATATTTTAATTGATGGGTACAGAGAAAGATTGTAACCTCGTTTTCCTCTGCAAGTTCTTTTATAAGCCTTGTAACATTCAGCGCATTTTCTGGATCTAAACCAGAAGTAGGTTCATCAAGGAATAAAATCTGAGGATTGTGAATCAGTGCTACAGCTAAGGACACTCTCTTTCTCATTCCTGTACTAAAAGACTTTACCTTTTTATTCTTTACCTCCAGTAACTCCAGCCTTTTCAATATAAAATCAGTCCGTTTATTAATGGATTTTTCATCCATTCCATGCATTTTTCCAAAGAATATTAGATTTTGCTCAGCAGTAAGGTTCTCATAGCATGATGAACTTTCCGTCATAACTCCACATAATCTATGAATCTCAAGATTATTTTCTCCTACAGGTATCCCTAAAATTTCAGCATATCCTGATGTTTTCGAAAGAATTCCATTGAGAATCCTAACTGTAGTGGTTTTCCCTGAACCATTAGGGCCAAGAAATCCAAATATCTCTCCTTTTGATATACTTAAACTTATGTTATTCAAAGCATTAGTCTGACCATCATAAGACTTTTTAAGATTTTCTATATTTATTGCATTCATTTTTTTCACCTAATTTTTCTTTTAGCTTTTTAACAAGCAAACTATACCGTTCATCTTCTCCAAGCGGTGTAAATGCAGGATTTTCAGCAACTATATCGACAAGATTTTTCTTGATTGTTATGTCATCTATCGGTGTGTTTGTTCCAATACAGTTATTATCTTCAAACCATTTATCTATATGAGTAAAATATTCATTTTCTTTAAAACTCAATGGAAATCGGATACTACAAACAGTATTCACATATTGCTCTAATGCATCTATCGCCTTTTCTTTCTTTTCTTGAATCAAATACCCTTGCGCTGCAACTATATGAATTCCAAAAACATCATTTGTCAAGATCTCTTTTAAATTAAAGCAATCAATAATCTGAATACCCTGCGAATAAATTTTTTCAAACAAAGCTGGTTCCATCATGTTTAGGGAAAGATAATTGTTTAAAAGCGTTAACGTGTTTATTATATTATTATAAATTAGTATTTGGTTCACTTCCTTTGCCTTATCAACTTTCCCTTGCATCCTATATGCATTAATCAATATAACGTCATCTCCGGTGTATGGATCTAATTTATTATCCATCAAGCAAATAACTTCTTCGCTATTCCCTAATGCCATCTCTGCCAATGCTTCCATAGTATTTGCTTTTTTTATTAAAGAAATATTCTCTGATTCATCTTTTACTCTCTTACTTAGCAATATGCATTTCTGAAAAATTTCTTCCTTACTTTCATCAGTTTTTGATAAAGTTGAATAGTTTAATAATAACTGAATCATAGAAATCAAAAAGGGAAAACAAGAATTATATTTTTTTATTAATTTATTACACTCTTCTATTACTTCCTCAAATGACTTTACTGCAAATTCATGTAAAAGCTTATTATAGATTTTTTTAATCTCTTCCTTTGTAAGTTGAGGAGAATATCCCAATAATTCATCCACTGAAATATTAAAATAAGTTGCAAGCTCAGGAAGAAGTAAAATATCCGGATAACTTAATCCAGATTCCCATTTAGACACAGAAGCTTTAGAAACCCCAATATAATCTGCTAGCTGTTCCTGTGTTATCCCCTTCTCTTTTCTCTTTTGAACAATGCATCTACCTATGTTTAACTCCTTCATATCTATCACCTCTAATAATATTTTATGCAATAGATTATCTCTCGTAAATGGATTTGTAGTTGACATTAGTAGAAAAAGTTAACCAACAGGAAACTTCATTTAGATTCCAATTGGGAACGTGACCTAAAATTCCATCCTATGCTAGTTTTTTAGATCTTCCTAGAAGCTAAGAATGAATTTCTTCTCTAATTTTAAAGGATAATAAGACATTTTAGATTTTCTAAGTCCATCAATGCCCAAGTCTTGTTCCCTATTTATTATTTCTGCATCATTAAAACATTTATCTATCAATGTTTTTGCGATAAAACTATATATACCATTTATATTTTTATCACCTTTTTCAATATGAATCACAGCAAGTTTTTCATTTAAACTTTCACCAATACTAAATGCCGCTACTTTTCCATCAACATATACTGCTACCCCCTTAAGGTTTAATAAACTCATATTATTAACTATATTCTTTATTGCCAGGAGTTCATAATACAGTTTACTATCTTGTTCATCCGTTTCCTCATACCATTTTTCAGCTGCAAGGATAACATCTTTAATTACTTTTTCATCGTTTATTTCAATTACCTCATAGCTGTAGTTCTTGGTAAAAGCGTTGTAGTGATTCTTTTTGGAATGAAGCTTTTTACCTGATAAAGTCATAAGCTTTTTTGCTTCATATAAATAATCAAAGTTATCTCTATCTTCTTTTATATAAAACCCGTTTTTTTCACTAAGCAAAACATTTAATTCTTCTATAAAGCTCTCCTCTAAATCTTTAAATAAATATTTCATATGATTTTCTTCTCTATATGCTTTTAATTCCTTTATAATCTCTCCTAGGTCTTCTCTTTTGTATCCTAAAGGTTGCATGAAATGATAGTTTCCATCAAAGTCCTTCTTTTTTAGTATAAGAGCCTGCTTATGTATGGCGTACTGAACATCACAGGCATCTTTCCAAATATATAAACTTGTAAAGGAATATTCACAACTGAAAAATTTATATGGATAAATATATTTGTCTATAATCTCTTTGTCTTCTAAACATAATTTTTTAAATATCATAAATCAACCATCTTTCTATATTAATATTTATTTTTTTGAAGATGCCTTACACATCTTAATAAATAAGCAGCCGGACAGTATCTTATTATCTCTCAATACTAAGATACTATCCGACTACTAATCATTAGCCATTTTTTGCTAGTAAACTTTCTAATTATACACCTATAACTTCTTTAACTCCTATAACTTCCTTTTTTAGAGTTTGTTCTATAATCATTTTTATAGTCATCATTGCTGAAGGGCAATTTCCACAAGCACCTTTCATTCTTACTCTTACAATTCCATCTTTATTAACATCTACAAGTTCTACATCCCCACCATCTCTTTGAAGTATTGGGCGAATTCTATCTAAGGATTTCATTACTAATTCTTTCATATTTTTAATTTCTCCTTCTATATATAGTATACAAGGTACTAAGCCCCATTGTCATGGCTATGTCTATTTACGACATTTATCTATACTTGGAAAGATACCTCATCAGATACCTTTTGATTGAACATATGATCTATTCTAGGTAAGGAAATTCCTAAAGTTTCTTTAAGCACATCTTCTATAGTATCTACAGGTATAATTGTAAGTTGCGTCTTCACTTCTTCCGGCACGTCTTTAAGGTCAATTACATTGTCCTTTGGAATTAATACTTTTGTTATACCAGCTCTTTGGGCTCCTAATAATTTTTCCTTTAAACCACCTATTGGTAGTACTGCACCTCTTAAAGTTATTTCTCCTGTCATTGCAATTTTGGAATCCACCTTAATGCCTGTGACTAAGGAAGCAAGGGCAGTAAATAATGTAATACCCGCAGATGGACCATCCTTAGGAACCGACCCTGATGGAACATGAATGTGTAAATCTCTTTCCTTAAAATTAATTGAATTCATTGGTAATCTTGACTTTAATAAGCTTAAAGAGATTCTAGCTGATTCTTTCATCACATCGCCTAATTTACCAGTTAATGTAACTTGTCCATTTCCTAACATATCAGTTGCTTCAATAAAAAGTATTTCTCCTCCAACAGGAGTCCATGCAAGCCCAGTGACAACTCCTGGTGGATTATCTAGCTCAGCCTTATCATGCCTTGAAACTTGTCTTCCTAATAAGTCCTCTAATTCCTCTATTTTAACTTTATAAGGTAATTCTACTTTATTAGATACTATTTTCTCGGAGGTTACTCTTGCTATGGCAGCCAATTGCTTTTTTAGTCCCCTAACTCCAGCTTCTAAAGTGTAATCACTAATTATTTTTTGTAACACATCATCCTCAACAACTAATTGTTCCTCTGATAATCCATGCTCTTCAAAAACTTCTGGAACTAAATGATTTTTTCCAATATGGAACTTTTCATTTATTGTATAGCTGGAGATTTGAATGACTTCCATTCTATCCAATAATGGGCCTGGAATACTTTCAAGAGAATTAGCTGTAGCAATAAAGAAAACCTCTGACAAATCATAAGGTAGATCTAAATAATGATCTGTAAAGCTGTTGTTCTGTTCTGGATCAAGCACCTCAAGTAATGCACTAGCAGGATCTCCATTATAACCAGTCATTAGCTTATCGACTTCATCTAAAACCATAACAGGATTACTTTCTCCTGCCTTTTTTATGCTTTGAATAATTCTTCCTGGCATAGCTCCAACGTAAGTTCTTCTATGTCCTCTAATTTCTGCTTCATCTCTAATTCCACCTAAACTCAAACGAATATACTTTCTGTCAAGAGCTTCTGCAATACTTTTACCTAGACTTGTCTTTCCTGTTCCAGGAGGTCCTACAAGTAATAGGATTGAACCTTTCTTGTCTTTCTTTAGCTGCATTACAGCTAAATGCTGTATTATTCTGTCCTTAACCTTGGATAGTCCATAGTGCTCATCATCTAAAATTCGTCTTGCTTCCCCTAAATTAATAGGTTTTGCTTCACTCTTTTTCCAAGGCAGTTGTACTAATAGGTCTAAGTAATTACGTATAATATTATAATCTGAACTATTAGCACTTTGAGATTGCAATTTATCTAATTCATCAAGAGCAGTATTCTTTATATCAGGTGGCATCTGCGCTTCTTCAATTTTACTTAAATAATCTTTATTCTTTTTAACACTTTCTCCCTTCCCTTCATTTAGTTCCTCTTGAATAACTTTTAATTGTTCCCTAAGCATTGATTCTCTATAATGTTTATTTGCTTTTTCAGAAACTTTCTCTGCCAGCTTAAGCTGTAATTCAAGGGTTTCTTTTTGTTTTAGAAGGTAGTCCATAAACTTTAAGCTTCTCTCCTTCAAGGATTGTGTTTCAATCAAATCATACTTTTCAACCTTTGATATTGGCATGAATTGAGATAAATGGACAATGAATGAATTTAAGTCCTTTATCTCTTCAATTACCTTCATGTATTGCTCTGACCCTTGGAATTTCTTACTTATTTCATGGGTAACTTTTTTCATATATCCTAGCATTTCTTCCTGGCTTTTTTCATTGAGATCAATATTATCAGGTGAAACATCATATTCAGCATGTATAAAATCATTTTCAATACTGAGAGTTCTTACTTCAACTCTATCTAAAACTTTAATCTTAAGCTGGTATCCCTTTTCTATTTTCTCCACTCCATCAACTTTAAAGGAAACACCTACCTTGTAAAAATCCTCTTCTTTTAGTTCTTTTTTATTAAAGTTTTGCTTTAGGGGTAATGCAATATTTGCAATATCTTCCCTTGCTAAATTTCTTAGTTCCTCTTCACTAAGCTTACTTATTCTAAGTATAAAAATTACGCCTGGCAATAAAACTGTATCAGATATAGGAATAACTATTCCTTCTTTATTGTTTTTTTCTAAATTTATCATAATATTTTTCCTTCCTTCACGAGTCTTTATAAATGAACGTTCGTTTAATTATTTATTAAGTTATAGCGAGATAATTTTGTGCTAATAGATTTAATAAAATTATCTCGCTTTAAATTTTTTTATGTTAGCAAAGCATCCTGTATAATCTCAATCATCTCTTGGAGCAATTCTGCTTTTTCCGCTTCACTTTTGTTGTTATTAATTGCAATTGCTTTTACTGGATAAAATATAATTGCTAGTAAATTATCATTATTATAATCCTTGATAATATGGTTCTTTTTCATCTCTGCTATCAAATTATTAATATTGCAAATGCCTTTTTTTTCTGAACAACCACAAGCTAATGATGGACAATTTGAAAACTGATCTACGAAGTGAAAAATTTCTTCATGTTCTTGAATATAAGTGTAATAACTTCTCACAAGTGTTTCTATAAGTTGTTGTCCTTTCATTCCTTGATGTACTCTATTTAAAATATAATTGAAAATTTCTTCTGAGTACTCGCGATAAATATGCTGCAGCATGGTTTCTTTGTTTTCATAATATATATATACCGTTGCTGGAGAAACCCCCGCCGTTTTAGCAATTTTTGAAATAGAAGTACCATGAAACCCTTGTTCAAGTATTAACTTTATTACTGCTTCTTTTATACTTTTTTCTTTTTCATCATCTTTTTTTCTCATATGACCACCTCTATCTATATTTGTATAATAAACGATCATTCATTTATTGTCAATAGTAATGGCCAAAATTATTAGCAAGTTCAGCCAAGGCTTCACAACCACACCCATGGAAGTTAACAAATTGTTACAATTTCTTTTGCTAATGCAAAGGAAAAAATTCTATCTATCATAAATTTACAATAGATAAAGCATATTTTTGAAGTACGACATAAAAACACCGTAAAATTCAGTTTGATATGCTCCCCTTAAGGTAGACAGATTAAAAAATAAAAATTTGAATATGGTCCTATAGGATTTGCAGCTTTTTCAGTTAAAATAACCTTTTTTTTCATGAATAACATCTCCTTACAGTACTTAAATTATATAAAACAAATAGATTATTTAAATCTTAAAAACAAAAGCATAATAGGTATGGTGATTATAGATAGAATGTGTGTAGCTAAAACACACTTTGAGGCTAAAATCGCATTATAATTATACTTTTCACAGAACAGCACTGTAATAGTAGCTGTTGGAATCACCTCTGCTGCTATGCAGATGTTTTTTATTAAAGGTGTCCAATTAAGGAAACTTATCATAACAAACATTATGATAGGAGCAATTATAAGCCTCATAAATGAACAAAAGTATACATCCTTATCAAATATAATTTCTTTAAATTTCATTGAAGCAACCTTCTCACCTATTATCATCATAGATAAAGGCATGGTAACAGCTCCTATATCACTAAGTGTTTGTTTTATTATGAAAGGTACTTTTATAGATAACATAAATATGAATAACCCCACTACTACAGCAATTATATTAGGATTATTTAAATACTTCTTTAGAGCAATGCCACTTGATTCATGAGAAAAAAGCCCTTCCCCATATGTCCAAAATAGTATCTGATAGGGGATTAAAAAAATTGATAAGTAGAGAACTCCAATTTGACCATAAAGTCCATATATTAAAGGCACTCCCATTGCCCCACCGTTAGGAAATATAAACATAAATTTAATTATTTGCTGTTTATCAATGTTATATTTACCTAAAACAAACTTACTAAGTAGTATGATAGCAACATGAAATATAACTGATATAATAAAAATCTCCAGCATGCTACCCAATAATTCTTTAGAATAACTTATTATAAAAGAACTTACTACTAATGCAGGTAATGCAATATTCGTTAATATGTTAGATAACCCTCTACTTAGTTCATCATTAATTAAATTCTTCTTTCCTGAAAAACAACCAACGCCCATTATCAAAGCTAAAATTGCAACTTGATTTACAATAT
Organism: Clostridium drakei; assembly: GCF_000633595.2. Lineage (GTDB taxonomy): Bacteria > Bacillota > Clostridia > Clostridiales > Clostridiaceae > Clostridium_AM > Clostridium_AM drakei. Next base: position 77,941 of record NZ_JIBU02000048.1, on the reverse strand, counting down.
TAATATAATTATTCAATTTATTAGCACCTTTCAAATTATAAAATAAAACTGAATGATGTGGATTTATAACTACACACCATTCTTAATTGAATTATTTATCATTATTTAATATTTTTTCATAGCAATAGAATGGTTCTTCCTTTCCTAAAAAACTCATCTCTCCAACTAAGTCATAACCACATTTTTTAAATAATGCGTTCATTTTAGTATTTATTGAATAGGTATCTGTTTTTAAATATCTTATATTGTTAGCTAAAGCTAATTCATCAACAAATTTCATTAATTCAGTACCAATTCCACTTCTTCTGTAGTTCGGATTAACTGCCATTCTATGAACAACCATACATTCTTCTTTCAATGACCAGTTTAGCCCATTATACTCAACTGGTTCTACTTTATTAATGCATACGAAAGCAACCAACTTTCCTTCTCTTTCTGCTACATATAAGTCTCCTTTTTGAATATCCTTCATAAAATCTTTTTCCTGAGGGTAATTTTCATCCCACTGCGTATTATTGTAGGTTCGCATTTCTGCAATAGTTTCCTTTATAATTTGCATAATTTCTTTTGTATCTTCAATAACTGCTTTTCTCATTATAAAATCCTCCTAAAAATTTTTTATTTCTTTCCAATCACTTTCAATATTTTCTCTCATTTTCTTAACTAATTTACTGACCAGTTCCTTTTCCTCACTGTTAAAATTCTTAAAGCAAGCCTCAATATTTCTATTTTCTTCTTCAATAATAAATGTGTATACTTCCAGTGCTTTTTCCTTTGGATAAAGTCTCCACATTCTTTTATCAATGTCATCTCTTTTTTTATCTATATACCCTGCTTCAATAAGTTTCTGTATAGCTTTTGTTGTGGTAGTTTTATCTACTTTTAAAAGGTTTGATAAATCAATTTGATTAATTCCTTGATTTTCACATATCCTTGTTAAAAATGTAAATTGACCTTTTTGTAGATTTATTTCTTTAAATTTTAGGTCGCTTATAGAATGAATGCAGCGGGACAAAGTTCCTATCTCTCTTAATATATGGCTATCTAAATCTTTAATACGACTTCACCTCTTATAAACTTAGTTGAAAGTTCAACTATATTGTATTTATAATAGCATATATTAGTTGAACTTTCAACTAGTATATGCTATATTCTTTCCCACCAAAGCTACATAATTCATAAAATCTTCTTAAACATTAAATTTTAAGAATCTGTTAGCCTTTAGTTTTATTTGACGTAAAAACAATTCGGGTATTTCCACCATACAAGTACCAAATCACTTTAATCAATATTAAAACTTTCTCTCACCAATTGCATAAACAATAACATTGCAGGACTAATCCACTTGTTCTTATGATAAGCATATATTGCTGTAATTTTAGTATCAGAGCAGCCTATCTCTAATTCTTTTAACTTACCATTTTCCAGTTCTTCTTCTACTGTAAAACGAGGCAAGAAAGAAATGCCTAAATTGCTTGCAACACATCTTTTTATTGCTTCAATGCTCCAAAGTTCAATTGTGTTATTTAAAAATATCTTGGGTAAATGATTATAAGGAACAGTATAGAGAATATATTTTCGATGCTTGTAACGATAGTAATGCAAAGGTACGAGAAATGGCGAAGTGGGCAATTCAAAAGCTGAATCTGCTTTAAGTACTTTACTTTCAATTATATATTTTATGGAGGAACAATTTTATGAACAATTTAGCAGTATTTTTCACCTATACACTTTTAACTGCATTTACACCAGGTGCAAATAAAAGTCGATCATGTTCCCAATAAATACAACATTGTAGTTACATTTATGGCACGGAAATTGTAAACCAAATTTTATCTCTTGAAATTCCTAATATATTCATAGAAGAGTGTCATAGATTAGCTGGAGAATGGTGTCTATTACTAAAAATGAGAGCGAGTACGCCAACAGATATTTCAAACTTTATTGATACTCTATGGAAAATACAGGGTATCAAAGAAACGTCTACTACTCTTGTTTTATCCACTATATTAGAAAATGGAATGCGCAAATAGTACATAAATAAATTTTGAATGGAGAAACAAAAATGGAACTTAATACAAAAAAAGAACACAGAAATGCTATTTTAGCCTATTTCGCTGTCTGTATTTTCTGGGGTTCTACCTATCTTGCAATAAGAATTGGCGTTGGTGAGCTTCCGCCAACAATTTTTGCTGGAATTAGATTTATTATTGCAGGCGGCTTAATGTTTGGATATGCTGCCTTTAAAGGACTGCCTATGCCTAAGAATTTATCAGAAATCCTAAAAATCTCTATTGTAGGAATATTTCTTCTTGTTGGCGGAAATGGAGGAGTCGTTTGGGCTGAAACCAGAGTTAGTTCGGGTATAGCATCTTTAATGGTTGCAACAGTACCACTCTTCATGGCACTTATTGAATCCTTGCTACCTTCCAAAACAAAAATTAACGTTAAGGGTTGGATAGGATTATTAATTGGTTTTGCAGGAGTTGCCTTTCTAGTACTTTCAGACTGGCATAAAGCCCCCATAGATATTATAGGCATAACCTTATTAATTGCATCAGCTTTATCCTGGGCACTAGGTTCAGTATATTCTAAAGGCTTTACTACTTCTGCATCAACTATATCAAATATTGCTATACAGATGCTTGCTGGAGGATTTTGTTTATCATTAATCGGAACTTTTTTTGGAGAATTTTCAAAAATGCATGTTACTACTAAAGGCTTAGAAGCATTATTATATCTAGTGGTTTTTGGATCCATGGTTGGTTATAGTTGCTATATTTATATATTAAAAAAATGGCCTGCTGCCAAAGCTGGTACTTATGCCTATGTAAATCCACCAGTGGCAGTAATTCTAGGTGCTATTTTTCTAGGAGAAGTTATATCATTAAAGATAGTTATAGCTACAATAATAATCTTAGCAGGAGTAATTTTAGTTCAAAGTTCAAAAACAGAAGCTATTACAAAATCTATAAAGAGTTCAGGTTACACAGCTGAAGCTGCTGAAATATCAGTAGAAAAAGTTGAAGAAATAAAAAAGAAAATAGCTAACTAAATTATAATCAGTTCAGAGGAATAGTGTAACAGCTATTCTTCTTTTTGGAGTCAGACACATGACCATGAAGTTTACAATATTTTAAAAATATAAAATGTTAAATAAGGTTTGCTACACTAAACTTTCAATACAAAATATAGTAAATTCTAATATCTTTTCATCCATAAAAAACATCATCTTATATAATATTATAACCCACCATTTCTTATATCTTTTAACAATCCTTCAAACCATTGAACATTTACTAAATGATGAGAACGTGAATTTTCTAACATTTTTTTAAAATAAGTAGGGATACTCTCATTATGCCCAAGAGATTGATCTAATAAAAAAATTTTCTGTTTAGTTTGTTCGATTTGCATTTCTATTAGTTTTGTTAGCCCCTCACCTTTATATTCATTAGCAAATAGCATTGCTGCATAAAAAGATAAATTTATATATTCTGTCTTAGAACCATACTTATACATCAATTTTTCAAATTCTTTGTTCCCTAGTTCAGTGATAATATAATTATGTGTATCTCTAATATTGTCTACTTGGTCAACTTTTTTAATATATTGTTTTTCTTCTAATTGTTGAAGATTATAATAGAATGACCCTTTAGTGAAATTTACTATATATTTATAGTGTCTCTCTTCCATTAAGGCTAATAATTCGTATCCATAAGAACCTGGGTTTTGTTTTAATAAACCTAAAATTAGTAATGGTATCAAAAAAACACCTCCTTTATATTATTCATCAAAATTATGCTAATAGTTATTCCATAATTATAAAGTTTAACCATTGTTGATTTGTATGAGTTGAGATTCAAATTCATCATATGATATTTTTCCTAATGCAAAATCCATACTCTTTACATATATCTTTTCTATTTTGGTATGTGTTCTAGCATGATTAAGATTTATCAACTCATTTTCATTAATTAATGGCTTCAATACATGTTGCTTATTAGAAAAGGCTTCAAAATATCGTAAACCAAATTTTCTCTGAGAAATTGCATCAATATGAATACCATCAGGATTAGAAGTTAAACCTGATGCTGTAACAAAGTAACAATTATCTTGTTCAAAAGCAAACTTTTGTAACTCTTCATTAATAAATTTATATTCAGTGCAGTGTTTTCCAAATCCTTCTTTGCCTAAAAAATCTCCTAAACCTCCAATGATGATGGGGATATCTGGAGCATTCAACTCCTTTCTAAGAGCCTGAATAATTAAAAGTAATTTTTTGTAATAGACTTTGTAGTTACCATTAATACTATCATTTTCTCCCTGATGCCATAGAATTCCTGTTAACTCACTACTTTGCATAGCAAATTTAGCTTCAGTTATTGCATGTCTAAAAAGTACTTCGTCTACAGCCCATTCATCCAGTGAGCTTCCACCTTCAGCACAAGGAATTAAGCCAATAGTATCTTCTTGATTTTTATGACACCATGCATCTGCAAATGAACTAGCCAGACTTATTCCTGAAACAGGACGGTCATAATTGATGGGCTCAGTCATCATTTGCCATCTGCCATTACGCAACATTTGTATTCTTTCATTATAAATCGGTGTTACTTCATGAATAAAACCTCTTCCTGCCATATTTGACTGTCCTAACATTAAAAACGATTTAACCATTTTTTTATCCTTTCTTTTTTAAACATTAATTCATTACTTCAGTAGATTTTCCTATATATCAAAAACTACTAAATTTATTACTAGTCTAATTAGACTAACAACACTTAATTATTATAGTCTAATTAGACTATTTGTCAACTACTCGTTTAAGGATATCATCTCCATTACTTTTGTCTTTCCATTTAGTCATTTTTCCTTTGCCTTATTTAGAAATTCCTCAACAATTTTAGCAAGCTCAACCTTTCAGGTTTCGCAAAAACACGCAGTGCTTTTGCTCTGCGTGTAAAATCATTAAATATTATCTTAGTTCTATATGAATTTCTTTTCCTAGTCCTTTTGCAAGCTTACTTAAAAAATCTAAAGAAGGATTGTAGTTTCCACTTTCAAGCCTGCTAATATTTGATTTTTGAGTTCCTATTCTAGAAGCTAATTCTTCTTGTGTTAAATTTAATTCTCTTCTTGCTTTTATCACCTCAGAAATCAACTCATATCGAGGCTTTAGCTTATTATATTCTTCTTTAAATTCGCTATCCTGCATAAGCTCTTCTTTGATAACAGAGAAATCAACACTTGCTTTACTCATTTTCACACCTCTTTTCAAAATCTTCCTTATATCCTTTTGCTTTTTCAAGTTCTAATTTTGGCGTTTTATCTGTCTTTTTAAGGAATCCATTCAGCAATACAAAAGTATCTCTATGATAAGTGAAGTAAAATATTCTTGATGCATCTGATCCTAATTTTATTCTTAATTCATATATTCCCTTGTATTGTTCCCCTTTAATAGGTTTTACATAAGGCTCTTTTAAATAAATGCCATGTTCTTGTAAAAGTTCTATTTCACTATATGCTTTTGCTCTCATTTTAGGTGAAAGTGATGATAAAAATTCCATTACAGGAATGTTACCATTTTCTCTTTGGTAGAATTCAACCGTTGCCAAAACCTTATAAAACCTTATAAAGCTTGTTTAATTCCCTGTTCAACGTGTCCGATTTTGTATCTCAAAAGAATATACTACTTTCGTTTGATATAACACTCCAAGGGCTTAAATTCCCATACAACGCATGGTACATATTAGTAGTATCGTTCAAGTGATTAAACTACTAATTCATATCTGCTTAGATTAATACTTGCATTATAATCTCTATCTATAACACAACCACATTCCTCACAGATATATGTCCTTTCAGATAATGAAAGCTTTAGTTTTACATGACCACACTCACTACAGGTCTTTGATGATGGATACCATTTATCAGCTTCAACAAATTCAATTCCATTAAATTCACATTTATATTGAAGTTGTCTTTTAAATTCATACAACCCTTGCTGTGCTATAGCTTTCGATAAATGCTTATTTTTCATCATTCCTTTAATATTAAGTGTTTCCATAACAACTCTTGATGGTTTGGTTTTCACTATCTTATTCGTTGATTGGTGACTATGATTACTTCTTATATCAGCTAATTTTCTATAAAGTAATTTAATCTGCTTTTCCATTTTTATAATATTACTTGTTTTGACAAACTTACTCCCTTCTTTATTTTTTAGGTATTTGCAAGATACCCTACGCTGTAATCTACGTAGCCTTTTTTCAAGTTTCTTAACTTTTTTAGTTTTATTAATATTTTTAAATATCATTCCATTAGAACATATAGCTAAATCTTTTACTCCAACATCTATACCAATTGATTCATCAGTTAATTCAATTACTGGTGGTTCTGTTTCTATCCCTACAGATATATACCAATACTTACCGTCAAAACTTACTCTTGGATTAGAATACTTAACACCCATTGGTATTTGCTCTGCTGTTTTAACCCAACCTACTTTTTCAATTAAAACTATATTAGGCTTAACTTTTAGCTTTATATTGTCATTATAGAATGATGGTTTAGACTTTCTTCTACTTTTAAATCTTGGCTTATCTGCTAATCCTTTAAAGAACCTTTTAAAAGCTTCACATCCATCTTTAACAGCTTGTTTTGCCACATTATTAGATACTCCACTCAGCCATTTGTATTCTTCTGTTTTCTTTAAGATAGTTAATTCTTTTCTTAAATCACCATCAAATATAAATTTTCCACCATTTCTATAATTTTCTTCTTGTCTTGCTAAAGTCCAGTTATAAATAAATCTTGCTGTACCAACAGATTGCCATAGTTTTTGTTCCTGCTCTATACTTGGAATAATTCTAACTTTTTTCGCCAGTATCATTCTCTAACAACTCCTTAATCATTTTCTTTACTTTATTGGCTCTCTTCCCTTGAAGTCTACAGCTAAAAACTGTAACAATTTGAATTAAATCTTCAACTAATTCCTGTTCTTCTGTTTTTTCAGTATTGTCTATAATTTCAATAGTTGTTCCATATTTATTGCATAGATTTTCTATGATTTCAAAACCAAACCTTAATAATCTATCTTTATATAGAATTACTACCTTTTCAACCTCTGAATTAGTTATTAAGTCTATTAGTTGATTTAACCCTTTTTTATTGTAATTAATTCCACTTCCTATGTCTTGAATAATTTCAAATTGATAACCTTTAGCATACATATATGTTTTAACATTCTCAATTTGTCTTTCTAAATCGTCTTTTTGCTTGTGAGAACTAACTCTACAATATCCAATTACTTTTTTGTTTAAGTTATTTTCTTGCTTTAACCCTAAAAAATGATTAAGTTGTTCTTGTGAATAATACCTGTATCCATTTTGTTCTACTCTTATAGATTTTAATGTTCCTACTTTATCCCAGTTTCTTAATGTTTTAGTTGTTTTACCAATAGCTTTAGCAAAGTCACCTATTGAATAATATTTCAACAGAATCACCTCCTAAAACTATTATACTATACATTGTAATAATAATATATACTTTTCTAATGTTTTCTAATGTTTTATTTGCTATTTATTAACCTCTTCAATACTCCCAATACTAATTGGCTCACTATTGAATAATTCAAGCAATTCATATTCATCGTACTTTATATACATATTCATGAATTTAATTTCTAACCTCCCCCACTTAAGTTGATAATGAATAAGTATTTTTTAGTAAAAATTTAGATATGCACTCCTTACAATAAATTATCTATTTAGATCTCAGCTTCATTTAATCTATCAATATAGTCACTTTGTTTTTCTACTCACTATTTCATTTTTCTTTTCCATGTTAAACCTCCAATAATAGTATTATACATTACTTATCTAAACTACTCTCTATCAGGTTTGCTCTGCATTTCCAATAAGCTGATCTGAAATTATTGTATTGCTTATTTAAAACCTCATCACTTCTAAAACTTGCTCTTTTTAAATTACTTCTTATTTTTCTTATTTTTTTAATTTCTTCTAAAGATTTATTTCTCAAAGGAGTCAAATCTTTTATTACATTTTTACTGCTTTATTAAAAAACATTTAATTTATCTCTAATTACCAAAGGACATTCATAGTAAGCATTAATTTACAATAGATAAACCATATATTTGAAGTGCAACGTAAAAACACCCCAAAATTCAAATTCATGAATAATGCGGTGTCTAATTAGTTGTTCATTTTTTTCAGTTGTTGCGTTAAATAAGAAGAATGTGAATTAAAAATTATTGTCAAAATAATTATCTTTCTCTACCTTACAAATTCGTATCATATATTTTGAATACCACATCTTTTTTCCCATTTCCTTTGCTTTCATATGCGAATTATTATCTTTCCATTCATTAATACTATCTAAAGAATCCCAGTATGATATTGTCACTCCAAAGCCCTCTTCATTTCTGACACTTTCTACTCCTAAGAATCCCTTTTGCTTAGAAACAATATCAACTAAATTGTCAGAAACTTTTTCATATTCGTTATCAATTGAAGTTCTTATAGAAGTAAAAATAACTGCATAATAAGGTGTTTTAGGTGTTTCTATTATTTTGTTCACGTAAATTCCTCCATTAAAAATTTAATAGTATTTATAATTAAAGTGTAATATTTAATAATAATATTTCAGTGCTTTTCTAATAATTACTTGATATAGTTATCCGATGACTACCCACTCTAATACCCCCTCTTCTCAAAGAGGGAGTAAAGAGCGGCTACGTCCCTGGATTCGTTCAACTAAGAATCAGGTGGGGTTTGAAACCCCATCAGATTCAAGTTTCCACTTCATCGTGAAAATATTTTATTAGCTGCTTCGTAAGAAAAATCATGATTAAGTAATTTTGAAATTTTGTTGTCACCCTGTATCTCCTGTACAGATTCTATCAGGCTCGAATAAGCTTTTCTAACTGAAGAAGAACCCAGGCTTAATCGTCTAACTTCCAACTGTTCCAAATCTTCCAAATTGCTTGTTATAGGTGTGGCAAGAACATTAATTGGTGCAGGAATATTTTCTACTAATTTTGAAATTATGCTTTCTTCAATTGCACCAGGAACAAAAACGCAGTCAGCACCTGATTTATGGAAAGCATTGCCCCTTTCAATTGCAATAGATAACCTTTCCTCACTTTTTCCTGCTTTAATAAAAAACACACAAGTTCTGGCATTAATAACAAAAGGAATGCCTAACTTCTCCTTAAGTTTGGATATGGCTTGAATTTTTTTAATTTGAATATCTAGATCTTCTAGATAAGGAGTTTTAGCAGAATAGCCATCTTCAATGTTGATTCCAACTGCTCCAGCTTTAATAATCTTAGTTACATTTTCTACTATTCCATCAATTGTGCTCGCATAGCCTAATTCAATATCTACACTTACAGGGATAGATACTCTTTCAGTTATTCGCTTTACTGTTTGAACAATATATTCAAAATCAATTTTTTCTCCATCAGGATATCCTAGACTATAAGCAAATCCAGCACTTGTTGTTCCAATTGCCAGAAAATTAGACTTTTCATATATAACTGCACTACCAACATCCCACGCATTAGGAAGTATAAACATTTTATTGCCATGGTGAAGTTCTTGAAATTGTTTTGCTAAGTGTAATTGCTTTGTATTATTCATATTTACCTCATTTCATAAATATTTTTGTTATCTATAGAATTTGCAATTTTGTTATTAATAAACTTATTACTTGTACAAGCAATATAAACTATTATATACTATGAATATATCAATATTCATCGATATATGAAATTATAGGAGGTATTTATGACTGGAAATCCACAAATATCACAATTAGCAGAAATTTTAGCTGATAAATCACGCTCTACTATTCTTATGGTAATGATGGATGGTGAATTTCACACTGTTAATGAGTTAGCTAAGACCGCTGGAATTAAACCTCATACTGCTTCTTATCATTTAGCAAAACTTACTGAATTACAATGGGTAGCTATGGAAAAGCACGGGCGATTTCACTATTATCAAATAATTAATAAAGAACTGGCTAAGATGCTTGAAAGCTTTCTCCAGATGTCTCCTTTAAAATCTCCAAGATCATTAAATCAAAGTATTGAAAATCAGATGCTATATTCAGGTAGAATTTGCTATGATCATTTAGCAGGAAAAATAGGAGTACAACTTACTAACTGGTTACTTAAAAAAAATTACATCATAAAATCAGAATCTGGTTGGAGCTTAAGTATTGAAGGAGAGAAATTTTTTGAGTCTAATGGAGTAAATATTGAACTCTTAAAAAAAGGAAAAAGATGTTACTGCCGAATGTGTTTAGATTGGAGTGAGAGAAAGCATCATGTAGCTGGTAGTGTAGGAAAAGCCCTAATGAATATGTTTTTTAATAATCAATGGATAGAGCGTACAGGAACTAGTAGAGCTATTAAGTTAACAATTAAAGGTAAAGAACAACTGTCCAAAAATGGTATATAGAATTTTAAATACAAATCCCATAAAAATAAGAAACTATTCAACAATAACTACGGGTTTCATCTGTCCAAGTGACACCCAAGCTATGTCCAGCTGTATCTAAGTTTGACCTTGAAAAATGAAACTCCAACAGACATTACGGCATCCATTGGAGTTTTGCTATTAGCTTGAATCAGACACCAAAAGGAGTCTTTGCTGAATCACCTATGTTTCATATAGCAGCCAGCATTAGAACCTTCTTTGGGTGGCTATTTGCAGTTTTTAGAGTGTATTTTTCATTTTGTAGTTAGTTTTTATTATTTTTTAATTTTGTTAATTATATTATTTATACCTTCAAATAATGCATCTCTAACTACTTCAGTATAATTACTATAATCCTCATTCTTCTCTACTATTATATCCATCACTTGCTTTAATTTTCCCTCAACAATAATAGTTAATCCTTGTACCTTTTCACCAGTTTTATCATTTTCAAATTTCTCATTTAGTATAGTTACTACATTTTCATCGCTCATACTATCAACTCCTTATCCATTATATCAAAAATAAATTATTATTAAACTCATCTATCCATTCAATCCAAGGTGCTGGTAATTCATAAGAATTACCTGGAGTTGTTTGGTCAACTATTTTTCGTACTGTACCTCCTTGATTTAGTGGAGCTGAAGGCTGTGTAAACATTGGTCAGAATGAAAATATCCGGCTAAAATTTTTTGACTTAGCTGATTTGCTAATTGCAAATAAATAGGATCATTATCATGGAAAACCCATGTTGTATTTTCTGACATTCTCAGATAATATGTGGAATTACAACGAAAACCAAAATGCCCACAAGGTACAAACTATTCACTCCAAGAGAAACCTTTGTGTCCGTATCTCTTAAACGCTTTTTGGCGAACAGAAACAGCGCGTAGCAAAAGCTAATCGCGACAAAGATAAAATAGCCAATGAGCAAGACAGTTGCGTTAGGGTTATCAGGCTTCCAAAAGAAAACAACCGTCAGTGGGACAAAAATAGTAATCAAAGCAATCGTGCTTAAAACTTTATCTTTCATATGGTGTATCACCTCTTTCATTTAATTTCTAATTTGATGGATCGGTAAACCCATCTCCATCTATGACGATGTAGTTGCCAACGGGCAGTTCAATCGTTTCAGAATAGTCACCAGTGCTTTCAATCAGAGTTTGAGGGTCATCCGACCCAGATTACAGAGCTAATTTAGCTGTTCCATCCATAATATTCAGCTTACAAGTGATCTTAATTTCATTTTCTGCTTCATGGTCAATGGAAGTTCCTCCAAAGACCAATTTCCGATCAATTTGCCATCACCAGCCTCTTGGATGGCATGTTTGCATGTGTCGATAATTTCATCTTTTGAACAGCCCGCAAGAATTCCCATAGCCAAGAGGACAACCACTGCAGCCATAAAAAGCAACCTTTTCATTGAAATTGCCAACCTTTCCTTGCTTGTATATAAGTCATCGACCTTTTTGCCCTTGTCTGAGGAACATACCGGCTGTTTTGCGCTTTTTACGCTTGGAAGCTGCTTGCGGTGGATTTGTGAATATTACAATCGCAATTGTAAGCAAAATCATGACGGCCAAAGATACCATGGACAAAGTGAGATTTCCGGGTTCGGAAGTGTTCATGAATGTTTCCGTGTCAAATCTCATAACCGTCAGTCCAGACAATATTGGATACATACTGCGCATCGTAGCATTTTTGATAAACATGGCGCTATACCCGAATAGAAAGGATACGATAACGCCGCCCATGAAAATCCCCGGCTTCCTGCTTGTAAAAGCGATGATGGGCAGAATTGCAGTGTATGTTAAAGCCGCTGTTCCTAACATCTGCAAAAGCCCAGTGAATAGAACTGCAGCACTAAGCCCTGTAATACCGAACAGTAATCCCACAACCAGCGTTACTGCATAGCTATATAACCCGAACAGTACACTTAAGATTCCCATTGCCAGTAGTTTTCCTAACAACAGGCGCTTAAAGGTTATCGGAATGGTCAAAATGATTTTTAAAGTATTATCTGTGTATTCCCTGTTGATTAAATAGCCACCAATCAAGGTGAAAATTACAGGCATGAAAATCGTTGCACTATTCCATATGGTACTGTTAAAGAGAGCGGAAAAATCAAATTTCTGTATTGTGACTTCCGGAGTGGCAACTGCTTGCGTGAATACAGACAAAATTGCAGGAATAGTCATGCCGATAAGGCCAATGAGCAAAATATGAAATCGCTTTAATTTTAAAAATTCGGTTTTTATAATACGAAGCACTAAAGATACCCCCTTTCTTCAAATTTCTCTGCGTCGATATATGCGAATCATCAAATAAATGCAGACTGCCGCTTCCAACAAAAGCACGCCAAAACATACAGATGCCGGTGCAAAGTATTGGCTAAAACGATTGTAAAACTCTGTCTGAATTTCACCGGCGGGCGTGTAAAATTGGTATAGCCATCGAAAGATCATGGGGATGGGCATAAGCGTTCCGGCATTAACCCCTAAAGGCTGCATCATAATCGCATCACTAAAATGCATGATATAATTTAACAGTGTGTAAAAGAACACAATAATCACCGAGAGGATGTAGCTTTTGTTGAACCAAAGAACCAGCACAATGCAAGGAAGAGCAGCCACCCACATGAGTACCCCTGTCGATGCTGTAAGCGAAAACTGAAAAACAAAATTATGGAGCGGAATATTTTGAAAAACAGCAATGGCTGTGCCGACTGCAAATCCCATTAATTGAAATGCGATTGAAAAAAGCAGCAGAACCAATAGCTTTACAACAACCAATTGCTTTTTTGATACTGGAATGCAAAGCAGATTTTTTAATGTGTCATTGTCCTGCTCCACAAAAAACAGGTTAGCCGCCAAAATAATCAGCAGGGGCATTAAAAGCAAAAAAGCATTGTCTTCTCTTACTCCGGATTGTATACTTGTAAAGTTGGAATCTGACAATAATACCGCATTGAAAAGAGGAAAAATGAAAGCTGCTAGTATTCCAAAGAAAAACATTTTCTTTCTTTTGAATTTTTTAAATTCACTAAGAAGCAGGTTATGCAATGCCCTCACCTCCTGTTATACGCTTGAAGTAATCCTCCAAAGTATCTTCACAAGTGTGGGCTTCCGATACCTCCAATCCGTTTTCAATAAAAGTACGGTTTAATGCAGCCACAGACAAATTGTTATCGTACAGGCGTAAGCTGTGATCATTTTCCACTATAAAGTTTTTTACACCAAAGTTTCTCTCCATGATTCTGGCTGCCTGCGCTGTGTCAGTAACAACAAAATGAATGTATTTGCCGTTCTTTTCTTCCAGCTCAGCAAGGCTTTCTTCCTCCAGTAATACACCGTGGTTAATGATTCCAATGTCATCCACCAACAGGGAGATTTCTGAAAGAATATGGCTGGAAATTAAAATGGTTTTTCCTTTCACATCGCACAGCTCACGAATAAACGAACGCACCTCGGCAATCCCGATTGGATCAAGCCCATTGATCGGCTCATCCAAAATTAGCAGCTCTGGATCGTGCATAATGGCAAGAGCAATGGCCAAGCGCTGCTTCATACCAAGGGAGTACTGAGAAAACAGCTTTTTATCTCCGTATGGCAGTCCCACAACCTCTAATGCGATTTGAACAGCATTACGCTTAGAAACACCTCTAAGCTGCGCAAAGATTTTCAGGTTTTCTGTACCTGTCAAATTTGGATAAAATCCCGGTGCTTCAATTAAACTACCAATTCGGGGCAAGATTTTCTTCTCGTTTCCCTGAATATTTTTGCCGAAAATCTGAACCTCTCCAGAAGTAGGTGTAGTCAGATTCAGCAACATTTTCATGGTCGTGGTTTTTCCTGCTCCATTTCGTCCAAGCAGACCATAGATGCGGCCTTTTTTTACATGGATATTCAAGTTAGCAACGCTTTTCTGCTCCCCATATTGTTTTGTAAGATTTTTTGTTTCAATTATAAAATCACTCAAGCTAAAAACCTCCTTTTCTTGTTTAAATAAGTCTATCACGCCAACCTTGCATTAACCTTGCATTAACCTTGCACTAACCTTGCAATTGCGTAAAAAGAAATCCCTGCCTGCGGCAGGGATACTTTCACTTAATCAGTGTTAGAAAGACAGTAAAAACAGTATATTGATTTGGCTCACTTTGAACAGTAATTCTGCTGTTCATTTTTCCAACTATCTGCCGAACAATGGACAGTCCCAATCCGCTTCCCTTATCAGAACGACCCTTATCGCATTTATACAGCCTTTCAAAGATATTCTGTAAATCAGCTTTCTCAATCCCAATTCCATTGTCCGATATGCGAATTTCAATTTCTGTTTCTTTTTGTACCATTTCAATTTTGATCTGTGTGGCTTGACTGTGGTTAATGACGTTTTGCACCAAATTGTTGATGATGCGAGCATATCCGTCTAAATCTACTTTTGCAAACAGCGGTCTTTCTGGAATTTCTATTTCATAAACCAAATGATTTTCCTCAAAAATGGGGATCCAATCTTTCAGAATATATCGTGTCTGTTCCGCAATCTCCACCTGCTCTATGGATAAGGCAAATTCACTAGAATTCAATTTGAACCAGTCAAATAGAATATCAATATAATCTTTTAGATCATACGCTTTCCGTCTTGCAATTTCAATATAATCCTCTCGCTCTTTTTCAACAACCACACCTCTGTGAACTGCATCCAAATAACCAATCAGGGTGGTAAGCGGCGTTCTTACATCATGAGAAAGACTGGTCATAAGCTGACGATTGGTTTCGTCCGCTGCTCTGAGTTGCGAGAGCTGTTCTTCATAACGATAAACAATTTCATTCATTTTATAAGAAAGGTCTGCGGTCAACTCATTATTGGGGGCAAGGATTTTTCGGTTACCGTTTCCAGCCTGAATATCATTAAGAGCATCCGTCATATCCTGCAACTGCCTTTTGACACCAATCATTTTTGCTAAGCAGACAATACCGAAAAGGAGGGCAAGACAAAATAATATGCCTAAAGTCACATAAAGAATCATCTCCTACACCTCTTTGTTGAAACGATAACCGATTCCTTTTACCGTTTGGATATAAAATGGTGTGCCGGAATCGGGTTCGATCTTTTTACGGAGGCGGCTAATAATAGCCATAATGTTGCTGTCATCATAAACGTAAGACTCACCCCAAACTTCCTCATAAATCTGTTGCTTAGTCAGAATTCTTCCTTGGTTTTTGGCGCAGAACAGCAAAAGGTCAAATTCTTTTGGCGGTAATTCAAATGTACCGTTCTGTGTGGTTACGCTCCGGCTATCTAAGTCTATGGTCAGCCCTTGGTAGGACAGCGGATGTGAATGCTCTCCCGTCAGATTGAAACGTGTGTATCGGCGTATCAGAGAAACAACACGGGCAATCAATTCATCCATATCAAAGGGCTTTGTCAGATAGTCATCTGCACCAGAGCGAAGCCCACAAACTTTTGATGTATTGTCATTTTTAGAAGTCAGCATGAGAATGGGAATACTGCTTTGTTGGCGTATTTTCTCCATTGTCTGAAAGCCATCCATTCCTGGCATCATCACATCCAAAAGGATGAGCTGGTAGTCATTTTTTTGGAGCATGGTCACCCCATCTACGCCAGAAAAGCAGCTATCTGCATCTATATTTTCAGGCGCCACACTCTGCTTTATCAAAGCACATAATTCCTTATTATCATCTATAATTAAAATTCTATTTGTCATGATTATTCCTCCTGTATCTATTATCTTCTGGCTTGATAACATATTTAGGAATAAGCCACGTATTCCCCATCTTTAACTGCTCACTCAATCCGACCAGCAGTACAATAGTGAAGCACCATTCTGTCAGTAATACCCCCATTTAGCAACAACTTCTTTTGTTGTTATATAGTCCGCACTCATTCCCTCCAATATATTTATTATATTTCTTTTGTTCGAAGTGTACAAGGATATATAGCAGTTTTAAAGTATGATTGTCTTTGTTTGTTTCTGAAAATGAGGCAATAAAATCATAGACAAAGTCGAGCTTCATTTCTTGGAATTCTTTGCCCAAGTAAATATAGTTGATTTTGAAATACCATGACACCTTGATACTAATGAGACGTTTCCTACTTCTTTTACTTCTATTGTTCTTCAAGTTCCCCTGCCTTGATAATCAACAACCTTACCATTAGTTAGTGATTCTATCACTAAGTCCTGGATTTTATCTTGTTGTACGCCTTTTTTTGCAAAATCGTTGGCATGGTCTAAAATATGTTGCATTCCTGCTTTAGAATTACCATTTTCAATTCAAACTATAATTTTCCATCGGCAGTTTTAGTTACAGCTACTACATCATCTGGACTATATTTAACCCCACTACTTGCAAGTTCATCCAAAGCTTCACAACCATCCCATGGGTCGTTAATAAATTGTTACAATATTGTTTTGGTAATACAAAAGAAAAAACTCAACATTTCTATTGAGCAATTTCATTGGTTGCGGTGAGGCACGGTGAAAGAAACCCACTTAGAAAATAATCACACAAACCAATACTACACCGAAGGCTATATAAAGCCCACTGATCACAGTAGATATAATTACAACAAGACTACGGGTTTCTTTTTTACGAATAAGTGTAACAGAAATAAGAAACGCTGCAAGTAAGCATAACATGTTCACAAGAACAACAATTTGTTGGAGAGGATACCCAAGGTTGATTTTCAGCAGAACAGGCAGCATCCCTGCGAATGGGACAAGGTTTAAAACCAGACCAACAATATCAAGTGTCTTTTTCTTTGATTTCATAATGATTTTCCTCCTTAAAGTTTTACGATTAAAGGGCAACGACGTCTTTCTTCTTTAGATATCCAATAGACAATAGAATAAACAGGACTGTATAGATGAGGCTGACTATCATAATAGAAATTACATCTCCCACCGGAACACTGACGGCATCCGTAGCGCCGACACCGAGAATCAGCAGCGAGTTTGGAAATAACTTTCCAATTCCCAGTGCATATAAAGCCAAGCCGAAAATGCAACAACCAAGGCTAATTCCAATGGGAATTGCAAAGCTCCTAATCCACGTGGAAAGGAAAAGTTGCATAGCTGCCACAGAGATAGCTGCAATCCATCCACAAATTAGCCATTGCACAGCCATCCCCACAGGAAACGCACTTGTAAAGTGGAATAGAAATTTGCCTACACCCCAATAAAGGAACAGTAAAAAAATCTGCACTGTAAATCCGATGGCCACAAGTACCATTAACTTTGACATAAAAATCACTCTTACTGGAATTGGCGCTGTCATTAGTGAATTCCAGTTGTAGTTTGTGTGCTCCATCCGCCAAAGATAAGCAGCACAAATGGCAAGCAGAATCGGATAAAAAAAGTACCCATAAAACAGAGCCACCTGTGTCCACAAAGCCTGCCAGTCTGGCATAGACAAAGCAGCACGATTAGCATTGAAATTTCCTGCTCCGATTAGGACTCCGAGAATTGGAAGCCCTATGCAGGGCAAAAGTATTTTAGAACGTCTGAGTTTCAGACATTCGGCACTGATTGCATGAACTAACATAAATATTCACCTCAACTTTCTGCTTTTGCAAATTGTCTGCGACCAATATAATAAAAAATTACAGCCATAATTAAAGCAATTAGTGTGGGAATTACTGATACAGGCAATTGCTTAATTTCTCCGGTATCTGCAAATGTGGCCGGAGCTAGACTAACATAATATCCCCAAATAAAAATATAACGGACGGCAGATGGAAGGAACATGCTAATCAGCCCTAAAAAACCACCCAACATCCCAACTGCCATAGCAACCAACTGATTCTCAACAGTCATAGAAATCCATTGCTGAATCAAAATGATAACAGCACTTATGGCAAGTGAGCCAATAAAGTAATTCAAAAAGGCAGGGATATGAAATTTTTCTGCGATATGCATGGATGAACCGTATGCAACCAGATAAACGGATTCCAGCACCTGCGCAATGCTAACCAACAGGAATACGCTTAAAAACTTCGCCTTCCAAATAGATTCCCGCCTTTCAGCAGAACTTTCAAGCAGCCTCCAAGTGTTTCCTTTGTGTTCCATATCATTGACACGACAGACTGCTACGGCAATCATGACAGAGAAAAGTAATCCTTTCACCATGGTAACAATCATAATCAAAGCTTCCCATACAGCCTCAGAGGAATCAGATGCTAAAGGAAGAATCAGCCTTCTTAAAGGGAATGTGCACCAAGCCAGTTCCATAAACAGGAGAAACAAGATTGTTAGGAAAATGCCCCTGTGCCGCATCTTGAAAAACTCCAATGACAGATATTTCATTATAAAGTCACCACCTTTCCTGTAAATTCAAGGAATACATCCTCCAAACTGCGCTGGTGTTCCTCCACACGGTATACCTGAACGTAATTCTCACACAGCGACTGTACCGCTTGCCCAATTGCTTCATTATCCAAGTATGGTAACAACAGCCCCTTTTCCGTTAAATTCGGTCCATATTGTTTCAGAAGATTTACCGCTCTGCAATTATTGCTGGTACATAGCAATAGTTTAGGCTGCCGCTGCTGATTCAAATCACTCATCTTTCCCTGAAAAACCAATTTTCCCTGATTAATAATACCGATTGCTGTGGCCATCTGATCAATCTCGCTGAGTAAATGGCTGGAAACCATTACGGTCATGTCGTATTTCTTTGGAAGTTCCTGGATCAATTCGCGAATTTCTTCGATTCCGGCAGGATCGAGGCCATTAGTCGGCTCATCTAATATGAGCAGTTTTGGGAATCGAGCCAGCGCCATGGCAATTCCCAGTCGCTGCTTCATACCCAATGAATAATGCTTTACCTTTTTATTCATTTGCTTTTCCATTCTAACGATATGAACTGCCTCATCAATATTTTTTTGCGGCAAATCAAGCAGCCGACGAAGAACCTCCATATTTTCTCTCCCAGTTAAATGCCCATAATAAGAGGGTGATTCAATCAGGGAACCTACATTCTTTAAAATGTTGATGCGGTTTTCCTGCGTAAAAGGCATCCCAAGAATGTGAACACTCCCAGCTGTTGGATGAGCCAACCCAAGAAGCATTTTCATAGTGGTGGACTTGCCTGCTCCATTTGGTCCTAAAAAGCCATAAACCTCCTTTGGAAGAATTTTAAGATCGAGATCTTTTACTCGATAGGTACCTCCATACTCTTTGGAAAGTCCTTCAGTTTGAATAACAGCATTCATGTTTTCCATTTTGTTCGCTCCTTTCTTATATTTCCTATCATACTATACCAACCTTACAATAACCTTCTCTCTACTTGACTTCTCTTCGACTTTTACTTGACTTTTACTTGACTTTTTTAGTTGCACACTTGACATAAAAAAAATGATGATACAATGTAAATATAGAATATTACAAAGGAGTGTGCCAAAATGGAATATAATTATTATAAAAATAAGAAAATATTGATTGTAGATGACGAACCTGACTTGTTGGAGTTAGTATCCTCCACCTTAAAAGAAGATGGCTATCTTAATGTTGATATAGCATCTACCGTTAAAGAGGCTCGTAAAAAACTAAAGGACAATCCTCCAGATGCAGCAGTACTTGATGTAATGCTCCCAGATGGAAATGGCTTTGATCTCTGTAATGAAATTATGAAGGTGAGGGACATCCCAATTCTATTCCTGACAGCCCGTGGAGAAGCTGAGGATCGATTTCAGGGTCTTGGCATGGGTGCCGACGATTACATCACAAAGCCGTTTTTTCCAAAAGAATTGACGCTGAGGCTATCTGCTGTTTTACGGCGTTGTTACAAAGAAGATGATCCTATGGTTCTGATTGAGTCCGGTGAGATTGATTTTACAAAGGCTATTGTTATTAAAGAAGGTGAAGAAATCCCACTGACAGCCAAAGAATGTGCAATTCTGGATATACTGTACCGCAATGCAGGCCGAATCGTCACTATTGATACATTGTGTCAAGCAGTCTGGGGTGACAATTATTTTGGCTATGAAAGTGCACTAATGGCTCATATTCGTCGCATTCGTGAGAAGATTGAAATGAATCCCTCTTCTCCAGTGACGCTTCTGACTGTTAAGGGGCTTGGTTATAGGCTAATTATGAAAGAAGGAAGATAAATGGATCAATTAAGGAAACTAATCAAAAAATTTACATTGTCATTGTTGGTTGGTGTTGTGGTATTGCTCTTATTCAATTCCATCTTGTACTCTTTTTATATCAACACTGTAGTAAACAACTTATTCAAGCCTTCCATTCAAACGACACTCAAGGAAACATCAGCGGCGCTTAAAAATGAAAACGGGATATTTCAGCTTTCCAGTTATATGCAGCAGACTCTCTCTAAAGGAAACATCTGGGCGATGCTTTTAGATAACCGCACTGGTAACATCCTCTGGAAAAATAACCTGCCTTTGGAAATGCCACAAAGTTTCACTATAACGGATGTTGCCAAGTTCTCCAGAGGATACCTTAAAGATTATCCAGTTTTTGTCTGGGAACATCCAGGCGGCCTATTGGTGCTCGGTTATCCCAAGGGCAGCTGTGCTAAACAGCTTTCCAATGCAACGCCAATTCAGGTATACCGTTCCGCGCCCATTGGGCTTGCACTGATGCTTGTATGTGATGCGTTGCTTCTGTTTCTGCTTTACTATTTCGCTCAATCCCGCACTTTAAAAGCAATTAAACCTTTAGTAGATGGGATTGACGCTTTAGCTGAAGGACAAACCGTATCTATTGCAGAAAAAGAGCCATTCATACAACTAACGGAGAAAGTTAATCAGGTATCAGAACGTCTCAGAAAGAAAGAAACGGCGCGGGCCAACTGGATTTCCGGTGTCTCTCATGATATTCGGACGCCGCTCTCTGTTATTTTAGGATATGCCATCAAACTAAAGGAAAACACATCACTGCCTGAGCAGGCAAGGAAGCAGGCAGCTCACATTCAGTTTCACGGGGAGCGTATCAGCAATCTGGTCAATGACCTAAATCTCACTTCTAAACTGGAATACAATATGCAGCCTCTTCATATGAGAAAAATTTATGTAATAAGGCTGCTCAGACAAATGACAGTGGATTTCCTAAACCGAAATCTTGATGACAAATACGATATTGACTGTAATGTAGAAGGGGTTCCTCCTGATCTATCTGTTGTTGGCGACCTATCCTTGTTGCAGCGAGCACTAGAAAACATTATCTCAAATAGTATTCTGCATAATTCTAATGGGTGTCATATCTGGCTGTCAGCTAAGAGCCTACCGAATCAAGTGGAGCTGATTATATCGGACAACGGCATCGGCATTACAGACGAACAGTTAAAGAAACTCCAGACACAGCCCCATTATATGATGTGCGATAGCAGTACTCACGAACAACGGCATGGCCTCGGCCTGCTGATTGTCAAGCAGATTGTTCAGTCCCATCATGGAGAAATATCTATTGGCCGAAGTGCAGACGATGGGTTTGAGATTAAAATAATATTGCCGGTGAAAGCGATGTGATGGAGCTACCCTCCCCCAACAAAAACATAACTACCTATAAACTGCTTTTTTATCAACAATTAGGAACTAATAATTCTTAATTGTTGTTTTTTTATATTTAATATTAAAAGCAAAGATTGCTCACTTCACTTCCAGTTTATATTGCTAAATTGTTAAACTTTTTTATTCTTAATTATCAAAATTTACTTCAGTAGCTTTCTTATTATAGATGCGTATCATTCTATCACTTCTTCAACCTAACTTCAGGCAATAAAAAACTAGCTTACTATAGGCATAATAAGCTAATTTTATATTTATCTATTCTACCCACTCTAAGCCATTTTATGGATTATTAATATTCAATGGTTTAAGTAAACTTTCATCAAAGGCATCATTGTTTTGTTCTTCAATACTTACCCTAGCATAGCCTATTTTCATACTATGACCTCACTTAGATACTACCAAAAATATTACGCTAGGGTCATTTTAAACTTTGTTTTTGGTATTCTAATTGTGTTGCTTAGGTATTCTACCCTCACAAGGTACACCTATCTGACATTTTCCACAACCATATCTAGGCTTATATTTTTCAGCTGTTTTATCCAAAAACTTAGAGCATATCGTATGATCTTTACCATTTTCTATAGATATTGCATTGACTGGACATTTTTTTACACATGCACCACACATTGAACAATACTCATAGATATTTTCATACTCTCTTTTCTGAGGCGACAAATATAATTCTGTGATAATACTGCCAAATCTTCCAGCTACACCTTTTGAGGTTATAAGACCTTTAGAAAGTCCAAATGTTCCAAGACCACATACAAAAGCTACGTGTCTTTCAGACCAATTGCTTGTAAATGATACTTCTAGGTTTGGTGAATCCGTATTAGCCCAAAACCTTTCATCCAAAGCAGGCACTACACTATTATATCCCGCATTTATCAATTCTGATTTCAGATATATACATAACTTATTTATAAAAGCTTGACCTTCAATACGTGCATGCAACCATTCTTCAGAAGGCCATGATTTTTCCCTTCCATTTCCCTTTTTCACGGCTTCACTAAAGGGCAAAAAAAAGGAGATAACAGTCTTTGACTGTGGTAGCCATTCTTTTGGACTTAAGAAGTGTTTCCCAATTGCAGAGGTTTCTTTTAATAATGTAAAATACTCATCATCTGAAGCACCAAATGCAAAAATTGGTGCTTCAAAAATCTTCATTCCCACAACATTTTCAGAAATGGCAATTTCATTTGTTATATAATTGTCTTTTGAGTTTTCAACAAAGTCTGATGCTATTTTTATTAGATACTGTTTATTCATTTTGACCCTCCTCATATATATTCATTCAAATTATAATGAAGGAGAATAACCAGATAGAAACTACATATAATTCATGTACTATTTTCAAATTTCTCATAAAAATACCTTCTAAATATAATTTTAAATGAACTTATGATATAATTATATAACAAAATTATTTGGATGGTTATAGAAGTAGTATCTTTAATTTTATTCCCCAAAAATAACCACCAAGCCATTAATTAATAATAGACTCGGTGGAATTTCTTGATAAATTATGAAACGAATTAAAAACTAGCAAAATAATCTTTATCATAAAGTATAACAAAATCAATATCACTATCCTCCCTTTGATACTCAGTACCATATGAACCTATTATCCATGCTCCCAAAACATTAGGCTGCTCACTAAAGTATTTTTTTAAGCTTTCTATTTTATTCTCTATATTTAGCACAGTATCACCTCCAGACCATTTTTTATTTTCCTAAACCTTCATTAATGTATACAATTCTTTTATTTATATCAATTCCTTCTTATGTTTTATTTTTTTCTGTTAACAGTGGAATTTTGAGAGTCTGTATGCCGAATTTAATTAAATTCCTTTTATTTGATCTTTAGAACTTATTACTACACGCCAAGTGAAGATAGCTAATATAGGGCAAACCACGATAATAATACCGAGGGCAATGACCATGTTCTGGAATGAAAAAGTTGTAACTGCCATTCCCACAACCGCCATCATATTAAAGCTCATGTTCATTACTGAAGATGAAGATCCTACATCTTTTGGATTTTGAGACAGTATCAAATTGGTTGCATACGGCCTTACAAAATTACTAATTAAATAGAACACAAAGACTAAACAGCAGAATATAACAGGTGAAAATGATCCTAATATAATCATTACTATACCTGATAGTACACAAATACTACAGCTTATATAGATGAGTTTTCTTTTGTCAGAGTTTGCGAAGAATTTAATATATATTGCAGGGCCTAGCATTGAAAGCAGTGATGCAACAGCATGGAAGTAACTGTATGTCTGTTCCGTGCAGCCAAATTGCTTAATATAAATATATGAAGATAAATTTATATAAGCAAATATTGGAAGGAATAACAGTGAGAAAGTTAGGACGATCCAAGTAAAGGATTTGTTTTTCAATACCACTTTCAGCTGCCCGAAAGTACTTATAATACTTCCGGTAAAGCGTTCTTCTTCATATACTGTTTCTGTGTACATCAGCGTCAGAATAAAACCAATGATGCCAAAAATCAGTAAGACAAGGAAAATTCCTCTCCAACTTATAAAATACAATATCCATGAACCAATAATGGGAGCAAAAACAGGAGCTAATCCGGATAAAGTTTGTGCAATAGCCAGAACTGTTTCTTTTGTTTTTCCTACAAAGCAATCGTTGATCATGGCAAAGGAAATTGCAGTAATAGATGCGGCGCCAATACCCTGTAATACGCGGGCAAGCAATAAGATATAAATGTTCCATGCTGCAGCGCAAAACAATGTAGATATACTAAATAGTACAAAACCCACGATCATAGGTTTTTTTCGTCCATATTTATCGCTAAGAGGACCCCATATCAACATTCCTAATGCGTATACAAAGAAGAAAATAGTTACAGTTGATTTTACAAGTGCATCGGTACCTCCTGCCAAATTGTTTCCCATTGAAGGCATTGCAGGTAAATACATATCGGTGGCTAGCGGTATAGCCATATCCATTAAAATGATAAAGATGATCATTCCTGTGACACCTAATTTATTTTGTGGGCGATTTAAAGAAAATTTCTGTTTTGTTTCTGTCATTTTGATACTCCTTTATAGTTTTTCTATTTGCTGGCGGAAACAATCTGCATGTTTTTTCATCAAACGAATATATGTGTTGATTTCTTCCCTTGTCCAAGTATCAAATGTTCGAAGTTCAGCTTCGAATAGCCTTGCTACCGTTTGATTTGTATAGTCTTTTCCTTTTTCGGTAAGGATTATTTTTTTGAAGCGACCCATATACTGTTCCAAATAGAGGATGTCATCGGCCTCTAAGGCACGAATTGCGGAGTTAATTGTTTGTTTAGTTATGCCTGATTTTTTGTAGACATCACTAAGTAAACATTCACCTCCAGCATCATAAATACTATACAATACAATAGATCTGCTATCTGAAATACCAAGTTTTAAAGATGACTGATGATACAGCGCTTTCATTTCAGTAGTCAAATAATTGATTTGATGTGTGTCATTGATTTTTTCTTGATTCATTTTCCACCTCCAAGTACGAAATCGTACTTTTTAATGATAGTATGAAATCGTACTATTGTCAACCTAAATTTGCCGTGACAATAAAATTACTACAAAGGATTTGTTCTCCTACGACTTCAACAATAATGGATTTATGACATGGATTAAGGAACGCAATAGAAATACGATCACGGATTTTGCAGGACTAGTTATAACTTATGCGTATGATACAATCGGATATTTAAGCATAGTTACTAATCCGATGGAAAAGACCACAAGCTTCTCCTGCTATGTGAACAAGTTTTACATAGCATTCATTTGATTTTGATGAGACCGTTTCAATGTTTGTGTAAACATCCTAGTTGGTGTAAGATAACTACATCACCCAGGAAATTTTTAAAATGGCAAGAAGAAATGAAAGTACAGAGGACAAAAGAAGGCGAGAATTAGCAAACATAAGCTTCCAGTTTCTGTAACGACCCCTGGGGTACTTGGGTGAGGAGGAGATTATACCTCCATTTAGGAAGTTGCAACTTATTTACTATGGAAGCATACATTATAATTATGACATTTATAACATTGGAGGTTATGGTATGTGTACCGCTATTACATTACAATCTATGAAAGGTGAGAATTTTTTTGGAAGAACCATGGATTTTTCCCGTCCCATTGAACCTGGAGTTTATATAATACCCAAAGATTACAAATGGCATAGCCTTACAACGACAAAAAAATACATTGATAACTATAGCTTTATCTGTATCGGTCAAGAAACTGATGGAATGTTAGGTTGTTTCGATGGTGTAAATGAACGAGGATTTTCTGGTGCAGTCTTATACTTTTCAGGTTATGCTTATTATGATTTACCCATAAAGGATAAAGAGCAGATTGCTTCACTAGATTTTCTACATTATATTTTAGGACGTTGTGGTTCCGTGGATGATTTAAAGCCTTTATTAGAAAACATCCGTATCGTAGGTATAGAAGATCCAGTTACCAAAAAAGCTGCTCCTTTACATTGGATTGCTACTGATAAAAGTGGCAAATGTGTTGTTATTGAACAAACTAAAACAGGTCTTGAAATAATTGATAATCCCATAGGTGTCATGGCGAATAGTCCTGATTTTAACTGGCATATGACCAATCTAAGAAATTATATGAATGTATCAATTAATCAACAAAAGAAAGCTTGTTGGGGAAATGTATCATTAACCCCTTTTGGTCAGGGTGCAGGAAGCATACATCTCCCAGGAGGCTTCACATCTCCTGAGCGTTTCGTCCGCACAGCATTTCTAAAAACACATGTAACAGTTCCCAAAAACCGCTCCGAAACACTTATGACATGCTTTCATATTATGAACAGCGTTTTTATTCCTAAAGGTATTGTCTTAACTGATAAAGGAACCGCTGATTATACAAAATATATTGCTTTTATAAACACTAATACATGTGAATACTATTTTAAAACTTATGAGAATGATCAAATCATAAGGGCAAGTCTCTGGGATTATTATATGCAAAGTACGCAGCCAATCTTTCTTGGAAGCATTGTATTCCCTGTATAATTTGAACGTAGTTAGTTGTATAAACTCTACTTTAAAAAAGCATAATAACATATTTATACAATTCCCTCAACAGTAAAATCCTTTAATTGCATTTAGCTCGCCACCCTATAGAAAGAGATTCTCCAAGAAGTGTATCCTTGCAGAACCTCTTTCTATATTTTTAGCAACAAAAGATTCCGCTGTTTGCTATACATGCAGCAAGACGATGTTCAAAGGCTGCTGCTCGTGGTGCCAGGTATCCTCCAAAGCTTTCACCCCATAGAACTATCTTTTCTGGATCTACTTCTTCATTCGCAAGGAGGTAATCTACAGCAGGGGTGACAATAGCTTCATAGTCATATCTGAAATATAAATGCTGCTTTTTAACAACTTCACCTTGTCCAGGACCTTCTATGGCAAGACAGTTCATTCCGTGTTCAAGGGCTGTCATTGCTAATCCATAGAATTCTTCCTTTGTACCGTCAAATCCTGTTAAAAGTATCAAAACTGGCTTTGGCTCATTTGTATCATTTAACTGATAATAATGGGCAGGCAGAGTTGTACCTTCATACGGTACCATAACAGACTTAATTACTGGGTGATTAAGTTCCATAACCTTCCAATAGCACAGTTAAAGTCATTGAACATTTTTTCGGCAACTACTTCTGCTCTTTTTTCAAAGTCAGGTTTTACGCTTGATTCCGCAACGTAGGTCCCAACAACGGTAGTTTTGAATTTATTTCCTTTATTTATATCAAAAGCACGTCTGAATATTGTTTGAATACAATCTGCATTGTTAGCTTCTTCACCTCCGCAAGTAACTAGTTCTGCTGAAAGTTTGCCTTTTAACAGATCCTTATTCATTAGACTGAAGTGTCTGTCCATAATTGGTTTAATTTGACCAGACATGCCATAGCAGAAAAGCGGTGTTGCATATATTACACCATCTGCAGCAATTAGTTTCTTAGATAACATATCCCAATCATCCTTTTGAGGACAGCCATGTTCTGAACTTTTACGTCTGCAGGCATAACATTCTTGGCAGTTGTTAATGTTTATATCGATGGCATTAATTCTCTCAATTTCATGTCCAGCTTTTCTCATATGATCTTCGAATAGTGACAATGTAAAAGCAGTTTTTCCGTTTTTCTTTGGACTTCCCATAATAGTTATAAATTTCATTTTTATTCTCCTTAAAAATCTTTTTTAATTCTAGTCAATGCGTTGTCTAAAATTAATATATGTCTTTAAAAATATTTTGTCAACCCCTTGTCTATATGTGATATAATATTTTTATTAACTATATTAATTGGGAGGATTGAAATTGGATAACAAGGATTTTAACGAACTACAATTTATAATGGATCAGACATATGCTAGTCTCATGGCGGTTTCAAACAAACTTCAAACTGCAGGTGACAGTTACTCCGATGATCTAACAAGCAAGCAGTTTATGACACTCATAGCAATACTTCATATACCTAAAGGTGATGCTACAATCATAAATATAGCAGGTAAATTGGGCACGACTAAGCAGAATGCAGCAAGAATTATCAAAAGCCTTGAGAAAAAAAAATATATTTCAGTAATGCCATCAGAAAAGGATAAAAGAGCGGTTAATGTAGTATTTACAGAAGCAGGCATCCGTTCTCTTTCAAAAAATGGAAAGGATGCTAAGAAAAATTTTATGGTTGATATATTTAAAGATTTTAAGAAAGAAGAATTGGAAGCACTATGTAAACTTTTAAAAAAGCTATATAGTTATGATGGTGTTCCAATGGATGGGTTTGAAGAAAGAATGAAAATCCCGAATATTTCTGATGAAGTGTTAGAATAATTGACCGACATATTAAAAAGTTCACGTCTATAAGCCTCACTTATTTATGATACGCTTCACCATAAATAATCCTAAACTTTAAACAATTTATTTATATTCTTTGTAGATATTTATGAGTTCAGCGAATTTCTAAATGAGGTTTTTCATTTTATTCTTATGTATATGTTCTACAAAATTATGGTATAATTTTAAAGTAAAAATTAGAAATTCCGCAGTAGATGGCTGCGGGGGTTTTGAATATTTTATCCCCCACTTGAATAAAGTGGGTGGATATTAGCAATGCTAGCGATCGGATAAAATGTGTTTCAATAATTTATATTATTAGATTAATTTTACAACATAATCATTTTGTATATAACTTAAAGATTAAGGTCAAATTTCTTGGTCTTGATATAGAAATTAAAAGCAAAGAAAAAAGTGCTCCATCCAACAAAGATTAGCACTTTTTCTTCTTAACATATTTAGTTAAAATCCAATAGCCTGTGAATATATAGCTCTATTAAATCTAATTATATCTTGGTTCACATCACCTAGGGATATTTATAAGCGCAGCAAACTTCTATGCTTGTTTTATTTCCTCTAAATATTGAATCATCTCATTAACTGACTCATCATAAGTCAAAAAACCATGCCCCTCTAAATTTAAGCAAACATGCTTTACATTATTTTTGTTCTTGCTATTTTGTCCTAGCATATTACTCATTTTTTTACTTGGCCAGTACCTGTCATTTTCCGAAGAAAGAAGAAATATCTTTCCTTTATAATTATCAATATTTATCAATGCTTCTTGATTAAAGTTTTTCTCTATAGATTTTTCATGAATTTTACAAAAATATTGATTCTTTGTATCTTCAATATCATCTTCATCAAATTCAAACTTGATGTATGGCAGCTCCTTATTATTAAAAGACCATGAAGATTTAGGCGGTACCTGTGACATGCTGTAAAGATCATTTGGTAACCCTTGAAATACATAACAGCTAGCTACACAAGCAATAGTAACTGCCGACTCCATATACTTAGTCAATAATAATGCCGCTTCTCCACCTTTAGAGCATCCAATAAAAATCACCTTATTATCAGCTACTTTATAATTTTCTTTAATATAATTAGCAGCATTTATAAAGTATTCTAATGGAACATTTTCTAGAGATTCAGAAAGTCCAGGAACTCCGTAATATGCTAATCGTAAAACATTATAATCAGGTATTAAATAATCCATTAATTTTTCACTTACGAGTGGAAGTCCAGGCCTGCTTCCTGCTATAATAACAACTAACGGTTTCCCTTCATTTTCATAAAAATCACCATAAATCTCTTTAGTTCTATATTCTTTCATAACATCCATCTCCTTAAATTTAATAAAATTATTAATTGTTTCAAATGCAAAAAACTATTTTTCTTTTCATTTGTTTTATCAAATTTTTTCATGCTCTCATATTTCTATTTGATTTATACATTTATTTATCTCTTCATATGTAAAATCAATGTTAAGTGCTTTTAGGTGATATGTACACAAGGAAAATATTATATCTTTCAAATCATTAGTAAGCTTTTCATTAAGCCAATATGTAATAACACCAAATATACTTTGTGTAAGTAAAACCGAAGTTACATTAACATCATAAATATTTAAGGAATGCTGTTTTTTTAAATGTTCTAATATCTGCCTTAAATATACATTTGTTCTATCTAATATCTCCCAACGTTTCTTTTCAAATGCTTCATTTATTCCCATAGACTTCACGAATAATATCTTGGATAAATTTTTATTTTTTGCATATATGTTAATTACATATGCCATTGCCAAAGTAAACTTTTGAGAAATGCTATCATCCTTATTCATAGAAACTTCAGAAGCTGCCTTTAGACTCATGTTAGAAATTTCTTCATAAATTTGCTCCAAAACCTCTTCTTTATCATTAAAATAATTATAAAAGGTTCCTACTGCTACATTAGCTTCATCTGTTATATTTTTTATAGAAGCTTCAATGTATCCTTTCTCTGAAAAAATTTTTGCAGCTGCTTCAAGAATATTGTTTCTTTTTAAAGAGCTTTTGCTAGAATTAGTATCCTTCATTATATTTCTCTCCTCGTATAAACTTTATTGAATTTGAATTCAAATTCATTTTATTCTTTTTTATATTATGTGTCAATATATTTTTTAAATGTAGTTTGTCCATATCCATTTAATTAAACTTTAGGAAATAAAATAGATATAAAGCAACCCTCCAAACTTTGCGAGCTTGAAGGGTTATAAGCAATTGAAACATATTTTGAGTAATCATCAAATAGTTTTTTTATAGATTTCTAAAAAACTACTCTTCTCTATTTTTAATTATTTTTATCCATGAAATGATAGTATCAAGAACTAATTTAGGATTTCCAGTATTACAATGACTTGCTGCATTCTCTTTCTCAGTAAACATTCTATATGTTAATGATTTTACATTTTTAAGACTATCAATAGCATCTTTATATTTTTCTATACGTATTAAATGATCTTTTTCAGCACCTAGTAACATAAAATCCTGTGTGATCTTATCCGCAACATCCCTATATTCATATTTATTTGCTGCAAGCATATAATCATAAGGGTTATTTACTCCCATATTATAAAAACCATGATGCATTGACCAATCTATTAAAGGTTCCTTCTTCATCTGTTTATACATTATATTATTTATAGTATCTTTATCATTTTGTCTTAGTAATTTTGTTAAAGTCTCTTTTTCTTTTGTAGGAACAGCGTCAAGAAGTAGTTCAAGCATGTTAACACATACACTCCAAGCTACAACTCTTTTTATTCGGTTTTCAAACGCCGCCGCCCTTGGTGCCAGAATAGCCCCCATGGATATTCCTATTATTGTCACATCACTTAAATTATAATAATCTAGTAAAGCTTTTACAGGCCTTTCCCATTCAATTGAAAATTTAATTCCCTGTTTCCTTAAGGGATTTCCCTGACCTGGACCTTCAAATAGATATACTTCAAATCCATTTTCTCTAAGATACAATAATGAAGGAAAGAATTCTTCCATATAGGAATCAAATCCGCCATGTATTAGAATTGTGTCTATACACTCCCCTTCAGGTACGGCATGTATTACTGGAAGATACCCTTGATCATATGGAACATGGTGAAACTTTAATATTCCAGATTGAAACAGTTCATCATGATATTTATAAAACAATTCTATTGACTTATCATATGTTTTTATTTTATCTGGATTACCGTCATACATAAAAAATTCTGTCATTCTGAAATAGGCAATAGCATCTTTTATTCTGTCTTCCTTTAAAGCTTTTTCAGCAAGAGCCATCATTTCTTTTTCCCATGCTTTAATATCAGTTATTTTTTTAGCAAGTTCTAAAATTTCATCAAGATTCCCATTACTTACGTTGTAGGTTCGGTTTAATTGATAATTGAAATTAGGATTAGCATGTAATTGATATTCACCTAAATTGAACTCAACATTATTTTTCATATTAACCATCCTTCCTTTCGTTGTACTCAAAATACAAAATAAAATCTATTATAATCCGACTATTTATCTCTTTTCACAATTTAAGATAAATAAATTTCCTCGTATCATAATCAATACTTTTTACAAAGGTTATTTTTGTATTATATCTTTTGTCAACTTATTAGCTACTTCCTTAGCTCTATCATTAAAATCAGGTGCTTCGCTTAATGGAATAGTATATTTCCCAATTAAATTGCATTTTAGCACATTTCTCATTGATCTATCGAAAATCTCCTTTGCAAGATCTGCATTTCCTTCTTCACTACCCATGCATGTAATTAAAAGAACAACCTTCTTTCCCTCAATTGATGATGTATGGCTTGGAGAACCAAAATTTATTGTAAGACAATAATGCCTGTCAATAAAAGTCTTTAACTGTGAGGTGAAATCATAACAGTAAATAGGAGAAGCATATACAACAGCATCTGCCGATATCATTCGTTTAAATATCGATACCGCATCATCTTTCAAAATACATCCAGGCCCATCGTTATTTGCCATGCAAGCATAACATCCGATGCATCCTTTAATAATATGGTCACTAAGTTGCACCCTTTCTACCTCGTGTCCCTGTGAAATAAGATTTCCTTCGAGCATGTCAAGAGCTTTCGCAGTTTTGCCATTTCTTTTCGGACTTCCCAAAATTGTTATTACTTTCATAAAAAACTTCCTTCCAATCATTATATTCTATTTTTTTTAGCAAATTGTATTCTTCCAAAATTAAATTTAATTACATTCTTTGGACAAACATCAGCGCATTTACCACATAAAATGCACTCATAGTTTTCCATTTTGTTGCAATTAACCATATTGTTAACATCAAGACTCATTGGACATTCGCTATTACATTTTTTACAATTAATACATTTATCTTTTTCAGATTTAATTCTTACTGAAGGAATATTAAAAAAGTTACTAATTTTTCTTCCAATAATCATAAATGGACTCATCCAGCATAAATAATGGCAATTTGCTCTTTTACCAAAAATTATAGAGTTAAGAAAAAATAATAAAATTACAATATAGTATGGAATATACATATATATATTGCTTACTGAAATTCCATGATCCATTGCAAAAAAATAATCTGCTCTTTTATATCCACCTGCCAATAATGCCACAGTTACTATTGTAATCATCCACGGAACCCATATAAAAAATTTAATATAATCAAGCTTGCCAGTTTTAGGATTCTTATTATTTACTTTAAATAATATTTCCTGCATAGCACCACAAGGACACAACCAGCCACAAAATACTCGTCCAAACAATAATGAAAAAAGGAAAAACATTGAGAATATAACAGCACTTGCAGTAATCAGCCCCTTTGAAGCGCCCCATATAATAAGAAAAGGAGAAAAATAAAATTGTGTAATTGGGAATAATAAAAAAGATATTATTAAAAAGGCATTTCTTACATTTTGTCTTCGTATCATTACAAATCCTCCCTAATCATTTATCTTATTTAATAAGTCATTACAATATTTTACTATGTACTTATAGTAACCAAGTCCAAATAAAAATGTAGAAAATTGATAAACATCGAATTGCTCTTTAACTTGATTTTCATATTTTCCAAAAGTGCTTATAAAAGATTCAACTTCTTTAATAAAAAATTTTAAATGTGTTATGGCCTTTTCCTTGGGCAAAAACTTGAAGAAAAATATCTTTATAAGGTGATCTGGCTTTGTCCTCGAAAATTCCACTGGCAGTTCAAGCCAATTCAAAAACTCTGATTTTCCTAACTCAGTTATAGCATATAACTTTTTATACTTCCCTCCTTCAACAATTTCCCGTAAACTTATAAAACACTTAGCTTCCATTCTTTTCAAAGCAGGATATATGCTTCCATAACCTGCATCAAAAAAGTTTGATGTACTTTCAGTCATTTTTTGTTTTAAATCATATCCACTCATTTCACCGCTCATTAAAAAACCAAGAATAATATACTCTAACATTTTTTACCTCCATATGTACTTACGATATATATCGAAACGATATATATATTATAGATATATATTAACTCGTTATAACTATATTGTCAACATATAGAAATTGTTCATCCCACAGCATGGATTTTACCAAGGAAGCTTTTAATAAAGCACTAATCCTTATGAAGGAAGAAATACAAGACGAGAGGGCTGACGAACTATTCTACGATTACTTGATTAGTGCAACCCCTACTCAAGAAGAAAAAGATATTATTACATCCATAAGAAATTATGAAAGAAATATTATAAGTATTGACACTTTGAATTCTAATTGTTAAACTATAAATAGTTAGAGCTCTAATATAATTTCAGGAGGAATTTGAATGACTGATTCTAGATACTCTATAAAAACACCATATTCACAATTAATAAGAAGTATTGCGATAAAAATGAAACTCAGTTCTGATGAAAAAGTAAAAAAATTAGGATTAAATTCTGGGCAAGGACGCATGATAGGTTATATTTATGAACATCAAGACAATGGTATTATTCAAAAAGATTTGGCACGAGCATTTCAACGTACAGAAGCAAGCATTACAAGTATGCTTCAAGGGCTAGAGAAAAAAGGATATATAGAAAGAAGAATACCTAAAGAGAATGAGAGACTAAAATATATATATGTATTGCCTAAAGGTGCCGAATTGATAGAGGATTTTAATAAATCAGTGCTTGAGGAAGAGGAAAATATTATTGCAAGCTTGACTGAACAAGAAAAAGAGACGTTGTTAGCTTTGCTATTGAAAGTAGATAGAAATTTATAAGTTATTAATATAATAACTTATACTCAAAAACTTAGAATTCTAATAGTATGAATTCTAATAATATTTATTGTGGAGGATGAAATTATGAAACAAAAATTTTCAAACGAATATTATTTAGAAAATGCACCAATTACTAAGGCAATTGCACACTTATCTATTCCTATGATGATTGGTATGTCAGTAGGTACAATATATAACGTTATTAATGCTTTTTTTATTGGACTATTAAACAATACAGATATGTTAACTGCTATTACTTTAGGACTACCAATCTTCACTATATTGATGGCTTTTGGAAATATGTTAGGAGCTGGAGGAGGAACATTTATAACTCGTCTTGTTGCAAAGCAAAATATAGAGAAAGCTAAGAAGATAGCAGGATATACTTTTTATAGTAGTATTATCATAGGAATTTTGCTTGGAATAATCTTAATACTATCCCTTACTCCCATTGTTAAGATTATGGGGGCAGATACTTCTGCTATTATTAATTATACAAGAAGGTATTCTTTAACTATGTTTATTGGTGGTTTTGCAATTGTAATGAACTTTGCATTGGAGCAAGTTGTGAGAGCAGAAGGAGCATCAAAAGAATCAATGTTCGGAATGGTTGTAAGTACAATTTTTAGTCTTATCTTTGACCCATTATTTATACTACTATTTAAATTTAATGTTGTAGGTGTAGCATTATCAATGATTTTAGCTAATATAGCTTCATCTATTTACTATGTTTACTACTTGGAAACAAAAAGTGAGAATTTAAAAGGATTCATTAAGAATTTTAATATTTCTCTTAAAGATAAAATAGAGATATATAAAATTGGGGTTTCTGAATTGTTCCTAGCTGGTTTTCTAATTATTACAACTCTTCTTTTAAATAACTATTCAATTAGATATGGAGAAAGTGTAGTAGCTAGTTTTGGGATTGCTTTGAGAATTGTGCAAGTACCAGAATTTCTTGCAATGGGACTGGCACTAGGAATTATTCCTTTAATTGCATATAATTTTTCTAATGAAAACTTTAAGAGATTAAAGGACAGTATAAAACAATCAGCTTTATGGATTTTGGGATTATCAGGCGGGTTTATTACTTTAGTTTATATTTTTAGAAATGTAATTATTCATCTGTTTTCTAATGATGCAGCAGTATTAAGTGTTGGGGTTTATATCATTGTTGCCATGCTTATTTCCGCATTTTTCAATGGATTTACAACATTATTTATAGGAATTTTTCAAGCATCAGGTCAAGGAACACCATCAACAATTATGTCAATTACACAAGGAATTCTTTTTATTCCTGTCATAATAATATTGAATAATTTATTTGGATTACACGGTGTTATATGGTCTATGACCATTACGGAAATAATTACCTTTTTAACTGGAGTAATACTATATATTATTTTTAATAGTAAACTAAAGGAGAATAATGTATAATTTAGTATGTAATTTTTTTGTATTACGACGCAAAAACACCACAAAATTCAATTTTGAATAATGCAGTGTTTTTTGCAAATTGTTCGTTTTTTCAGTTGTTGCGTCAAATGAGAAAGATGCGACACATCTTTTTTAGGTGACAGAGGATAGTGGACAGTATACGATTAGCCCGCAAAAACTATCATTTTGAATTAATTTTACCTAAAAGTAATAAATCAAAATATTTACCTTCTATAAAATCTTCATCCTTTTGTCTCCCCTCCAATTGATACCCATTCTTTTCTAATATTCTAATAGAACTAATGTTAGCATCAGTTACTCTAGCATTAATCCTATGAAGATTAAGTGAATCAAACGCAAAATCAGTAATCAATGCAACACTTTCAGTGCCATATCCCTTTCCCCAATGCCCTCTACTAAAAACATATCCAATTTCAGCATGATTTGATTCTTTATTAAAATTGAAAAGCATAACTGTTCCTATTATTTCCTGAGTTGATTTCAAAACAACAGATGCATATAAATGCGTGCCTGCTAGTTCACGATTTATCATCATTTCAACATGGTTATGAGTTTCATCTAAGTTATGCATCAAATTCCAACCTATAAAACGTTTAACTTCCTTATCTGATGCATAGCTATGTATTTCTTGTGTATCATCTAAACTCAATGCCTTAAAATATACATTTTTACCTTCCAATGTGTGAAATAAACTTGAGTTCATCCTTTTTCCCCCTTAACTTTTAATTTCTACGGTTAAATAATTATGAATATGTCGGCTTAATTTACAATTGTTATTTAGTTCATGTGAAAATTATACCATGATATCTAACTATATTCAGTAATTTGCAGAAAATATAGGTATTTTTGACACTGCATTATTCGATTTTCAAAGACCATCGTTCGCATTTTTAGTTTAGAAAGTTACATCGCATTTTTTTCAAAATAGGTTTCATCTGTCCAAGTGAAATCCAAACTATGTCCATCTGTATATAAATTTCATCTTCACTACAATACATGTTAGGAATCTTTAATTCTTCCTCATAATCTAAAAATCTTCCAGTCATCTCACATAACTTACCCAATTCATAACTTTCATCTGAACTTAGCTCATCATAATCTACTTCCAAATCATAAATTCTTGTAAATCCTCTACAGAATATCTTTAAAAGTCAATAACCTTATATCAAAAAAACGCACTGAATTTCAGTGCGGTGATTATGCATCATAGGTTTAAATGGTAGAAACAAAGCGCAGCCTTTGAAATCCATCAAAAATCTTATCTTTGTCCTTGTTCAACTTATAATACTAAGCTTCCATCTTTATTAAACTTCTTTGTTATTAAATAGTACAGTAGAATTGATGTAGTTGTATCAAATTTACTTTATGTAATATTACAATACTGGAGGTAGTGATAGAGTATCTACCCTGTCACTACTCCTATAACCCTATAGATTTAATCTTCAGCTTTATAAAAACTACTAATTATAGTATATCCTAATATTATACTAAATATTATATAAACAAACATACTATTTCCATATAATGATAAAAATAAAAAGCAGAAACTGGATTAACTTCAGTTACTGCCTTTACTTTTGCTTACTATCTGCAATAAATGTAGATTTCTTTTTTAAGCACTGTGAGCATAAACCCTCAAAAACTATGCTTTGCTCTGTAAGATAAAATCCATAATTATTGCTGATTCTATCATTGAAAATACTTATAAAATCATCTTTTATATCTATAATAGCTCCACACTCTTTACATATAAAATGATGCTTATGTTCACTTTTGCTTAAAACCATCTCATAACGAGTTATATTATCGCCAAAGGTTAATTTTCTCACTATTCCAAATTGATATAGTAATTCTAAAGTCCTATAGACTGTAGATACACCAGTATCCGGATTTTTAATTCTAACATAATCATAAAGCTCTTCAACACTTAAGTGGTTATCTTTATTATCAAATAAAACTTGTAGTATAATCTTACGTTGATGAGTAAGAGTAATACCTGCTGCTTTTAATTGTTCATATATGCTATCTAAATAGTCATTCACAATATCATCTCCTATATGATTTCATGAATTCATTATAAAATTCCTATTTAAAATTACTTTAAAAATTTTATAAAAATTTTATAA
The DNA here is from genome assembly GCF_000633595.2 of Clostridium drakei. GTDB lineage: Bacteria > Bacillota > Clostridia > Clostridiales > Clostridiaceae > Clostridium_AM > Clostridium_AM drakei. Next base: position 39,139 of record NZ_JIBU02000048.1, on the reverse strand, counting down.
AATATTTAATAAATCTTCCTTTCATTTAATTCTCCTTAATCAGTCATTTTCTTTAATTCATCAAACTTGGTAAGTATAATATCCATTTCATTACTTACTTTAGAAAAGTCACTTCTAGCTTGTTGCACATCATTTAACCTATCCTTTAATTTTTCTATTTCAATACTTCCTTCCTCTGTCAAAGAATATATCTTTTTCAATGTATCATTCATACTCAAGACTAATTCTTTTGTTCCAATAGAAAGCTTTTTAACTTCATCTGCAACTACTGAAAAACCTCTGCCAGCATCGCCTGCCCTTGCAGCTTCTATTGATGCATTAAGTGCCAACAAATTAGTTCTAGATGCAACATCATTTATTTTTGATGAAATATTTTCTATAAATTTTGTATGAGTTAAAAGCTCTTCAAAAGTTGCAATAAAACTGTTCATTGCCTCTCCTCTGCTAGCTACTTCCTCTGAAAAACTTATATTTTCTTTTGTTTCATTTAACAAATTGGATATAGTTTCAATACATTCTTTAACCTGTGTTTCTCCATTATTTATTGTGCTGTTATTCTTTTGCATAATCCCATTCTCCTCCTTAAATTTCACTTATCAAATCATCTAGAAAACTATTTATAATGTTTAATCCTTCTTTATCATATTTACTTAATATTTTAATAAATTTTTCACGTTCAGCTTTATGGAGCATTTCGTGTATTTCAAATACTTCTTTTCCTTGTGCTGTCAGTGCATAATAAATTTCTTTTTTATTATTTTCCAAATGATTTCCTTTTATTAACTCTTTCTTTAACAGCTTATTAGTAATCTTAGATATGGCACCTTTCGTCATATTTAATTCCTTTGCTATAAATGTTGCATTAATCAATTGATTTTTTCCAATACAATCAATTACGTGAATTTCTGAAAACATTAACCCCATATCATAAAGCTCTTTGTGTTTATATTTGATTAACAAGTCCTTTATTTCATCATCATGACTATTTAATGAATTACTTATATGTTCAAAGGCTGATATAAACTTATTCATTGTTAAATCTATCTCAAATTTTACATTTTCTGTTTTCATGATCATAATCTCCTTTTAAAATTAATTTCTTTGGAAATAATCACATTATACCTTATATTACTAATCTATTCAATATTATTTTTCAAAAATAGTTTACCAGGAAATAATATTATGATATTATTTCCTGGTAAATTAAATAGTGACTTGACAAAAGTGTATGGCAGCCATATACTATTATCATGAATAAATTTGTAGATAACAAACATCAAATTGCAGATAATTCTTTGAAGTTAGCACTTGCCTTAGTTGATCTGGATAAAAAGACTCGCAACTACAAAACAGATGTGCCGATTTTTTACTCTGAAATACATGTAATAATGACTATTGCTGAGCATCCCGGCATTCATGTGGGTGGCCTAGCTGATATTCTAGGAGTAACAAAAGGATCTGTTTCGGAAATTCTCAAAAAGCTAGAGAGAAAGGGTCTGGTTTTAAAGGAAGTTGATGATCTTAATCTATCTAGATATTCATTGAGTCTGACTGAAAAGGGTAAAAAAGCTCATAGCAACCATATGCACTATCATGATGTTGTAAACAGTATGGTTGAAGATGAACTACAAAATGCCTCCGAACATGAATTAGAATTTTTATCAAACTTTTTGTCATCCTTGATGAACAAGGTTAAATTTTTCAGTGAAAATTTTGATGAATCAAGTGATTCTTAGACTCAGGTGGAGTTCTCTTGTAACGAATACCTCTCTTCATCTAAGTCTTAGAAGAACTTATCCAGGTGCATAAAGTAGCTATCTACAACTTAAGTAGAGAGACAAAACCTATGATTTTGTGCGAATCACTTACTCCTTCAATAATAGGAGAAGGAGTTTCATATAAGAAAAAGGGAGTATTAATAATGGTAGCTGTGGAATAAAATTTTTAAGCAAGAGTATGGTAACCATACACTTTTCGTATATAATTAAGTTAGGAGGTGCTAACCATCAAAAATAAAAAATCATCAAAGTTATATATGGTTTGTGATAATAGTGAAGTGAATGAGAGAAGGTATAAACAAATACTTGAAGCTAATAAAAGAGCTTTGTGGGCTATTTATAATTCTTTAGCCTCATACGTTCCCTTTGGCTTTTATCCCTATGAATACCCAATATTTGAGCAATTCAATCCTTCCAATAACAAGTTGGAAAATAACAAAATTGATAAACTATTAAAAAAACAAGATAAATAAATAATTGTATCCAATAGTATGGCAACCATACACTTTTATCTGCAATTAATTTAGGAGGTGCTAACATCAAAAAGAACAAACCACCAAATCCATATCTGGATTCTGATAATAGCGAAGTAATTAAGCGTAAATATAAAATACTTGAAGCCGATGGAAGAAGTTTATGGGCAATCTGTACTGCTTTAGCCGCATGTGTTCTCTTTGGTTTTTATCCATATGAATACTCAATATTTGAGCAAATCCATCCTTTTAATAATAAGTTTGAAAATAATGAAATTGATAAACTCCTAAAAAAGCAAGATGAATAAACAATTGCGTCAAAGTGTATGGTATCCATACACTTTTTACCTATGATTAATGTAAGGAAGAACTATATCAATTAAGCAACAAACACGAAAATAGTCTAGATTTATATTCCAAAAGATATATCAATAATACTGATAACCGAATTTAAATTTTATTATTTTTCTGTTCATTAGTAATATACTACAAATCTTATTAATTCCACATGGACGTAAAATATTGCCCTTAATATACAATTATTCTAAACTATTCATGTACAATTCAATAGATGTTGTATATGGGCAACTGGTATCGCTATCCCTTTAAGAAGGGAGGTGATACATATGTACGAAATGTTTATAGTGGTTTTTGCTGCTCTATCATTTTTGGTAGCTTTGATAAATTTAATTATGGTACTTATAGATAAAATAAAAAGGTAGCCCACCGCCGCAATTGGTATGGCTACTTTTTTTATAAGTTTAAGCTTTATCGGTTGCCTAAGCAACTAGAATTGTATACTACAGGATATTACCAGTACCCTGTTTTTATTATGTTCATTTACTACCTCAATTATAACATAGTATAAAATATCATGCACAATATTTTATACAAAATTCAAGTAAAATTTGCACAAAATATTTATTATGTTGCTGTTTTCAATAATGAAAATGCTTCATATAAAGTTCTCTCTTCTCTTATGGTTTCGAATTGAAGTATACTGAATTCCTTTTTAAATTGATTTAAATATAATTAGTATAGAGTTTTTTGACTAGACCTTAAATCTTTCTACTAACACTCTTAATTCTTCTGAAATTGTAGCTAAGCTCTCTCCTGCTTTGGCAATTTCCTCAATTGTAGTAACTTGTTCTTGCACAGCTGATGACGCTTGTTCTGTTCCAGCAGCATTCTCTTCAGAAATTGCAGATAAATTTTGAGTTACCTCAATGATTTTGTTTTTATTTTCTGTCATCTGTCTGGCAGAATTATTAAGTTTATTAACTACAGTTTTTATAGAATCTATGGCTTCTGCTATTCCTTCAAATTTTCCTTCAGTTTCTCCAACACTAGAAGCTTGCTCCTCAATTATCTGCTTAGTCTGTTGCATCAAATCAACTGCATTTTGTGATTTTATCTTTAACTCAGTTATTACTGTTTTAATGTCATTTGTAAAGTTATTTGATTGTTCTGCAAGCTTTCTTATTTCATCAGCAACAACTGCAAAACCTTTACCTGCTTCTCCAGCTCTTGCAGCTTCTATTGCCGCATTTAAAGCTAAAAGATTTGTCTGGTCTGCGATACTTTGAATCATAGTACTAGCATTTTCAATTTTTTCTGCACTTTCATTGTTACTCATGATAATATGATAAACATTGTTTGCGGAATCATTATTTTTCTCAGTTTTTTCAACAAGTTCTTTCAAAATTGAAAAGCCTTCTGATTTTTGCCTTTCAATTTCAACTGCTGCAACATTCAATTCCTCAATATAATTTAAATCTTCTTCTAATAAATTACCTAAATCTTCTACATTATGAGCTGCCATTTGAGTATCTTTAGCTTGATCAGTAGCTCCTTTTGCAATTTCCTCAATAGCCTTACTTACTTCATTTGATGCAGTAGCTGCTTGTTCAGAAGTAGCAGTTAATTCTTCCGATGAAGCTGCAACCTTTTCTGTTGAATCCGAAGTTTTCATGATGAATTCTGATACATTCTCTCTCATACTTACAAAGGCTCTCACCATATCTCCTACTTCATCTTTTCTGTTTAAGTATTTTAGTGCATCTGACTTTTCATTTACTGAAAAATCCAAATTAGCAAAATCTTGTACTCTCTTTGTTACTGCTAAGATAGGCTTTGTTATACTGCTGGAAAGAAAATTAAATAAAATAATTGCCAGTATTAACATGACCACTGCAGAAACTATCATTGTATTTACTATTGCTTTTGCACCAGATCCCAACTCTTTTTCTGTCATAAATGATGCTAATACCCAATCAGTTCCTTCAACTTTATAGGGATTAACAATATACTTTTCGCCATCAACAACAACATCAAATGATTTTATGTCTTTAGCTAGAAGCTTATCTAATCCATTAATGCCGACTTCTCCAACCTTTTTAAAATTGTTTTTAGGATTTTTCCCATCTGCCATTATTAAACCATTACTATGTACAATCATTGAATATCCTGTTTTACCAATTTTCATTTTATTCAACATATCGCTAATATTAGTTTGCTGTACATCGATTCCTATGGCACCTATAACTTTTCCATTTTTATCAGTAAATGTACGAGCATTACTTGTAAGTAGTTGTGACTTATAACTGTACGGAGCTGTTCTAATAACACTTTCCTTTTTATTCATTGAATCATTAAACCAAGGTCTTTTTGAAGGATCAAATCCTGCTGGCAGACTCTCTTCTGGCCATTGTATATATCCTCCATCTTGTGTTCCTAAATATACATAGCTTGTACCTTTATGGCTATTTGCATATTGCTCGAATACTTTATAAATTTCCTGTTCAACTCCTGCCTTAGCTGAAGGTTTCATTGGAGTGTCTTGAGTTGTATTTTTATAAGTTGTAATACTATTATCAGCTGTCATTATCACAGGATTTGTTGCTAACATACCAATATTTTTGTCAATTTGATCATAAAAAATGTTAATTGCTTGAGAAACGACCTTCATTTGCTCGTTAGAATTAGTAAAATAATCTTCATAAGACTTTTTATTAATTTGATAGATTAGAATACTAGTAATACTTACTAAAGTTATCAAAAGAACTATTATTGAAGATAGTAAAATCCTCCCCTTTATTCCAATAGCCTTTTTATTCATAAATATCAGCTCCCTTCTTTCACTAAGTCTTTATATCCCATCATTTTTTGTTTTATTTTCTATATTAAATTAATTCAGACAACTAAAGTCATAAAATTCAAGAACCTAAAGAAATGCTTAAGGATAGTCAATATATTTCAACTAAAGTAAGTGCATACTTATATTATTATTTAAAATTATAATGTCGATATTTGTCTTTGTCAATCTAAATAATGTATTTTTCTGAATTTTCTTTTATTTTTTATAAAAAAATGAAATATGCTTTTATAGGATTAGATGTATTTTTAATTTTCAGCTTCTTCCTACTTGGTACCTTATATGCAATTCATCATATTTTGAATATGTATAGTTCAATATATTTCTAGTAACTTGACAAATAGAAACTAAAGGCATAAAATTTAGTTAGAATTCTTACTTTAAGTATTCTGACTATCTGAAAGGTGATGTTTATGGCAAAAGATGAATTTCAAGAAATACACGACTTATTATTTAAAACTATCGGCTTATTCCATTCAAAATTTATTCGTAAATTTTGCACTGAAAGCCCAAATCATCCGGAACTTAAAAAAAATCATACTGCAATCATTGGGTTCCTTTATCAGTATAAGGTTCTTACTGCAACAGAAATTTCCAAGATGCTTAATATAGAAAAAGGCAGCTTAACTACCTTGATTGATCAATTAGAAGAATTAGATATTGTTATTCGCTGCAATGATGCAAATGACCGACGAAAGACACTTATATCTCTCACAGATACTGGGATAAAGGAAATGGAAAGTATTATGAAAATCTCCGTTTACCGTATGAGCGAAATTCTAAATGCTGCAAATCCTAATGAACTAGCAAAATTTACTGACAGTCTCAAATATGCTGTAAAATTTATGCAAAAATTTTAAGAAGGTGAATTAAAAATGAATAGCACAAATGAACTTAGAAATGGAAAAATTAGTACTTTATTATGGAAGTTTTCATGGCCAGCTGTTATAGCTATGCTGGTAAATTCTATGTATAACATTATTGATCGTATATTTGTAGGTCGTGGTGTTGGCTCACTTGCCATTGCAGCCACAACTGTAGCCTTTCCAATTATGCTTATTCTTATGGCAGTATCTGCATTAATTGGAGTTGGCGCTACATCACTTATTTCCATTAGGTTAGGTGAGAAAAGACCAGAAGAAGCTAATAAAATAGCTGGAAATGCTACAGTATTGTTGGTTTTATTACCTCTTTGTATCAGCATTATTTATTTTCTTTTTAGCACTCCTATTTTAACTTTCTTTGGTGCAAGTGCTGAGGTTTTGCCTTATGCTAAAGCTTTTACCAACATTATAATGATGGCATCATCCTTAGGCTCTATAAGCATGGGAATGGTTAATTTTATTAGAGCTGAAGGTAATCCTAGGATGTCTATGTATACTCAAGTAATCGGAACCATTATCAATGTAATCTTAAATTATATTTTCGTTATGAAATTAGGTTTTGGAATTAGGGGTTCTGCCCTTGCAACTGTCTGTGGTCAGATATTTTCATCTATTTGGGTATTAACTTATTTTCTATTTGGCCCTAGTATTGTAAAAATAAAGTTAAAAAATCTAAAGTTGCAGAAAAACTTAGTTATTAGCATTATGTCTATTGGTTTCGCTCCTTTTGCAATGCAATTAGCTAATAGTCTTCAAAATACTATCTTGAATAAAGCATTGATGAGTTATGGTGGAGATATGGCACTATCCGCTATGGGTATTGTTGGAAGTATAGCTACATTGATGTTTATGCCTATTCTTGGTATTAGTCAAGGTGCTCAGCCAATCATTGGCTTTAATTATGGTGCCAAGGAATTTTCCAGAGTAAAAGAAGCCCTGAAAAAAGCAGTTATTGTTGGTATAATTATAGCAACATTCAGTACTGTAGTAGTTCATTTATGGCCTACTCAAATTGCCAATATGTTCATTAATAATAATCCTAAGCTGACTCAATTAACTGCTCACGCAATTTGTATATTCTTTTTTATGTTTCCTGTGGCTGGTTTTCAAATTGTCTGTTCCCAGTACTTTCAGGCAGTTGGCAAACCAATTCAATCCACAATTCTGGGGTTATCCAGACAATTGTTCTTATTGGTCCCACTATTATTGATATTACCCCACTTTTGGGGCATTGAAGGTATTTGGAGAACTCCACCTATAGCAGATATTCTGGCTTCTCTTATAACTGGAATTGTTGTGTTTTTTGAAATGAAACATATAAAAGAGAAAGAGAATGAGAATGAAAAAGAACAGCTTCAAAGCAGTACCTTTGATAGCGCTATTGGTGAGAAATAACTCAACTTTCGCAGTTTAGGCACATTGCTACGTAAGGGTGCAGTGGAAGTTTGAGTTTCAACTTTTATTCCATGATATATTATAAGGGTGTACTCACGGCTAAATGTTTTAATTATTCTAAAGCTCGAAATTTTTGAAAACCTAAGAACTTTGTCAAACTCGGTTCCCTCAAACAGGACTAAACTTCTAAGGCTTTCAAAAATTTTAAGCTAAGAATAATACTAAAACAATTTAGCTAATGTGAGTACACCCTTATAATATATCACTGCATAAAAGTTGAAATTCAAACTAGCAAATTCAAGTGTACGCACTTAATTGCATTGTTATAGGTAATTTTATAAGCCACAATCATATTTATAACTATAATTTATAACACATAAAATTAAGGCGGAACTTGCTATTAGTCTAATATGTCTAATTTAAAAGTCAGTTGTTTTTTATTTTATAGAAGTACCTTAAAATAGATTTATTATTTAGGTTATTGAAAAATATACAGGTATTATGAAAGCTACGCTTTTTATTTAGAGCCATATTAGAAAGTAATATATATACGTAATGCACTAAGAAGTAACTTTCAACTGTATGGAGACTGATATATGCTGTGAAGTGAGTTTTTCTTCACAGCATATATCATCCGGAATACAGTTGAAAGTTACTTCGCTTACATACGCTTGTGTGTCATAATTTTTAAACTGGGAAAGTTGAGTAATTAAATTATTATACCTTCAAAATGATCCATTTCATGTTGAATTATTTGTGCTGTAAATCCAGTAAACACTTGCTTTTGATTCTTAAAATTTCTATCAAAATACTCCACCTCTATCATTTCATATCTTTTTGTTTTTCTAACACCAATTAAAGATAAACAACTCTCTTCTGTTTCATATGGCTTTTCCTTCTTTAATATAACTGGATTTATCATAGGCACAATAATGTTCGCTGTAGTAAATACCAATATGCGCTTTTTTACCCCAATCATATTACCAGCCAGTCCAACACAACACTGTAAATTTGCCCTTAATGTATCCATTAAATCATCAACTACTACCATATCATTTTTAGTTGCATTTTCAGATTTTTGTCCTAAAAACAATACATCTTTTACAATTGGTCTTATCATATTTACACCTCAACTATATATTTTATTTTTATATTCAATTATTCTCTTATATCATCTTTCTTCTTATTTCATTCAAGATTATTATACATTTCATCCCTATTTTCATAATGGTATTGACCACTTCGTTTTGTACAAAACCTAATAAATTCTTCATCTTCATTGGCAATTGTCCAAAGTAATTTATGGGCTTAAGAGAAATCACCTCAAGAATTATATTCTATATAATTCTTGGTGGTCCTTTATATCTAAGTAAAACATTGTTCTTATTGTATAATTATGTTAAACTGTTTACATACAATTCAATATAGTTGGGTGGGCTACTGGTATCATTCATCCCTCTTTGAAGGGAGGTGGTACTTATAAGTAATGATGTATTAGCGTTATTATTTCAAGCAGGTTTGTTCTTAATAGCACTGTTAACACTAATAGTGCTGCTTATAGAAAAAATCTCAAAAAAATAGTAGCCCCGTGCAAGTGGATACTACTATTTTTAAACTTAAATTTAGTAATGCCAGTTGCCTAAGCAACTAGAATTGTATACTTCAGGGTGCTCTAACACCCTGTTTTTATTATATCTATTCTTAGTTCAATTATACAATACATATTATTAAAGTCAATATAGAATATTATATATACAATTAATTTATAATATTCTATATTTAATTATTTGTTATTCTTCTTGTAATACTTTTAGTTAAATTTTTATTGTTACTCCTACTATTTCTTTTGCTTCCGCATCATTTCAAGTTCTAAATTGATTTTCTCTACTATGGAACAACCCATCTGAACCTAATAATTACTTCCAGTCTTTGTAAGGGGCTGCCTCCATACAAAAACTGGAACAGCTTTTGTTGAAATATTTTAAAACAATAGGTAAAAATACGTATTCCATTTATCATTGCATAAACATTGCTTTAAAAACACTCGTCTTATTTTAATGGTAAAAATTAATTTTCAAACTATATTTTATATAAACAGAGTATTAAGTAAAGAAGGTGAAAAACAACAAACTTTTTAAGGGTTTACAGTTATTCCAAGTGGTAAAACACCTACTGGAATAGTAGCTATGACAATATTGTTAGTTCCATCAATTACTGAGACATTGCTACTTGCATTATTAGATACATAAATTTGATTTGTTGCCGAATTCACACCTATACTACTTGGTTCACTACCCACTTCTATAGTAGCTATAACAACATTAGAAAGCCCACTAATAACTGAAACATTCCTACCACCATAATTCCCTGCATAAATTATATTGGTTGTAGAATTCACCGCTACGCCTCTTGGTTGAATACCTACTGTCACATAAGTTATCACATTATTGATAGTTCCATCAATTACTGAAATATTATAACTGCCCCAATTTGCTACGTAAATTTGATTCGTTAATGGATTCACACATACGCCTCTTGGTTGAGTACCTACTGATATAGTAGCCATAACAATATTACTGTTTCCGTCAATTATTGAAATATTGTTATCTCCATAGTTTGCTACATAGATTTTATTTACTGAAGGATTCACACTTATAGCATATGGTTTGTTCCCTACTGTTATAGAATTTAAAATGCTATTACTCTTTCCATCAATTACCAATACCTTATTTCTATAATAGTTTGTCACATAAATTTTATTTGTTACTGAATTTGCACTTATAGCATATGGTGTATAACCTGCTGCTGGAGAAGTTACGACAATATTGGTATTTCCATCAATTATTGAAATATTGTTACTAATATAGTTCGCTACATAAATTCCATTTGTTGCCGAATTCATACTCACACCCATTGGTGAATTACCCACTACTACTGAAGACACGACAGTATTTGTATTTCCATCAATTATAGAGAGTTCACCACTGCCCCAGTTTGATACATAAATCCTATTAACAGAAAAACTTGCTCTAGCAGGTCCAGTTGAGCCTACTGGACCTGTGGGTCCCATTGCTCCAGTTGCTCCGGATGGCCCTGTGTATCCCATTGCTCCAGTTGGTCCGTCTGGGCCTGTAGCTCCCATTACTCCGGTTACTCCTATTGGGCCTGTGGGTCCCATTGCTCCGGTTGGTCCGTCTGGGCCTGTAGCTCCCATTACTCCGGTTGCTCCTATTTGGCCTGTGGGTCCAATTGCCCCAGTTGCTCCGGATGGACCTGTAGCTCCGATTACTCCTGTTGGACCTGTGCGTCCCATTGCTCCAGTTGCCCCTATTGAACCCTTGCTTCCAGTTGGTCCCACTGGACCTGTGGGACCTATTGCTCCAGTCACTCCAACTGGGCCTGTAAATCCCATTGCTCCGGTTGGTCCCACTAAACCTGTAGCTCCTATTACTCCAGTTGCTCCTTTTGGACCTATGGGTCCCATTACTCCAGTCGCTCCGACTGGACCTGTGGCGCCGATTACTCCTGTTACTCCTATTGAGCCTGTAGCCCCAATTACTCCGGTTGCTCCTTTTGGACCTGTAGGTCCCATTACTCCAGTCGCTCCGACTGGACCTGTGACACCAATTACTCCTGTTACTCCCATTGAGCCTGTAGCCCCAATTACTCCGGTTGCTCCTTTTGGACCTGTGGGTCCCATTACTCCAGTCGCTCCGACTGGACCCGTGACACCAATTACTCCTGTTACTCCTATTGGACCTGTAACTCCGATTACTCCAGTTGCTCCTTTTGGACCTGTGGGTCCCATTACTCCAGTCGCTCCGACCGGACCTGTGGCACCAATTACTCCTGTTACTCCTATTGGGCCCGTGGCTCCCATTGCTCCAGTTGCCCCTACTGGGCCTGTTGGCCCTTCTGTGCTATATTCTATTGCTATTGCAGGTCTTTGCTCCATGTTTGCCCATTTTGATGACCTATAACCTATTATAGTATCAAATAAATTTTCCATTCCAATTAAAGTTATTCCATTATTAGCAATTATATTGTAAAACCATTTGACAACTATGCTTGTTATATCTATGCTAATAAATTGATTAATGTTACCATCTATTACATTGATAAAATGCGACGTGAAACTTATTTCCGGTGCATTATTCCAGATAACTGTTTTTTCTGAAAAGTCACTTGTATTTATATATACGCTGATACGCTGCGGTGACTTAAATATATTAGCTTCATCTTTCCTATAGACAAACAATTCTAAAACAGCTCTTTGTATAATACTTCCTGATGGAATTACATTGTCTAAATTAAATTTTAATAAGCTTCTGTACATATCTTGAGTTTGGTTATAGTTTCCAGTGAACAAAACTTCTGAGTCATTAAAGTTTGTAGTTTTGTAATACTGTGATATATATACATCATCTGTAGGATTTACTTTTGCAATTGGCATACAATCCTCTCCTATTTTTATTTAAATCTATGTTTACAATTTATTGCACTATAGTCTATAAAAGTTTTTAAATACTTTTTATAATCTATTATATAATCTTTTATAAAAGCATGTGTACACTATATATTTGATATTACTTATTAATTCAACTTTCCCACATGCAAAATTTTAAATTAGTATAATAAAAATAATATGACACAACTTTTTTAGTTGATAAGCAAGAATGAAGAGTATTAAATAATTATACATGTGTTAAATTCACATCAAAGCAGCCAATTCATACTATAAATAAAGTAAATAATTTTCTAAAGGTGTGGTTTTCAATGATTACAATTAGCCTTTGCATGATTGTAAAAAATGAATCTATAAACTTAAAAAACTGTTTGGATTCCATAAAAAATCTTGCGGATGAAATAATAATTGTAGACACAGGTTCCACAGATAATACAGTAGAAATAGCTAAAGATTATTCTGATAAAGTATTTTTCTTTGAATGGATTGATAATTTTGCTGCTGCAAGAAACTTTTCTTTTTCTAAGGCATCAATGGATTATATACTATGGCTTGATGCAGACGATATATTACTTCCAGAAAGCAGTGAGAAATTATATCATTTGAAGCACTCTCTTTCTCCTTCTATAGATGCTGTATCCATGCAGTATAACTGTGATTTTGATGATTATGGAAATGTTGCTTTGACTGTGCGACGTACAAGACTAGTAAAAAGATCGAAGAATTATCAATGGGATGGTGTTGTACACGAAGATTTACTAATAAAAAGTTCTGTCTTTTATGACAGCGATATAGTAGTAACCCATAGAAAAATTAAAGGTACCACTAATCCTGACCGAAATCTTAAAATTTATGAAAAGTTGTTGTTAAGCGGCAAGGAATTTACTTTACGTGATGCACTGCACTATGCTATAGAACTCCATCATCACAAATCATACCAAAAAGCCACAGAATATTATCTAAAATTTTTAGAGATGAATGACATTACAGCAGATGACTGTGTATATGTTTGTTCCAAGCTAGCTGATTGTTATTATCAGTTGGGAGATCGAAAAAAAGAGCGAGAATATATATTTAGGTCTTTTGATTATGATTCTCCACGTCCAGAGTTTTGCTGTCGTTTAGGTTATGCATTTTTAGAAAAAAGTCAGTTTTCTCAAGCTGCGTTCTGGTACAATCTTGCTATTCAATTACCTAAACTAAATAATAATTGGGTAATTCAAAATCAAATTAGCAGTACATGGTTGCCTCATATACAGCTCGGTCTTTGCTATTATGAAATGGGTGAATATGAGAAATCTTACTATCACAATAAGACAGCACTATCTTATAGACCCAATGACCAGGATATCATAAACAATATGAAACTTTTAGAAGAATTACTAGCTAAGAAATAAATTGTACCTGCATTTTTCAAAAATACAGGTACACTCTTTTTTTATCTATTTGAATCAAGTAAATTCATATTGAGATTATTAAACAAGTTATTATGGTAACTTCTATTAACTTGCTTTTGTAAATTTGCTTTCTTAATATCTTGTTCAGCTACTTGTGCTAACATTCTATCCTCTGTTTTTATTTGTTCCTTAATTCTCTTTAACCTTTTCTCTAATAATTCCTCAAATCTAGTTATAAATGATGTGCTGTTTTTTGAAGATGAATTGTCAGTTGCAACGCCACCAGCACTGCACATATCACCATTTGAATCAATATAAGTACCAAGACTTGTCATTTTTTTGCCATCCATTTTAGCTCTATTTTTCAACCAATTTAAAGCCATAGGTTCATCACCAAGGTTTTTCTCAAGTTCTGCTGCAACTTTTGGGTCCTTTGCTGCTTTTTTTAGATAAGCTGGATCAATTGTAATGGGTTGATTATCTATATTAGTACTTGTTGCTATCATTGTTCCCTTTGAAAAATGACCAACCATGATGTTTAAGCTTGGAAATTTAGTACAAAGGTTTTTATAATATTCGTCTACAGAATTGCCTGTAGTTTTAGATGTTGAGTTAGAATTAGTAACTGATTTTGAAGCATCAGTTTTTGTATTAATATTGGGTTGATTATAATTGTTTAAACCATAATTAGTATTCAGTCCTAAAGACATAAAAATTCCACCTTTCTAAAATATATTTTTAAAGTTTTTTTAACATTACTGTCACATTAAATACTGTATTTTTTATTTCAATATCTATATCACCAAAGTATTTTCGAGCTACTGTTTGTACATTTTTTAAACCAATACCGTGAATGGATTTATCTGATTTACTTGAAACTGGAAGTTTAGTAGTATTGTCAAATTTAATTTGTGATTGAAAGCTATTTTTTACATCTATAAAAAATAAATTTTTCTTTTTGCTCGAGGTTATGACAATAAAAGATTTTGATTTCAATGATTGTTTTGTGCAGGCATCTAAGGCATTTTCAAGCACATTACTCAAGATAATGCTTATATCAAATACATCCAATTGAAAGCTTGAGGGAAAGGTAAAATCTGATTCAAATAAAATATTATTCTTCAAAGCTTTTCTATAGAAATCATTTATTATTACATCTGTTACGGAGTTCCCAGTTCTAAATTTGAAATCAAGCTTATTTACAGTATTTGAAATGTCGCTAAAGTATTTTTCCACTTCATTATATTTACCTTCTGTAATTAACCATTTTAAATTATTTATATGGTTTCTCATGTCATGTTTTATGCCACGAATACCATTGTACATTTGTTGTATCTGATTAGTATAATTTTGGAGATCCAATACCTGATGTTCTAGAATTACTTTATTTCTCTTTTCCTCATTCAAACTTATCATATTTTGGAATAGTACCGTTGTACCAGCAATTCCCATAAGAGATACTATTCCTATAGCAGGAATTAAAAAAATAAAAGAAGGATATTTATCATAAAGAAAATCTTTTGAATTATTATTAAATGTAGTAAATATTATTTTAAATATCATAAAACTCATAAACTGTGCTGATAAAGCAGGCATAATCAAAAACAAAATTTCTTTTATATTAAAATCATAGTTTTTATATGTGAATTTTTTAGTTATGTAAACTATTGAAGCATACATTAATATAAAAAATAGTAATAAAAATATAATTCCTATTATAATTTGAATATCCTCCATTAATGCAAAATAGTATTTAATTAATAAATGATAGTTTTGAAAATAATTTACACCAATAAGCTTAAAAGAGTTTTTTTGCAAAAAATAAAATATACTATAGGAGGTCAAAAGACATAATTCTTTAATTGCATAAAATGTAACAATTAAAAATACTTTTATAGGAACATTTGTATCATATACTATAGAAATAATACCAAACATTAGGACCATACCAAGTAAATCTATAAGTATATTATCTGGGCTAGGGTATATCCAAAAAAACATAACGCTATATATAAAATAAACAATAGGAATAATTATATCTCTTTGCCTTCTAATTTTATCTTTTAAAAAGTTGTGTAGAAAATAATATAGAAAAATTGCACTAATTAAATATTTTACATTACTTAAAACTTCAAGTACTATTTTTAGTAAAAATTGATCCAAATCTATATCACCTCTGTTTTTAAATAACGAATATAATTTTTTACAAAATCGTTATATTTATGTTGTGATATTATAAGCTTAATGCCATTTTCAAGTGTAATACTTGAAGTATCATATTCCATAATATAAGCCATATTTACGATATATCCACGATGGCATCGAAAAAAGGTACTGCCAAGTTGAGATTCTACGTCATCCATTTTAGCATAATATTCTTTAGTATCATTTTGGGTATACAAAATCACCTTTCGTCTATTACTTTCTACATAGTAAATTTCCTTAAGAAAAACTTTTTTATAAGTTGTCCCAATTTTTATAAGTATATATTTGTTAGATTTTTCATTTGATTTTTTATACTCTAATACTGCATTCTTAAATACTTCAATAAATTTGCTGTTATCTATTGGCTTTAGAAGATAATGAAATGCATGTACATCAAAAGCTTCATATACATACCTATCAAATCCAGTTACAAATATTAATATGGATCTGCAGAATTCATTTTCATTGTTTCTAATTTTTTTTGCAGTAGTTATACCATCTAAATTATCCATTTCAATATCTAGAAATATTATGTCATGTTTTATTTTTGATTTAGATAGATCCTTACCTGAAATGTATTCTTTAACATCACATGAAATTTTCTGTGATAGTATTAATGATTTTATGTAATCTCTTGTGCTTTTTTCATCATCACAAATCGCTATATTTAACATTGTTTTCATGCACTCCTCTAGTGCACTATCGAAGCAAAAAATATATACTTTAACAAAATGTAACAAATTAACGTTTTTTTGTAACGAAATTCTTCATGAAGTGATTCTTAAATAAACAGATTGGAGTATTAGGAGTGATAGGGCTTGATAAATGCATCCCTTAATGCCTGTATACGTTGCAATTACCAAATTCATTAAATATAATAAAATTACAATATGTAGTTTCGATATTGATACAACTATATATTGTAATTTTATTTATAGTATTATAAAGATAGAATAACTTTTTTTGGGGGGATATTATGACATTAGGTGGAGCAGTTCTATTTGTATCTATATTTTCTTTAACGTTATTAATGGTTGATTATGCACTTTACAACGATATTAAAAATATCAATCGTGATTTACATTCCTTGTCAGATAGAATAAAGATAGTGTTTTTTATACTAGTAAATGTGGTATTTGTTGGATTAATAATAGAAGTTATACTTATATATTATAAAATAGACTTCTTTAAATAATATTTTTGTATTATAATACGTTTATGTACAAAACCCTAACTTCTTTTTGAGAATATGCTTTATGAACTCACTTACTACAAACGTGTGTCAGAAGAAATCCTAAAGATGAAGACCACAAGAACTATTTTTGTTGTTCCACATATTCTACAATCATATTAAATCCTGTAGGAGTTTTCTTTACATCTTTCATTATCGTGACATCATTCTCTAATAGAAAATCCTTAAATTCTGTTATAGAGTCAACAATAAATGTTGCCTTTGTGTTTTTAAAAGACTCCAATACTTCATCTGTACCGCAAATAATTAAAATACTTCCCACTTGTACTAATTCCAAATGAAACTGCTTATGCTTAAATCTCATACTACATTTTTCATCTAGTAAGCTTTCATAAAATGCTACTGTCTGATCCATATCATTTACATAAATCCGCTCTAAAATTTGTTTAACTTTCATTTTCGTTTCTCCTTCAATTTTTAAATAAGTCTTTATATTTTTAGGTGACATATTTCATTATCAAGTGTAAATCCCCAGACTATTTGCCCATTATATTCAAATTTGCATTAGATGCCTGCGCCTTTGCAGAATGCTTGATTTCTCCATTCAGCTTTATTGCTAAAATCCCCATGATGATAATCGTTATTATGTCAGCAATCGGTTGAGCAGCTATAACTCCATTTAGTCCCATAAATTTTGGCAGCATCAAAATTATCGGAATAAAGAATATAGCCTGACGCCCTGCACAAAGTACCCAACCACCTAACGGTTTACCAAGTGCCATAAAGAGCATACAATAAATTGCTTCTATACCATAAAAAATGAATGTGATGATATTGATACGAAGAGCAAATGATCCTATTTCTATAACTGATTCATCGTTCGTTGTAAATAAAGAAACGACCGGCTGGGGAAACAAAATCATAAGTAGCGTCATTAAAGCACAAAAAATGGTAGTCCATTTCACTGCAATGTTTGTTGCACTTCCTAACCGATCATATTGTCCTGCGCCATAATTATACCCGGCAACTGGCTGAAAGCCTTTTGCAAAACCAAATACCGCATAGATGCCCATAGATATCACACGGGTTACGATTCCCATAGCAGCAATGACAGAATCACCATAAGGCTGTGCAGCCATATTTGTTAAGCTAATAGCAACACTGGTTGCAAGCTGAAAAACAAGAATTCCAATTCCAACTTTAAAAATTTCCTTGAAGATTGTACTTTCAATACGGATTTCTCTTAGAGAAAAGCTAAAGATACTTTTTTTCTTCAATATGTAAAACAAATACATAATTGAGGTAACAATTTGAGCAACCGCCGTTGCCACACCAGCCCCTATAATTCCCATATGCAGACCAAAAATGAAAGTCGGAGCAAAGATGACATTTAATCCGGCACCAAGCAGCATCGCAGTCATTGAAACCTTAACCGCTCCCTCACTTGAAGCAATATTGTTCATGGTAACATTAAATATGTTAAAAACTGAGCTGGCTACATAGATAATGGCATATTGTTTTGCATAGGGAAAAATTGTTTCCGTTGCACCTAAACCCCATAATACTTTATCTAAGAAACACTCTAACAAAATGATTACAGTAACACCGATAAAAAGGCTTGAATAAAGAGCGGTTGAAGCTACATGAGTTGCATCCTCATTTTTTCTCTCCCCCAATAGTCTGGAGATATACGCCGCTGCACCGCCACCAAACATGACTGCTATACCAACAATTGCTTGTCCAAGAGGGAAAGCAATAGATATTGCCCCCATTTCGCTTGTTCCTAATTCTCCAACAAAGTAGGCATCAATCAGATTGTAAAACCCTGTTACCAGCATACCAATCATTGTTGGCAATCCCATTTTTAATAATAACTGTGGGATTGCGGATTCCCTTAGCATTGTTATACGTTCTTCCTTGTTCATAATAAAAATCTCCTTCAATTTATAATTTGTATATCAATTGTACCCTTACTGTTCCGAGTGTAAGGATGCAATTACAAGATTCAGCTATGTCTACATTTTTAACCTCATGCGATTACTTATAAAGCAGTAAAATTGTTTTGATGTAATCTTATCCTGACTGGTGTAATTTCAAAAATATATTCACCTCCTCATGAATGAATAACTTTATTCATTCATATAATAAATCTTTATGTTGAAAAAGTCAATGAATGAATTTATTCAATAGACTATCAATAAAAAATGTACATAATAGCCAATAAACTTTTCATGTACATCTTCTTTCACTTATATTTAGTCTACCTTAATTCCTAAAACACGTACTAGCATATCTTGTGTAAAATCAAAAAAGGATTTCATATACTCTTTCGCATTTTCCGCTGGCATTTCTGCGTGGAAAGTGTGTATCAGACCTGAAATCAAAAACTGAGCAGTTCTGGGAGCATTGCTGCAACTAAAAGTATTTTCTCTCATCCCCTGTTCTATAATCGGTATCATTACAGTCATCCATTGATAGGCTACATCATCCAGCAGAATCGCCCTAATGCTTGACCCCTCATTATATCTTGATTCAAACTCATGGTGATTAACCGAAAAATCAAACATGCGATTTATGACAAGATTCAATTTTTCAATTGCTGGGATATCCTGTGATATTGGAATTCTCATTTGTTCTACCGCTTGTATTGCATAATATTCTGAGGTTGCTGCAAAGATTTCAGTTTTAGATTTAAAATAGCGGTAGCATAAACCAGGAGATACATTCATCCTTTCAGCGATATCTTGAATTGTTGTATTTTCATAACCTTTTTCGGAAAACATCTCTAATGCTGTTTCAACAATTTCCTGACGGCGTTCATCCGGTTCTTTTGATATACGTATTTTACGGGAACGATCACTCTGGTTTCCTGAGAATTTATTTTTAGACAATGCCATATTTTTGCCTCCGTTTAAAATCATTTTACGAGTGAATGAATATATTCATTATCATCTATTTTTGATTTTTTGTCAAGGCAACAATAAATATCTACTTTTTTATTTCATGTCCAATCATAATAATTAATTTATTACAAGTTAATTATTATGATTTAATCATAATATCTGGAGTCGGAACCAGCGTTTTTATTTTTCCGATATTTCGTTTTAGCTTTGTTACATTGAATGGTTTACCATGCGCCGGGTAAATAATCCTTGAACAATTCAAGATCAATTTGTTCCAACTATTATAATATTCATCCAGATTTTCAATTCCTATCGTCATATACTTGGCTCCTAAAATGTTTACAATTGGGTGGTTCATTACAGAATCGCCACAAAAGCAGTTTCCATCATCAACAACTAATGATATATCTCCTTTTGTATGACCCGGAGTGTATACAATCTTTCCATCCATTCCTAATTTTTTTAATATACTAGTATTATCTCCCTCAACAATAATATCTGTATCTCTAGTTTTATACACTGGAAAAGTACTTGTCCAACTTGATTTTAATTTTTTACGCATAATCATAAGAAAGCGTACTCTCTTATTGGGAACTCCTCTTTTTTCATTTCTTAGCAAATCGACATTTTTGCCTGTTTTTAAAGCTTCCGATGCATACTTGTGCATTATAATACGAATATTATTATTTTTTTCTACCAAGAAATTTATTAAACCGCTGTGATCATTATGATGGTGTGTTAAAAAAAGATAATTAATATCTTTAATGTTTATAGAATTTTTATGTAATTCCTGCTCGAAAACAGTTAAATCGCTTTCATATCCAGTATCAACAAGTAAATATCCATTTTTAATTTTTAATAAGTAGCAATTTGTTGCAGATAATTTAAGACATATTATATCCATAGGTAATTCACTCCTCTTCTAATTTTGATAAAAGCTCTTTTAATGATGATATGTTTGATTTAAAAGATCCTAAATCCTCAGAATTTAATTTTGAAAACATTATTGTAAAATAGCTATGTAGCTTTTTCACATAACTTTCAACAAATTCATCACCTACATTACTTAATTTGATAAAAATAATTCTACGATCATGTGAAGCATTTACACGTTTTACATAGCCCAATTTTTCAAGCTTATCAATTAATAATGTTACATTTGGCTTTGTAACTTGTATCTTCTCACTTAGTTCACTCATAGGGATCTCATTGTTTATTTTTAGCAATCGCAAAATTGCTGCATGTGATCTTACAAGCCCAAATTCTTTTAAATATTCATCAATTTTTGCATACGCTTTTCTAGTTAAATCGTGTACAATAAAAGATACATCTTCAATTAGATTTTCCATTTCGTTGTTTGTCATAGTAATCCTCCTGTTAAAAAACAATCTATTGGTTCATTAATTAATAGTTAAGTGCTTAACTATTAATTAATGTATCACTTTCTTTTAATAAAGTCAAGTTACTATTATTAAATAAATTTCTTAGAGTGAGTTCTTTACCATTAACAGCGAAATGCTCTTGTCACCGTTTTCTCGCCACCGCTGCTCCTTGTATTGTTCCTCATTGCATTTATGTTATGGTTTCAAATCATAATCAATAAAATTTAGAGATTTTCTGTGCTGCCTATGGCTATTTCTCACTTAAATACCAACAGCCGCCATCCCAACCAGTACTTTTTTCTCTCTCACCTCCATATCCCTACCGCTTAACTTTTGCAGCAGAAATTCAGAAACGATATTTCCATCCTTCATAAACAGAACCCTATCAGCCCTAGCCGCAACTTTTGCATCGTGGGTAACAAGCAATATGGCTGTGCCTTCTTTGTTGATGTCCACCAACAGCTCCATGATTTCCTCCGCCGACTTTGAGTTAAGTGCTCCAGTGGGCTCATCAGCAAAGAGAATATCAGGCTCATTCATTAATGAACGGCATATTCCAGTTCTCTGGAGCTGACCACCTGAAACCTCCATAATATCCCTGTTTTCAAGCCCCAAAATACCCGTTTTTTTCATCAGGTTTTTTGCTCTTTGTGTAAGCTTCACTATATCCTTTTTGCCTTTATGCACAGTGGGGAGGATGATATTATCCAAAAGATTTAAGTTCTTTAGCATGGTAGGCTGTTGAAAGACAAATCCCATTTTTGTTCGGCGAACATCCGCAAGCTCATTTTCGCTAAGTTTACATATCTCAGTATCACCAAATTTCACTGATCCACTTGTAATTTCATCCATACCGCTGAGTGCAAACAGCAGTGTTGATTTCCCAGAACCAGAGGGCCCCATTATGGCAACAAATTCGCCTTTTGCTATTTCAATATTTACTCCATTCAACACCTTAGCCTGCTCACCAGCTTTTCCAAAAATTTTCACAATATTTTTACCTGTAATAATGCTATTCATAATATCAAGCCTCCTTAATATACTCTGAAATTTTTAATGTCTGAATACCGGAAACACCCAGCATAGTGCCAACAACAACGCAGCTCGCAATTAGCAAAGGTGAAACAAAATATACAAACCACGGGTTTACTGCAAACTGGAAGGTTGTTGCGCCAAAGGAAGAAATGATTGCCACCCCAACAAGCTCTCCCAGTGTATGTGCTAGAATCGTTCCGATGATTACGCCCAATGCCATCACAGTAATTGAGCGCGTAAGGTACTGCTTCCGAATATCCACACCAGTAAAGCCCATTGACTTCAGTATAGTAATAGGATAACGGTCTTTCACCACCAGCATCTTCATAAACAACACTGTGACCAATAGTGTGCTCAGAGTGGTTGCCCCAATAGCAACAATTGAAACCATTTTTATGGCATCCCGTATAGAGCCGAGCATCTGTCCAATACTTTCGTCGATACCAGTAACTTTAGCGAAGGAAAACTGTTTCCTGTACTGCGATATTGCCACCTCTATATTCTGACGATCACGAAATTTGACTGCAATACCTACGCTCAGAACATCTCCGTTATTTGTGTGAAAAATAGCTTGTGCCGTTCGACCACCATTGGTGACATCAGAGTAAATCCCACAAACCGTCAGATGTTTTTCTACACCATCAATAATTAAAACGATTTCATCTCCAACAGTTTTTTCGAGGTCTTTAGCATTGAGGACAGAGATGGCAAGTTCTGATTCAGCTTGTGGGGCACGTCCATTAGAGTAAGTAATAGGAAATTTAGAATAGTCACCAGATGCCACTCTTAGCTTCTCTATTCTTCCATCATCTGCTTTCCGATCTAGCATCATGCTGGTAAACAAAGTATACTTTTCAATATTCTTATCCTTTTTCAGCATATCAACAACTTCCGCCGTCTTCTCCATAACGTCCTGCACCTGTGTTCGCATCACTCCGATATTAACATCGCAAATTCCCATGCCCATGTAGGTAATGAAACTTTCTTTAGAAATAGTATTGCTAATATTTTGAGGCACAATCATAATAAACGATGAAATTACCAATACCATCAGCATAGTAACGTATATCTTTTTCCGGGAAATAACATCCTTGATTCCCAAAAAAATATTTTTAGAAAAGAGCCTATTATTACTAAGTTTAAATGTTCTGACCGCTTTCGATTTTTCCTGAGGAGCACCAAATCGCACTGCTTGCGCTGCAGATATTTTACGGAAGCACTGCAACACGCTGTTCACATACAGCATGACAACCACGCAGATTACCATAGCCCCCAAAAGTCCGCAGATCAAGCCAGTCAATGGGCTGCCGCTTTCTCCCATGTAGAGGCGAATATTTTTCATAAAAAACGTTTGGATGGGTAATGATGCCAGAAATCCCAGCACGCAAGCCGCACCTGCTATAGCACCATATTTCGCAAGATAGAGTTTTTTAATCTGCGATACCCTCATCCCAACAGCCTTCAATATGCCTATTTCCTTATAATCCTCCTCGATTTTAGCCAGTAACGTAAAACGGATGCACAAAAATGCCACAATGATAACAAGAATGGCTATCAACACCAACACGGCAATCATAATCCCGTCTGTAATGCCGTTTATCATCTTCACTTGGGTATAAGTAATAGCAGGCGGGCCGTTTGCCGGAAGCCCTGCATGGAGATAGGCTGCCTCGAAAACCGGGAATGAAATTCCTTTTACCAATCGGAACTCAATAAGGTGTTCTAACTTTCCAAACTCACGGACTCTTTCAAAATCAGCTTGGCTCACAAGAAACCGCTTAGAGCTTACCATAGATGCATTCATAACAGAATCTCGCAAAAATCCCGCTACAGTAAAGGAAACACCATGTATTTTCACTCTATTGCCAATTGCCACATTTCCTTCCTTCATGTAATAGATGGGGACATAGATTTGGCCGTTGGCAGGATGGATGACTTCACCATTTAAGTTAAGGAGAAAGTCGAATTTCTTACTTTGCACTGAAAGGCCGTTATCCTGTACGCTTTTGGCAAGAGAATCGTTTCCAATGACAATATTCGCACCCTCAATGTTAAGGAACTCCAACACCTGATAATCCTCTACACTTTCATTGGCAGCAGCGAAGCTTTGCAACTGACCCATATCTACGTTGCCTGTGTGCATCTGCATAAAGTGAAGTGACTTTGCTGAAAGAATCATATTTTCCATAGCGCCAAACAGGTTTACTGTAAGTGATAAAGATAAAGAAGTAAGCATGGCCGCAATGAGTATAAATGTTGCAATGGTGGCGGTAATCAACTTACTTTTGCGTATATCGTTTTTAATAATTTTTTGATACATATCCATCCCTCCATCTTTTTGTATCCTTAAATTTGGGGAAAACTTAAGACAAACATCTTTGTATAGGGATAAGGTGCATCCAATAGCATAACCTGGCCAGAATGCTGTTCCATCACCTTTTTAACAATAGCAAGTCCAAGTCCAGTTCCACTGCTGGTACTTCTTGAATCACTGCCAGATACAAAAGGTTCGAACAGATTCCCAACGATGGCTTCAGGGATAGCCACTCCGTTATCAGCAATTTGTATCTCGATACCATCGGGCTCATTCGTAATTCCCACAGACAATAGACTGCCCAACGGATTATGGCGAATTGCGTTAGTCAACAAATTCCCAATAGCGCGGTTGATTTCTAATGAATCCACCATGAAGAATATAGGTTTGTCCGGTAACCGCAGCTCCAATTTCATCTGCCTGCTTTCCATTTCACCAAACAAAGTGGCACAAGACACACGAAGTAGTTCTACAAGGTCACCTTTCGCAAAATTCATCTGGTATTGTGGTGTACCCAACTTTGAATAGGAAAGTAACTGGTCAATTAATTTGTTCATCTGTGCAGATTTCGTTTTAATTGCCATATGGTATTCTCTTTGCTTCTCCGGTTCCTCCACCATACCGCTTTCTAAAGCCCCAGCGTATCCATAAATTGTTGTCATGGGAGTTTTCAAGTCATGGGCAATGTGAGAAAAAAGCTGCATCCTTTCATTTTCCATTAGCATTCGCTTTTCTTCGGAGTCTTTCAGCTTTCGTGCCATAAAATTGAAAGCATCTCGCATTTCCTCAAATTCCGTTTCTGTTTCAAAGTCCAGTATAGTGTCTAAATGGCCAGCAGTGACCTCCTTGAAACCTTCTTGCATTTTCTCCACAGGCTCCATGATTTTCCTGCTGATTCCACGCCCAAAAAGAACAATACCTATAAAATATACCGCAACTGTGATAAGATTCCAGAAAATCGAAAGTATGATTTGCAATTTTTTTGTCTCTTTAGCCAAAGGAGAAAACGCTAGTTCCGAGAAGTTCATCCCGTTATTTAATGTAAACAGACTAAATAGAAGCTCTAATATCAGAAGCGTCAATGCAATTCCTATGGTATATCTTATAAAACTGCGCATGATAACTTTTTTGAAACTACATTTTTTCTTCATGTACGCACCTCCAGGCGATACCCTAATCCCCGTACAGTTCCGATGAATACCTCACCATCTCCTGGAAGTTTGCTTCGCAACTTGCTAATAGCTACCATCACTGTATTGTCGTCCACCATGGCTGTCTCCTGCCATGCAGCTTCATAAATCTGTTGTTTGGTGTATACACGTCCAGGACTTTGCATAAATAACTTCATTATATTAAATTCCGTGGCAGTAAGAGGGATTATTCTGCTTCCAAATCTAAGAGTACAAGCACAAACATCCATACACAATTCACCTGCTGTTAGTAAAGCTGCTTGAGAATCCACCGCACACCCGTCATAACGGCGTAATTGAGCTTTGATTCTGGCAGTGACCTCTAATGGGTCAAAAGGCTTTGTCACATAATCGTCCGCACCAAGGTCAAGTCCCAATATTTTCTCATGATTTTCCGTTTTGGCACTCACGATAATAATAGGAATATTGCTATGTTCTCTCAAACTTTTCATAAGCTGATAACCGTTAAGCTCTGGCATCATAATGTCAATAACAGCCAAATCAATCCGTTCAGATGCTGCTTGTTTAAGCGCTTCCAATCCATTTTCAGCCTGTATAACACAAAATCCTTCCTTTTCTATATACAATCGCATAAGCTCACGAATTTCTTTCTCGTCATCTACAATAAGAATATTTTTCTTCATGATTTCCCTCCCCTATTCTTGCTCCTCATAACTTCGAGCTGTAACTTCATTATAATTACCATACCTTTCAGTTAAACATGGTCAACCTTAACATTATCTTAAGATTTCTTCTACAATCACATTTATGGATATGTTCTCAAATCCCTTTAATACAGAGCTGTCCAGTATTTACCTATTAGATCAATATCATTATATTTTAATTCACTTAGAGGGTCAACGAAAGATTTAATGCTTAATTTGCGCTGGTTCGTGATCCCATTATTTCTTACCATAATCCTATTAACTTCTCCATGAAAAAAGAGCTAAGATTTTACTCTCAGCTCTGGTTTTTGTTTAATGTTTATTTCTTCTATTTTTTAGACAATATCTTTGGTTTCTGAATACTCTTTCATTACCAATTGCCTTTTAGCCCCTATTATAGACTCTTTTATATATTTCTATTCCTCCGATTATGACGAATATAAATAATATAATATAGAGGTTTTTATAAAAAATAAAATTATAGTTTAAAATTTCTGAACCAAGCATTTTAATAGCTACAAATCTGACAAGAAATAAACCTACTATAACAATAAAAAAAGGATGGCTTTTATTTATGTTATTAATTTTGAAGTTAATCTTTTCGCTTATAGGAATATATACTTTCTCATAACTTTTATTTTTAAAAAACGGAAGAATAAATAAAGAAACCGCACTTCCAAGTATAAACTGGTCTACTGTAATACTTGCTGGAAGAGAATAGTTCTTAATTAAATTCCCTAATACCATCATCATTAAAATTAACATAAGGGATACCATATATTTTTGTATGTAATTAAATACTTTATAAATTATATTTCTACTATTGTTAAACTCCTGAATAATTGATTCGCAAAATGCCTCATAATCCTTACCGATGAATATATCAATAGATTTATCCTCTGCTTGTGCTTGTAACATCATATCCATAATTTGTTGTAAAACTTCTTCTTTTTCATTTTGAGTTAAATTACTATCTTTAATATAAGAAGTTATATTTCTATACAAACATAAATTTTTCTCATTGAATTTTTTTTGCTCTCTTATTCTAATTTTTCTTAACTTCATTCCAGAAAACATTATCTATCCCTCCAATACATTATCAATATTTTTCTTTATTTTATCCCAAGATAATATGAAGTCTTTTAATTCTACAACACCTTCCTCTGTGAGATAATAATACTTTCTCATTGGTCCTAAAGATGATTTTTTCATAATAGAGTATAATAGTTTTTTCTTTTCTAATCTTATAAGTATAGGATATACACTACTCTCCGAAATAGCTTCAAACCCATAATCTATTAACCTTTCACATATCTCATAACCATATGTCTCCTCTTTATTTACTATTTTAAGAATACATCCTTCAAGTAGTCCTTTTAATATTTGAGTATCATTAGCCACTAAATCACCTACTTTGTATTACGTAATAGTTGTTAATTACATAATATATCTACTACTACGTATTGTCAAGTAGTATTTATTCGATCGCTACCATTGCTAATACCACAACTTTTTTTATATGAAACTCCACCTGAGTCTAAGAATCACTTAATTTCGGACATAAAAAAAGACCAACCAAACTCCCTCATTCTCCGATAAAATCAGAGAAATCATTGGCATTGTTCTTGCAAAAAAAGCCTGCTGACTTCAATACTTTTCTGCTTGAAATGTAAACCGCAGGCTATTAAATAAAACAAGGCAGCACATATCTTTTTTAGGCAAAGAAAATAACAAAAACAAAGCGAGAGTTGACCGTGGAAAAAACGACACCGCTTGAAGTTGAAGTGCAAAATTTTATCGCAAAATGTAAACAGTAAACATAGTTAAAAGAAGTGTGACAGCTTAAAGCAATCCTACTCTTTTATAACAACGCTCATTAGTGATTTTTGGGGTTTTTATAGTATGTTCTTCACCTTTATTACCCACGATTAAGGCTTGACAAAACAGATTAACCGCGTTATACTGAACATGTTCAGAACATATTCAGTATAAAGGAGGTGTTTTGTTTTTAATACTGCCTATTCATTTCATTTTGAGTACAGTACCAACCGTCATAGTTGTTGTCCGTGTAGCATTAGCTTTATTTTCATCCTGTATTCTCTTACTTACCAAATATCATGATGCAAACCGTAAAGGCTTGTTCAGCTATGTTGACGGGAAGTTTTTTATTCGCTATACTGAGCATGTTTTGAACTAAAAACAACTGAAATATGGAGGTATTGAGAATGGCTAAGAAAGAGCAGGATGCAAGGAATCGGATTATCCGAGCAGCAATAGAAATTTTGAATGAAGTTTCAGATATAGAAAAGATAACCGTTCGACAAATCGCTGAGCGAGCGAATGTTGGAGTTGGCTCAATAAATTATCATTTTAATTCTAAAGATAATTTGTTAAGCATGGCTGTTGGCGATGTCTTAGCAAAAATGGCTACGGGCTTTTTAGAAGATAAGCCTAACTTAACTCTAAACCCAGTTCAAAAATTAAAGGGTATGCTAAAGGCATTATGCAATGTTGCTACCTCAAACAATAATCTTATTCGATTCATGTTAACACAAGGAATACTAAACGGAGATATGCAAACTCCACTTTATTTAACCCCTATTCTCAAAGAAATTTTTGGTGAGGAAAAAGAAGAAATCAAATTGCGAATTATTGCATTACAGATTCTGCACCCTATCCAAATTGCTGGAATATCTCCGGCTGCATTCCGTATATACAGTGGCATTGACTTGTATGATACTGAAGATAGAAACAAATTTATTGATATGTTGATTGATAACTTGATCAGCTAAAGAAAGGAGAATTTCTAAATGAAGATGGCAACTATGATTAGTTCAGTAATAACACTCTTACTTATGTTGTCAACTATGATTTGTGGCTTATGGCTGAAATCAGGTCAACCCGGTTCCATTAACTTTCACATAAATTGTGGTATAGCATCGTTTGCTTTTTGCTTTGTTACTTTGATATTATTGGTTGTTACCCTGCAGAATATAAAGAAAGGAAAATAAACCATGTCAACACTGATTTTATACTCGACTAAGTCTGGTGCAAGCCAAGAGTGTGCGGAGCTATTGGCGAATAAAATAACAGACTGTGTGGTTTGCGATATTAAGAATTCAACACTCAAAATTGAGTCCTTTGATACAATAATCATTGGTTCTGGTGTGCGTATGGGAAAACTCTATAAGCCAGTTATTAGTTTTATTCGTGAAAACACTACCTTGCTATTATCAAAGCAGTTTGCCATTTATCTATGTAATGCGTATCCCAATACATTTCAAAAGGTGATAGAAAAAAATATACCGCAAGAACTTATTAAACACTCAATTTGTATAAAGTCCTTTGGTGGTAAGCCACCCTTTACATCTCCGCAAAATTCAGACTGGATAATGAAAGTAAATATTGATACCTTTGTCAATGAAGTAACCCATATTGTATGATATCATGGATAGTAAGGAGGTTGTAGCGAGTATTGACAAGTAGCTACTATGCCCAATATGCAATAGTAAAATGCTATAAAACGCAGAGCCGATAACGTATGAGGTAGACACTCCCGGTTATTAGCTCTGTTTTTTATTCTTTGGGTTGGCTTTCCAATGCAGCTTTCACAATTGCTTTGATAATCTCCATTGACCGTTCATCGCAGTTGTAGATCATACGGATAAGGTCTTCTATCTCGGTATCCTTGCCGGTCTTGTCAGGATAGAAAATTAAATCCGAATTAATTGCTAATGGTCGAATTATCTTGTATAGCACTCGGACATAAAAAAGAGCCAAGTTTCTGCTCTCAGCTCTAGTTTTTTTGTTTGATTTTTAGTTTGTGCATAATTCCGAGATCACTTTAGCGGATTCGTTAGATTTATCATGATTTAATTGTTTAATACATTTACTTACTTAGTTTAACCACAGTTTCAACATGGGCAGTATGTGGAAACATATCCATAATCTTAACCTTCTCAACCTTGTAACCAGCTTCTATAAGGCCTTTTAAGTCCGTAACCAAAGTTTTAGGATTGCAGGATACGTAAACTATATCAGGAGCATTAAACTTTATAACATAATCTAAAGCCACTGGATGAACTCCTGGTCTTGGTGGGTCTAATATTATTACATCTGGTTTTTCAGTTACAGTTTTTATAACCTTAGCCACATCACCAGCTATAAATTCACAGTTGTTTAAACCATTTAATTTAGAATTTTCATTTGCAGCTTTAACAGCCTCTTCTATAAGTTCAATACCTAGAACCTTTTTAGCATTAGGCGCTACTATCTGACCAATGGTACCAGTACCACAATAAAGGTCAAAAACCACCTTTGAAGAAGCATCTCCTAAAAATTCCTTAACTATGCTATATAACTTTTCTGCACCTTTTGAATTAGTTTGAAAAAAGGATTCTGGAGCTATTTTAAATTTAAGGCCCATAAGTTCCTCAATTATATAATCTCTGCCATAAAGTACTTTTATCTCATCTGCCTGAACCACATCTGAAAAACTATCATTTATAGTGTGTAGAATTCCTTTTAAATCTCCAGCATAAGTTAAATTTAAAAGACTTTCTTTAAATTCTTCTAAATTGAAGTCTATCTGTGATGTCGTTACTAAATTTACTAATATTTCACCTGTATTTTTACCTTTTCTTATTACTAAGTTTCTTAGATATCCTTCTCTTTTCATAACTCTATAATAGTGAAGTGGATTTTTTCTAAAATAATTTACTGTAAAATCCAAAATTTTTCTAAAATCTTCATCTACTATTTTGCAATTATCCACATTAACTATTCCAAAACTTTTTCCTTTTATATGCATTCCAAGGGTTAGTTCTCCGCCCTTTTCTTCATCTCCAAATGTAAATTCCATCTTATTTCTATACTCAAATTCTTCAGGACTTGTTTCTATTCCTAAGAATTCATAATTCTCAATACCTGCATTATGAAAAAGATCTAATACTTGCTTATGTTTTAATTCAAGCTGTTTTTCATAAGGCAGAAATTGAGTTGTACATCCACCACATAAATTAAAATGAGGACATGATGGCTCCACTGCATAATTTACATTTTCTATTACTTCTAATAATTTTGCTTCTGCTGTATCTTTTCTCTTCTTAGTAATTCTAGCTAGTACCTTTTGTCCTGGAATTCCATTCTTAATAAGTACCTTTGTACCATCCTGAACTGCCACTCCAGTGCCAGGGAATTGAGTTTCTTCTATGTAAAATTCGTATTCCTTGCCTTTTTTCAATTCTTATTCTTTCCTTTCTTGAACTTCCTTTTTACTTAGTTTCTGTCCTAAAGTTTCTTTTACTTTTGTATTTTCCATTATCACTGGATATAAAATCAATAATACTATCATAAATATTATGAAAAATCCTTTGTAATCTACAATATAATATCCAAATATAAGTCTTAATATAAGATCCAGCAAACCTACACCTGCAATTGAAACAACTCCTACTACTACTGTGTCTACAAGACTTGCTTTTAAACAATTACAACTGAATTTTGTATGAGGTTTTTCAACTTCATTTACTGCAACGCTCTTATCTTCAGCAACAACCACATCTGTTTCTTCTGATTTATATGCTAATGCTTTAGCTTCTTCTAGTACTTTAGCTTCTTCTGCTAATTTTGCTTCTTCTGCCGCTTTAGCTGCTGCCAATTTTGCTTCTTCTTGTTCTATTAATTTTTTTTGTTCTTCTTTGTTTTTATTTTTAAGCTCTTCCAAAAATTGTTTTTTCGCTTCTACTTCATCTATCAACATTTCTTCTTTAATCTCTTCTTTATTCTCATCCATTTTTTTATTCCTCCTAAAAAATTCTGTTTCTGTAACAAGTATATTATGCTATACTATTCTCTTTATGTAAATAGCTATTTTACTAAATGGAAAATATATAACTTAACATTTTTATTTTTATTTAATAAAATTCCAAAATATTTACACATTAACAATAAAGCCTTATAATAACATTTGTAAATAAATTTAAACCCCTTTTAATTATAATACAATTTTGTCTAAATGGAACTCTATTTATAACTATTAAATTTTTTGAAACAATTTGTTAATATATTATTTTAAAATTATACACATATTAGTTCTATAATCATTCATAATGTGTTTTACGCTTCGGAGGAAATGAAATGGAAAAAGCAAAAGTACTTATTAGTACATATATAGATGTAATATTATTTATAATTTTGGTATGTGCAAAATCACTCATATATGGAAGACAGTTAGAATCTGGATACTTTTCATATACTTCATTACTTTACCCAATATTCGCCTCTGTTATAATCCTTGTATCATTTTCTTTAATTTTAAACAGTAAAGCTCGTACTAAATTTCTATACATATGCAATTTAATCATAACTATTTTTTTTATAAGTGATTTAAATTATTTTAGATATTTTAAAGATGTAATATCAATACCTGTGCTTATAAATGGCTTTCAACTTGGCGCAGTAAAATCCAGTGTAAGCAGCATTATAAAGTTCACTGACTTTTTTTATGCTTTAGATCTCATATTTATACCTATAATAATTAATAAATATAAATCTGAAAAAGCTGAAATTACGAATAAGCTTTCAAAAATATTAATTTTTTCAGTATTATTAATTCTAGGCATAATTATAGATACACATAACTTTTATTTTCTCTCAAAAGATCAACCAAAACTTTTAACTACCATGTACAACAAAGTATATATAACAAAAAAATTAGGAAGTATTAATTATCACTATTTAGATTTTTATAATTTTGTTTCCTTTAATATAAGTCGAAAATCTCCTGTATCTAAATCAGAAAAAACAGCTATACAAACTTTTTTTCAAGATAACTCTTCCCATAACAATAATTTAAATGGAACTGCAAAAGGTAAAAATCTAATCATGATTCAAGTTGAAGCCCTTCAGGAATTTGTTATTAACTCCAAAATAGATGGAAAAGAAATCACTCCAAATTTAAACAAATGGATAAAACGAAGTGAATACTTCAATAATTTTTATTATCAAATATCTGCTGGAGGAACCTCTGATGCTGAATTTATGACTAACAACTCCTTATACCCAGCTTCATCTGGTGCTGCATATTTTTTGTACTGCGGCAATGAATTTAATGCTATGCCTAAAAGTTTTAAAGACTCTGGTTATAATACAGCTGCATTTCATGGATTCAGAGAAAGCTTTTGGAATAGAAATGTAGTATATAAAAAATTTGGGTTTGATAATTTCTATGGTGAAAAAAGCTATAATATTGATGAAAATGTTGGATTAGGTTTAAGCGACAAATCTTTTCTAAATCAATCTATAGATAAAATAGAAAAAATGAATAAACCATACTATTCATTTTTAATAACCTTAAGCAGTCATTTTCCTTATGATGATGTTGATAATTATGGTAATTTTAATGTAGGATCTTTTGAAGGTTCTCTTTTTGGAGATTATTTAAAATCCATACATTATACAGATGAACAATTAGGAGTGTTCTTTGATAAATTAGAAGAGAAAGGAATTCTAAAAGATTCTGTTGTAGTACTATATGGTGACCATTATGCCATTCCTAAAGAACATGAACAAGAATTATGTAAATTTTTAAATAAAAGCTCTCTATCAGATATAGAATGGTTGAAACTTCAAAAAGTTCCAATGATGATTCATTTTCCTGATGAATCCATTAAGGGAGTAAACACTATATATAGTGGTCAAATGGACATATATCCTACAATGGCTAACCTTTTTAGTTTATCTGATAAAAGTTTTATGGGAAAAGATCTTTTTAATTCTTCACAAGGAAATATTATATTTAGAGACGGTTCTTTTATATATAATAACTATTATTACGTTAGCCAAAAAAATTCTTACTATAATATGTCTACAAATCAAGAAATTGATGAAACTGATTCTCTAAAAAAGAAGAAAGAAGATGTATTAAATCAGCTCCAATATTCGGATGAAATATTAAAGCATAATTTGCTAAAAAAATTTAAATCCAATTAATATAATTTTTAGCAATCATGCTTGATATCTTTGCACAAGCTAATCCTAAAATTGCTCCTACAAGTACATCTGAAGGATAATGAACAAATAAGTATAATCTTGAAAAAGCAATTAAGCTTGCTAATAATAGGGCATATAAACCATACTTCTTTAAATTAATCATTAAAACCCCTGCTGCTGCAAAGCTAGCAGCCGTATGTCCTGAAGGAAATGAATAGGACTTAGGAATTTTTACAAGCATTTTCATTGTAGGAACATCTACACATGGTCTTGTTCTTTGAACAACATGCTTTATTATTCCTTCTCCTAAAATAGTAACTAATATTAAACTCAATGCCATGATCATTCCAACTTTTTTATATTTATTACTTATTAAAAGTAGTATGGTTATGATCACCCAAACTAATCCTCCACTTCCTAAGGACGTTATTACAGGCATTACTTTGTTCATTAATGCTGTATGCATTTTTTCTTGTATAAAGATTAATATATTTATATCTATGTCTTGTATTAAATTCATGCTTAAAATATTCCTTTCATAAGTTAAACAACGTATTACACTATATACATTGTACATGCAATGATACATAATTGTAATAAGATTCATAGTAAATAATTTGTAAATTATTATCTACATTGAATTTAAAGCTTTTATATTAGTTAGAATAATTTATTATAGATAGCATGATTAACTATAAAATATATTTATTATAGTTATAATTGTAATAAATACTTTACAACTGTAAATATTTTTTTACAGTTTAACTAACAAAACGGTTTAAAACGTTTACACAAATTATTATGGTTATATTATTTTATTAAAATTCAAGCTATTTCAACTTTTAAATATATTGGCATAATAAATGCTATTATAAATTAGTATGTCAACGCTTGCATAAAAGCATAAAAGGGAGGTATTTAAAATAATGAATGAAAAAAAAGGCAATGCTCTAGCTCTACTACCGTTAGGTGTATTTATGGTTCTATTTCTTGGTGTATCAATTATAATGAAGGATTTTTATAAAATGCCTGTAATTGTAGCATTAATAATTGCATCCACTATAGCCATACTTCAAAACAGAAAAGTACCTGTAGAATTAAAAGTTGAAAGATTTTGTAGAGGTGCTGGAGACTCTAGCATAATACTTATGTGCTTAATTTTTATTTTAGCAGGTGCTTTTGCTGAAGTCAGCAAAGCTATGGGCGCTGTAGATTCTACTGTAAATTTAGGACTATCTGTTTTCCCACCTAGCTTCATGGTTGCTGGTATTTTTATAATTGGTTCTTTTTTATCTATGTCACTTGGAACTTCTGTTGGAACAATAGTAACTCTATCACCTATTGCAGTTGGAATATCACAAAAAACAGGTTTGCCTATAGGATTTTTAATTGCTGCTGTAGTTAGTGGTGCTATGTTTGGTGACGGTCTATCTATGATATCAAATTCTACTGTAGCTGCTACTAAAACTCAAGATTGTGAAATGGTAGATAAATTTAAAGCTAACTTTAAGATAGTTCTTCCCCCAGCTATTATAACATTACTTATATATGCATTTTTAACTTTTGGTATGAACATTAATCATTCAGGAGATTATAGTTATCAATTTATTAAAATATTACCTTACATAGCCGTACTTGGAGTAGCTTTAACTGGCTTCAATGTAGTATTAGTACTAGTTGGCGGTATTGTACTTGCATCAATAATAGGACTTATTTATGGATCTTTTGATATATTCACAGTATTTCAGCTTTGTGCAAAGGGTATTGCAGGTATGGAAGACATATCTATGATATCTATATTAATTGGAGGTATTGGTGAATTAATAAAATTCAACGGTGGAATAGACTATTTATTAAATATGATACGAAAAAGAGTTCATTCTAGAAAAGGTGCCGAATTTGGTATAGGAGTATTGGTTAGCTTGGTAGATTTATGTACTGCTAATAATACCGTTTCTATAGTTATAGTTGGTTCTCTAGCTAAAGATTTATCTGAAAGTTATGGCGTAGATAAAAGAAAAACTGCCAGTCTTTTAGACACTTTTGCTTGCTTTATACAAGGCTGTATACCTTATGGAGCTCAACTTTTAGTTGCTTCTAGTCTTGCAGCAATTTCACCATTCTTGATAATGAAGTATCTTTGTTATCCGTATCTTTTAGGCATAGCATCAATATTTGCTATAATACTTGGAGTACCGAAATTTAAAACTCCAGCTAAAAGTGCATTAAAACTAGAAGATGAAGATCCTTCTATTGGTGCTTAACAATACATAAATTATATACTTTTTACTTATAAGCACTGAACTTTTTCAGTTTAAAAATATTGCAAAATAACTTTTTTAGTTAATAAAAATGAAGAGTTAATAGTTAATGTAGGTTTTTTATGACAGTAAAAAATCATCTTTCGCTATTAACTCTTAATTATTAGTTCTTACCGTGTTAAGATTCACTTGATTAAAGCTATTACTCTGTTCATTAATGCTGTATGCATTTTTTCTTGTATAAATATTAATGCATTCATATCTATGTTTCGTATTAATTCATGCTTTAAATAACCTAGTCAAAATAAAAGCATTAAATTCCATGAAATACATATAATTTTTTATAATACCTCTTAT
The DNA here is from genome assembly GCF_000633595.2 of Clostridium drakei. Taxonomy (GTDB): domain Bacteria; phylum Bacillota; class Clostridia; order Clostridiales; family Clostridiaceae; genus Clostridium_AM; species Clostridium_AM drakei. Next base: position 2,097 of record NZ_JIBU02000048.1, on the reverse strand, counting down.
CTTTATTATAAAATATAATTATTATACTAATAATTGAATGTAATAAGTGATATTATATATCTGCTGCATTAAAACATGCAAAAATATAAAGGGAGGTATTCAAATTAATGAAAGAGAAAAAAGGTAATGCTATGGCATTATTGCCATTAGTTATATTCATGCTGCTATTTCTTGGTGTTTCAATTATAATGAAAGATTTTTATAAAATGCCTGTAATTGTAGCATTAATAATTGCATCCACTATAGCTATACTTCAAAACAGAAAAATACCTATAGAATTAAAAGTTGAGAGATTTTGCAGGGGTGCTGGAGATTCTAGTATTATACTGATGTGCTTAATTTTTATTTTAGCAGGCGCTTTTGCTGAAGTCAGCAAAGCTATGGGAGCTGTAGATTCTACTGTAAATTTAGGACTAGCTGTTTTTCCACCTAGTTTTATGGTAGCTGGTATATTTGTAATTGGTTCTTTTTTATCCATGTCACTTGGAACTTCTGTTGGAACAATAGTAACTCTATCACCTATTGCAGTTGGAATATCACAAAAAACAGGTCTTCCTATAGCCTTTTTAATTGCTGCTGTAGTAAGTGGTGCTATGTTTGGTGATGGTTTATCTATGATATCAAATTCTACTGTAGCCGCTACTAAAACTCAAGATTGTGAAATGGTAGATAAATTTAAAGCTAACTTTAAAATAGTGCTTCCTGCAGCTATTTTAACATTACTTATATATTCATTTCTAACTTTTGGTATGCATATTAATCACTCAGGACCTTATAATTATCAATTTATTAAAATACTGCCTTACATAGCTGTATTTGGTGTAGCCTTAACAGGCTTTAATGTAGTGTTAGTATTAATTGGAGGTATTGTACTTGCATCTACAATTGGTCTTATTTATGGATCTTTTGATATATTTACAGTATTTCAGCTTTGTGCCAAAGGCATTGCAGGTATGGAAGATATATCCATGATATCTATATTAATTGGAGGTATTGGTGAATTAATAAAATTCAATGGCGGAATAGATTATTTATTAAATACAATACAAAAAAGAGTTCATTCTAGGCGAGGTGCTGAATTTGGTATAGGATTATTAGTTAGTTTAGTAAATTTATGTACTGCTAATAATACAGTTTCTATAATTATAGTTGGTTCTCTAGCTAAAGATTTATCTGAAAGCTATGGAGTAGATAGAAGAAAAACTGCTAGTCTTTTAGATACTTTTGCTTGTTTTATACAAGGCTGTATACCTTATGGAGCCCAACTTTTAGTCGCCTCTGGTCTTGCAGCAATTTCACCATTCTTGATAATGAAATATCTTTGTTATCCGTATCTTTTAGGCATAGCATCAATACTTGCTATAATATTTGGAGTACCAAAATTTAAAACTCCAGCTAAAAGTGCGTTAAAACTAGAAGATGAAGATTCCTCCATCGGAGCTTAAGAATACATAAATTATATACTTTTTAATTATAATCACTCAACTTTTTCAGTTTAAAAATTATGCGATGTAAGGATGCATTGGAAGTTTGGATTTTAACTTTCATTCCGTGATATATGATAAGGGTGTCATCACGGCTAAATGTTTTAATTATTCTAAAGTTCGAAATTTTTGAAATCCTAAGAACTTTGTCAAACTCGGTTCCCTCAAACAGGACTAAAGTTCTAAGGTTTTCAAAAATTTTGAACTAAGAATAATATTAAAACAATTTAGCTAATGTGATGACACCCTTATCATATATCACTGCATAAAAGTTAAAATTCAAACTAGTCACTTCAAGTGTATGCATCTAATTGAACTGTTATAGGTAATTTTAATAAGCCCAAATTATATTTACCTATAATGCATTATATGTACACGTAATGTACTGAGAAGTAACTTTCAACTGTATGGAGACTGATATATGCTGTGAAGGAAGATTCGAACGAATTTTAGAAGTTCTTTGCTTGAGATATTGAAAAATATCGTAATTTTTGCCAGGAAGGCAAAAGCTCCGAAAGCGACAGGACGTCGCATTTGAGGAGGTAGATATTCTTCAATATCTCAAGCATTAGAACTTCTTAATGAAGTGAGTTTTCCTTCACAGCATATATCA
>NZ_JIBU02000047.1 GCF_000633595.2 Clostridium drakei | reverse complement strand
GCCGCCTTATTTTTAGAGAGCGACAGCAACAACGAGGCCCAAAGGCCTCTTTTTTATTTTTAGCAATTTTCATATAATGTATAGAAAATTTCTCAAATGAGGACAATATTTTTGAGATGATATTTTTTAAATGAATTAATCTTCTTAATTGCAAAATTTATTTTGGCAATAATCGTCTCATAAAACATAAAAGGAGGTGCGTTTTATGGATAATAAGTTATCTAAAAATGCATATGGAGGCGTAAAGGGTAAAGACTATGTTCCTTATCTTTCTAAAGGTTCTAAATCAGGTGGAAATGGTGTTGTGCTAATAATTGGTGTTATTTTAGCTGCATTATTTGCAGCATCTACTGCTTATTCTGGTATGAAATCAGGGCTTACAGTGGCTGCTGGTATACCTGGCTCTATAATAGGTTCTGCATTTATAGCTGTACTTGCAAAACAAAAAGGCATTCTTGGTAAAAACTTACTTCAAGGTATGTCAAGTGGTGGAGAATCAATTGCTAGTGGTATGATATTTGTTTTACCAGCAATATTTTTAATAGGCTCTGAAGTTTCTTTTTTAGAGGGATTTACTGTTGGAGTAGGTGGAGTTTTATTTGGCATAGGAATAGCTTCTCTTGTTTATAATTACTTAATTGTTGAAGAACATGGAAAATTAATGTATCCTGAGTCAATGGCTATATCTGAAACACTTGTTGCTTCAGAAGGTGCTGGAGAATCAATGAAATATATGGGGATTGGATTTGGGATAGGTGGTATTATAACTGTTATAACTAGTTCATTTTTAAATATAGCCAATAATGTTATAAGTTATATAAATGAATCCTTTTATAAATGGAGGTTTGAGGTTGAAGTTAATCCTCTGTTACTTGGTATAGGGTTCATAGTTGGTATGGATGTTTCATTAACTATGTTTGCTGGTTCTATATTATCTAATTTTGCTATTTTACCTTTAATAGGTTATTTTGCAGGCTTTGGAAAAGGTGGTGCTAATGTATGGAACAATCCAAGTGTAGCTATAAGTGCTATGCAGGTCAAACATATAGCTGGTAGTTATGTAAAATATATTGGAGCAGGAATGATGCTTTCTGGTGGATTGATAGGTGCCATAAGGCTTATTCCAACTATAGTATCTTCAATACAGGAAACTCTTAATGCTAAATCAACAAATGGTAAGGGAGGTTCATCTTCAGAAACTTTAATATTACTGGGTGGTATAGTGGTAGGTTTCATAGGTGGATTTATAGTATCTGGTGGAAATATAGTAATGGCAATAACTGCTTCTATTTTATCATTATTTTTGTCAATGCTATTTGTTATAGTTTCTGGTCGTTTAACTGGTACTATAGGAACTTCAAATCTTCCTGTGTCTGGTATGACTATAGCATCTATAGTTATTGTAACATTGCTATTTGTTGTAATGGGTTGGAAAAACCCTGGAAGCAATAGATCATTACTTTTATTTGGTACATTTATAGTTACTGCTATAGCTACAGCTGGTGGATATTGTCAATCACAAAAAGTTACTTTTGTAATTGGCGGAGATAAAAATGAAATGCAAAAATATTTTGCTGTGGCCGGTGTAGTTGGTGTTGCAGTAGTTACCGGTACTATATTATTACTTTCAAGCCAGCTTGCAATGACTGGTGATAAAGTACCATTTGCATTGCCTCAAGCTAACTTAATGTCAACACTGACTGCTGGCATAATGTCAGGTAAATTGCCCTGGGTTATGATAATTACTGGTGCTGTTATGGGAATTGTTTTATTCTTATTAGACCTTCCTATAATGACAGTTGCTATAGGATTTTATCTACCAATATCTACAACTTCAATAATATTAGTAGGTGCAATAGTTCGTCTGATTGTAGAAAGAGCTTCTAAATCAGAAAAGGAAAAAGAAGTTAGAGTTTCCAATGGTATAAGTTTATCTTCAGGACTTGTTGCCGGTGGTTCTATAATAGGACTCATTGGTATAATATTCCAAGTATCAGGTGTTATAAAAGGATCTGAGCCAAGTGGATTTGCTGCTACTAATGGAATGGCATTTGTCATATTAGCAATTCTAGTAATAGCTACTATGATACCTATACTAAGCAGTAAAGTGAAAAGTGATAAATAACAACTAAGAGGGGCTGTCGCACTAAATAATTTAGATACAATATGTTGATTTGCAAATTTAAAATTAGCACAACATATTGTAGTATTTATTCTTAATGCGACAGCCCCTTTGATAAGTTAGAATATAAAAAATTACTTTGGATGAATATACAAGTGATATGTTTTTACAAATAGATGGCACTTTATTATAGGTGCCATCTTTATTTAATGTGTTCTATTTTTTTTCAAAATATACTAATTAGGCATTGCAATATAAAAATTAAAGTACTAAAATATAATTAACCTGGTTATATATTTACCAGGTTATACAAATGACAAAATTTTTTAAGAGGTGATTTTATGAATAGGGAAAATATTAAAGAATACATAAATGTAGTCGGAGCCAGAGAAAAAAATCTCAAAAATGTAAATGTAAAAATTCCGAAGAATGAGATAACAATGTTCACTGGAGTTTCAGGATCAGGAAAATCATCTTTGGTGTTTGATACTATAGCAGCAGAATCTCAAAGACAGCTAAATGAAACTTATTCAAGTTTTATTCGCCATAGGTTACCACATTATGGACAGCCAAGTGTAGATGCTATAGAAAATCTATCTGTAGCAATTATTATTGATCAAAAACGAATTGGAGGAAATGCAAGGTCTACAGTTGGGACTATTACAGACACATATTCTATATTAAGATTGCTATTTTCTCGTGTAGGAAAACCTTTTGTTGGCTACTCTGATGTTTTTTCATTTAATAATCTTCAAGGAATGTGTTCAAAGTGTGAAGGTATTGGAAAAGTTGATATGATAAGCATAGACCGGTTATTAGATAAAAATAAATCTCTTAACGAAGGCGCAATTTTATTTCCAACCTTTGAACCAGGAGGATGGCGATTAAAAAGGTATATACATTCAGGTTTTTTTGATAATGGTAAGAAAATAAAAGATTTTACAGAAGAAGAAATGGATTTGCTTTTATATAAGTCAGATATTAAAGTTACTACTTCTGATCCTAACTGGCCTAAAACTTCACTTTATGAAGGGCTTATTCCGAGAATAGAGAGAAGTTTTCTAAAAAAGGAGGAAGGAGAAGGTGCTAAGTATAAAAAAGAAATATCTAAAATCGTCGGAGGAGAAGTATGTCCTGTTTGTAAAGGAGCACGATTAAATCAATCTGTGCTGCAGTGTAAAATAAATAATAAAAACATAGCAGATTGTGTTCAAATGCAAATTACAGATTTGCTGGATTTTATTCGTACTATTTATGATACTAAAGCAGTAAGTATAGTTAGTGCAATTATTAATCGTCTAGAACATTTAGTATCTATTGGTTTAGGTTATTTGAGCTTAAGTAGAGAAACTTCAACACTTTCAGGAGGTGAATCACAGAGAATAAAAATGGTTCGTCAATTGGGCAGCAGCTTGACAGGTCTTACTTACATTTTTGATGAACCCAGCATTGGGCTGCATCCTCATGATATAGACAAAATCAATATACTTTTAAAGCTTTTACGTGATAAAGGAAATACTGTATTAATTGTTGAACATGATCCTGATGTTATTAAAATTGCAGATTATGTCATTGACATGGGACCCAAAGCTGGTATTAATGGTGGTAAAATAATGTATGAAGGTACATTAGAAGGGCTGCTTCAATCAGATACACTAACAGGAAAATATTTAGGTAGTAAAACACAGCTTAAAAAGAATGTTAGAACTTCTGATCAATGGTTATCTTTAAAAGATGCAAATTTACACAATCTTAAAAATGTTAGTGTAAATATTCCTAAAGGTGTTATGACAGTTGTAACTGGAGTTGCAGGTTCAGGTAAGAGCACATTAATTAATCAGGTACTTCCTAAATTTTATCCTAATACAGTTTTCATTAATCAAAAAGCAATACAAGCTTCAAAGAGATCTAACATTGCTACTTTTACAGGAATATTTGATGGCATAAGAGAAATATTTTCAAAAGCCAATCATGTTAAGTCTTCTTTATTCAGCTTTAATTCTAAGGGGGCTTGCCAAAACTGTAAGGGCTTAGGAATAACTTATACAGATTTAGCATTTATGGATACAGTTACTACTGTATGCGAGGTATGTCAGGGACATCGCTTTACAGATGAAGTTTTAACCTATAAATTTGGTGGCAAAAATATAAGCGAAGTTTTGAATATGACAGTGGAAGAAGCTTTAGATTTTTTCAATGAAAAAGAAATATGTGCTATACTAAAAAGACTAGTGGATGTTGGAATTACATATATTACTCTTGGTCAACCTTTAAACACTCTATCTGGTGGTGAACTACAAAGAGTAAAACTTGCTTCAGAACTTGAAAGTCATGGAAATATATATGTATTAGATGAACCCTCAACAGGACTTCATATGTCAGATATATCACAGCTTGTAAAAATTTTAAATCGTCTTGTTGATAATGGCAGTACTGTAATTGTCATAGAGCATAATTTAGATATTATAAGCCAAGCAGATTGGGCTATTGATTTAGGTCCCTTTGCGGGTGAAAATGGTGGTAATATAATGTTTGAAGGAGTACCTAAAGATTTAATAAATAGCGAAACATCCATAACAGGAAAGTATTTAAAGAAATATATAAATTAAGGAGAAAATGCTTATGCCTAAAAAAGAACTGGAAGAATACTATATTCCTTTTCAATGTATGATTATAAGTAATATTAATAGTTTTAATATTGATGGAGTAACAACAGCACAGTATAATGTACTGGATATTTTAGATAAGCAAGGTCCTAAGACTACAAAAGAACTGGCAGAAATTCGAGGAATTTCTCAGCCTGGTATGTCTAAGCTAACAAAACGTTTATTAGAAAAAGAATACATTATTCAGCAGCGTCGAAAAACCGACCGAAGAAATTATGATATCCTAATTACTCAAGCTGGTAAAGATTTTTTAGTTAGATCAGAAAAGTTTAGAAATAAAATTATGGATTTAATTGAAAATACTCTTACAGAAAAGGAAATGGATTGCTTTGTAAAGATGTGTAAAAAGATTACTGATTCATATGTAGAGGAATAAAACTTAATATTATTAGTTCATGTTAAAAATGAAAATAAAACTGATGAAGTGATAATTGTATACACTTCATCAGTTCTTTTATTCAGTAGTTTCAAATTGATCTTTGCCTACACCGGAGATGTAATCAATATGTGAAAGTTTTAAGTTATTTCTCTACTAACAAAGTTATTTTAATAGATGTTTTTATCCTTTAAAATAGCCAATGTAATTTTTGATGCATTACTTCCACTAGCATAATTATTATTTTGTATATTAGTTGCAAAAAAATAAATATTATCGTTTTTTTCTACATATCCAATAAACCAACCATTTATATTCTTACCATTTACAGTACCTGTACCAGTTTTTCCAGAAAGAACATTTTTATCTTTTTCAGATATTTTTATAGCATTTTTGATAGCTTTAATATTTTCTTCTTTAAATTTATATTTGTTTGTGTAGAAATTTTTTAATAATTGAACTTGTTCTATTGGTGATATTTTTAAGGAGGATTCAATCCAATAATTTGATATTCCCCCAGAAAAATTACAATTACCATAATGAATTTGCCTAAAATGGGTTTGTAAATTTTTCATACCAAGCTGTTCATCTAGACTTTGGAAATACCAATTTACTGAATTTTGCATTGCAGAGTATAAATTTTGATTTTTATTCCAGGTTACATAAGGATAATTTATACCAGTCCAATTTATATTAGTATCTTTAATTTGTATAATGCCTGATTCTAATCCAAACAATCCACTAAAAATTTTATATGTAGAATCTGGTGAGACTCTTAAAACGCTTTTATTTTTATTATAAATACTGTATTGGTTAGACTTTAAATTATAGAGTACAAAACTTCCATCAAAGCCATTAAAATAGGAACCTAGATTTTCATAGGATACTGAGTCCTCTTTAAAATCGTACAAATTATTACGGTAGGCTGCAGCAGAAATTATAGGAGTTTGACTTAAAATAAGACATCCAATAAACATAAAAATAAGTATACTTTTTATGTTTAATGCTTTTGATTCTTTAGTAAAATTCGAAATTTCTTGAATACGTTTTTTCAATTGATGCTTAGATCCACCTATACTAGAGGAGATAGCTAAAGAAGATACTTTTAAAGTTTTATAAGCAAAATTAATAATTGCATTACCATAATCAATGTAACAGCTTTTATCAATCATTTTTAAAACAGAAATATCACAGGCAATTTCTCGATCTATACGCATTTCATTAAATAGAAACCAAATAAAAGGATTGAACCAGTACAATGCTTGGAAAATAAGCATAATATAATTAACTAATATGTCTTTATTTTTGTAATGATTTAATTCATGAAGTAAGATATACTTTATATCATTTTCAGACAATTGGTTAATGATATTAGCAGGCAATACTATGTGAGGTATGAAAAGACCAAAAGTAATAGGAGCTTCAACTAATGATGATTTGCCTAGTATGAATTTTCTATTCGTTCCAATATCATTTGCAAATTCTTCAAATGCTTTTTCAATCTTTTGGTCCTCTAATGGGTGTATTGATTTTTTTATATGACTAAGCTTATGATTACAGAATAGGGAAGTAATTATAAGAACCAATACTCCTAGTATCCAGATTACCATAAAAAAAGTATTTAAGTATTCAGGAATTGAATGATTTACTGATATTGTAAAATCTTGAAATCCATTTGAATTTTGAATAATACTGTTTGCAGTGTGATTAAAAGTAAATATATTTTTTATATTATCATTATTTAGAGCAACTTTGTAAAATGAGAAATTATTAATATTTATCCAATTAAAAAACTTATTTGGTATAAAAGGAATAACTAGGATAATTAAAAATAGAAACCAAATATTGTACTGCCATTGTATTGAAATATGCTTTTTTAATATTCTTTTAAAAAGTAATATAAAAATACCAAGAATAGATAAAATGAATGTACTTAACAAGAAGTGGATAAAAAATAAATTATACATTTTTATTATTCCCTTTCATTCCTTTATCTAAAATACCTTTTAATTCATTAATATCATCCTCTGTTAATTTATCCTTTTCTAAAAAGCTTAGAACCATAGAAGCTAATGTTCCATTATAAAATTTATTCAAAAAAGAATTATTTTCTCGTTCTAAGCATTCTTTTTCCTTTACAAGTGGAGTATACACAAAAGTTCTACTGTTTTTTTCATGAGTTATTGCACCTTTTTTAACTAGTCTTGAAAGTAAGGTTTGAATTGTTTTAGGATTCCAGTTAGTAGTTTCTATAAGCTTATTGATGACTTCATTGGTGCTTATAGGAGCATTTAACCATATAACTTTCATGACTTTATATTCTGCTTCTGAAATTTTAGGTAGATCCGACATATAAAACCTCCAAATTATTACGTTTGTAATAATTAGATTATAATATTTTAGTTTTTCCTTGTCAATTGTCCTAAAATGTAGAAAGGTTTTTGTTGACTTTTAAAAACTACAGCTGTAATATTTAAATTATTACAATTGTAGTTTCTAATGATTTTATTTAGGTGATACTATTATGAATTATAATAATTAACTTGAGAAGTTTTTATACGCATATTTTGTTTTGGTAACATATCTCTACGCAGAGATAAATGTCTAGTGTAAGTATCTATAAAAAAAGATGGGAGAGTGAGTTGATTTATGAAAAATTTTAAACGTGTATTTACTATATTTTTAAGTTTAGTATTAATTGCAACTATGACTTCTTGTTCCAATAAGACAAAGGAAACGACTTTAGTAGAAGATAAAAAAGTGAAAGAATCCGTATTTAAAAGTGGAAGCAATGATTCTAATTTTGTGCAGTTAACTAAAATTAATGATAATGTCTGGGTGCATACCACATACTATAACATTAATGGAGTTAGAACCTTATCAAATGGTTTATTGGTTTTAACAACTAAAGGATTGGTGTTGTTAGATACACCTTGGACTAATGATCAAACAAAAGAATTAATTAAACTAACAAAAGAAAAATTTAATCAAAATATTATTGCTGCAATAGTAACACATGCACATATGGATAGGATTGGTGGAATTAAAACCTTATTGAATAACAAAATAGATGTTAAATCTACTCCGTTAACAGCTCAAATGGCTGAAAAATCAGGTTATGATAGGCCAAATCCATCGATTACTAATAATGATGAAGTATTAAGCTTTGGAGAAACTAATCTGGAAGTATATTTTCCAGGTGAAGGGCATACTGCTGATAATATTGTTGTATGGTTGCCAAAGTATAAGATTTTGTACGCTGGATGTATTGCAAAACCATTAGAGTCTAATTCTATAGGAAATACTAGTGATGCCAATATAAAGGAATGGCCTAATTCTGTTCAAAATTTGATAAATAAGTTTCCAAATGCAGAGATTGTTATACCATCACATGGCAAGTGGGGAAGTAAACAAATACTTACTCATACACTTGATTTGTTGAAAAAATTATTTTAAGAGGGATTATTTAATGAAAATGAATTTTTTAAGTAACAAGTTATATAAAAATAAAAAATTAGGTTTATTTGTCTTTTTTACAGTAATTATACTAATAGTATTTATATCTATTTTCTGGTGGAATAAGACCAAAGCTACCTTAGCTAAAGAAGCTTTTAATAGTTATGTGAATGCATGGAATAAGAAAGACTTTAAATTTATGTATGATATGATAGACGAAGATAGTAAGAGTAAGATTAGTGAATTAGATTTTGTCCAACGTTATAAAAATATTCATAATGGAATTGGATTAAAAAAAGTTGATGTAGAGGTTAAAAGTTTAGAAAAAAATAAATACGACAAAGATATAGAAAATATTAATTTTGAAGTTACAATGGATACTACGGCGGGAAAGTTAAATTTTTCTAATGTTGCTCAACTAAGAAAGAATAAATCATGGAAAATTATATGGAGTAGTAAGATGATTTTTCCTGAACTTGATAATGAAGATAAAGTGTGGATAAATACTTTGAATTCTAAAAGAGGTGAAATAAAAGATAGAAATAATAAAGCTTTAGCACTAGATGGCACAGCAGCTGAAATAGGTATTATACCAGGAAAGCTTGGTAATGAGTCAGAAAAATTAAAAGAAGAGATTTCAAAACTACTGCAAGTTCCAGTAGAAGATATAAATAAAAAACTGTCAGCATCTTATGTACAACAGTATATGTTTATTCCTATAAAAACAATATCAAAAGATGATAAAGAAAAAATTGACTCGCTTTTAAAAATACCGGGAGTGATGGTGAATGAAAAGAAAGCAAGGGTATATCCGCTAAAGGAAAAGGCGGCACATTTAGTAGGATATGTTCAAGCGATAAATGCAGATGAAATAGAAAAAAATAAAGATTCAGACTATAAAAATGGTGATGTAGTAGGTAAAACTGGATTGGAAAAGATATATGAAAAGGTTCTTAGAGGAAAGAATGGATATGAAATATATATAGTTAATAAAGATGGAAAAAAGAAAAAGACCTTAATTAGTACAGCTGTAAAAAATGGTGAAGATTTAAAGCTAACAATAGATTCCGATATGCAAAATCTTCTATATGAAGAATTAAGTAAAGATGCTGGAGCTGCAGTTGCAATGAATCCAAAAACTGGAGAGGTACTTGCTCTTGTTAGTACACCATCTTATAATCCTAATGATTTTGTAATGGGATTGTCACAGGATTTGTGGAAAAATTTAAATGAAGATAAGAAAAAACCTTTGTATAATAGATTTCAAAGCAATTTATGTCCGGGATCAGTTTTTAAACCTGTAACTGCTGCAATAGGGCTTAAAACAAAGAGTATTGATGAAGAAGTTTCAAAAAATATTTCAGGACTTAAATGGCAGAAGGATAAGAGTTGGGGAAGTTATTTTGTTACAAGAGTTGATGACTACGGACAACCAACAAACCTTATAAATGCATTAGTTCATTCTGACAACATATATTTTGCACAGGCAGCATTAAACATAGGAAAGGATAAGTTTCAAACAGAACTTGAGAAATTTGGGTTAGGAGAAAAGATTCCTTTTGAATATGGAATGTCTAAATCACAGTTTGATGCAGATGGCGATATAAAAGATGAAATTCAACTGGCAGACAGTGGATATGGGCAAGGAGAAATATTATTAAATCCTCTCCATTTAGCGGCTATCTACAGTTCCTTTGTTAACAGCGGAAGCATGATAAAGCCATACATAAAGTACGATGAAACTGGAAAAGCTGAGATATGGAAAAATAATGTTTTTTCAAAGGAGATAGCAGATACAATTTTAAAGGATTTAACTCAGGTTGTAGAAAGTCCTGGTGGTACTGGACATGAAGCGTATATTTCAGGATTGAATTTAGCTGGAAAAACGGGAACTGCAGAAATTAAGCTCTCTCAAAGTGATGTTAATGGTACTGAATTAGGATGGTTTGCAGCAGTTAATACGGATAATCCTAAATTGCTTGTAATAGCTATGGCTCAGGATGTAAAAGAAAGAGGCGGAAGTCATTATGTAATTCCAATGGTAAAAAAAGTATTTGAAAGTTTTAATGTTGCTAAATAGTGTTTAGGAAAAGCTCTCTAGCATGTTTATTTACTAGAAAATTGTTATTCAATAGATTTCATTATCTATGTTTCTATCATAAAACCCATGAAAATTTTAGATTTTCATGGGTTATTTTAAATATTATAATACTATGGGTAGTGCTATTTAATTATATATTGTGTTAAATAATAATATATAATTAAATTGTAATAGAGTATATTTATTAAGAGGAGGTATCACGTTTTGGAAAAGGAAGAAGTAGAATTTTTACCATCAGGAATTTTAACCTGTTTGTTAAATGATAGAGAAGTACGTATATTAAAAATATCTCCTAAAAAGCTAACTGTGCGTTTGGCTGATGAAATAGATAAAATAGATTGCTTAAAAGTAGCATTTTATATATTTGATGAATGTAGATATGAAGAAGTAATAATAAAAAATTATAGTATTATAGAAAAAAGAAAAGGGGATTTTAGTTTAACATATGTTCTTTCTATTGAAATGCATGAGTATTCGGATAATGTAAGAAATATTTTTAAAAAGTATTCAAAATATGTTAGATTAAAAGCTTTCGGATATGATAATGAGTTTTCAAAGGAAATGGTTGGATATCCAGCAGAATTGGATTATGAATTTTATAATTATTATTTAGAACAGAAAAAAGAATGGCTGTCACATCTAAATTATTCAGAATGGAATTATAATATTATTGATTCAATAGAATTAGCTATTGCTTTAGATAATGATATTTTATATAAGAAATATATGGATAAGGATATCATAAGTTTTAAAAATGATTATTTAAAAGAGAATTTTGTAGATAATCATAAACTGTTTCAAAAAGATATTACCAGACTTTATATTGGAAATGAATTTTGCCACAATTTATTTCCAGAAGTGAAAATGTTAATAAACATGATGCAAAAAGCAAAAGAAGAAGAACTTCAAATAACACTATGTTTTACATATATGAGAGATTGTTATATAGAAAAAACAAGAGATGTTGTAAATAAAGTATATAATTGGTGTGATAAAAATAGTGTGGTAATAGAGATTATAGTAAATGACTTTGGAATGCTGAAATTGGTTGAGAATAAAACAAATTATTTTAAGTTGGTAGTAGGAGTTTTATTGAATAAGAGAAAAAAAGATCCTAGGTATCTTTATAAGAAGGGATATATGGAAAATAAAAAACTAATTTCAGAGAACAGCCTTAATAGTTCAACTTTTAATAAGCTTCTTAAAGATTGTAAAATTCAACGATACGAATATGAAAACTGTGGTTATAAAATTTCTATTGCAGAAGGGAATCATAGTATGCATATTCCTTTTTATCAAACAAACACATCACAATATTGTCCGCTATATGCAGTATGCACAACCATGGATAGAGGAAATCAGAAGCTTGCTATTGATTGTCCAAAGTATTGTAATGAGTATATTTTTTCTTATCCAAAGCATTTAAAAATGGTTGGAAGATATAATTCTTTATTTGCTTTTGATGATACTTTACTGAAAAGTCCAGAGAAATTAAAGTATTACATAGATAGTGGTATAGATAGATTTGTTTTAAATTTTATATAATGTAAGGTGTTAGTAGGAATGTAAACTTTCCTATTGTACATAGGAGGAAAATATTATGAAAATAACAGCAGGACTAGGATGTATTGATGATTATAAAGTATTAGTGAAAGCTGGAGCAGATGAAGTGTTTTGTGGGTATGTTCCCTATGAATGGAATAAAAAATATGGAACTTTGTTTCCTTTAAATAGAAGAGAAGTACTTTACTATAATGTTCAGATAAATACTTTTGAGGATATGAAAATACTCAGAAGAATGGTTGATGTATATAAGGTACCAGTGAGTATAACTTTTAATTATTTATACTATCTTGAGGAACAATATGAAATGATAGCTAAAATAATAAAAGATTTGATGAATATTGGTTTTTACGAATTTATTATAGCAGACATTGCACTTATATTATATTTGAAAGAGAATAATATAAAATGTTCCATATATTTAAGTGGAGAATGTGCTGAACTAAATCGCCTTTCCATTGATTTTTTTAATAAACTTAATATATCTCGTTATATATTTCATAGAAAGAATTCAATTGAAGATATGAAATCATGTATAAATAATAATGAAATGAAAAATTTAGAGTATGAAGCATTTATTTTAAATGAGAGATGTCATTATACTGGGGCTTTTTGTAATTCTCTGCACTGTGATGAAATGATACATTTGTGTAAAATGCCATATCATTTATCAAAGGTGAGTGAATATGCAAATAACTTTGAAGAAGTAGATAGAAGGCTTGAGCTGTATTATAAAGAGTTGGATAATAAGTATAATGAAGAAATTTATATGGAAAATGAAGACGAAATGGAAGATTCATATATTTTCGGTAAGACAGGCTGCGCATTATGTTCTTTAAAAGAACTAGAAAAGGCTGGTATTACACACTTGAAAGTAGTTGGAAGAGGTAATTCTATTGAGAATATGGAGAGAGATGTACGAAATTTAAAAAAAGCTATGGATATGTTAGATGATACTGAAGATAGCGAGAGTTATGAAAAAGTAGTAAAAGATAAACTGCTCCATGGAAAATGTAATGGGGAATGTTATTATTCAACTAGGAGGATATAACTTTGGACATAAAAGAAAAAGTTAAAAAACTGCCTTTTTCACCAGGAGTATATCTTATGAAAGATTCACTGGATACTATTATTTATGTGGGAAAATCAAAAAATCTAAGAAATAGAGTTGGGTCTTATTTTGTAAATTCCAAATCACATTCTCCAAAAGTAATAAAGTTAGTGAAAAACCTTAAGGATTTTGATTATATATTAACAGATACGGAATTTGAAGCTTTACTTCTTGAATGCAAATTAATCAAAGAAATTAAACCAATATATAATAGGCAAATGAAAAATCCCAAGGGTTATTGTTATATTAAAATAAACATGTATGAGAAATATCCAGATATTGAAATTGTTGGCGAGGCTGATAAGTCCGATGGAAATGTTTATTTTGGACCTTATAATAGTAAAAATACTATAGAAAAGGCGATTTGTGGTATAAAGGAACATAGCAAAATCTTATGTACTAATAGTTCTCGAAAAGCTTCAGGCTGCATAAAGTATTCTAGAAATTTGTGTATTGGTATGTGTACAGCTAATCCTTCTAGAGAATATTATTTTGCTTTAGTGGAAAAAGTGATAAAGCTTCTTAATGGAATTGATTCCACTATTCTTGAAGAAATGGAGCAGGAAATGAATACTGCTGCTGAAAACTTTGATTTTGAACATGCAGCTAAATATAGAGATTATATAAGAGCAGTAAAACATTTGATAAGTACTGCCAAAATTATTGCATTTACAGAAGCCAATAAAAATATTGCTTTAGTAGAGTTTTTAAATGATAAAGAAATTAAGCTTTTTTTAATAAGATATAATAAAGTAATTTTTAGTGAAAAATATAAAATTAGTGATTTTAGTGTTGATGAAATAAAGTATAAAATAAAGAGCAATATTATATCCCATTTTGGTAATGCCTTAAAAACTTCAATTAATATTGGCAAGAATGAAATAGATGAAGCTCATATAATATATAATTATTTAAAAAGTAAAGAAAGTGCATGTAAATATATAGTCATTCCAGAAGAATGGATTAGTGAAATAGATAGTTCAAGCATTAATAGAGCTGTTGATGAATTTATCTTAGATAAATTATAACTAATTAGAATGATTCTTACGGTGATATAGAATGTTATACGGTTAACCATATATGTGGAGAACCAAAGTATAGAATTAAATAAGACATTAGAATTTAATATTATATTTGAAGAAGTTATTTTTAATATATGGATAAGAAATTGGTGACATGTTAGAATTAATACAAAGTAGTCTATATTATAAATTTACAGAATTACAGAATATAAATAGTGAAAATAAAATTTAAGTGTGGAGTAATGATGAAGGTAGAATTAGTTAAGGGTGAATTATCATCTAATAAAAAGAAAACTGTGTACACTATAGATGACTTATATGCTACAGTGTCACGGATATATAAAAAGCAAGTTGTTGATTTACAGAATGTATATTATATGGAATTTTATAATCTTATTAAGGAACTTGAAAATTCAGGTGTTATAAAGAAACATGGTGATGGTAAAACATATGTAAATCCACATCTCTTTAAGAAATATAAAGTGCTTAGAGATAAAATCGTTTTTACAGAAGAAGAGAAAATAAATATGGCAAAGCTAAATAAGGTTAATCTAGGCTATTATGGCAAAAGAGTTGATGAGTTTAGAGAAGATTATGATATTATAGTAGCTCTAAATGATTTATTAAGGGATACAACTCATTATAGAGAAATAACTTTAAATGAAATTAGTTATATTATGTTTGGATATGAGAAGGATATGTCTGAAGGTAAGGTCTCTGTAGTTATGAAGAAGTTAGGTATAAAAGAGGAAGACTTAGGGTGTAGAATGAAAAATGAACCTCTTTTAAATACTATATTTAAGGGATTTTATGAAAAAGATAGACGAAATATTTTGATTGCTGAAAATTTAGAAACTTATTGGTCTTTAAATAAGATACTAAGAGAAATATCCAATGATATAGATATGCTTATATGGGGACAGGGATGTAGTGTAGAATCTAATTTCCGTGGAACTATTTTGTATGGGGTAAATGAGAATGATAGTATATATTATTTTGGAGACATAGATTTATCAGGAGTAGATATATTTCTTAGATTAAAGAGTAATTTTAAAGACTTTTCTATAATGCCAAGTACAAGTTTATACAAGAATCTTCTAAATATAGGAATGAAAATGGGGATTAAAAAATCTAGATCTCAAAAACAAATTGATATAGAGGAAGATAGACTCAATATTTTTTTAAATGCTTTTAGCAATGAAGTTAGAGATAAATTAAAGGCTATTATTAAAAATCGAGAATATATACCTCAAGAAGCACTGAATTATAATGAACTAAGAAAGGCATATGGAAATGAATGAAGATTATATAAAAACATTAAATACTACAGTTAACGAATTATCTGTGAGGATGAAATCTTTAGTAAAATATTATCCATTCTTTAAGATTATGAATGGAAAGTATAGTAAAGATGAATATGAAAATATTGATGCTGGTGAAGTATGTATGGGGATAATATCTTTCCTTTTCTATGAAGGTAAACTTAAAGCACAACATATAACCTTTGTAAATATACAAGATTACTTGCAAATGTTTGTAGAAAAAGTATATAGTATTAAACTTATTGGGGATTCTTTGTACAAGTTTACTAATGATACGATAGATATTATACAAAACTCTGAAGGAAGAGGGTTTGACATTGGTTTTCCTATTTTTATGCCAGAAAGACAAAATGTAAAGTATGTAATTAATAAATCAAGTGATTCAGGTATTAAAGAATTTGAACTGACTCCAAGTGCGATTGATTTTTTTCTAGAAACTAAAGAGTTTGGAGAAGAAAGTAAAATAACTATAAGTTTACTGATACTAAAAAAACTTATAGAACATAATGAATATGAAAGCGCATTAATATCCCTTACAAATGTTAATGCAGAAGTTATCAAGCAAATAGCTAGAGTCTATGAGATTGAAATGTCTTTAATATATGGTGGGAATTTAGGATATAAATCTTTTTTAGAATACAGAGAACTAGCAGATAAACATCAAGCTGAAGAGGAAAAACTGTTTTCTGAAACTATGGAACAGATTAGAACTTTAAGGGAAGATTATGCAACGAAAGTTTCTAAATCACAGCTTGGAGAAAAAGAAATAAATGCTTTTAGGTGCTTAGATGAAATGGATAAAGAGCTAAATAAAACTGTTGAATTACATCAACAGTTGTTAGGAAAGTTAGTTATACTTTCTAAAAAAGCTAACGAAATTTTAAGGAAGAAAAAAATAAATCTTCTAAGACCATCATTTGACTTTTCAACCTATTTAGATAAATTAGGGCAAATAGGAAGTGCTAAATCCCTAGAATATATGGCTATGCCATTCTTTCAACTAAATATACAAAAAAGTTTTGCCTTGCCTAAAATAAATGAGATGCTTGATTTTGATGATAACAGTACAAATAATGATGATACAAATTTTCAAGACAAAGAAAATGCTATTCTTATAGATACAGATAAGTTTAACAATGAAATTAGAGAAAGGGTGCTCCACAATTACAAATACATAATTAACTATTTATTTATGTTATTAAAAGATAGAGATTCATTTATAATGGGAGATGTGATAATGGACGCTGATGAAGAAACCAATAAAAATATATTTAAGAACCCTGATTTTATAGGGCTTATACTGGATTTTTTAAGGTTAAATGAAGAAAATGTGCTATCAGATGAGGAATGGAAAAAAGAGAAAGGCAATGACTCATTAGAGAAAGCTTTAGAGGCTGTTTATATGGATAGACTAGAAACTTATAAAATAAAAATAGAGACTATTGAGGACTCTTATATTGAAATAGCCCTTGGATTCAAAATGACTAACGTAATAATAAGAAAGGTTTAAGGTGGATAATATGGATTCTAATACAAAAACGGCCTTAGAGATTTTTTCTAATATGATTAGGAATGTTCCAGTAAATGAAAAAATAAATAAAGACTTATATAGATCTTTGTTAACAAATTCTATAGTAGCAGCTGAATTAGATGAAATAGTAGAAATGTTCCAACTGGAATTATATATAACAGAAACAGAAGGTGCTTTTGTTATAGCTAAAGCAAATAATAAGGTTTTTGGATATACCAATGAAGAACTTAGACACCGATTAGGAGCTAAAAACAATAAAGAGCTATATTTATGTTACTTCGTGATTTACTGTGTTAT
Source organism: Clostridium drakei (assembly GCF_000633595.2). Lineage (GTDB taxonomy): Bacteria > Bacillota > Clostridia > Clostridiales > Clostridiaceae > Clostridium_AM > Clostridium_AM drakei. The sequence continues at coordinate 5,133 of NZ_JIBU02000047.1, read as the reverse complement.
AGCTACTTTCTATATTCAAAGCAATTATAGAACATATGTGGAATATATAACTTCTAAAAGTTTATTAGATAGAGTAGAAGATAAGCTTACGGCTCTTGCTACCAATACTAATATAGAAAATGTAGATGATTCTTCATTTAAAGATATGCATAGATATTGGATGAATGAAATGAATGAATCAAACAATAGAAACAAAGAAACCGTTGATTTCAATGAAAAAAGAGGTAAAACAAGACTAACGTTAATAAATAAAACTTTAGCTTTTTTAGTAGAAAACAAGTATATGGATAAAGATGAGTATACAAGTAGATACAGTATAACTCCCAAATTTGAATATATTGTGGAGCGATTTTTCGATGATGCTGAAACAAAAACAGTATTACAAAGGATACTAGATGAGGAAATAGAAAGCAAAGGGGAAATATAAATGCCTAGTTTAAATAGAGGTAGAGCGATAGCAAGGTTCAATGAAGGGAAGCAATGTTTTGAAGATATGAAGATAAACTCCCTAGGGGAAACCATAGTGTTAGATATGGTTAATGGTGGTGGAAAAAGTTTCTTGATTCAATGTCTTGGTCAAACAATTATTCCTAATAGTACATGGCAAAAGGATTGGGATTTTAAAGCTGTATTTGATCCAGCTAATAAGAATACAGTTGTTCATTGCTTAACGGAATGGGAATTAGATGAAGGCATGGGATATAAATATTTATTAGCTGGATTTTGTGCATCAAAACCTAATAAGATCACTAATAGTGACGGAGAATCTAATTATGGAGATTTTGATAAATTTTCTTACATTTGCCTATATAATTCACCTAATGAAAATGATATATTCAACATCCCTTTGGTAGAAAAAGATGAGAATAATAGCAAAAAGAGAATGTCATTACAGGACCTTAAAAAATATTTAAAGGGTATAAAAGGTGATGGTTATTATGTCGAGCTTCCTGATAAAGCAAGGGATTATAAAAAAAGACTGGCTCAATACAATATAACCAATGCTGAATGGGAACTTATAAGAGGGGTTAATGCAGATGAAAAGTATGTTGCTACCTACTTACGAACTTTTTCTACTAGTGAGAAATTTATATTGAAATTTTTGATTCCTAAAATAGAAGAATGTAATGCTAATAGAGTTGATGTGGAGTATAGAGACAGTGAGGAACTAGCTAGAGATTTATTAAATATAAGAGAGCTCATGGATGACCTTATAAAGAAAAAGGGACAAGCAAGGGAATATGATAAAATACTTAGTTTTGTAGAATTAGTTGCTAGGAAGCTTACGGAAATAAAAGATAAGTATGTAGAAAGAGATGCTTTATATATTGAAATAAAGAAAAGTATAGCTTTCTTAGAGCAAAAGATTGTAGAACTGAAGAAAGCTTCTGATGAGGTTTCAGAAAATATAGAGAGAGAAGAGAAGCTCTTTAAACAAAATACCATAAACTTAAAGGCTATAGAAATATATGATATAGAACAATCTCTTGCTGATAATAATGTGAAATTTAATAATCAAGAGAAAAGAGTGGGCGAGCTAAATATTGTTTTACAGAAAGAATCTAAAAAACTCTTAATAAAGAAAAAAGAAAATGTATATCATTCTATTCTACAAGATAAGGCCAAGAAAGCAGAATGTATAAAGTCAATAGAGGCATTAGAATTTAGTAATACTGAATTACTTGCAGAAAGAAATTCTATTGGTCAAAAGGTAAAGAATTACTTGGCAAATAAAATTAATGTTTCTAATGTGGAGATAGCTAGTATTAATGAAAACATAATTAAGGCGGCTGATCAGATAAATACGCATACAGAAACAACAATTAAATTAAGAAGTGAAATAAGCAGCTTAGAAAGAGATATAAAAAGACTTACAAAGAGAAAAATCGACATACAAAAAAATATGTCTGGAACTAATTTTAAAATTATAGAAAATACATCTAAAGATAACTTAACTAAGATAGATATGGAAGAAAGATTAGAAAAAGCCTTAGTTGAGAAAGAATCCTTGAAAATTTTAAAGGTTCAATATGAGAAAGATATCAATGAAGCAACAACAATGATAGGTACTCTAAAAGTAAATAAGGTTAAATTAGAGCATGATTTAAAAGACAAAAATGCTATATTAGATGAAGCTAGAATGCTTTATGCAGATATAGAGGAATATATAGCTAAGTATGAAAAATCAGATATTAATGTTTTAGATGAAACTATTGATAAGAAGTTAGAGGGATTATCAGAAGGTAACAAAATGCTTTCAATAAAAATAAGTGAAATAACGAATCTTATAACAAGTTTAAAAAGCAATTCTTTAACGCTAAGTAAAGATACTGAAGAAGTGTATAATACTTTAAAGCCAAAGTATTCAGACGCTATATTAGGTAAAGATTTTTTAGCTAAGTTAACTACAGATGAGAAGAAATATTTTATAAGTATAAATGAGTTAGTTCCATATGCTATATTACTTGGAGAAAGAGAATATAGAAAGTTTATAAGTGATAAAACTGTATTATCTAACTATTTTGGTGGGGCGATTCCTATAATAAATCAAGATTCTTTGGATAATACTGTATTATTACCAAATGGAATGACTTTTACATCTAAAGATGTTGATTTCTTTGTTAATGCAGATGAAATTGCAAGAATAAAGAGGGAAAAAGAAATTGAATTAAGTGAGTTACAGGAAGAGCAATCTGGTTTAGTTCATAATATAGAAGAGGTCAAAAAAAGTTCTGCTATTGTTAAAAGCTTTATCAGTAAATTTTTAAATGCTAAGACCATAGAAGTTCTTGCTGCAGAGGTAGGCAATATAGAGTTAGTTTTAAAGAAAAATGAGAAAGATACAGAGGAATATACAAAATTAGAAATATCTATTACTGCGAATATGATAGAGAATAAAAAGCAGACAGAAAATACAGAGGATTTAATAGATACTTTAAAAAATCAAATTATAGAGATTGATAAATATATAGAGTTACAAAATCAATATATTGCAGCTAATGATGAAATTAAGTCTATGGGAAAAGAAAAAGAATGTAAATCAGATGAATTAATATCAGAACAAAGATTATTAACTGAGCTTAATATTGGAAAGAATATTTTAGATGATAAGATAAGGACTATGGATAGAACTGTAGGCAACTTAAAAGATGAAATTGATAAGATATCTTTTGTAGATTCAAATGATGATGAGGTTATAAAAGATGCTGAATATACTTATTTAAAAGGTGAATTGAAAGCTACTATAGATAGATTTAATGGCATTAATAGCAATTTAAAAGGATTAGAAGAAGAAATTCAATCTTGCAAGGTAAGAATTGAAGGATTAAAAAATAATATTGAGCAGGATGGAATATCTTTAGATGAATTAGATCATATAACATTAGAATTTACTAACAACTCTAACGAAGTTATAGCTGAAATTCAAATTTATGTAGATAATTTAGGAATAGAACTACAAAAAGAAAATAATATACTTTTAGAGTATGAAAAAGAAATACGTTCATTAAGTGATAGATATAAAGAGAAAATTAAACAGTTAAAAGAAGAAAAAGATACGATATATTTAGATATAAAGAAATTTATTCAAGGATATCTAAATGATATAAATCCGAAAGAAAAGATGAAAGAAATAAAAAGTATTATTCGTGATTCTGAGAAAAAAATATCTCAGTTCAAAATAATTAAAAATGATTTAGAAAAAGAACTACAATTTCAAAAAGATTGCAAAGGTGAATTTAGTATTATCGCCAAGGATATAGATGTAGATTTAGAAATAGATGATATATCTTTAGATAGGGTCAGATCTTCTAAAGAAATCGAAAAAGCTGTATCTAACATTAAAAACTCAATAAACAGTAAAAAGCATTTTTATAAAGCAGATATTGTAAAAGGTAATGCGTTAGTAAATTATATGCAAGGATTTAATGAAATTTTAGAAGAATTGGCGAAAATTCCTAATGATGTAGCTAATCTTGAGACTACCATAACTAATTTAATAGGTAAAGATATTAGTGAAGATAAAGAATGTTTATTAAAATTAATAAAACAAGAGCAAATCAGATTAGATGATGATATTAAATCTCTTGAATTACAAGAAGAAAAGTTTGTAACTTTATGTATCCAACAGAGTGAAAATATATTGAGAGATATTAAGAAGTTGGCTGACTTATCTGTTATCGAAATAAATGGCATTAGACAAGAAATGATAAAAGTTAACTTGACTAAATTAGAAGATGATATAGCTAAAGAAAAGATGAAGAACTATATTGAGTATTTAATTAACGGTTCTGGGGAATACGAAGATGATAATGAGAGAAGAAATCAGTTATCTAAAGGGTTAACAATAGAAAAATTATTTCAGCAGATAATAAAGCCAATTAAAGCCAGCTCAATAGAGTTATATAAGTTAGAAGATATAAATAATATGGAAGTTAACTCTTGGCTTAACTGGGATAGAGCTTATGGTTCTAAAGGGCAAACTAATGGAATGTATATATCTGTTCTAATATGCTTGATTAGTTATCTAAGAAAGTTATATACATCATCTACTGATAAGAGTAAGAAAGTTATTATACTAGATAATCCATTCTCTGGAACCACATCAGAGATTATATGGTTGCCAATTTTAAAACTACTAAAAGAAAACAATGTGCAGTTATGGGCATTTGGTTTTGAAATTAAAACTCAGCTTTCAAATTGTTTTAATGTAAGATATTTCTTAAAGAAAGAACCTGGTGTGGGTTATGAGAAGATAATAGTAGCTAAGTTCAAATCTAACGCAGATACAGGAAGCTTAGGATATGATGTTTTAACTGGAAAGAAAATAGAGTACACTCAACAAACATCATTTTAGTTTATTTTTATTTTTTATGAAAAAGTTAAGGGAAAGTTTGAAAAGGAAGATAATATTATTATACTTCAAAATGGTGAGATATAGTCTTTTTTCTTATAGCATAGTGAACTGTACACATGGACAACCCTAATAAATAGAATATGATTAAATATTAAGAAATAAGCCAATGATATTAAAAGAATCATTGGCTTATGTTATAATAAATGTAATAATAGTTTTTTTAGATGATTGCAGAATTGAAAGTTGAAAAATGTGGATAACTTTTGGAGCTTTGCTCA
>NZ_JIBU02000046.1:331-531 GCF_000633595.2 Clostridium drakei | reverse complement strand
TATACTTATTTAAAGGGATGGTAATCTCTTAGACCGGTAGGTCGTAAAAACTGTTACATATTACCCTAACCCACAAAAATCTTAATGCAAAATTTCCAGTTTTTATTTTAAAATTATGTCTTTATGAATAGTGGATTATCTCAATCATCTTCTTTTCTCTAAAACCCATTAAACATCTGAAAAAATATAACTGCAATTGC
>NZ_JIBU02000046.1:0-257 GCF_000633595.2 Clostridium drakei | reverse complement strand
CTACTGTAAGTATTCGTAAAGCTTTATAATCCAAAGGACTACCGTCCTAAAAATTTTTTAGGATGTGCCTAGTTTAAATATATAAACTAGGCAATAAGTATTATGAAAGCTACGTTTTTTATTAAGAGCCATATCATAATGTATTATAAGCAATTTTTCATATTAGAATTACAATAGTTACTACACAACTTTTTAGGTGGAGGGAGCTTTGAATATATGGTGTATAAAAGCTTTTGAGAGAATTTAGGAGGTCTTAT